>CATLBH010000005.1 GCA_949878745.1 uncultured Ruminiclostridium sp. | reverse complement strand
GATAGTATATCCCAATTTTCTTCCCAGCTTTTAACGCAGCTCGGATAAGTTTTTTGCCATTTTTCCTTAAATTTGAGCAGCGCATTAAGAGCTTCATCTTCACTGATTGCCTGATATATTTTTTTTAGGGTCTCTCAGATCATTATATGCGGACAAAGCGGACGGCATTATTTAAACCGTCCGTTGCTAAATTTTTCGGTGCTTCTTATGGTGCATCTTCACGCATACTGGTAATATGCACTTTTAGGACGGTTAAAACCACCAATTTGTTTGTGGTTTTAATTTATATAATAAAACTATCGCCAAAAAACATTTAACCGATGTAAATATTATTTTTATCCAAAAATATATTTATTGTTATATACCCGCAGCCACATTTTCAATCAAGCTTAAAATAACCTTCTCTTTGCGTACAAGTTTCCAGCATATATCCATAGTTAAAAACATCTGAACAATTAAATATGGATTCGTTTTCCAATATCTCTATAACGATATCAATGTACTCTGCCACGTCATTATCTCCGTTAAGATAATAACACATATCTTCCAACGCTTCCATATAATTGCTGTTTATGATCTCTAGACCTAACTTTTGAAGCTCCCTTATATCTGCCAGCATATCATTTTTCGAAAGCTCCGGGAATTTTTCCTTGTACCATTTAAAAGGATCGCCGTATATTTCGGTCATCATAAAGCAAAGCCGATTGAGCCTTTGGAGATTTTTTCTACGTGTGGGCGATTTTGTTTCACAAGGCGGGTTATATCTGTTTTAATTTTGATATAGACATTCTCCTTCTTTCCTCTTAAAAATTCCGTTTGCAATACCCCCGCCTCTATCAGCAGCTTTATATCCTTTGATATTGTGTCGTGGGAGAGCGACGGCATCTGATCGGTGATCTCTTGAAATGAAACCTTTCGACAGAACCTGAAAATCTGATATATTGAAAGTCTGCGGGATAAAGGCGTAAGCTTCGCCTTATTTTTCCTCATTGCGCTTCTCCTCCGGATAAGTAATAATATCATAACGAATATCAACGCCGTCGCTTTTGTTGTCGTTAAGCACCTCTAAAATTTTGGGCGTCTCTGATTTTGATGATCTTAAAAAGGGGTGAGTGCTGATTTCGTCTAACAGCATAAAGCCGACTACGTTTTTAAAAGACTTATGTGGGTCGATCAACAGACTGTAGCCGCTATCCTCGGGTTCTTTCTTATACTTTTTTTCTTCTTTTGTATCATTAGGCACAAAGCTTGTCCTGTCCTTGTTTCCGCTTGTAAAAAAGTCATACATATAATTTGAATAAAAGAATATTTCCGAGATAACTCCCACCTTCTTGTTGCCTTTTCCGTCATTGGTGCTCCTTGCTTTTAACTCGATAGGACAAATAGTATCACCGCTTATTGTCCAAAGATCAATGGCGGATTGCCTGCTGGAGGTTTGATTAGCGCCGATTTTCCACATTCCCACTCGGAGCTGTGAGTAAATTTTCTGATCGTTATACTGTTTTATGCCTTTTTCCTCTAGATAGCCTCAAAGCTCGCTGCTGCGGTATTCCCGACTATCGTCACTGTGCGGGCCCCCGAAGGCAAAGGATTTTTCCACTATGCTTTCCGCTTTGTCTTTTGGTTTGCTTATATTTTTGCGTATATGATTTCTGAAAGTATTGTCCTTTAAAAATTTTCCGAATTCGTCAACTTTTCCCTTAAGATTTTCCCCGATTTCAAACCAAGGGTACTGTTCCGAAAATCTCAGCGCACGGTAAAGAAAGCGGCAGTAATGGTGGTTTTTATCTAAGGTTTGATCAAAGTCGGGGAGCTTTAGATCGGAAGCGGTATCCAAAATCACCGTTCCCTGTTTTTTCATTATGTAAACATAAAGTATGACCGCCCACGCTTCAAAACAATTGGAATCTTCCTGCATATTTATATTTTTAGTGTCATTTCCTATTCCTATTCTGTTTTCGTGGTTAAGAGTTATGGTTAAACAGCCGTCTTCTTTACTCACCTTTAATTTACTTGGAAATTTGATACTGCCGAACTTTTTGGGATCCTCCCCGTATTCCCTTGCGGTTGCTTTTATGAGATCTTGAAAGTTGCTGCCGTTGATTTCCATAATAATCCTTCCAAAATTGTTGTTTTGTAGGAATTATACCATGTAATAGTATTAATGTCAAGTTATGTGACAGTATCAAAATCAAGTTTGGCGTTGAACTAATACTAAACCTCAATAAAAAGTAGACAACATTCCCTACTGCGTCATGGTATGCGTCAAGGACTTCTTTTTTCCGTTCAAGCCGCACGTCCACATAACGCGCTGTGACTGCTTCAAAGTTCATAGACAGCCCAAGCGATACGCCGATACCCGCAAGCGTATGTCCCAAGACTTCGCCCACTGTGTAGAAGTCGCCTGTCAGTTGGTGCATATTCGTAGCCGCCGTATGCCCTTACGGTATAATAAGGACAAATCGGAAAACCCCTTATTACCAAGGTTGCTCAGGTGTTGAAAAGCGCGCATAAGACACTAAATACAGAATAAAATAACGTGTATATCGCTATATATTGTTGTTTTCTGAAAAGAGAGAAATTCATGAGCAATCTATCTCAAAGAGGAATTTCGGATTTGCCACCATTCTTTTTCCAATAAAATACGCCCTTTGGTGGGGGCAGGCAGGGAGGTGATAACGAACCATTTCACATAAAGGACAAACGGGCAGCAACCCGGTAATACCGATTTTAATTCATATCAGCCGCACAGTAACTGACGGATGTTCAGCTACTGCGCGGCTTTTTTTGTTATATATCGCTTTGCCCCGACGACACAGATCGCCGGGGCTTTTTTCATTTAGACAGGAGGCTTTGAAAATGCCGGAAACTTTGAATCTGAATTACTACTACGGGAATGAAGCCGACCAGTACAGCTTCTACCGCATCCCGAAAATCCTTTTGACCGACCGCCGCTACAAGGGCGTATCGCTGGAAGCAAAGGTGCTGTACGGCCTGCTGCTTGACCGCATGGGGCTGTCTGCCCGCAACGGCTGGCTGGACGATAACGGGCGCGTGTTCCTCTACTTCACCCAGGAGGAAGCCATGACCATGCTGGACTGCGGCAAGGACAAGGCGACGAAGCTGTTCCGCGAATTGGAGGGCATCGGTCTGATAGAACGGAAAAAGCAGGGCCAGGGACATCCCGCCCTGATTTACGTCAAGAACTTTATCCTGGAGCCGGAACCCTCCGCACCGGTGCAGACTGCGGAAAACCAGCAGCCAAGACCGCTTGACAGTGCCGCAGTCAAGACCGCTTGACAGTGCCGCAGTCAAGACTGCTGAAAAACCGCAGTCTGCACCCCTGAAAACCAGCAGTCAAGAGTACGGAATTTCCGCCCCTAATAATACTGATATAAATAAAACTGGCTATACCGCGATCTGCTCCAGCACGATGATGAAATCCGTTCGCTTGGAATTGATTATGGCAAAACAAAAAGCAACGGCACACGCAAGATTTTTATCAGCTATGCTGCGGACAGGGACAGCAGTGGCGGTAAAAAATTGTGTACGGAAAATGCTGTCCCTGCCGACCCTCAAAATGTTACGAATGTTAATTACAGCTTGATTGAGGTTGAGGATGCTGAATTACCGAGCGAAGAAAAAGCCGTCCCTGCTGTCCCTGTTAAGCAAACGCAAGGCGAAGCGCTCATAGCTATGGCGGCGGAAATGATGAGAAGAAGTCTTGCCAAGGACGGAATCATCGTTCCCGCGTTTTCCGCCGATTGACGGACGGTTTGTGAGATTTTTCTCGCCGAGTAGGGTAACCGCCCGCCGAGCAGATTCTGAGCGAAATTTGAGCCGTTTCTGCGCGAGTTTGAGCAGGGCAAATTCAGAGTAAAATGCAAGATGAAGTTACCCATATTTCACGGTTGATTCGGGCATATATTGGGGCTATGATTCCGATGCAGGTTAAAGCGACGGTGTCGCGGGCACAGCGGACGGCAAAGCCGACCGCATTGTAGAGCCATTTGTGGGAGGTGAAGTTTGATGTCAAGATAAGCAAAAGTATGAAACATAGGTGTCACTTTGAAAGAAAAAATTCAACAAATGCGACAGTAAAGGGAAATGCGGCGACACAAAAAGGTCATACCGCAGGAAAGAGAGGTTTAATGGCAAATAAAATCGGGATTAGCTTAGATGATGAAACATTACGGTTATGCGACATATATTCAACGAGGCATTCAAGGTCACGTTCTGAATTTATTGCAACGGCAATTCAAAAATATGTCTCCGACTTGAAACTTGGCAGACAGAAAAATATTATCGCACAGGAACTTGCCGGAGAGATCGTCAAGGGCAGCGAGGCGGGCGTTACGAAAATCTCAAAGGGGCTATTTCGGTACGCTGTTGAGGTGGAAATGATCATTATGATCTTGTCGAAGTTGATAAATATTCCGCCGGAAATTGTTGAGAAATACCGCAAAGAGGCAATCAGAAACGTCCGAAGAACGCGCGGAAAGATCAATCTTGACGACTTGATTTCACGAAATCAACGAGAGGGTTTTGAAAATCATGAGGAGGATATTGACTATGAAAATGCTTGAAAACATTAAAAACTACGCCTATCGGAGGCGGCATCTGTACAAACTTAGTCCCGTTGTTGTGGACGGGATACGCTACAATGTGATGAGCGTCACCCCGCATCATACGGAAGACATTCCGAAAAAGGTCAAGGACATCCTGAAATATTTAATCAACGGAAAGTAAAAAAACCACTGGACTTTCAAACCGAATAGTGGTATAATGTCTGTGAAATCCTATTCGGTTTGATTGTACAGAGCTGACTAAGCGGCTCGGAAAGGAGTACTTATGAGTACACAAACCAAAAAATTACGGCGCTCTACTGCCGGCTTTCGCAGGAGGATATGCGTGAGGGTGAGAGCTTGTCCATAGAGAATCAAAAGCTGATTCTCCAAAAATATGCTGACGAACATGGGTTTCTGAACTGCAAGTTTTATGTTGACGACGGCTATTCGGGAGCAAACACTGAGCGTCCTGCTTACAAGGAGATGATGAACGACGTTGAAAACGAGCGCATTTCGACCGTGATTGTGAAAGACCAGTCACGTCTTGGAAGGGACTATCTTCAGACGGGTCTGCTCATGGAAATTACGTTCCCGCAGTATGATGTAAGGTTCATTGCCGTCAACGATGGAGTGGATTCGATCAACGGTGTGAATGATTTTGCGGGGATAAAAAATTACTTCAACGATTTATATGCCCGCGATACGAGCAAGAAAATCCGTGCGGTTCAGCGGGCGAAAGGCGAACGCGGAGAGCGCGTCGGTACCGCAATTCCATACGGATATATGAAAGACCCCGCCAATCCGAAACAGATCGTTCCCAATCCCGAAACCGCTCCGATCGTCAGACGAATTTTTGAAGCCTACGCAAGCGGGCTCGGAATTATGAAAATCTGCGACAGGCTTACCGCCGACAAAATCGTATCGCCCGGAGTTTATGCGTTTCAGCGCGACGGAAACCGCTCCGCAAATCCCGATATGAGCAGACCTTATCATTGGGCGCAGACAACGGTTCGAAAAATGCTTTCCAATCAAGTATACTGCGGCGACACGGTCAATTTCAAGACGTTCTCAAAATCCAACAAGCTGAAAAAGCGTATTAAGAACGCACCGGAGAATATCTTGATATTTCCCGACACCCACGAGGCAATCATAGACCGAAAAACCTTCGACCTTGTTCAAAAGCACTTTGAGGGAAGAAAACGCCCCGACAAGCAGGGCGAAATCGACAAATACGCGGGCATTCTGTACTGCGGGGAGTGCGGCTCAAGGCTCTATCTGCACCGCGGAAAAAACATTGACTCCGCAAAAAACAATTTTATGTGCGGCGGCTACCAAAGAAGAACGACAGACTGCACCTCACACTACATTCGCGAGAGTGTTCTCGACAGAATCGTTCTTGAAAACCTCAAGGAGATGACTGCTTATGCAAGAGAAAATGCCGAGGAATTCTATGAAATGGCAGCGCAAAACGGAATAATCGAGGCAAAGAAATTCGGCAGGTCCGCCGAGCAAGAACGTAAGCAGATCGAAACCCGAATCACTCAGATCGACAACACGATCCGCTGTTTATGTGAGGACAGAGCAATCGGCAGAATTACTCCCGAACGCTATGACAGTCTCGCGGCAGGATATGAATCCGAGCAGAACGAACTTCATGAAAAGCTTGCCGAACTTGAAAGAAAAGCAGCCGAGCTTGACCTGCAGGAGCAATATATCCGGAAATTCATAGAGCAAGCGCGGGAATACATTGAAATGCCAAAGCTTACAGCCGAGCTGCTGCGAGTGTTTATCCGCAGGATTGAAGTGTTCGAGAAGCCCGAAAAGTATTCGCGAACCTGCGGGAATACGATTGTAATCCATTACACATTTGAATGCGATAAGGCATTCATGGCGGAAGAACTCGGGAAATCCGCATAAAAACACCAATCCCGCAAGGTCATTCCTTGCGGGTGGTACATAAATCTTAATTCTTCGTTAGCGATACCACGCAAACCCGGTAGGGGATTTTTTAAACGAACACGTATTTTCAGCCTTTATTACTTTCTCTTCTTGGCAATAACGATAGCGCCGGCGGCAATGATAGCGATGCCCGCAACGGCGGCTACGCCTTCAACACCGGTATCCGCGTTGTTCTTATCGGCAGCGGCGCCTGTGTTGGCGTTGCCTGCGGGAGCCTGTGTAGCTTCCTCGGCGGGAGCGGCGGAATCGCCGGACTTAAAGCCGGTAATAGTGAATGTGCACTCAACCTTGCCGCCGAAATCCTCGGAGGCGATAACGGTTTCTTCGGCGTTCCATGCATTGTAGAAGCCTACAAGATAGCCGTCGTTTACGGTATTGACGGTGGGAATGTCGGAGTGATCGTCGGAAAGCACCTTGTCGTTGCTCTGCTTGGCGCTCTTGGCCGCCTCGATCTCCTTGCCGTCGATCTTGAGACTGTCGATGGTGATCTGTACGTTGGGATATGCTTCCTTGGAAATGTTTGTCTGAAGCTTAAGGAAGTTCCAGAACTGCTCGGGACCGTCCTTGCAGTCTTCCATAACGTTCTTTTCAAAAGAAACGGTATATGTACCGTCAGCGGTAATCTCCACGTCGTTTACGATCCATGTTTCATACTCCATCGCGTCGCCGAAATCGGGATCCCACCATTTAGCCTGGCTCTGAGTGATATTGTTGCGGAAAGTCCACGCGTTGGTCTGGTAAATAAGGCCGGCGGTCTCGGCGCTTGCGCTTACTGCGAAAGCGGTTACTGCCAAAGCGGAAACGGCGGCCGTGGCAATAGTCTTTTTAAAATTCATAAATTCTTCCTCCTCATTTGTTGGGTCGTAAATTTAGGCATAAATGAATAGTTTGCCTATGAAAAAATTATAATCTTTATTAAGTTAAAAGTCAACCCATTATGTAACAAATTTAAAAATAATTTTAGTGCAGAATAAACAAAAAGTCATCTTTCGCAAACCACTTCAACCACCTCACCGTTTCTTACCGCCACCCTCGGCACCCTTGCCGAGACCCCGCAGATAAGCTCATGCGTAATGGTTTCCCCTATAAGCCCCGCCGCGTAATCCAGAGAGGTCTCTTTGAATCTGTCCCCGAAAAGCACCACTTCGTCGCCTACTTTGGCGCCCGCCTCCGTGACGTCGACCATCATCTGATCCATACAAATTCTTCCCCTAACGGGGCAAAGAACTCCGTTAACCTCCACGATACCCTTGTTGGACAGCTTTCTCGAATACCCGTCCGCGTATCCTACGGGCACCAAAGCGATAATTTGATCCCTATCGGCGGTATAGGTTCTTCCGTAGCCTATGTCGGTGCCTTTGGGTATAATCTTTATCTGATCGATTACGCTTTTCAGAGTCATCACCTGCTTTAATTCCAAAGCGCTCTCCACATTCGGATTTGCGCTCACGCCGAATAAAATCAGCCCCGGCCTCATCATTTCGCCGCCGAGCCCAGGATAAAAGGCTATCCCCCCGCTGTTGAGACAATGAAAGGGAAGATTGTATTTTTCGGTAAGAGAAAGGAATTTGTCATACTGATTTTGTGTAAACCTCTTGTGCTCCTCTTCCGGCATATCCGCCACGGCAAAGTGAAAATAAAAGCCCGTCACCTCAAGCCCGCCCAGCTTCATTATGTCCTCTATCTCCTCTGCCGTGCGCACTCCCACTCTCGACATTCCAGTATCCACGGCAATATTCGCCTTTATCCTTACCCCCTTTTTTTCGGCGAACCCGCTGAGCCTATGGGCGAACTCCACGCTGCCCAAGGAAACGGTAAGATTAAGCTTTAAAATATCTTCGAAACGGCTTTCCTCTATGTATCCGAAAACCAGTAAAAAGCAGCTTTCGTCTCCAATTATCTTTCTTAGTCTCTCCGCCTCGTGAAGGTTTGAAACGGCAAAACGCCTTTCGCCCAGCCGATAGTATTCCTTAACGCAGATCACGTCGGAATGGCCGTAGGCGTTGGCCTTAACCACCATAATGGGCTCTTTGTCGGGACATTGTCTTTTTATGCTGTCAAGATTAAAACCCAGCCTGTCAAGATCGATCTCCGCCCAACAGCGTCGGTCAAAGGCTTTGTCTTCGTTTATTTTAAGATTTATACCCTTGTTCATTTTTTCGTGTTTTCCTTCCGTATATTTTAGCATTTGACTTGTATTTCTTTTAAATATGTGGTAAAATAATATCGTATAGTCTTGAAAATTATTCCTGCTGCGCCTGTTATTTTTCAGGTTCTAAGGAACCACTGATTAAATCGGATGCGCACATCTTGCTTGCATATTTTCCGTCAGATTGCACAACTTCTCCTTGACGGGCGCTAGCCCGCCTGCGTCGAATTTGTATAATCTGACGAAAAATCTGCCGCGCAATATGCACACACCGATTT
Organism: uncultured Ruminiclostridium sp.; assembly: GCA_949878745.1. GTDB lineage: Bacteria > Bacillota > Clostridia > Oscillospirales > Ruminococcaceae > Ruminiclostridium_E. Next base: position 76,810 of record CATLBH010000005.1, on the reverse strand, counting down.
AATCAGCGGTTCCCTAAATATCAATTATACATCAATTCCCTTAAAATTACAAGTCCAAAAGGAGAGGCAATTTAAGATGGCGGTAAGAAAGAGAAGAAAAAGCAATTGGTATATTTATGCTATAACCTTTATATTGACGGCCGTCCTTGCGGCGATGGGGCTTTCCCTTATCTGGGATTCCATTTTCGTGCCCAAGGGGGAGATAAACCGAAGCGGGATAACCAGCGACGTGCCGGACGCTTCAAACAATATCACGGTTTTGTTTATGCTCTCCAACGAAAAAGCGGCCAACCCCACAAGATATATGATAGTGAGCTATCAGCCCGCGGAGGAAGCGGTAATTTGTATACCTATCCGAGCGGATTTAAGAGGACAGGTGGGATATAATCAAAAGACCCTTGACGAATTTTATTCCGAGGGGGGAATTCAGTCGGTGCTTTACGCCATCGAGGGTGCGGTGGGCGTAAAATGCGACAGATATGTTAAGCTTGACCGCGAAAGCTTCGTTTCCATGACGGACGCCATAGGAAAGGTAAATATAAACTGCGCCTACGATGTTATAAACCCCGACGGCAGCATTTTGTTTGAAACGGGAATGCATTCCATGAACGGCAACGACCTTTACGTGTACTTAAACTATGACAATCCCTCCTACGGCGAGGATTATCAGAGCCAGGTGGGCGGCTCCACCGCGGTTTCCGTGGTCAACAGCAATCTGAGGGGCCTTGCGGCGACGGTTATACAAAGCTATTACACAAAACTGATAAACACCGCCGACACCGACCTTACCCTTGAGGATTATACAAAAAGACAGCAGGCTTTTCTGTTCACCAGCACCGAGAGCAATAACCCCGGACAGTACTATATCCCCTACGGAGATACGGCGGACGGCATTTTCGTACTTTCGGACAGCTCAAAGACCACTATTCTGGAGAGGCTGGGGATTGAGGAGGAATAGGGATATGTTTAAAGACCTTGTTTTCGACTACGTAAAAACCCAATTCGGCACCGCTCCCGAATATCTGTGGGAAAATTCTCCGGAAAGCGCAGTTTTAATACTAATCTTTGGTCAACATTTTTTGTCTATAATCTGACCAAAGATTAGTATAAGACACAGAAACGGTAAATTGTACGCGGTTGTGATGAAGGTTTCCAAAAGCAAGTTGGGACTTGAAAGCTATGACGGTGTATTTATACTCAACGTCAAGTGCGAGCCGCTGTTAGTAGACTTTATGACGCGCTCCGACGGCTTTTTTCACGGATATCATATGAACAAAAACAACCGGCTCACAATTCTGCTGGACGGTACGGTAGATACGGACACCGTTTTTGAATTTATAGACAAGAGCTATAGCGAGATAAGCGGAAACGCAAACGGAAACGTAAGAAAGGAGAAAAAACATGCCTAACTTCTTATCCTCGGAAGGAACCAAACAGATACATTATGAAATAATAGAACCAACGGGCGGTGAAAAGCCCAAGGCAGTTATACAGGTGGTTCACGGAATGTGCGAATACTTCGGCCGTTACGCCGAGTTTTCGGGTTTTATGTCCAATAACGGCTACGCGGTGGCGGGAGACGATCATTTAGGACACGGGCGCACCGCCGTTACCGAAGAGGACAAGGGCTTTTTCTCGGAATACAACGGCTGGCGCTTTCTGGTGCGGGACGAAAAGAGAATGACGGATATTATAAAAGAAAAATACCCCGATACCCCCGTCATTCTTTTCGGGCACAGTATGGGAAGCTTTATTGCCAGGCTCTATACTTCATGGTATCCGGAATCCGTAAGCGCGGCTCTTTATATGGGAACGGGCAGCGGGGTGCCAGACGGAGCGGCGGGAGCCGCCGTTAGGCTTTTGGAAAACGTCACGGGGACAAAGACGCATTTGGATCAGGGTCAATGGATGTTCTACCATTTTCTCACAAGACGGGTCAGCGACAAGAGCAGCGAATTGGACTGGATAACCCGCGACAAGGAAAAAATCGAGTATTATAAAACCGATCCTTTGGGGAATTTCGCCTTCACCTCTGGAGCCTACCGCGATTTGGTAAGACTGTTGTCCGAGGTTTCCAAAAGAGAATGGTCGTATTCGCTCCCCAAAGATCTGCCCGTTATGCTGATGAGTGGCGAAGAGGATCCCATAGGCGATTTCGGAAAGGGCGTAAGAAAAGTGTACGGAAGACTCAAAAAGGCGGGAATGAAGAACGTTACCGTCAGAATGTACATTGACGCGCGGCACGAGCTTATCAACGAGATCAACAGGCAGGAGGTTTACGAGGATATTTTGCAGTGGACGGAAAAGGTGCTGAAATTCCGTTTATCAGTAACGGATATAGATAAGCATATAAGCAAATAAATTCACCTTAAGCGGAAAGGCGGACAAAATGAAAAAACGTTATCTTGAAGCGGCAAGGATAACCAAAACGGTGGGACTGAAAGGGGAAATGCGGGCGCAGGTTCTTTGCGACAGCTGCGAAATGCTCACCGATTTTGACCTGTATATGGGGAAGGAGCACAAACCCGTAAAAGTAATAAGCGCTTATCCCATAGCTAACGATATGTGCAAAATGAAAATAGAAGGCACTGACACGGTAGAAAAGGCGCAGCCTCTTGTGGGAAGTGTTCTTTATCTTGATAGGGAGGAAGCGGAGCTGCCCGACGATACCTGGTTTATCGCCGACATCTTGGGACTCCCCGTTTACGACGCCGACACTAAGGAGCTTTACGGCGAGGTAAAGGAAATAATGCAGAACGGTCCCACCGACGTGTATCTTCTCAGGGGCAAAGACGGAAGAGAGCTGATGTTTCCCGCGATACCGGAGGTTCTCATAAGCGTTGACCCGGACAATGAACGAATAGAGATTCGTCCTTTAAAAGGACTGTTTGACAATGAGGAAGAAATAAGGCAATGAGAATAGACATAGCTACCCTTTTTCCCGCCATGTGCGAGGCGGTGCTGTCCGAAAGCGTGGTGGGAAGAGGGCGAAGGGGCGGATTTATCACCATAGAGTGCCACAACATAAGGGACTATACGCTGGACAAGCACCGCCGCGTGGACGATAAGGCCTACGGCGGGGGTACCGGAATGGTGATGCAGGCACAGCCCGTTTACGATTGCGTTCAGGCCATAAAGAAAAAAGCGGGGAGCGAATCCCCGCGTATTATTTATATGTCCCCTCAGGGAAAAACTTTGGATCAGCGGCTTGTGAAGGAGCTGGCAGGGGAAGAGCACCTTATTTTGCTTTGCGGGCACTATGAGGGCGTTGACCAGAGAGCGCTTGACGAGCTTAAGGCGGAGGAAATTTCCGTAGGTGATTACGTGGTTACGGGGGGGGAACTTCCAGCTCTTATAATAGCCGACGCCGTGGCAAGGCTCCAGGAGGGGGTATTACCCAACGAGGACGCTTATTCCATAGAAAGTCATTACAACGGGTTATTGGAGTATCCGCAGTATACAAGACCGGAGGAATGGAGAGGGAGAAGTGTTCCGGAGGTGCTGCTTTCGGGACATCATCAGAATATCGAGAAGTGGCAAAGCGAAAAGTCGCTGGAGGTTACTGGGAAGAAAAGGCCGGATATGTTGGAGAAATTGACGAAGTGAGGAATAGCGATGTTGAAAAAAATCGTTTACACGAAATTAAAGGCTGGCTTGTTGATAAAGTAAAAAAACACTTAAAACCTGTCCTAAAATCCACGCACCATTCTTTTGTGTACAGGTTCTTAAATGAATCCCAAGCATTTTATAAAAAACAGCTTAAAGAAAACGCAAACGCTGCCGCGACGATTTGCGGATCAGACGAGCAGAATAGACTTCCTCGGAAACTAACTCAAAGTCTCAAAATTGATACTACCGCAAATCAAACTTAGACGCAAACCATGACGTTTTCTACGGTTGCGATAGGGAAATTTCATAATCTTAAAAACCTTGATTTTGGGGGTCTGAAAATAAATTGTGCAACCGCGTTTAAAGCTGCGTAATAATTACGCCGTTTCACTGGCGGTGGCACACCGCCAATCGCCGAACAAATTCGCCTATTATTCCAATAGCTCAAAAAGTAGCGCCAAATGATGGTTTTCAACTCGTCCATAGTGTAATTTTCAGGATTGCGGTTGCGCAGATAGAACATCTCGTCCTTCATTCTCGCCCACATACTCTCGCAGCGAGCATTGTAGTGACAGCGCCTGCAGACACTGTTCATGCTTTGAATAATTCCATAGCCCATGATCGCACAGCGGTATTTTTTGCTTGTGTACTGACTTCCACGATCTGAATGAATTATTGCACCGTGCATTTCCGGGTAACTTTTAGAACCTGTCCACATAGGAATGGTGCGTGGATTTTCGAGCAGATTTTGTCGAGGACAAGGCAAAATTTCGCCGGCTTGCTGTCGCAAGTCAAGAAATTTTAACGCAGTCATTGGCAAAATCTGCCGAAAAGACGCGTGCCAATTCCTATGTGGACAGGTTCTCTTTTCCACACTTCCGACGGCTTGCGGCGAAAAAAGCCGATGCTTCCCCCAAAAACTCATTCAATTCCTTGAGCCGACTAATCTCCTTGTCGCGCTCCTTTAACTTCCGCCGCAATTCTTCATTTTCGGTGACGAGCGTCAGCGCGGTTTCGGGTCTTTGTTCACCAAACCCCAAATCCATATGCCCGCTTTTCGCCTTGTGAACCCACCCGCTAAGCGTTCCTCGGGTATCCTCAGCTCCGCTGCCGCTGCTTTAATTCCCCTCGATTTTTCCAACTTTACCGCCTGTACCTTGTACTCCTTGCCGTAACTTCTTGTTTGCCTCATTTTTTTACATCGTCCTTTTACCTGTATTATACTTCTTTGAGAATTCAGTGTCAAGTTTTATTATACAACATCAATTGCGGGAGCAATATTATTTTTTGCTTTTTTAAAAATATGACTTGTAATTTTTAATCCGATGTGCTATAATATAAAAGGCTTAAAAAGTATTGAAATAAATCTTTCATAAAAGGTGAGAGTAGAAAACGGGTATTAAATGATTTTTTAATGGAAATTGTAATGTAATGCTTAAAACTGGGCTATAGCCAAGCGGTAAGGCAACGGACTTTGACTCCGTCATTCCAGTGGTTCGAATCCACTTAGCCCAACCACACTATGCCAAATCCGAACACTCCTTACTTTATATTTATAAATGGAGTGTTCGGCATTGTGGTAATAAGGTAAATAAAGCCCGTGAGGAACAATCTCATGGGCTTTTTCGTGTCCGAATCGGACACAATACTAATTTTAAGGGTATATTATTTTGAAAGATTTTGTTTTTCAGCAGTTTATCCACTGCTTATCGCAATAGCAAGTTTTACCGTTATACAGAATTTCCGCCCAAGTATACCCGCCGTTCTTCACGCTTTTCCCAGTCATCTTAACCTCCGCCCCTTTAGGCAATTTAGTAATAATCCTCCCGCTAATACTCGCCCTTTCCCTGACATTAACCGGCGCATTAGTCTTTCCGCACACAAACTTCGTCTTATTCACACCCCACGACTCCCCCACACCCTCATAAGTAAGAACTTTTCCACATAGACTAAAATCTACGCAAAAGCGTATCAAGGTTTGAAATAGTGCACATAGTTTCAGCATAAACGGATTTAATTTCATAGTCTTTGGCAAGACGGCGAGACCAAGTCATCCATCCAAAAGTCCGTTCGACAATCCAACGAATAGGCTGCACCTCAAAATTATTTTTAATGCGTGGAGATATATCAATTCTGATATTATGAAAAAACTCAAAAGTATTTTTGAATGTTCCGCGATAACCTTGATCAGCGCACCCCGCAACAATTGTCGGATAACGATAAAGCGCCTTTTCACAGGTAAGCACGCCGCCCTTTGTATCATGAATATTTGCAGCATACACATGAACACACAAAAGATTCCCCAAGTATCAGTAACTATGTGTCGCTTTCGTCCTTTTGTTTTTTCCCCCGTCATAACCTCTATTATCATTTGCAGAGGTTGTTTTTACGGATTGTGAGTCTATTAGTGCGTATGTCGGTTCTTCATTTTTTCCCTTTTGGGTACGGATTTTTTTCACCAACATACGTTGTGCCTTTTCCCATGCCCCATTCTTTTTGGCACGATAAAAGAACATTGAAACTGCTTTCCATTTTGGAAAATCTATCGGCAGATTTCTCCATTGGCAGCCTGTTTTTACGAGATATAATACTGCATTCTCCATCTCTCTTTTCTCGTACTTGCTTTTGTTTCCTGCCGGAAAATATTCTTTTATCAGTTCCCACTGTGCGTCCGTTAAATCACTTGTGTATCTCATTATTCTATTATACCATATTTTTTCTATTTGGACAAGTACTAACATAAGGCAGCTTCCCATGCCTACTCCACCTTTGCGAGTTATACCCGTTCTTCTTCCCGATATTAGCCACCGCCGTAACCTGCACCCCGTTTTTCCAAGCGGGAGTACACTCCTCCGCCAGTCCGTCCCCGATATAAACCCCAATATGCCCCTGCATCCACACCGCTCCCCCAACCTCAATTTTGGAAAAATCCTCCGTTTTTCCCGAACACATTTCAAACATTTGATTACAATCAATATCCCCAACCCCGTTACTTTCGTACTTCGCCCCTCCGTAAACGGCGTTTTTATCGCCCTTCCACCCCCAAAGCACCCCCTTGATAAGACAAACGCAGTCAAACCCAAAAGCATCCGCGGAAGCCGCTTTAATCATCTTCGTTCTCGCCGGCTTGTTTATTATAGGAGCAATTTTTGCAATACCTCTCCTTATACTCCGCCTTAAGCGGCGCACCAAAGCACCCCATTACATAAAGCGTTTTATAGCTTGTGGCAATTTCCTTTACCGCCGCCGCAAATGCTCTTCCATTTCCGCTTCCAACATTTGCTCGATTGTTCCGGCAAACAATCTCTTCAGTTTGTTCTGAATATCTCCCGTGTTTTTGCAGTCTGCCACAAACAGCTGCACTATGAACAAAATAACGTGACGGATCCGCCGAGTAGTCCGTTTGTCCGTTTGATGATTAAATAACAAAATCCACCTATAAAATGGCGGATTTGTTCGAATATAATTTTTTGCTTCCCCGAATTGCGTAAAATTTTGATTGAAAGCATTAACATTTAAGCTGAAAAAAATTATCCTCATTAACCAGTTACTTAAATAGTTTAAGCATATATTTTTTTTGCGCAATTAGAAGCTGCCAAGCTCCTTGTATTGGAGCAGGGAATTACCGCCCCATAATAAACAACAATCAAGTTACCGTGTTCCGGCACGTTTAAATATACACCTTTAATCGCCATAACCCAACAATATGCCGGGAAAAAAGCTTTATTGGGATAATCCCGTTATAAATACCGCAAAGTGTAAAAGGAGGTAAACGTAAGGATCGTAACCCAGAGAGAAGCAACCTAAGACGGCCGCTAACCCGTTAAATGGTATGAAGTTCACGATCTTCCCCTTCGGAACGCATATTTTGAAAAAAGGACAGGAAGCTGTCCTTATTGCTGTACCCGAAAATAAACGCAAGAGGAACGGAATAAAGCCCATTCCTTTTTTATGCTTTTTCGATTCAAATCGAGTGTTCCGGATTCAAACATAGGAACCGTTCCGAAGCTCGCGCGGCTAGGATACCCGCTTAGTAACATGGATATCCTCACTCCAACAGAAACGGCCTTAAAGGTGCATTGCGAAAAGTAAAATCACGATTTTCGAAAATGCGTTTTTTATGCAGGGGAAAACCGTGTCTCGGTCGTACCTGCTGCGGTGGTTATAAACCTCGAACGAATATACACTATTTTAGTATACTTTGCTATAATAAAAAAGAGGGGTTTCCCGCTCCGGTTTGTTTTGCAAATCTCATTATCTCTTTTTGCTTTTCGATTTCTTCTTTGTCGATGGGGTAGAGTTTGTCTTCGTGGAAGTAATAGTCGACCCATTCGCCGATGTCGTTTGTGACTTCTCTTGTGATTTGTGAGTCTTCCTTGATAACTTCGATGTCTTCTTCGATGTTGTCTAATCTGGTTTCGATTTTATCAAGTCTTGAATCCATTTTTACAACGTTAGATTTCAAATCAGAAATGTCATTTTCCATATTATCAAGCCTTTTGTTTATAGGCTCAACCTCATTTTTGATTAAAGTCGCAATAGCTTGAAGATCGTTCTGATATAACATATAAAAGCACCATCCTTTCAAATTATTACTTACATTTTACCATTAACAAAAAACTATGTCAATATTTTATTTTTCATTATAAGCTTTTTTCAATTTATTTATTAGAACCTGTACCAATAGACTAAAATCGTTTAAGTAAAGTATGGAAATGGGAAATGATAATCATGGATTCAGCATAAACGGTCTGGATTTCATAATCTTTAGAAAGACGTCTCGAATGACCAAGCCATGAAAAGGTTCTCTCCACTCGCCAACGTTTGAGCATAACCTCAAAAACAGGCTTTATCTGTTTTGAAATATCAATTCTAATGTTATGGAATATTTCGAATGTATTTTTGAACGTTCCTCTGTAACCCTCATCGGCACAGCCGGCTTCTATACTTGGATAATGATTTAGCGCTTTTTCAAAAGTATACACCCCGCCTTTTGTGTCATGTATATTTGCAGCGTGAACGTGAACGGCAAGCAAATTTCCCATGATATCGGTTACTATATGTCGTTTTCGTCCTTTTGTTTTTTCCCCGTCATAACCCCGTTTATCTGAAGAATATACGGGTTTTACACTTTGTGAATCAATCAGAGCATAACTCGGCTCAGATGATTTTCCTGCTTCTGTCCGAGTTTTGATGACCGTTACTTTCAATATTTTCTCCCATAAACCCTCACGAACTGCCTTATAGTAAAAATTCGATACCGTTGTATACGGTGGAAAATCATGTGGCAATTGTCTCCATTTGCAGCCGCTGTCAACAACGTACAGCACTGCGTTGATTAGTTTTCGGCGACGAGTGTCAGCGCGGTTTCGAATATTTGTTCGCCGAACCCCAAATCCATATGCCCGCTTTTCGCCTTGTGAACCCACCCGCTAAGCGTTCCCTCGGGTATCCCCAGTTTCGCTGCCGCTGCTTTCCTTCCCCTCGATTTCGCCAACTTTACCGCCTGTACCTTGTACTCCTTGTCGTAACTTCTTGTTTGTCTCATTTTTTGACACCGCCCTTTTACTCGTATTATACTTCTTTGAGAATTTGGTGTCAAGTTTTATTATACAACGTCCGCCCGTTTTTGTCTATATTGCCGAAAATGCAAAAAACCATAAAATATTCACAAAAAAATAAAGGAGAATCCACTTTTGAAAAGTATATTATATATGTAAGAGAAAATTTAGGACAATTGTCGAAAACGACAAAAACAGCGAACATCTGCCGAAAAATAAAGAAAGGAGCCTCAAAATGCCGTTACCCGACGAATTTTTACAATCCGTGAGAGACAGCAACGAAATCACCTCCGTAATGTCAACCTACGTAAGCCTGAAGCGCGCGGGACGGGATAATGTGTGCCTGTGCCCCTTTCATTCGGAGAAAACCCCCTCCTGCCACGTTTACACCGACACCCAGAGCTTTTACTGCTTCGGCTGCGGCGCGGGGGGCGACGTAATAACGTTTATAAGGTTGATAGAAAACCTCGATTATATAGAAAGCGTAAAATTTTTGGCTCAGCGGGCGGGAATCCCCATGCCCGACGACGAGAGAGACCAAAGCGGACGGATTAAACAAAGGCTCTTGGAAATAAACCGCGAAGCTGCAAGATTTTACAGAGACGTTCTCATCTCCGAAAAGGGAGAAGAGGGAAGGCGCTATCTTTCCGAACGCCGTCTCACCGAGAACACTATTCGGAAATACGGCTTAGGCTACGCTCCGGACAGCTGGGACAGCCTGAAAAATCATATGCTTGCCAAAGGCTATGGTGAAGAGGAGCTTATTACCGCCGCGCTGATATCCAGAAGCCGAAAAGGCACCACCTACGACAAATTCCGACACAGGGTTATGTTTCCCATAATTGACCGAAGGGGCAATATTATTGCCTTCGGCGGCCGCGCTCTTGAAGCGGAGGCTCAAGCCAAATATTTGAACAGCGACGAGACCCCGGTGTTCCATAAGCGAAGCGGGCTGTTCAGTTTGAATTTTGCCAAAAACACGAAGGAAAAATTCCTTATCCTTTGCGAGGGATATATGGACGTAATAAGCCTTAACCAGGCGGGCTTCGACAACGCCGTGGCCACACTGGGCACCGCCATCACCCCCGAACAAGCCCGTCTTATGCGCCAGTACTGCGAACAGGTGGTTATAAGCTACGACAGCGACGGAGCGGGGCAAAAAGCCACCATGAAAGCCATTAACCTTCTTTCCGAGGCCGGGGTCGACGCGAGGGTGCTCCAAATGAGCGGAGCCAAGGACCCGGACGAGTATGTGAAAAAGTACGGAGCCGACGGTTTCCGAATGCTGTTGTCACAATCGGGGGGAGCCATAAGCTTCGAGCTGCGAAAGCTTACGGAGGGTCTTAATATGGACTCTCCCGAGGGAAAGTCGGCGTACCTTAAAAAAGCGGTAAACCTTTTGGCGGAGGTGAACAACTCAATAGACCGCATGGTATACATAAGCGATACGGCCAAGCTTTGCAGTCTTGATTCCGGTGAGATAGAAAAGGCGGTAGAGGCGAGAAGAAGATCCAAGGCCTACAGCGCCCGTCTGGAAGAACGGAGAGAGCTGATAAATCCCCCGAGAAACGACCCCAAGGGTTTGGGTCTGAAGCCGGAACAAAAGGCGCAGAGGGGGATAATCGCGTTTCTGTTTCATTCCCCCGATATGCTTAATAAGGTGGAGTCAAGAGTAAGTGAAGATGATTTTTCCGACGAATTTTACCGAAGAGTGTTTAATATTGCCGCCGATCGTATAAAAAAAGGCGTTTCAGTTGACCTTTCGTCAATAGGGGACGAATTTTCGGCGCAGGAAGTGGGCAGAATAACGGGTATAATTAACGAAAACAATCTTTTGCCTTATCAGAAAGAGCGGCTGTCTGAATATATAAGGGTTCTTGAAAAGCAAAGGGACAGATACGGAGGAAAGAAGCCGGAGGAAATGAGCAACGAAGAGCTTCTTGAACATATGGAGCGTATAAGAAAAGAGAAAAGAAGATAAAAAAGCCCTGACGGGCAAGGAGAAATAAAATATGACGGAAAACGGAAAAAATATGATAACCGACCTTATCGAACACGGCAAAAAGGAAGGTAAACTCACCACCAAGGAAATCAACGAGGTTCTTGAGGATCTTAACTTCGACGTGGATCAGATAAACCGTCTTTATGACGATTTCGAGACCAACAACATCGACATAGTGGACGATTTCATCACCGACGAGGAACTTGACGCGGCTTTGGATTTCACCGGCGAGGATGATCTTGACGTGGCATTGTCCAGCGAGGGCATCACCATAGACGATCCCGTAAAGATTTATCTTAAGGAAATCGGAAGAGTCCCCCTCTTAAGCGCCGAAGAGGAAATAGAGCTTGCTCAGCGCAAAAATCAGGGGGATCAGTTCGCCAGAAAGCGCCTTACCGAGGCCAACCTCCGCCTTGTGGTCAGCATAGCCAAGCGCTATGTGGGAAGGGGAATGCAGTTTCTTGACCTTATACAGGAGGGAAATATGGGTCTTATCAAGGCGGTGGAAAAATTCGATTACCGAAAGGGCTATAAGTTTTCCACTTATGCCACCTGGTGGATAAGACAGGCCATCACAAGAGCCATAGCCGATCAGGCGCGCACCATACGCATACCCGTCCACATGGTGGAAACCATAACCAAGGTTAAAAAGGTGTCCAGCCAGCTTCTCCACAAAAACGGCCACGAGGCCAGCGTGGAGGAAATAGCCAATGAGCTTAATATGCCCGTGGACAGGGTGAGAGAGATAATAAGGATAAGCCAGGATCCAGTGTCCCTTGAAACGCCCATAGGCGAGGAGGAGGACAGCCATTTGGGGGATTTCATACCCGACGAGCTTGCTCCCGCTCCCGCCGAGGTTGCTTCCCTCTCTCTTCTTAAGGAGCAGCTTGACGAGGTTCTCAGTACCCTTACCGAGCGCGAGGCCAAGGTGTTGAGGCTCCGCTTCGGCCTTGACGACGGAAGACCCCGAACACTTGAGGAGGTGGGGCAGCGCTTTCAGGTCACCCGTGAAAGAATACGCCAGATAGAGGCAAAAGCCCTCAGAAAGCTGAGGCACCCAACCAGAAGCAAAAAGCTTAAGGATTTTCTTGACTGACATTTTATATTTATCGGGTAATTTTTCTTGGGAAAGTCCTTTACATACTATTAGACAGAGATAAAGGTGAATTATGCACATAACACTTGAAACGGATTACGCCATCAGAATAGTGGACGCCTTAGCCAAGGAAGCGGCAAGAGAAAACGAATCCTTTCGCGGATGCATAGACGCGGGGACGATCGCCGAGCGCACGGAGGTTCCCTTGCGCTTCGCCCTGAAAATACTGAGAAAATTGGTCAGCGGCGGGATCGTTAAAAGCTATAAGGGAGTTTACGGCGGCTACCGTCTGATAACGGAACCGGGAGAGCTTTCCATATATGATGTAATGGAAATAGTGGAGGGCGAATATCATTTCAGCAGATGCCTTTCCGAGGGATACAGCTGCAGCTGCGAGTCGGACGGACTGCCCTGCAATTACCGCAGCGCTTTCGGCGAGGTCACGGAAATGGTAAAGGATTATTTGAAAAAACAGACCTTCGATAAATTGGTAAAATTTTAGAAACTGTTCCAATAGTAATGGTGTGCGGATTTTCGAGCATATTTTGTTGATGACAATGCAAAAATCTGCAGGCGGGCAGCTTACGCGATAAGCCCGTCAAGGATTTTTAACACACGATGTGTTATACCAATCCCTATTGGATCAGTTTCTTAAACCTTTCTTCACAAAAATAAAAAATTCGGGGAGAAAAAAATGGATATTGATCAGATTTTAAAAAAAGCCGCCAAGAAACAGGAGACCCAGGGAGACAAAATATTCGCTTTGGATATAGGTACCCGCTCTGTGGTTGGCATAATCGGCGAAAAAGCCGACGAAAAATATCACGTTATAGACTGCGTTGTCGTGCCGCATACTCGCCGCGCAATGGTGGACGGTCAGATTGAGGACATAAAACAAGTGGCCAAAATCGTGGGACAGGTGAAACAGAAGCTTGAACAGCGCAACGGAATAACCCTCACCAAGGCTTCCATCGCCGCCGCGGGACGCGCTCTTAAAACCGTTAATATTTCCAAGGAATTCGATGTGTCGGGAAGCGAAATTATTACCGAGGAAATGGTGGCCTCCATGGAAATGGAAACGGTGTCCGCCGCTCAGGCCGAGCTTGACGAAACCATGCAGAACGAAAAGACGCTTTTTTACTGTGTTGGTCATAACGTGGTGACGTACCGTCTCGACGACTATAAAATGATATCCCTGAACGGACATAAGGGAAATACCGCGGGGATTGATATGGTTGTGGCCTTTTTGCCGGGTATAGTGGTGGAAAGCCTTTATTCGGTAATGGAGCTTAACAAGCTGGAGGTTCAGAGCCTTACGCTGGAGCCAATCGCCGCCATGAACGTGATTATTCCCCCGGAAATAAGACTGATAAATATTGCCTTGGTGGATATAGGCGCGGGCACCTCGGATATCGCCATAGCCAAGGACGGCTCGATTATTGCCTACGCCATGGCCACGGTGGCGGGCGACGAAATCACCGAGGAAATAATAAGAAGCTTCCTTGTGGACTTTGCCGTGGCCGAACAGATGAAGCACGACGCGTCGGATAACGAGGTGTTTACATACAAGGACATCTTCGGTATTCCCCATCAGGTAACGCAAGAGGAATTTATCGAAAAAATACTTCCCTGTATGGATAATTTGGCCTCCACAATTTGCGAGACCATTGTGAGAATAAATTCCGGTTCGCCCCAGGCGGTGTTCCTGGTGGGCGGCGGAAGCCTTATAAAGGGACTTACCACCCTTGTGGCGGATAAGCTGGATATCAATGAGGACAGAGTCGCCGTAGGCGGCGGGGAGTTTTTACGCGACGTGGATACCGGCGACTTCAATATGGGCGCGGAGTTCATCACCCCCTTGGGCATAGGCGTTACCGCCCTTGAAGACAGGGGCTACGATTTCTCCGTTATCAACGTCAACGGAAAGAAAATAAGAGTTTTCGATACCAAGAAGCTCACCGTATATCAGGTATTGTCCCTTGCGGGCTATAAGGCGGGGGACATTATGGGACATTCGGGACAGGGTCTCGCCTTTACCGTAAACGGAAACAAAGTGTTCCGAAAGGGCACGATGATGACCCCCTCGGAAATAAAGATAAACGGCAACGGCGGCGGACTCACCTCTATAGTGACCCAAGGGGATCAGATTCAATTCACCCCCGCCAAGAACGGCGACAACGCCAGAGCGGTGCTGAAAAACGAGATAAACTACCGAAAATATCATTCGGGCAGCGTAAGCTTCGGCGACAAGCAGTATAAATTCGGTATAGAGGCTTATGTAAACGGCGTTAAAAAACCACCTCAGTACGAAATCCAGCCTCTTGACAAGATAACCACAGGGGGAATACTCACCTTGGGCGACCTGCTTAATTCCATAGGGATTGAGTATTCCGAAGGCTTTGCAATAAACGGTCGGTTCGCGGAGGAAGCCTCCCTCCTGTCTGACGGGGACGTTATTACTCTTAAGATTTTATCCGAGAGCGAGCGTAAGGCCGCGAGAGAAAGCTCCTATACCACGCAGTCTTCTTTCCCCTCCGATTTTTTGGGGGCAGTCAGTGAAGAGGTGAAATCGTCCTCTCCCGTAAAAACCGAAGCGCCGGCCGCCGAAGCTTTAAGACCCGAAAACCGCCCCTCTTCCCCGTTCTCCGGCGTTTCGGTGCAATCCCGCCCATCGGTATCGGCAATTCCCGCCGAATCGGTACGCCCAAGTGCCCCCAAAAAGGAATATGAAACGGTAAAGACGGCGGAAACAAATACCGCCTATATCGCCGATCTTTCGGAAATCGGGTATAATTCCGATGCGAACGCGCAGAACGAGGAGGACAGCGGAGAGACGATAGATATCGTTCCCGCCCTTACCCTCACCCTTAACGGAAAGCCCCTTACGCTTCCCGAAAAAACCGACGGTACCCCTCATACCTTTGTGGAACTTATGAATAAAGTCGATCTTGACACCAAAAACCCCGGAGGAAGGGATATCGAGCTTACTCTCAACGGCATGGAAATAAGCTTCGGAGCGGAGCTTCACGAGGGTGACAGGGCGATAGTGCGTTGGAAAGAGTGAACACTATAAAACTATATCGAAAAACTATATCGGCGGGAAAGGCGGAAGATAAAATGAAAAGCGGAAAATTATTCCCTATTGCGGCGGCGCTGACTATTACCGTTACGGCGCTTTTTTCCGGCTGTTCCAAGATAGATTACGGTATGTCGCCGATAACCGAAATATCCGAGGAAACGCCCGAGCCTTCCTCCACTCCCGAAACCTCGCCCCCCGAGACTACATCTCCCGATAAATACGAGGCCAAAGAGTTTCCCATAACTCCACAGGAGTATTCCGAAACCCTTCAGTTGGAACAGGTGTGCGACAACACTCCGCATAACTACCTTATGGGCTATGAGGGAAACGGATACATTCAGATAGACCGCCACGAATACGCCACATTTACCGTGCGCGTCCCCGCTACTCAGTACTATAAGCTTACGCTGCAAATGTGCGCCTTCGACACCGGAGTGAACGTGATTGTGGGCGGAGCGCCCTATGACAACGGGGAATACAGCACCTACGACGGAGTTTCCAAGGGGGTGATTTACGCCAAGGACATAACCGCCTTTTCTCCCTTTACCGTTAACGGAATTTACCTTAAAAAAGGCGATAACCGAATAACCCTTCAGTCGGAATTCGGAATGGCCTATATGGACAAGGTGATAATAGAAAAGGGACAGTCGGTCAGCGACAGCTATTATGTTATGAGCAACGCCCCCATAAATCCGAACGCTTCTTTGAAAACCGTAAAAACCATGAACTTTTTCTCCGAAATCTACGGGAAAAAGACGATTACGGGACAGCGGGTCACTTTGGGCACCAACGCGGAAATAGCGGCGATTTATGAGGAAACGGGAAGACTCCCCGCCCTGAGAGTCGGCGACCTGGTTTGCGCTCAGCCCGACAGCCCCTATTATGACGAAAACAACACCGACTTTGATCTGGCGGTAGAATGGAGCAAAAGCGGCGGTCTGGTGGGATACTGCTGGACCTGGTACTCCCCGGACGAGGAAAGCCACTACCTCTCGTCTATGACGGATTTCAGCATAAGCGGGGTGGATACCGAAAAGGACATTTCCTTAGCCTCGGCGGAAACCATAGAACAGCTTTACGGAAGCGGAGAAATACCCAGAGAAAATTACCTTCTTATAAGGGATATCGACAGAATGGCGGAAAAGCTGGAATATCTGAAAAATAAGGGCGTGACGGTGCTGTTTTCACCGTTGTCGGACGGTGGAAAAGTGGGATATTGGTGGAGCGGCAGTGCGGAGGGATACCTCTGGCTTTGGCGCAGCATGGTAACAAGATTAAACGAATATCACGGCCTGAACAATATAATCTGGGTCTGGAACGGAGGAAGCGCGGATTATTACCCCGGCGACGAATACGTGGATATCGTTGGTGAAAATGTTTATAATATCACGGGTGACAGTGGAAACGGAAGATTTATGGGTACCGCCTTTTACGGCACCTCCCGAGCTGTGGCTTTAAACGAATGCGCCATGGTGCCCGGCGCCGACGTACTAGAACAGGATAACGCTCATTGGCTCTGGTTCGCTTTGGGAAGCGGGGATAAGCTAATAGACGAAAACGGTCGGCTCACGGAGAAATATTCGTCCAATGTGATTCTGGAACAGGTTTATAACCATAAGAATTTTCTCACCTTGGACGAAATACCGAAATTTGAATAAAGAGGATCCATATGAAAAAAAGAACAATAGCCTTGGCCATCGCCGCGGCGCTTCTCTTTTCCGCCTGTAAAACGGAGGAAGCGCCGAACAATCAGTCAAACCTCACCAACACGACCCCTTCTTCGGATCCCCAACGTCTCCCATTAGAAGAAACCACCACCGCCAGGGTGAGCGCGGTGGAAGATCAGCCCGAAAACACCTCTTCCACAACCGCCGGGACGGAGGATATCACCACGGAAACCGCTCCGACTCCCGACGGCTTCCCCGCCCCTTATCCCTCCGGCTCCGTTGAGGACGCGGAGCGCCTTTCGGAATTCAAGGAAAAAATTAAGGCGGCGGAAACGGCGAACAGCGTTTTCTTTGGCGCCCACACCCTTATTCCCACAAAGGGCGAGGCGGTGTCGGGATATGTCGCTATTGATCCCGAATACGCTTCGGATATGAACGAACTTACGGTGAGAATGTACGAGGGCTTCAAGTATTCCTTCTGGGAGGATAAATACGGGGAGGAAGTTGAAAATATGCTCCCCGAGGTTATAAAAGAAAGCGAAGAGGGTCTGGAACTTTTGGCATCAGACAAAGAAACCCCCGTAACTATAGATATTTCCTCCGCGGTAATAACCCGTCTGGACGAAACCACGGCGGAGGTGGTGGCGTTGGGAACGGTGGGGGACAAATATATATGGCGCTCCTACGATATGCTTAACGGCGTAAGAGGCTGGGTTGTCCGTATGTATGAGGACGAAACCGTAACGGGTGAAATCGCCGTATTCAGCCGCCTTCTGATAGACGAAAGAGTCACTTTGGACAAGATATTCGGAAGCGCCGAAGCGGTAAAGGACCAAAACGGCGATTGGAACCCTCAGCTTGTCACCATTGAAAACGATATCTACGGCCACGGCTTTTACAACGGCCTGGAGGTGGAGCCCTTTATGACCGTTGAGGAAATGCGCGGTTTTATAAGAGACACCTTTACATCCGAAATCGCCGAAAGCTATATAAGGCTTTACGTGAACAGAAGCTATGTGGAAAAGGACGGACATCTATACCTGATAAACGGCGCGGTGCTCCCACAAATGGGGGAATTTTCCCTTGCGGAGTATGAAAACAGGTCTATGAGCACCTTTGACGTAACTTCGGCGGTAAGCTGGAGCGACGGCGAAAACAGCTACACGCTGCCGATTACGGTCAAATATGAGGACGGCGTTTGGAAATTGGACACTCGGCTGCCTATGAAAGCCGACAGAGTTATTGGAAGATAAATGGATTATGTCAATCCCACGCTTTAACAAGAGATTGATATAATACTAATTTCATCTTAAAAAGATTCTAACCTTTTTAAGATGAAATTACACCCAAAGCACTATTTTCAAATTATCCACTAAGTTTTGTAATCTTTTTAATTTGAAAATAGTATAATGCAGTTATAATTATCCGTGAAAGATTAAAAATACCCGTTTGAAAAGCCAAAACCGCTTTTCAAACGGGTATTCGTATTTTATCCCAGTCCCTTTTTAAACTGACGAAATACACACAGTTTAAAAAGGGACTACACCCAAAGCACTAATCCAACAGTTTTAAAAGGGATTAGTATTAATTGCATACTTTAAGAATTGTTCTGAGATTCGTTTTTTTTCTTCTCCTTAGCCATAACCTTAATAGCCGCTTTCGTCATCTCTTTAATAACCCTCGGCCTGAGTTTCTCGCATTTTTCAATATATTCCTTCTCGTTCCTCGAAAACTCCGGCCGAATCGTTTCAATGGCGCTTCTGGTAAGCTCCCACAGATTACTGTCGGAGGGGGTCAGGTTAAACCGTTCCACCACCGTTTTTAACTCCTGATTGATAAGCTCCGTTACGATTACCGTTATCCCATCCTTGGCCTTAGGCGCTTCGGGCGGTTGGGGAGCAGTTGGCGGGTTTAATACCGCGCCTTTTTTTGCCGACGCGTCGTTTGTTCCCGACTCGGCTTCGGGGGATTCCCCTCGGAAAATGGCTTCGATATCCAACTCGGCGCGTTCGCGGGGGGAGGGCGGCTTTTGGAGGATCGAGCCGAGACCCGCCGCCATCCCCGACGGTTCCCGAAGAGCGGACGGGACAGGCTTTTTGACAGACTCGGAGCCAACCAGATCAAGTACGTGTTTGGTTTTCGCGCTTCTTGACATGATTCGCAAATCTCCTTGTCAAATTTTTATGGGAGTAATTTATTGATTTAGAACCTGTCTTTACAAGATTTGTGTGTGGATTTTCGAGCAAATTTTGTCGGGGACAAGGCGAAATTCCACAGACTTGCTGTCGCAAATCAAGAATTTTTAACGCAGTCATCTGCAAAATTTGCCGAAAAGGCGCTCACAATAGCTTGTGAAGACATGTTCTTAATATTCCTCGTCCTCGGGTTCGGGCAGCGGGTGCTTTCTGGGTCTTCCCCTGCCCTGTTTTTTCTCCTTTCTTATCGGCTTTTCCATTCCCAATATCTCGTAAATGAGATCGGTATATTCCTTAGCCGCTTTGGATTTGGGGGCGTATTCCATAATGGTCTTTGCGTGAGCTGGAGCCTCCGCGATAACCACGCTGTTGCTGATTTTCTGCTCGAACACGTCGGTGTCCAGCTGCTCCGCAATCATATTCGCCAGATCTTCTACCTCTTTTGTGAGGATAAGCCTCGGATTATACTTGTTAAGCAGTATTCCCCGTATCTCCAGCGTTTTATTGTAGTACTTCTTGACCGCGAAAATCGTTTCCTTAAGCTGCGCTATTCCCTGAAGAGAAAGTATTTCGGGGATCATGGGAATAATAAGCTCGTTGGCGGCGGTATAAGCGTTTATAGTTAGTATGGAAAGGGCGGGCGGCGTGTCTATTATTATAAAATCATAGTCTCCCGCCATCGAATTGAGCTGTTCCCTTAATATATATTCGCGTCCGACAGTGGTTAATTCCAGCTCACAGCCCGAAAGCAGTATGTTGGCGGGCACCACGTCGCAGCAGCCCGTGTGCTGTACCGTGTCGTACAGATTTACGGAACCCTTAAACACATCATAAACGGTGTAGCATTCGTCCGCGTCTGCCCCCAAGCTGAAGGAAAGATTCCCCTGCGGGTCAAGGTCGATCGCCAGAACTTTGTTATTCATAGCGGCAAGACAGCCGCAGAGCGAACTGCATGTGGTGGTTTTTCCCACCCCGCCTTTTTGATTGGTAACGGCAATTACTTTGGCCATATTCTATCTTTGCTTTAAAAAATTTTTAAAGCTCTCCTTAAATTATAGTATTCCCCAAATCAAGATCGGGTGCCGCTTCCGGATCGAAGATGTGATAGTTGGACTTTCCGTTTTTCTTTACGAAATACATAGCCTCGTCCGCCGCGCCGACTAGCTCTTCGGCTCCCGTTCCGTGGTCGGGGGCGAGGGAGATGCCTACGCTGGCGTTGATGTTGAGGGTAACTCCCGCCGCCTCGCATTTATAACCCGAATAAAGCGCGTCTATAATGCTCATGGAGAAATCGTCGACACGCTCCACCTTTTCCTTGTCGGTGAGACAAAGCACAAACTCGTCGCCGCCGAAGCGCCCCGCGATTCCGCCCTTGCCCAGACACTCCTTGATCGTGTCGGAGACATATTTTATTACCTCGTCCCCCACATTGTGACCGTATCGGTCGTTTATGAACTTGAAGTCGTCTACGTCTATAAAAAGAATGGCGTATCTTTCGTTGATCCGTTTCATATCAAGCAGCTTTTGAAGCTCCTTAAGAAACGTACTCCTGTTGTAAAGCTGAGACAGAAAGTCATAGCTTGCTTTCTGGGAGAGCTGGAGACTGGATTTTTTCTTGTTGTTTATGTCGGTGACGACACCTATTATTTTGGTGACGATACCGCTGCGGTTCGTGAACGCGCTAGTTTTTATGTTAACCCATATTTCGGTGTTGCTTCTGGTTTTTATCTGGAATTCGTTTTCCACATACTCTCTCAGCCCCTCGTTGAGCGCCCCCATATCCTTTACGAAGTGTCTCGCGTCCACTTCGCTCATAAGCGACGAAAGGAAGCTGTCCTCAAAGATGTTGGCTTTTTCATAGTCGAGATCGAAGGTGTCCCTGAAATTCTGGGACACATAAAGTGTCTTGCCGTGCAGATCCCATTCAAACAGCATACTTTCCGACAGAGACGCTATGGTTCTGTGTACGTCCTCGGAAACGTAAAATTCGTCAAGCAGCGAGTTAAAAGCCTCGGAGATCACCTGAAACTCATATGTCTTAAACCTGGGCAGCCTCTTCTGGCGGTCTCCCGCGTTTATTCCCTCCATAACCGAGGTCACCGTTCCTATGGGGGTGATGGCGCGGCGGTAAATGTTAAAGGCTATGACGGCGTCGATAACGATAAATACCGCAAATACCACCAGTCCGATAATAAGAACGATCATCGCGTCAAAGGAAGCCGCCGACGCGGGATAGGATGCTATCCACATCCAGCCGCTGTCGTTTACCCTTCCGTAAGCGCCGTAATAGCCGTTTTCGTCGAATACGGCGTACTTGTTGTTTTCCCCGAGACTGGCCAGCGCGTCAAGACTGATCTCCACCGGTACCGACCAGTCGGTGTTTCTTACGGCGCCGCCGTTCACGTTAAGCGCGTTGCCGGAAGAGTCCATGAAGATGATAACGCCTTTGTTGTCAAAAAACGAGGTCGACGAAAGTCCGGAGCAAAGGGGCATCATATCCACGACCGCGCCCAAGTATCCGCTGCTGCCGGTGGCGGTGGTTATCTCTTTTATTATGTAGACAAACGCCGAGGTTCCCTCATACTTTGAAGCGTCGAAGGAAATGTCGCTTATATAAGCGCTGTTGTCCGGCGCTGCCGCCAGCTTGTCAAAGTCCTTGTAGGTCTGCGCCAGAGAAGAGGGTATCGCGGCAGCCACGGAATATCCGTTTCCGTCCATTATGATCAAGTCTTTTAAAGCGGAGTCCGCGTTTACTCTCGAAAGAAGCAGCTCGTCCACCTGTTCCTTTATGGCGTTGTAATCCCCGCCCGCGGTGCGCTGTATAATGCTCATCTGCCCCATAGTGGCCAGATCTGTGGCGTAACGGTCGAACACTATGCTCTGGGATTTCGCCGCGCTGTACGCTACGGAGGCGGTTTCCGAGGATACCATATTTCCGTAGAAGTTTTCATAGCTGGCGCTTCCCACGATCCCGACTATCAGCACGGGAAGCAGGATAGACGAGACAATGAGAATTTTAAATACCGTTTTCAGTTTCATAGGTGACCGATCCTTCCTCTCTATAAAAAGGGAAAAATAATTTGCCCGCTTCGGCGGGTATGAGCAAATTGTTCCTGTCGCAATAAACCAATAAAGTCGTCCCTCTGCGGGTTTTGCGGCACGGCGCCGGGGGCATATCGTAAAAAATCAATCCTTGAAATTATCCAGCTGAACCCGAAACACATATTTAGCGAAAGTCTCCTCTACCGTTGGGGTAAGATTAGTGAAGCGGCAGCCATAGCCGATAATATCTCCCGCGGCATTGGTCTGTACCCGTATTATTTCGGCGGCAATATCCACGTTTTTGTTATCAAAAAGAATGGTCAGCATCAGAATGTCGGACTTTTGAAGATCCGCGTCGGATATACACAAGAAAATACCGCCGATGTTAAGATCCTTTATCTGAGCCACTGCGGGGTTCTCAAGTACGATCCTGCTGCCGTTTCTTTCTATTGAGTTAATAATACAGTTTATGTCGGCTTCTACTTTGTAATAACGGCGGCGTTCCTGCATTATATGAGGTTTGTCGGTTTTCATTACCACGTTGATCTGGTACTCGGTGGAAACCGTCACATACGAGGGATATTTCATTCTTTCACCGCTTTTCATTTGAGCTATCACGTTCACTTCGCTGCCTGTGTCAATTTCGGGAAGTCCCCGCCCCTTTATAATTAGAAGCATATCGGATTTTCCCGTAGGGCTGCTCTGAAGAGAAAACTGTTTATTTGTTGCGGAAAGAATCTTCGCGTGCGTTTCGTCGGGAGTAAGAATTTCAAGTTTTAATATCCGTTCTCTTGAAAGCATATCTATATTCTCCTAAGTTGTATCAATGTAGACGATATAAAACAATTATACCTTAAATTGTTCAATAAATCAAGGGGGTAAAAGGAAATTTAATAAAATTTGGTAAAAAAACAAAAAATTTCTTCTTTACAACCTTCAGAAAAAATTGTATAATAAAATCGGTAAATAAATCGGGAAAAATTTTTGAATATCGGTCTCCAAATAAATCCTTTCCCCCATATGCCCCGAAAATGAAAAGCCTTCGCGCCGGAAACGTCGAATATTGCCGCCCGTTTTTCTGAGTTTTTTCATTTTCCCAGCGTTCCGGGACAAGGTTTTACCGGGGAGCAAAAAGGGGGGGACAGTGACGGCATATTTTCACGCTTATACCGAAAAATACACAAAGCGGCGGACCAAAGCAATGATACTTACCGTTACTCCCCTCGCGCAATTTTGTATGATGCTTATCTGGGCGCTGATGTTCAACCTGAAGATGGTTTCTAATACAAGTTTCCTCTTTTCCTATGCCCTTATGATAGGCGGGAGCGTGTTGGCGGGAATGATACTCTGCATAGTTTACGCCGCCGTTTGCGACCGTTACATAAGAACAGCCCGCCGTTATACGTATTTCGAAATACTTCCCAAAGCGGCGGTGTTCAGCGAGTATAAGGGAAGCTATTCCCTTTTCGGCGAAAAAACAGTGCTGCGCCGCCTTTGCGTCATTCCTCTAAAAAATTACGACAGGGCGTATCTTGACGAAAGAAAAAAGCATTTGATTCTGTTGGGCGAAATAAGAATATATCATGGTGAAAGCCGCGCTCTTGGCTATCACGTAAAGGACGGTTTTCCCGTTTTTGACAAGTGGTGGTACAACGAGGCGGAAAAATCCTACAAAACCGTCGGCGTGCTTCGGCTGCCCATGGATTTTGAACGCCCCGGAAGAATTGCCGCCGCCATGGACAAAGCGAAAAGAGACTACGAAAAAATCCCGCCCAAAAAAGAATATGTATTTAAAGAAGCGGATATCGTGCGTAAGCGCCGCGAGCTTAAAAGACTTGCCGAAGCGGCGAAGTACTGGTACGACCGTTATTGATCCCGTTTTTTTCCCTTAGCCAAGGGAACCGTAAGACGAAAACGGTATAAAATAAAAAATTTATCAAAAATATTGCAAAAATTTTGAAAAAGCGGTTGTTTTTTTTCGTTTCTTGTTGTATAATTATTATACGTGAAATTATGGGACTTATTGCTTCGGCATATATACCTATTTAATATTCGAAACAAAAAGAAATTTTAACTTAAAAATTTTAACTTAAAGGAGAATCGAAAAATGGCTCTTTTTGATACCACAGGTTTCCGCCTGATAGAACAGGGTCTTGACATCGTGAACCAGAACAAAAGGGTAATAAGCCATAATCTATCCAATATTGACACCCCCGGCTACAAGTGCAAGTATCTGTATTTCAGTGGGGTATTGAAGGACAAGTTGAACGTCTCCGAGGACGCGAAGTTCAAGAAGGAACTTCACCTGTCCAGCTACATTTACACCGACAAGTACACCTTTGACCAGCCCGACGGGAACAACGTGGATTCCGACACCCAGCAGGCGCTTTTCGTTAAAAACGCTTTATTGCAGGAGGCTCTTGCCAATCAGCTTGACAGCGAATTTACCATTATGCGCAGCGCTATGAGCAGACAGTAATCCGCCTGAGCGTAATATAGCAAGACACCGACAAAATATACGGCGATAGAAAGAAGTTTGAACGGAAATCCGTGCATTGCTCCTTAAAACAATAAAAAAGGAGACGGCGGAAAATAAGCGAGAAAGGAAACGGAAGCATGGCATTTCTCAGCAGCTTGGATATAGCGGTTTCGGGAATGATGGCCCAAAGATTAAGAATGGACATAATTTCCCAAAACGTGAACAATGCGGTAACCACCAGAACGGAGGACGGAACCCCTTACGTGCGTCAGGTGGTGGTTTTTACCGAGGATACGACCTACGATAATTTGGGCATACAAGATTTTATAGACAGAAAGACAAAATCCATAGTAAACGGCAATATGCCCTTCAGCAGCGTTCTTCAAATGAATCTGTCGGACAGAAGAAAACGAACGGGAAACGGCGTAGTGGTTACGGAAATAGTGGAGGATGAGACCCCCCTGACGCCGGTTTACGATCCTTCCCACCCCGACGCGGACGAGGACGGCTACTATTATCTACCCAACGTGGACGTGGCCGAGGAACAATACGACTGGATTGAGGCCTCCAACTCCTATACCGCGAGTCTCACCATTTTTAACAGCGCTAAGAAGATGGCTCAGCGGGCGCTTTCAATAGGAAAATAACGAAACTTATATAAACTTACATATTTAATCAGGAAAGGACGAAATAACCGTTATGTTCATAGTTCCTATATCATCGTCAATAACGCCTCTTGAATCCGTATCTAAAGCGTTTGAAGGATACGGGGAGGAATCCGTATCCGAAGAAGCGGTTCGGGTTCCCACATTTATGGACGTTTTCAAGGGCATTTTCGACAACGCCGTGGATGCCAACGCTCAGAAACAGTCGGATATATTCCGTATTATGCTGGGCGACACCGATAACCTTGAACAGATACAGGCCAACATTACCAAGGCCGAAATAGCCACCGACCTTCTTGTAAACGTTAAAAACGTGGTTGTTGACGCTTATAACGAGATCGTAAAGATGAGTATTTGATTGCCGAATTGCTTGACAATTAGGAAAAAGATAAAAAAAGAGGTTGTTTGATGGATAAGGTAAAAGAAACTCTTGCCAAAATAGGGAATTTCCTCAAGAGTAAATTTTCTTCTCTCAGTAAAAAAACAATTATTTTAATATCCGCCGGTCTGGCGGTGATCCTGGTTTCGGCGATAGTTCTGGCTGCGATTATGAGTCAGGTGCACTATGCGGTGCTGTTTAAGGACGCCTCCGCCTCCGAAGCCACCGAAATAGTTACATACGCCAGAGAAACCCTCGGAGTTCAGGACATAAAAATAAACGCCTCCGGAGACATTCTTGTTCCCGAGGATAAGGTGGAGGAAATGAGAGTCAGCATGAGCATGGCCGGCTTCCCCAAATCCACCTTTAACTACGATATCTGGAACAATGGCGTCACCATGTTCTCCACCGATACAACAACCAGGGAGACTCAAAAGCAGCAGCTGCAAAATCATTTGATGGCCACTCTCCGTACCTTCACCAACGTCAGCGACGCCCTTGTAATACTCGGTATCCCCGAGGAAAGACGCTACGTTTTGGACGAATACAAGGAAGAGCCCACCGCCTCCGTTGCCTTGACTCTCCGTGACGATCTTCTTCCGGAACAGATCGACGGTATGTATAATCTGGTGGCCAACTCGGTGCCTGGACTTCTCAGAGAAAATATTACCATAACCGATCAGAACGGAATCCAGCTCTCCCCCGAAATGACTACCAATACCGCGAAAGAGGAAGAGGAAAAGCTTCAGATTTATTACAAGCGGCTCAGCTACCGCGACAAGCTTAAGGAAGAATACGAAGACGCCATAAAAACCGTTATGCTTAACACCTTCGACGGAATCAATGTGTCGGTGGGACTTACTCTGGATTTTGACAGCATGGTCACCGAGGAAATAGAGTACACCGGCTCGAATCAGGATCTTATATATGATGACGAAGGAAATGTAATAGGCACCAAGCAGTCGGGTATTATCGACCGTGAACAGATAAAGAACGCCGCCGGCGGCGTGGCTAAGGAAGGCGGCATGGTCGGCACTCCGGTAGACAGCGATATAAGCCCCGATTACCCAACTCTCGAGGTGGGAGAGAACGGCGAGTTTTATTACGAATACACCCGTGACATAAACCACCTTGTAAATCAAAGAAAGCGGCAGATAGAAAAGGACGGCTACAGCATCGGTTCTCTTTCCGCTGCGGTGGTGGTGAGAAGCAACAACTCCCTCACCGCCGACGAAGAGACCCGCTGGCGCAATACCATAGCCAACGCCATAGCGGCCAACGTGGAAAACGTCTCCATAATGACCACACCTTTTATAGAAACAACCAATCCCATTATAGACGGCGCGGCGCTGAATATCGGAAGCGTAAGCAGTCAGAGCATGGTAATGATCGCCATCATAATAATTTTGGGCATTGTTCTGATAGTACTGCTTATCCTTGCTCTCAACGCACCCGGCTCCAGGAAAAAACGCCGCTCGGCGGCACATCTTGTGTCGGCGCCCATACCCGCCACCGAAGCGGGCGAAGGCTATGGATACGGCGAAGAAGGAGGAGGAGAAATGCTTAACCCCGGAAGAATGGAAGAAACGGAGTTTGAGCTTACCAGCCTCAGCGAGGAGCAGCCCGAAACCAGGGACGAGGCTCTTAAGCGCGAGATCAGAGACTTCTCCAAGAACAATCCCGAAATTGTCGCCCAGCTTATCAGAAGCTGGATGAGAGGTGAAGACTGATCAGTCAACAACCGATAGTGTGAAAGGAGGGGACTAAATTGCCCGATGAGCAAATAACCCCCATACAAAGAGCCGCCATGGTGCTTTCCTCTATAGGCGCGGCAAACGCTTCCGAGGTGTATAAGCACTTTACCGACGAGGAGATTGAAAGAATCACCGTTGAAG
This sequence comes from uncultured Ruminiclostridium sp., assembly GCA_949878745.1. Classification (GTDB taxonomy): domain Bacteria; phylum Bacillota; class Clostridia; order Oscillospirales; family Ruminococcaceae; genus Ruminiclostridium_E. Next base: position 49,141 of record CATLBH010000005.1, on the reverse strand, counting down.
TGGCAAAAATGGATTACTGGCCCGTAGACGTGGTCGGAAACGTACTTAACGAATTTTACGAGCTGTGCCTTACCCAGAAGGTAATTTCCGAGGGCGGCGTGGAATACGCCAGGGAAATACTCGAAAAAGCCTTCGGCCCCGAACAGGCTCAGGCTCTGTTTGAGCGCATCACCAAACAGCTTAAGACAAAATCTTTTGCTTTCGTTAGAAAGGCGGATTACAAGAACCTTCTGGCGATGGTGCAGAACGAGCACCCCCAGACGATAGCCCTGATCCTTTCTTATTGCCGAAGCGATCAGGCGTCCGCCATACTGTCGGAGCTTCCGAAAAGTATCCGCATAGAGGTAGTTGAAAGAATAGCCAAGATGGACAGCGCAAGCCCCGAATTTACCAAGTCCGTCGAAGAAACCCTTGAACGCAAGTTCGCCATGCTGGTAAGCACCGAGAGCATGGAGGTAGGTGGTATCAATTACATAGCAGACGTAATGAACAAGGTTGATCGTTCCACCGAAAAATTTATTTTCGACGAACTGGCGCTGCGCGACCCGAAGTTGGCGGAAGAGATTCGTCAGAAGATGTTCGTATTCGAGGATATCGCCCATCTGGATTCCATGTCCATTCAGGCGTTTATCAACGAAGTGGACGCCAAGGATCTGGCAACCGCTATCAAAGGCTCCACTCCCGATGTTGCCGAGGTTATCTACGCCAATATGTCCGCTCGTAAGCGCGAGGCTACCCAGACAGACGTGGAATATCTCCACAACGTCCGTATGCGCGACGTGGAAGAAGCCCAGCAGCGCATCGTCGCCATTATCAGAAGGCTCGAGGAAGAAGGCGTCGTTACCATCTCCAAGAGCGGACAGGACGAGATTATTGCCTGACGGCTTTATATTCCCTACGAAACTGTGCGAATACATTTTTACATAATTCAATAGAAACAAATTGTCAAACTTAAACTACGGAATATTGACAAAATATCATTAAGGCAATACCATATTTTAAGACAGATAAAATTACTATTGCCCGAAAATTGATTTTTCGGGCATATTTTATTTGATTTGTTAAAGGAAATAACGCGATGTTTGAAGTTATCAAAGGCAGTAATCCTTTTAAGAACATAGTAATAGAGGGCGACGCCGTAATAAACAACAGAATAGGAAATCAGACGGACGAAAAAGATCTTTCGGACGGCGAAAAAAAAGAAACCGAGTCCTCGGAGGAATCCATGCCTGAAAAGGAAATTCGGGAGAACGGCGCCGAAAGCGAAGAAAAAGAACCGAAGCCCCCGAAAATAGACTTTGAAGAACTGGAAAACCTTAGGGAAAAATACCGCCGCGAAGGTCAGGAATACGCCGTGGAAATGCGGAAAAGAGCCGACAGCGAATTGGAGAAGGCAAAAGAAGAAGCGGAACGTATTACAGAAGAAGCGAAGGACAAGGGAAGACGCCTTTTGACCCAGATCGACGAAAAGTCGGAACAAATCTATGATGAAGCAAGAAAAAGAGGCCTTGACGAGGGCTTTATGGAGGGTCTTAAGAAGGGCGAAGAGGAAGGCTATATTCAGGGACTGAAAAAGTGCAAAGACGGTCTCTTGGAGCTTAAGCGTTTTTGCGGCGAAGTCGAAAAGGAAAAGGCGGACATACTGGCGGAACAGCGCAGGAGCGTTTTCGACCTTGCCATGGAAGTGGCGGAAAAAATAACCATGACGGTGTTCAGTCAGAAGGATAAAAAAGCGCTGGAAAAAATGATATCCGCCGCCGCGAAGGAATTCAGAAACACCAAAAACATAAAAGTGACCCTCTCAAAGCACGATTTAAGCGAGGATATGGAAGCGGATTTCAGACTTTACGAAAAGTGCTTCTCCCCCACCGCCAATGTGGAATTTGAGGTGGTTGACGCGGAATCCGGTACCCTGATGCTGGAAAACGAAACGGAAATATTCGACGCGGGTGTTTCAACTCAGCTTAAAATGATAGGCGAGTTGGGGCGCGGAAAGTTCAGGGATAAGGAAGAGGAACCGCCCAGGGAAGAAGACGAACCCGCTCCGAAGCCTCAGCCAAAATCGGCTCGGACTTCAAAAAACGCAAAGGCCTCCAAGACTGTTAAGGAGGCCAAGCCCGAGCTGACGGCGGAAGCGGAAGAGCTTATATCGGGCGCCGCCGAAGGGGAGACGGTTTTACCCTCCGCCTTGCCGGAAGCGGATTGAAACTAATCCTTTTTTTAAACCGTGGGATTAGCGTTTCGGGTGCAATCCCTTTTTAAACTATGGATTTGACGTCAGTTTATAAGGGATTGGTATGAAAAGTTACCGAACTTATTTTAAGAATGTAACGGGGCTTAATATGATATGGATTTAAGAGGATTTGCCGAAGCGCTTGCGGACTTTGAGCCAAGGCGCAGCATGGGAAAAATAGAAAAAATAATAGGAATGACCGTGGAGGCCAGCGGCCCCGAATGCAATATAGGCGACGTCTGCCGCGTTTACAAAAAAGGGAGCGAAAAAGACTTTATTTTTGCCGAAGCGGTAGGGTTTCAATCGGACAAGGTGCTTCTTATGCCCTATACCGACATCGAAGGCATAGGGCCGGGAAGCATAGTGGACAATACGGGAAAGCAGCTTATGGTTAAAACCGGAAACGCTCTTGTGGGACGTATTGTCGATGCCATAGGAAACCCGCTGGACAATGGCGGCGAGATCGAGTATACCGACGAAATGCCAATTTCGGGAATACCCGTGAACCCGTTGGCACGTCCTAAGATTGCGGAGCCTCTCGAGCTGGGCGTAAAGGCCATAGACGGGCTGTGCACCTTGGGCAAAGGACAGAGAATAGGGATATTCGCCGGATCCGGCGTAGGTAAAAGTACCCTTATGGGTATGATCGCCAAAAAGGTGAAGGCCGACCTTAACGTTATCGCTCTTGTGGGAGAGCGCGGACGTGAAGTAAGAGAGTTTATAGAAAACGACTTGGGCGAAGAGGGTATGAAACGCTCCGTGGTTGTTGTCGCGACAAGCGATCAGCCCGCCATGATGAGAAGCAAGTGCCCTCAGACCGCTACCGCCATAGCAGAATATTTTATGCAGCAGGGTAAGGACGTATTGCTAATGATGGATAACCTTACCCGTTTTGCAATGGCCAAAAGGGACGTGGGGCTATCCATCGGCGAACCCCCCATAATGAGAGGATACACCAGTTCGATATACAACGATATGCCCAAGCTTCTTGAAAGAGCCGGCTGTTTTGAGGGCGGGAGCATTACGGGGATTTACGCCGTTCTCGTGGAGGGCGACGATACGAACGAGCCTATTTCGGATACCGTGAGAGGTATTATAGACGGACACATAGTGCTTTCAAGAAAGCTTGCGGCACAGAACCATTACCCGGCTATAGACATACTTCCCAGCATAAGCCGTTTGATGAGCATAATCTGCGACAAAGGGCACAAGGACGCGGCGGCAAAGCTCCGAAACCTCCTTGCCCTTTACAATTCCAACTATGATCTGATAGCTATCGGCGCCTACAAAAACGGAACTAACCCAAAGCTTGACGAGGCCATCTCAAAAATAGACAAGATAAACGGATTTCTTACCCAGGCGGTGGACGAATCCTTCGACCTGACGGACACCATAAGGCTGTTAAAGGAATCGGTGCAGTAAAATCGATTTTTTTTTAATATGTAACGTTGCCAACCCTCCCGAAAGGAATGGTCGTAAAAATGAAGAAGTTTCAGTTCACCCTAGACCGAATAAAGCAGTATCGTATGCAACTGGAGGAAATGGAAAAAAACGATCTTGCTGCGCTTCGGGCGGAGCTCGTTCAGCTTCGCGGGGAAGAAGAAGAAATAAAAAAAGCGATTTCCGCAAAAACGGATGAGCTCCGAAGAATTTACCGAAGAGGCGCTTTCCCAAATGAAATATCAGTGGCAAACCGTTTTCTGACTTTGAGAAAGCAGGATCTGGAGTTTAAACGCCGAGAGATCACCGAAAAAAACATCGAGATTGAAAAAAAGCTTGAGGACGTGCTGGAAGCGACCAAAGAGGTAAAAAAACTCGAGAAGCTGGAGGAACATCAGTTGGAGGAATACCGCGAGCGGGAAACCAAGGAAAACGAAAGCTTTCTTGAAGAATTTTTCGGCGGAAATAAACAGACGGCGGCGGTCAAGCAGTAAAAACCGCACTTTGAACAAATTATCCTGTTGATATCAAAAATTTTTTGGTTAAATGATATACCTTTTTGTCTGAAATTTGTTGACTTTTTATATAAAAAAGTGTATAATTATTAGTGTGGGCATTTATGAGCTTGTTTTTTTCAAAAAAAGATTGAAACGGGACGCAAGTCCTTTTCAATAAATATTTTATACGAAAGGAGGTACGATCTTGACGGATATCAGTATAGCTAACGGTCTTAATTTATCGAAGCGTACTGCTCAGGCTCCGAACTCGCGCTCCGAGAATAAAGCTCCCGTCGGTTTTATGGAAAGTCTTAGGAAAACGAACTGCGCGGCGGTCGATATGGGAAAGTCGGTTAATATTTCGGCAAATGCGTCCGTGAACGCTCCCAAAAACTCTTCCGCGAATACTCCCTCGGATAAATCGGTGAAAAATATCAAGGAAAATACTTGCGCCAAACCCAACACCGATATAAATGCCGGAGCCGAGGAGACGGAAATTGTCTCAGAACAGGTGTCTTCCGGCGGAAACGTAAAAGTTGACGAGGAGACTGTAAAGGAGCTTGAGCAGCTTAAGGGCTTAAAAGAGCCAGAAGCTGAAAAGGCGGCTGAAGAGACCGACGGAGAGGATTTGGCCCTAGTTTCCGGCGAGTCTTCGGAAAAAGACGGCGGCGAGACGGAAAAATCTCTTTTGGCGCGGGCTGAGGAAGCTTTGGCGAACGCGATGCTGAAAGCCTTTATGGAACTGAACGATCCCGGTAAGAATAAGGAAGAGTTTGAAGAAAAGCTTCTGCTGTTTCTTATGAAGCTTGTGGACGGTATCAACGGAAAAACCGATACGGATTCTCCCTTCGGTTCCGATAAGGACGAGGAAAAGCTGGGCGGTGCGCTGATGCAGATTATCGAAAATATGCTTGAAAACGCGAAGAAAAACGTCGAAATGAGCGGAGAGCCTTTCGCACAGACGGGAGCTGCGTTTATTGGCAATTATTTTCTTGATATGAACGAAACTGCCGTAACGGAGGATCCCGAAAATTCGGATATTATTTCAACGGAAACGGCGAGCAAAAAGCTTTATCCCGGACAGTCCGATTTTGACAGAGGCGGAAAGATAGGCACAAACCCCGTTATCCCCCCTGTACATACGCATTCCTCGGGAATCGCGGCAGCGGAGCCGCAATCGGCTGTAAAATCTAATTCCGACGCAGTTGCCGGAGTCAAAGTATCGGAACAGCAGCTTAACGGAGTTTCTTTCGCCCCGGACGCGGAAACGTCATCGATGTCTGCGGCCGCCGCACCCGAAACGGTTATCACCGCTGTAAACGGCTCGCGTAAACCTATGGAAACCGTTTCCGCCGTTAACGACGAATCAGCGGGGCTTAAAGCGCCCGTACCCGCTTCACGGCAGGTAATGCCCTTAGGAAATGATCAGCCAGAAGGCACGGCTCTTTTCAACGGCTACAACGGCGATAATTTTACCCGAGTTGAGACGGACTTGCCCTCTGTCAATATGTCGGACGTATCGAAAGCTTTTGATTTTTCGGGTGCAAATAACGCCGCTGCGGAGGAAAGTCTTATTCCTCTTACTCGCGGCGAGGCGAAGCTTGAAACTTACCCCGAGGTAAAGGAAACGGCTGTTCCCGGTACTTTCACATCTGCGGAGCAAATCACGTTGTCCGAAACGGATTCGGAACCGTCGGAATCGCCTTTGCCCGCCGCCGATAAGTTACGGTTAACTAACGTTCCCGTTGACGAAGGGGAAAGCGAATTATACGGACAGATTGCTGAGAATGTTTACAAAGACGTCAAGCGGACTCTTGATTCCACTAAAGAAGCGGATACCCATCCGACACGCGTAAACGCGGCCGATTCCTGTGAGGCAAATCCCACGGAAACCGGCGAAAGCGAGTTTGACGAGCTTAAGAGGCTTTTTGGCCTGAAGAATGAGGAAAAAACCTTCCTTTCCATGGAGGAAGAATCCGAGTACGAAACAGCGGCAGATAACGCTAATGAGCGCGGAGACGGAAGCAAGGAGAAAGACATATCTGTTTCAGACATAAAGCTTGTTTCCACAAAGGCGATCGAAGCGCCTCTTCCCAGGAGCCTTATGTCGGGCGGAGCGGTTAACAGAGTGGTAACCCAGGTGATAAACCATATTCTGGCCAATATCCCCGCGAAGGAACAGGAAACCACCTTGATGGTAACTCTTAATCCAGAAACCTTGGGCAAGATATCCATTAAGCTGGTGGAAAACGCGGGTAAGCTCAGCGTCACCATTTCGGCGGAGAATAAAGAAACCGCGGCCATTCTCGCATCAAGAGCGGAAAACGTTCAGGAAAGCATGAGAGATCAGGGAACCCAGCTTGAAAAGTATCAGGTTGTGTATGGTGCGGAACAGGACGGAAAGGCCGAACAGCAGAATTACGAAGGCAGCAGTAAAAATCCTTATGTCAGAAACATAGAGGGCGAGAAGGACGACGACGGAGAATTCGAGAAGATACTTCGCGGCGCGGTCTGAAAAAGTATAGACTCAATGACGGAAAAAAGCGGCCGAAAACAACATTTTGCTCCAAAAAGGGCGGAAAGGAGAAACATATGGCATACAATACCGAACCCGTAAGCAGCGTTGAAGATGTCCGCAGCAAATACGCCAAGTATTTTGAAAGCGACGACAAGTCAATGGTTTCTGTGGACACGTTTTTCCAGCTTCTAATGGCGGAAATGACCAACCAGGATCCTCTGGAGCCTACCTCAAACACCGAGTTCGTATCACAGCTGGCCAGCTTCACGGCGCTTCAGACCAATGAGGGCAGCCTTTACTACAACACCGTGAATTACGCCTCGAGCCTCGCGGGAAGAACCGTTACGGTTTCCACCAGAGACGGGGTCGACGAAAACGGAAAGGTAAAGCTTAAGATAGAAACTGGCGTGGTTACCGGCGTTGACATAAGCGACGAAAAGAATGTTGAAATTACCGTAAACGGAAAGCGTTATCCCTTAGGCTCGGTAATGAACGTTTCCAGCAACACCACGGGAAGCACACTGTCGGCTACCGACGGAGCGTACGCGGTAAGCCTTATCGGCAAGAACGTAATGCTTAAAGCGGAAAACTCGGATAAACAGACCATTATCGAAAGCGGCATCGTTGAAAGCATCGAGGTGGAAAACGGAATCTACCGTATCGTAATGAACGGCCTGTCTTACCCCTTGGACAGCGTTATCAAGGTGGGCAATTTCGATAAACCCGGCAATGTAACGCCTCCCGATACCGATGATAAAACCGACCCCGACGATGGCGAAACGGAAACAAAACCCTCCGAGGGAACGGAGAATACCGATCCTTCCGAGGATAAAGCGGAAGGTCAGTCGGGCGATCTGATGGATATGATATTATATACATAATATCACACCGATATTGAAAGGGCAGGTGAGCTTATGCTTTTAAGCGAGTTTTTGCAGACAAGAAACCAAAGCATAATAAATCAGCCTGTTGAAAGTGTAAAAAGTAATATTTCCGCGGAAGTGGATCAGCCCAAGGTCAACGAAAAAGGTAATTCCTTTGCGGATGAGCTTCGCACAATGCTGTCGGGTAAAAGTCAGGTACAGTTCAGCAATCACGCCATCAAAAGGCTTGAAAGCAGGGACATAGACGTGACGGAAAACGACGCTTTGGAGCGGCTTAACAAGGGCGTTGAATTGGCGGCGCAGAAAGGCTGCGGCCAGTCCCTCATATTGGTGGACGGCACGGCGTATATAGTGAGCGTCGCGAACAACAAGGTTATTACAACAGTATCACAGGCGGATTTAAAAGAAAACGTATTTACAAACATAGACTCGACCGTGATCGTATGATGTCGGACCGAAAGGAAACATCTCCGCCCCGACCGATTGAAGGGCGGTAAAAATACACGGATCAAGTCAGAGCAGAAAGGATAATAAGCTTATGATGAAATCACTTTACTCCGGTGTGGCAGGTCTTAAAGTCCACAACCAGAGAATGGACGTTATCGGCAATAATATTTCCAACGTAAACACCACGGGTTATAAGGCAAGCGCCGTTACCTTCAAGGATGTTTTTTATCAAAATAAGTCATACGCCACCACCGGCGATCCCACAAGCGGCGGCCGCAACGCCAATCAGGTAGGTTACGGTGCACAGCTTAACTCCATCGGTCAGATAATGACCCAGTCCGGTCTCACCTATTCCGACAGCGTTACCGACTGCGCCATCCAGGGCGAAGGATTTTTCCAGGTAATGGATCAGGCGGGCAACATTTACTACACCAGAAACGGTAACTTCCACATAGACAACATAGGCAATCTCTGTGATGCCAGCGGTAACATCGTACTGGGCGTCAGCGGCGACCCCACCGGAATCGAAGCTTCCTCCAACAGAATCAACCTTTATGTTCCTCCCGTTGACAATGAAAAGGCGAGTGTGGAGAAAATTTACAAGGACGGTACTAATGAGTATACGTACACTATTACCGCCGACGGTTACGGCGATAACGGAAATATTTCTCTTAACATAATGGATATTGACGACGACGAGACTCCGTTTGCTACCCAGAATGACAGAACCATTACCGTAAGAATCGATTTGGATCAGGAATTTCTTTTTCCCGGTGAAGTGACTAAGAATCCTGACGGAACTTATCCGCCTGGCGAAACAAGAAGAACCCTTGAGGATGCTATACAAGAAGCGATGGAAGCGGGTGGTATTGATATTGACGGAATAATTCCCCTTCATATTGAATATGCAAATCAGCCCGGCGACACAAAAGCGCAGAAAGCGCATAACCGCATTCAGCATGGGGTGACTATTTCTGCCACAGATCCAAACGGTACGGATAAAACGGTAAACCTTGACCTTACTTTTGCTGCGACTAAAGCCGGTGCGTATGCTAATAAGTATGAAATAAACATAATTACTTATGAAAATAAAGATACAGCTGCCGAAAACGGCGGCGTAAAGGCGGGCTGGTCCGGAAATGTGCTTACGATAAGAGTTCCCGATAATGCGCCGGCATCGGTAGACAATATTAATAAAGCTATTAAGGCAGCAGCGGGAAAGGATGAAAAAAAGGAGCTTATAATTACAGAAGTTGCCGGTACCGCAGTTAATGTAAATGACACCTCCGCGGCTATATCAGCCGAGATAACCGCCAATCTTAAAGACACAAATGTAAGATTGGGTCTTAAGAACGGTAAAGACAACTTCTACAAAAGCATCGCCGAAACCATGGAAACCGTAAAACTCACCGGCGGCTCCATAGCTGCCGAACAGACCACCAAGGATTTGGAATCCATCTTCATCGACGACGACGGCGTAATCTACGGCGTACACACCGTACACGGAACCATCGCCATGGGTCGTATTGATTTGGTTGTATTCGAAAACCCCGAAGGTCTTGACCAGGTGGGAACCACCTACTGGAAAGAGTCCTTAAGCTCCGGCGGCCCCCAGACCAAGAAAGCCAACGATGTAGGCACCGGCTCCATAGTATCCACCGCTCTTGAAATGTCCAACGCCGACCTTTCTCAGGAAGTTTCGGATATGATCATCACACAGAGAGGATTCCAGGCGAACTCCCGTGTTATCACCGTTACCGATACAATGCTTGAAGAGCTTGTAAACCTTAAGAGATAATCATAGCTTTCCGACGGAGTAAAACATAATTATTTCGAGTCCCATCGGAAACGGCAAAAGTAAACCCAAGCGTCCGCTTGTATTTTTCCGGCTGTTTTCCACCGTTCACCCACAGCCGGAGCGGCGGCCGCCTATATTGACGAAACGGCGCACGGTCGTATGTACCGATTCCGATTTCAGACGCGTTTCGGCGCGAATCGGTCATAAAGACGATCGGCGCCCCTTCGTTGATATTTAAATAAACGTTTAGGCGTTTTAAATCCGAAACCTCATCCCGCAAAAACAAAAAGGAGCGGCGCAAAGACTTTCCGAAGCGCCTGTATATTATGATTTATTTAACCAAACTGGGCGGAAAACAGTTTCTTTTGAACGAGGAACAGATCGAGTCCGTATCACAGAGTCCGGACACCATTATAGTTTTAAGCAACGGCCACAGCTACATCGTTCAGGAGTCCATGGACGAGATCATGGACGAAATAATAAAATTTAACCGCAACAGTAGACGGATTCCATCAAGAAGGGATAATCCGGATTTACAATAAAATCTTTCCCACGTCTTTGTCCGGTTTCCCTGTTGTTTTTTGGGGAGCACTAGACGGCGCTTGTCGGACAAAGCTTTACGACAAAACCAAATTAATAACCGATAACAGAAAAAATCCTTTAAACGGAGGGCGTATCCTTGAATATTACGATTATTATAGGCTGGGTCTTAGCCTTCGGTCTGACATTTTTCGGAATTATGAACGGCGGTGAAATTTCGAGCTTCATCGACCCCGCTTCTATATTTATCACTGTGGGCGGTACTCTCGGCGGACTTATCGCCAGCTTTCCCATGTCTACGCTGGCGGCTTTGCCTAAGCTTTTCAAAATTTGTCTTTTCCCGCCGAAATACAATCCTCAGAAGTACATAGACGAAATTGTCGAATACGCGAGAGTGGCGAGAAGCCAGGGTATCCTTACCCTCGAGGACAGCGCCAATAAGGCTAAGGATCCGTTTATGAAGAAAAGTCTTCTTCTTCTTGTAGACGCCAATGACGCGGAAAAAATACGCGAAATGTTGGAGGAAGCGATAGACTTTACCGCCGACAGACACGCGGGCAACATAGCCTTTTTTGAAAAGGGCGTCGCCTTGGGTCCCGCCTTCGGTATGATCGGTACTCTGGTAGGACTTATAAACATGCTTAAGGTAATGAGCGAGGACTCCTCCAATTTGGGTGCGTCCATGGCTACCGCGTTGGTTACCACCTTCTACGGCTCCCTTTTGGCGAACGTTATCTTCGGACCGCTCGCCAGCGCCCTTCAGAACGCCGACCAACAGGAAATACTGTGTATGCAGATAATCTGTCAGGGCTCCATGGCTATCGCAGCAGGCTCCAACCCCGCACTTATAAGAGAAAAGCTTGAATTTATGCTTGCCGATAAAGACCTTAAAGGCAAGGGAGCAAAGGCCGAAGGAGAATAAAGCGTTTTTCTGTTTTCCGACATTCGACGGATATCGACAAAAAATTTTTTTCAAATTGTTTAAAGGCAAAAAAAGCGTATTTCACACCATTTTTCAACTAAATCATATTAAAAGGAAAAATTTCGGGTTGCAACATAGCGAAATTTATGGTATACTATAATGCGACAAAAAACAAGGGGGTATCGGTATGGCGAAAAAGAAAGAACGACCTAAGATAGACCCCAATGCGTGGATGAACACGTATTCGGACATGGTTACCCTTCTGATGTGCTTTTTCGTACTTCTTTACGCGTCTTCGACTCCCGATCCGGTAAAGTGGCAGTACATATTTCAGAGCTTCACGACCTCGGGATCCTATATTAACCCCTTCGTTCAGGCGGAGGAGCCAATGCTGGTGAATGACGACGTGAACAATGACGGAAACAGTCTGGAGCCTCCCGGCGCGGGAGAAAAGGATCACGACATCACCAACAGCACCTTGCCTTCAAGCTTCAACGAACTGTTGGGCTGGGTAAGCGGCCAGATCGCCAGCAGCGAATTTACCGACGACCAGATAAGCGTTTCGGTAAGCTCCAGCGGCAAGATCACGATACGCTTCAGTGATTCGATTCTCTTCGCTCCCAACAGCGCGGCGCTTACCAACGAAGGAAGAAAAGCCGTGGGAATGTTTATTCCGGGTCTTCGGGCGCTTAACGATTACATAGGAAACATTAATATAGGCGGACATACTGCGGCGGTAATCGGTCCCTCCGAAATAAATGACTGGAACTTGTCTTCCGCGAGAGCCTGTGCCGTCCTCAACTTTATGAATTACCGCCGCACGGTGGATTCCGAGAAGTTTAAGGCGGAGGGTTACGCCCAGTACTCTCCCATAGCAGACAACAGTACCCCCGAAGGGCAGGCGAAAAACAGACGCGTTGAGCTGGTTATCATAAGAAACAACAACAACGCTCACAGTAACGCCGTTATTCAGGATATCCTCAGGTACGACTACGGCATCGGACAGATAGGCGGGGACGCCAATCCCGACAGCAAGGACGCCGTACAGCAGATCATAGACAATCTTGAATCCAAATACGATACGGATATTGACTCGGAAGGCAACGTTCTCGGCAGCGAAAGCGGCCCCGGAATCCCCGGAGCGGTTAACGGTATTCCCGAAGGTATTATTCACCCGGTGGACGAAGAGGGAAATATCATTACCGAGGCATACGAAAACACACAGCCGATAACTTCCGACCCCGAACAAGCGGAGACAGAAGAAACCGAATGATATACTCCGAAATCGGCAGATAAAACCCTTTACTTAAATCCAAATCAGTTAAATGAAACGACTGCGGCATTTAAACGGCTTTTCTTTCCCGCCTTAAGGGAACGAGAAGCCGGATTGAGCGCCGACGCCCCCCTTAAGAAAGGGGGAAGAAAATACAGTTACGAAAGGGGAGATAGTTTTGGCGGATACCTTAACACAGGAACAAATAGACGCCTTACTAAATCAAGCTCTTTCGGGAGAAGTAATTCAAAGGTCCGAAGAACCCGACCGGAATATAAAGGAATATGACTTTCGTTCTCCTAAGAAGTTTACCAAAGAAAAGGTGCGCAGCATCGAAACCATTTTCGAGAGCTACGCGAGACTTTTGTCCTCATATTTTACCGGACTTCTGCGTCTTTACTGTAAGGTGACGCTGATCTCCATTGAAGAGCAAAGGTATTTTGAATACAACAACGCCCTTCCCGATTACGTAATAATGGGTCTGTTGGATTTAGGCATTGAGGAAAAGAACATTGAGGAATTTACCACAATACTTCAGCTGTCAAATTCGCTTACCTACACGCTGATAGACCGACTGTTGGGCGGAACAGGCACAAGCACAGAGCTCGACCGCGATTTCACCGAGCTGGAGACCAGCGTTATGTCAAAGGTTGTGAACGATATGACTAAGTTCCTTAAGGAACCGTGGAAGAATTATCTGAATCTTGAGCCTGTCGTAACTACCCTTGAAACCAATTCCCGTGTTATTTCCACCGTGGGCTATGACGAAACCATGATAATCGTAGCTCTGGAAGCCACGGTGAACGACAATAAATCCATTATTTCGGTTTGTATACCCGCGCTGAACCTTGACGAAATAATGCAGAAGTATGTGACCAAGAGCAACAAGATAGCGAGAAAGAACACCGACCTGAGCCGTGAACTGGAGCGCAAGGAAACCATAATGAACACCCTGAACCAGACTTCGCTTACCCTTACGGCGGTGCTCAGCGAAACACAGCTTCAGATGTCGGACGTTCTTCACCTACAGGTCAACGATATAATACCGCTTGATAAAAACATAAACGGAAATGTTGTGCTTCGCGTAGGCGACGCCACCTGGTTTGACGGCAAGCTGGGAATAATGAACAATAAAAAGGCCGTTAAAATCGAAAATGTATATAGAAGAATTGAGGTTTAGCGTATGTCAAATGTTGAATTTACAGATCTGCATAAGGACGCCATAGGCGAAATACTCAACATAAGTATGGGTAGCGCCGCCACAGCGGTGTCCGAAATGCTGAGCGCAAAGGTTTGGATCACCACGCCGAGGGTAGAGGTTAAAACCGCCAGGGAAATGGAATACCATAAGCTTGAGCCTGCTGTCTGCGTTAAAATTCAGTATGTAAAAGGCTTAAGCGGCTCCAATATAATGGTCTGGAAGCAGGATGACGTTCAGCTCATTCTGAACCAGCTCATGGGTCAGCCCTTGGAGGTTTCTCCCGATTTTGAGTTTGACGAGCTTAACATAAGCGCGGTATCCGAGGTAATGAACCAGATGATGGGAGCCAGCGCCACGGCGCTTTCCAACTTCCTGGGCTTTACCATCGATATTTCCACCCCCCAGGCGATAATAATGGACGAGGTAAGCAGCAATCTCGATGTTACCGAGTTCGAGCCGGACGATCCGGTAGTTGCCGTAAACTTTGATCTGGAAATTGACGGAGTAATAAAATCGGAGTTCGCCTCCGTAATGAGCATTGAACTCGCAAAGACCATAACGGCAAAAATGATGGGCGAGGATACCGAGCCCGTGGCGGAGGCTCCCGCTGCCGCTCCGGCGCCCGCTCCCGCTGCCACCCCGGCCGCTGCTCCCGCACAAGCCCCTCAGTCCGCACCGACGCCCGGAGCGCCTGCGATGGATCCTGCTGCCATGGGGCAAATGCCCGGCTACGGCGCACAGATGCCTTATCCCTACCCGCCCTACCCCATGCCCCCTCAGGGCGGTTACGGCTATCCGATGCCACAGGCTCCCATTAACGTTCAGAACGCTCAGTTCCAGAGCTTTGACGAGCCTTCCGTTAAGCTTACCGGCGAACAAAAGGATAACCTAAATCTCCTTATGGACGTACCGCTCCAGATTTCGGTGGAAATAGGAAGCGCAAGAAGAAAGGTAAGGGATATACTGGAATTCGCACAGGGCTCGATAATCGAGCTTGAACGCCAGGCGGGCGCTCCCGTGGATATAGTGGTGAACGGGAACCTGATCGCCAAAGGCGACGTGGTGGTAATCGACGATAACTTTGCGGTAAGAATCACCGAAATAATAAAATCTAAGTTAATGGATACCCTCAGTAAGGACTAAGGGTTGAAATAAAAGCAATAAATCGGATTTTTCAGTTCAATTTTGATCAACTAAAAACTCCCTAAAAGGAAGGAATGGTATTTTAACATGGACAAAAAGATTATGCTGGTTGACGACGCTGCTTTTATGAGAATGCTTATCAAGGACGCACTTACCAAAAACGGCTATACAAACATCATTGAAGCGTCCGACGGCGCACAGGCAGTGGATACCTACGGGGCGGAAAAACCCGACTTGGTTATTATGGATATTACAATGCCCAATAAAACCGGTATTGAAGCCCTTCAGGAGATAAAGGGAAAAGATCCCGGAGCAAAGGTGGTAATGTGCAGCGCCATGGGTCAGGAAGCAATGGTTGTTGAAGCTATCAGATTGGGCGCTCTTGACTTTATCGTTAAGCCTTTTAAAGCGGATCGTATCATTCAGACTGTTTCCAAGATTTTAGGCTGAGTTACATATATCACTTTTATCGCAAGGATACTCGGATTGATTCGTAGGGTGCGGGAAAGACATCAGGGGAAATTCAGGCAAAGGAAAATAACCTTTGCTTTATTTCCGTTTATGCGCTTAATTTTGGGGTAAGCTAAAATTAAGCCCGAAACACCGTTTTCGTATTATTTGCGTTACATATAAATACGATCCCTCGGTCTTTTCGATCCGATAACGGTATGAATTCCGAAGCGGAGCGAAGAAAAGGAGAAAACGGTTTGGACTGGTTAACTTGGCTTTTATCGTTCATAGGCGTTATCGGGCTTATCTTTCTTTTGTTCTGGGCGATGAAAAAGCTGAATAAAAGAGTCAGCATAGGCTCCGGCAGCAGACTGCGTGTTCTCGATCGGGTAAGTCTCGGAAAAGACGGTATGCTGCTTGTAATAAGCGCCGCGGGTAAACTGATGCTTATAGGCGTCACCCCGCAGAGAGTGGAAAAGCTGTGCGATCTTGACCAAACCGAGGAGGATTATCTTTCGGCGCTGTCCGAAAACAACCCCAAGGATTTTAAGTCGGCGCTTTATTCGGTGCTTTTCAAAAAAAGCGGCGAAAGTCAGGATGAAGAAAACGGCGAAGCCGCACCGCTCGGTAATAACAGCGGGGACGGGGAAAGCTCCGATTCGGAAGATATACGTCATTGACGTTTTCCGACGGACGTAGAGCGTCGGAATAAAATTGGCTCAAGGAAAGTTAACTTTTAAGGAGAAACAAGGAAAGGAATCTGGCTTAGTATGAAGTTGCTTTTAAAAAAAGCGGTACAACAGAATAAAAAGCTCTTTGTAAAGTTCTTTGTTTCCCTGGGAGTTTCTTTGGCGCTGGTATTGGGCTGCTGCGCAATGTCGGCAAGCGTTTTCGCCGCCGGCGACGCGGGAGAGGAAACCTCTCCGGTGGAAGCGGCCGAAAGTACGGCGGGGGGAGACATCGACCCCGACGACGTTACCTTTAACGACGACAACTCGGCTCTGTATGACCTTATAGGAATGGACGCTTCCGAACCGATACAGGTTTTCCTGCTGATAACCTTTTTATCCTTGGCGCCTTCCCTGCTGATAATGCTCACAAGCTTTACGCGAATTATAATCGTGCTGAGCTTTTTGAGAAACGCCATGCAGACGCAGACCACCCCTCCAAATATGATTCTTACGGGAATCGCCCTCTTTTTGACGATTTTCATTATGTGGCCCGTGCTTGCCGAGATAAACGAAGAAGCCTATGTTCCCTACGCCAACGGCGAGATAGACACCGTCGAAGCTTTGGACAGAGCGGGGCGCCCTCTTAAGGACTTTATGCTGAAACAGACCACCAACAGCAATATGAGGTTTTTCCTTGAAATACAGGATATTACCGTATATTCGGCGGAAACCTTAGGTACCGACAACCCTCAGGCGGTGAACATAGACGAAATAAATCTACAGAATTATCAGGATCAGCTGGGCTTTCAGGTCGTGGTTCCCGCCTTCATAGTGAGCGAGCTGACGAGAGCGTTCCAGATGGGCTTTATGTTGTTTATCCCGTTTCTTATCATAGACCTGGTGGTATCCTCTACCCTTATGTCAATGGGTATGATGATGCTGCCACCCGCGATGATCTCCCTGCCCTTCAAGATACTGTTGTTTGTCCTTGTGGACGGGTGGCAGATGCTGATAGGCACCCTTATAACATCGTTTAATTTGTAGCGGACGTAATTCGACCAAAAAACAGGGAAAGGACGTTTTATGAGTCAGGAACTTGTAATGCAGATTTTCAACGAAGCGGTGTGGCTTGCCTTTAAGTTAGGCGTTCCGCTCCTGCTAGTGGGAATGCTGGTAGGTCTGATAATCGCCATACTTCAAGCGGCGACGCAGGTTCATGAACAAACCCTTACCTTCGCGCCGAAGGTAATAGTGGTCGCCCTGACCTTGCTTGCCCTTGGGCCGTGGATGCTGAATTCGCTTATTGACTTTACCAATAATATATTCAATCTTATGTCCTCTACGCCTTTGTAGTAACCGTCGTTTCGGGCGCTTACGCGGCAAAGGCGGAGCGGTCGGCCTTTAAAACTCGGATTGTTAAAAGAGGTACAAAACATTGGACACAATATGGGATTTAATTGTGAATAACTTTGTGGGGTACCTTCTGGTGATAGCCCGTGTGTCGGGAATATTTACCTTTAACCCGATATTTTCCCGACAGAACGTACCGGCGCGGATAAAAATCGGAGCCACTCTCGCTTTCGCCTTGGTGACGGTGGGTTACGTGGGCGGCGAGGGAATGCTTTTTACCTTTAACGGCATACCCGGCTTTTTTATGGTGCTGATCAAGGAGCTGGCGGTTGGGCTTGTGCTGGGCTTTATGACCAACCTGATAATGACGGTGATCATTTACGCGGGCGAGCTTATGGACACACAGATCGGCTTCGGTATGGCTAAGGCGATGGATCCCATGACGGGAATACAGATGCCGCTGTTCGCGAATCTGTTCTATTATATGTTTATACTTTACTTCTTTCTGGTGGGAGGACATCTTAAATATATCGAGCTTTTCATTACTTCCTACGACACCCTTCCCTTCAACTATGTCTTTGATATGGATACGCTCAATTTAGTGTCGTTTATAGTCGATTATCTGGGAACGGTGCTTACCTTGGCGGTGAAGTTTGCGATGCCGATAATCGCGGCGGAGCTGATAACGGAGTTTATCATAGGCGTAATGATGAAGGCGGTGCCTACCATTCAGATATTCGTGGTTAATATTCAGCTTAAAATAGTTGTGGGAATGTTCGTGCTGATAGCGGTGGCTAAACCCATGTCGGATTTTCTTGAAACATTGTTGGATATACTGTTTTCGAATTTAAACAGTGCGGTGGGAAAGATCGGAAGTTAGTTTTTTCTCTTCTTTTTTTGGGGGCACTGTCTTGTGCTTGCCGCGCGTATACGTTTGATATATTAGTTTTATTTATATAAGATCCGAAAAAACATTGCGGCTCAGCCGCTTCCCCTTTTTTTCTTTGATTTTTGTTTTAGCGCCTAAAAGGAGTGGTGAATGTGGCAGGCGAAGAAAAAACCGAAAAAGCCACCCCCAAAAAACGCCGTGATATGCGCGAAAAAGAAGGAATGGTTCTCCAGAGCAACGAAGTAATGCTCGCCGTTTCGGTAATAGCGACCTTCGTTGGCTTAAAAATTCTCGGCAAGCATATGATTACCACCATGGGAGACGCGATGACCTCATATCTTGACGCGATCGGCTCCGATTTCACTTTTAATATAGAGTTTATTCAGCGCAACGCGCTTGAAATAATAAAGTACGGCGTTATAATAATAGGTCCCATCGCCGCGATAGTGGCGGGCGCCGTAATAATAACGGTATTGGCTCAGACAAAAGGTCTCTTCAACACCAAGGCTCTCCGCCCGAAATTCTCCCGCCTAAGCCCGATACAGGGCGTAAAAAGACTTTTTTCCGCCCAAGCAATTGTAGGCGTGGTAAAAGGCATAATAGAGCTGGCCATTATCGGCGTAATAACTTATACCCAGGTACAGTCACGGCTGATCGACTTTGCGAAAATGCCCGATATGGAGCCGATACAGTCAGTGCTTTACATAGCTCGGTCGGTTTTCGACATAGTTATGCTTATTTTCATAGTCTTAGCCTTCGTGGCCGCGGCGGACTTTATTTTCCAGTGGTGGCAGTTTGAGAAAAAACTCAAAATGTCAAAACAGGAAGTCAAGGACGAGTATAAGCAGATCGAAGGCGACCCTCAGATAAAAAGCAAAATAAAGCAAAAGCAGCGCGAAATATCTCAGCGCCGCATGATGCAGGAGGTTCCCTCCGCGGACGTGGTGGTAAGAAACCCCACCCATTACGCCGTGGCCTTAAAGTACGAGTCGAAGGACGCCTTTAGCGCCCCGAGAGTCGTGGCCAAGGGACAGGACGCCTTGGCTCTTAAGATAATCAAGGTGGCGGAGGAAAACAACGTTTACATAACCGAAAACAGACCTCTTGCCCGAAGTCTTTACGACAACGTGAAGCTGGGCGCGGAAATCCCCCCAGAGATGTACAATGCGGTGGCTCTGGTGCTTAAGGAAATGTTTGCCGCCAGAGGAATAAAGCCCATTTTCAACAGGGCGGTTCCCGATCAGCGGGGGAAAATGGTGAGAGAAAGAAAAAAACTTACTGCCCGCGTCTCGGAGGATAAAAACACCACGCCTCGGACTCAGGTCACATAATTCGGTGCTATCATCGCTTTAGTTTATACGTAAATCTAAAATTCTTATGGAGGACGGAGAATGCTCAAAAGAATAACCGGCAACGTATTCGCCGTATTTGTAATATTTATCGTCCTCGCCCTTATCATACCACTTAACGAAGTGATGGGGGGTGCGCTCTTAGACTTCCTTCTTCTTGTGAATATCTCTCTTTCGGTGGTCATTCTGCTGATGACCATGTATATAAAGGAAGCGCTGGAGTTCTCCTCATTTCCCACAATTTTGCTTATAACCACCGTGTTCAGGCTTTCGCTCAACATCTCCACCACAAGAGGTATTTTGAGCACAGGCTACGCGGGTTCGGTAATAGAAACCTTCGGCAACTTCGTAATGGGCGGCGACCCGATAGTAGGTTTTATCATCTTCATAATCATAGTATTGGTCAACTTTTTGGTAATCACAAAAGGCTCCGAGCGCGTCAGCGAGGTTGCGGCGCGTTTCACTCTGGACGCCATGCCCGGTAAACAGATGGCCATAGACGCCGACCTTAACACCGGCGCCATTACCGACGAGGAAGCGAAAATAAGAAGAGCCAACGTACAGAGAGAAGCGGACTTTTTCGGAGCCATGGACGGTGCCACAAAGTTCGTGAAGGGCGACGCAATAATATCCATAATCACCGCCCTTGTAAACCTTATCGCGGGTGCTGTTATAGGTATGATAAACGGCGGTGACTTCAACGCGGTGCTCTCCACCTATTCTCTGGCGACGGTGGGCGACGGCCTCTGCTCACAGATTCCCGCCCTGTTAATCTCGGTTGCCACAGGTATGGTCGTGACCCGTTCCGCTTCCACCGGAAGCTTCAACGAGGACGTAAAGATTCAGTTTACGAGAAATTCCACCGTAATGTTCATTACCGGCGGAGTCTGCATAGTTCTTATGCTTATCCCCGGCTTCCCCAAGCCCATTCTCTTTATACTGGGCGCGGCTCTTATCTTCGCGGGCTCTATGATTTCCCGAACAAGAAAAAGAGAGGCGGTTGCCGTGGCCGAAGCGGAAGAACAGAAGCGCCTTGAGGAAATAAAGGCGGCCAACGCCCAGGGAGACAGCAACTATTACCGCGATATAGACAACGTGTTCAAGCTTCTAAACGTGGAACAGATAGAAATGGAATTCGGATACAGTCTGCTCCATTTGGTGGACGAAAAAAGCGGCGGAAACTTTATCGACCGCGTGGTTCTCTTCCGAAAACAGTTCGCCGTGGAAATGGGTATGGTAATCCCCTCCGTCCGAATGAGAAACAACCCCGAAATAAACCCCAACCAATATATAATCAAGATAAAGGGCGAAGAAGTGGCGCGAGGCGAAATCCTCGTGGATCATCTTCTGGCTCTGGATAACGGCGAGGTGACCCGCCCCGTGGAGGGAATCGACACCATAGAGCCCGCCTTCGGAATCCCCGCCAAATGGATAAGCGAGGACAAGAAGGTAATGGCGGACATCGCGGGCTATACCCTTATCGACCCCGTTTCTGTAATGATAACTCACCTGTCGGAGGTGATAAAGGCTCACTGCTCCGAGATACTCAGCCGTCAGGACGTTCGCACCATGGTGGAAAACGTCAAGAAAACCGACTCCACCATTGTGGAGGATCTGGTGCCCAACGTTATCTCCTACGGTTATCTTCAAAAGGTTCTTTGTATGCTTTTGCGTGAGGGCGTGCCCATAAGGGATATGGAAACCATTCTTGAATGCCTCGGCGACCACGCCAATAACCTTAAGGACATCGAGGTTATTGTGGAATACGTAAGACAGTCCCTGAAACGCACCATCACAAGGCGCTTTGCGGACGGCGGCTCTCTCAGGGTAATAACCCTCGATCCCAAGGTCGAGGACATTATCCTCCAGGGCGTAAAGAAAAACGGCAGCGGCGGAAGCGTGCTCTCTATCGATCCGGAAATAGTAAACGCGATAGTCGCCGCCACCAATTCGGAGATAGACAAGGTGAAGGATGTTCTCCCCTCAATCGTTATACTTATGTCGCCGTTTACGAGAGTTTATTTTAAAAAGCTTCTGGATCAGTTTATGCCCGGCATTACGGTGCTTTCCTACAGCGAGATAGACAACAGTACCCAGATACAGGCGGTGGGAAACATAACCGTCTGACATTGGGAACCGCTGATTAAAGCGAAGCGTAACACATTCAGCCGCGTGAGTACGCTGCTTTGAGCGGGGCGATTGTGCTTTATTCAGCGTTCCCTTGACCTTAGGCAATCTATTGATATAAAGAAAGGGACAGTGCGGTATGGCGGAAACTCAAGCCCAGCTTGCGCTTTTTGAGCAGTACAGGCAGACTAAGGACATAGGCCTGAGAAACGATATCGTTTTAAGGTATATGGATCTTGTAAAATACGTCGCCATTTCCACGCGCGGAGCTTACGATAAGTACGCCGAAGTGGACGATATAGTCAACGAGGGAGTTATCGCCCTTATAAAGGCGGTGGAGACCTACGACCTTCAAAAGGGCGTTAAGTTTGAGACTTATGCCGCCATACTTATTAAGGGGCAGATAATCGACTTCGTTCGGTCACAGGATTGGGTTCCCCGTCCCGTGAGACATTTCGGAAAGAACCTCGACGCCGCCTATAATGAGCTTTATTCCACTTTGGGTCGTTCGCCCACCAATCAGGAGCTGGCGGATCATCTGGGCATTCCCAAAGAAAAGCTTCTCAAGGGAATGGCCAATCTGGCGGAAGCGACCACACTTTCCTTTGAAGAACTGCTTTACGAGGACAACTTCGACGCCAATTGCCGTAATAACGTAGGCGATACCGCGGATCAGCC
The DNA here is from genome assembly GCA_949878745.1 of uncultured Ruminiclostridium sp. Lineage (GTDB taxonomy): Bacteria > Bacillota > Clostridia > Oscillospirales > Ruminococcaceae > Ruminiclostridium_E. The sequence goes on along the minus strand of CATLBH010000005.1, from coordinate 26,731 downwards.
CATGTACGAAAAAGAGCTGAGACAGGTATTGGCCGCCGCTATAGAAGAGCTGAAACCTAAGGAAAAACAGGTTATTTCCCTTTATTACTACGAGCGCCTGAAATTCGGCGATATCGCCAAGGTTTTGGGTATAACCGAGTCGAGAGTGTGTCAGATACATTCAAAAGCCATGCTTTTGTTAAAAAGAAAATTACAGGATTATATGGATAATTAAAAAGTAAGAAAGGACAGAGTATGAACAGAGGCTACTACACCGCCGCCCAAGCGATGATAAACCAGCAGCGCGTATTGGACGCCATTTCAAACAACGTATCCAATATAAACACCGCCGGCTACCGCAAGGACGAGATTGTTTTAAACACCTTTCAGGAACAGCTGTTTCTTGTAAGCAAGAGGACGGAAACCTCCGGAATGAGCTATCAGACCTATGTGGACGTCTCCAAGACAAATCTTGAACAAAGCGGCTTTGAATACAGCGACAGCCCCTTCGATGTGGCGATGTACGGAAATATGTATTTTAACGTAAGCTACGGAAAAGAAGGCGGAAGAGTGTTCCAAACCCGAAACGGACAGTGGGGTCTCGATACCGAGGGTTATCTCTGGCTTGACGGCGCGGGAAGAGTTCAGGGTGAAAACGGCGATATATACATAGGAAACGACTCTTTTACAATTGACGAAAGAGGCGTAATCAGAAATGAAAATCAAGAGATTATAGACACCCTCCTTCTCACCTATATCCCCCCTGACGCGGACGTACACAAGGAGGGAGACAATCTCTTCCTGTACGAGGGCGATCCCGTGGAGATACCCGCCGACGAGGAGTTTGCCGTAATACAAAGAGCCTATGAGAAATCCAACGTGGATGCTGTAAAGGAAATGACCCAGGCCATGGAGGCTCACAGAATGTACGAGGCGGCCAGCCGTATCCTAAGAGGCTTTGACAGCATAAATCAGCAGGCGGTAAAGATTGCCGAGCTGTAAAAATCAGAACCGAAAATAAGTTGAAACCTTTAATAATTTAATATAAACCTCCGGAAAGGAACGATAAGTATGAACATAGCTTTTTACTCTGCGACCGCGGGTATGATTGCCCAACAGGGCGGAATGAACGTAACGGCAAACAATATAGCCAACGTAAATACCGTAGGCTATAAGGCTCTCCGTCCCAGCTTCGCAGACTGTATCTACACCGAACAGAGGGCCACCGAGCCCGAATGGGACACCGGCCACGGGCAGTATATGAATAAGACAGATTTTCAGTGGGATATAGGCGGCTTCACCGATTACGGCCAGCCCTTGGACTACGCCCTTCCCAACGACGGCTTTTTTATGGTAAGAGATTATAACGGAAGGGATTATCTTACCCGCGACGGCGCGTTTCAGATAACCAACGTGGGCGATCACTGGGAGCTGGTCAACGCCAACGGCGATTTCGTTCTCGACTACGAGGGTAACCATATAACGGTGCCCTTCAGAACCGAGACCGAGGAAAGCCTTATCTTTACCCCTCCCGACAACGGTTATTTTATGGTAATAGATCATAACGGAACCGAATACCTTACCCGCGACGGCGATTTTATGCTTACCAACGCGGGGAGAAACTGGGAACTTGTAACGACTAACGGCGAGTTTGTACTGGACAGAGAGGGAAATCACGTAACCGTTCCCTTTGACGTACAGCTCGACGCGGAGGGCAACGAAAACGCGCAGGTGAATTACCAGCAGCTGGCCGCAAACGTGGGCGTGTTTAACCTTCCCGCAGGCGCCGATTTGGCCGGCGGAAACGCCAATCACTATCCCGTTTCCGACATAGACGGCGAGCTGGCGGTAAGCGACGCCGCCGTACCCGCTCCGGCCGAGGAAGTTAACGATACGGTTACCACCGAGATTGACTATCCCGTTCTCACGGAAATGATAGGCGTATTTACCGTTCCCAACAAATGGGGTTTGGCTCAGGACGACAGCAATCACTTTTTGGTGACCGAACGCTCCGGCGCTCCCGCCCCCGATCTTGAAGCGGATAAGCTTCAGTATTATCTGGAGCGTTCCTCCGTGGATCTGGCTCAGGAAATGGTTAATATGATCGTTTCCCAGAGAAGCTATCAGCTTAACGCGAAAATTGTTCAGACGGCGGACGAAATGCAGCAGATAGCCAACAATTTAAGGTAAATATTGCTTTCCTTATATAAAAAACGATACAGCATACGGCTGCCCAACGGCAGAACCGTAAAAGAAAAGAGGTGCTGAATTATGGCTCTCAGCAAATATGAAGACCTGACCGACGTTCACCTTGACGTTCTAAAGGAGGTAGGAAACATAGGCTCCGGAAACGCCGCGGCCGCTCTTTCGACTCTTATCAACAAGAACGTTGAAATACGTATGCCAAATATAAGCATAGTCCCCTTCCAGGAAGCCACAAATCTTTCCGGCGGCGCCGAACATGTTGTCGCGGGCGTAATGTCCCGTATGGTAGGCGGTATCGAGGGAATGATCCTTATTCTTATGGATAAGAATTTTGTCAATACCATTATAAAAGTGTTTTTTGACAAGGAGATTCATGGCCTTATAGATATGGACGAAACCGTGGTATCAGCCCTGTCCGAGGTGGGCAATATAATCTGCGGCACTTATGTCTCTGCCGTAGGACAGCTCACCGGGATTGACGTAAAGCTGGCCTCCCCCTGCTTTCAGGTGGATATGGCGGGCGCACTTATGAGCGTTCCCGTAATAGAATTCGGGGAAGTGGGCGACAAAATACTTTATATTGACAAAAATTTAATTATAGACGGTCAGACTATGAATGCCGAGGTATTTCTTATCCCGACAATCGATTCTTTGGGAACAATAATGACCAAGCTGGGAATAGATGTATAAGCGTTTTCCGAAAGGAATGAGCGCGGCGCGGTGCCCGAAAGGAAAGCTTACCCCGCGTGAGATCCTTTCTCCCGAAAAATAAGGATCCGTTTTCACAAGCTTCGCCCAATACCTTGTGAATACAGATTCAATGTCTCCGAAACCGAAAAAGCGTAGAGCTTGTATTCTTTGAATATATGCTCCGAGTTCAAGACTCTGAGTTCAAGACGTTTATTTGATCCGAAATTTCAGGTGATCGGGACGGTTATTTTAAGAGAGATAGCCTGTTCCTGCTTTTCCGACCGCAAAAAAATATATATGCGGAGCGGAAGTTCCAAGAGGAAAGGAAATATCAACAATATGAGCAATATTACAATCGGCATATCCGACTGGAAGGTATGCAGACCGCCGGATGTGCTTATAACGTATGCTTTAGGTTCATGCGTAGGATCCTGCATTTTCGATTCCAAGGCGGGTGTTGCGGGGTTGTCCCATATTATGCTCCCTGACAGCAGCTCGCTGAGCGGAAGAGACGTGAACAGAATGAAATTTGCCGATACCGCCATACCCGATATGGTCGCGGAAATGGTGAAGATGGGCGCCGACCCTCGCCGTTTACAGGCGAAGATTGCCGGCGGCGCACTGATGTTCGCGGCGAGAAGCGAACAGTTTAATATCGGCGAAAGGAATGTGGCGGCCGTGAAGCAGGCTTTGGCCAAGCTTAAGATACCGATCATAGCGTCGGACACGGGGCTTAACTACGGACGTACCGTGTATTTTTACGGTGCGGACGGAAAGGTTGTTATAAAATCCACGGTTAAGGGCGTCAATATACTTTAGCGATGAAAAAGAAAATAATATACGCGCTTGTTATGATGATTTTAACCGCGCATTTTACGGGCTGCGGCGAAATCGGCATGGGAAATAACGGCGACGAAACCCTTGCGGTCATAAACACTCTTGAACCGCAGACCGATCTTACATTGGCGCCAGTTGAATCGTTCCCCCCTTACGAAAGCGAAACACCCCGCTTTTCGGAAAGCGTATCCGAAAACAGCCAATCCGTTTCCGAAAGCAGCACCGAATCAGAATCGGCGAACGATAATCCCGAAAATACGCCCGAATGGACGGAAAACCCGTTAAGCGGCGAGTTTTACGTAAACACCGACAACGTTTACTCAAGAATCCGCGCCATACAGGGGAGCGAAAAAGTAAATCGCTATGCTCTCAACGATATAGTATCAGTGATTGCGAAAACCGACACCGATTATTACAAGCTTGCCGACGGAACATTCATACATAAGGATTACCTGTCCGAAATCCCTATTGACGGCGCTTCGGACAGTTCCGTAAGCGAACCCCGCCCGGATTCGCCCGCCGAGCCGACAACCGGGACGGAGGATAATACGCTCGAATGGACGGAAAACCCGTTAAGCGGCGAGTTTTACGTAAACACCGATAACGTTTACTCAAGAATCCGCGCCATACAGGGGAGCGAAAAAGTAAATCGCTACGCTCTCAACGATAAAGTCACCGTGACTGCAAAAACCGACACCGATTATTACAAGCTTGCCGACGGAACATTTATACATAAGGATTATCTGTCCGAAAACAGGATGGAAGCCGAAAGAGAAAACCTCGGTGAGGATTACACTTCTACCACAAAAAACGGTTATGTAATCGAAAGAATAAACGGCATCACATATGTGGACGGTATAATGATAGCCAATAAAACATATACTCTTCCCGCCTCCTACGATCCGGGAACAATAAAAGAGGTGGCGGACGCTCTGTCGGAAATGCAAAAAGCGGCAGCGAAAGAGGGTATTTCTTTATACTCGGTATCAGGCTACCGCTCCTATCATACCCAGGAATCGGTATACGCGGGCTGGGCAAGCCGCGATGGTACTGAAAAAGCTGATACTTATTCCTCAAGAGCGGGGCATTCGGATCATCAGACGGGCTATACCTTTGATTTAAACTCTTTGGAGCAGAGCTTTGCCAATACCAAGGAAGGGATATGGCTGGCCGAACATTGCGCCGACTTCGGCTTTATTATACGCTATCCCGAAGGCAAGGAAATGTACACGGGATATGTCTATGAACCGTGGCACGTCAGGTATATAGGCAAAGAGAAAGCGAAAATAATAACCGAAACGGGTCTTTCTCTGGAGGAATATTACGGCATTACGTCGGATTATAACGATTGCGCGGAATAATATTACAGAAAAGAAAACGAACCAAGCCGCCGCTTAGTGAACGAAAAACGGGCTTAAAAAAGCTCTGTTTCCGTTTACTAAGCGGCGGCTTTGCTCGCTTTGTTTAAAACGCCGCGCGAAAAAGCAACCCCAGCATATCGTTTAATTCTAATCTTTGGTCAGATTATAGACAAAAAAATGTTGACCAAAGATTAGTGTTTCGGGTGTAATCTTTAATCATATTTCCGATTTCGTCTACAATATAATTAAAGATTAGTATAATACCAATCCCATCGTTGAAAAAGGATTAGTATAAGCTGCGCTTTAAAGACCGATATTACTCCTTTTCTTCCTCTCCCGATCCGTTTCCGCTGTTTTCGCCGCTTTCGCTGCCGTCGCCGCTGCCGCTGTCGGAGCTTGCCTCGGTCTCGGGATTGGTTTCGGCGGAGGCGCTGTCGGTGGAAGAATCCGAGGAGCCTGTGGGATCGGGATTATCGTCGGTTGTTCCGTCGCTGCCGCAGGCGCTGAAGGTCATTGCCATCATTCCCGCCAACAGTAAGGCGGTAAAAAATTTTGTTTTTTTCATAGCCGTTTCTCCTTTGCTTTGTTTTATACTGATATCAATTAAAAAATTATAAGATGCGCTTTAATTTTTTAAAATCATTATACCGTTTTTTAGCGAATCATAAGAAAGCCTTTGACTTTCTCTGATGTATTATGCCACAAAAACACGAAAAGAAAATATCGAAAAAGTTACAATTTTCGGAAATAAAAAATTAAGTTATTGCTAAAGTTTTTGAATTTTTTGACGATAAAATAATCAGGTAGTATACATTTTTATTGTAAGAAACTGTTCAAATAGGAATGGTTTCTAAAATAAGGAAAGGAGCCTGAAATGCCATATAATATTCCACAGGGTCGGCCCGCCGAATACAATAGATACGGTAAATATAAATATACCGCGGACGCGGGATTTCAAAAAAACGTCTCGAACGGCGCTCAGCGTTCCTGTGCCCCGCAAAAAAAAGGCCGTTTCGACACTTATGACGGTATCGGAGATATTTCTCACGGCGAAAACAAATCCGTCTGCTATGCAAAACCCAAAATATCACCATACAACCGTCAGGCTCCCTCGCTTGACCCCACTCAGGAACAAGTACGGAAAACCTTCGGCGCCGATTCCGACGGTTACGAAATATTAAGCGGGAGAATTGCCGGAAAAACGGACGAATTCGGAAGCTACATGATACGCTCCACCAAAAAATCCACCATCTTTATCAGTCCCGAATATTACGCTTCCATCGCCGACGATCCCGAAAAAATAAGAGAGTGCCGCGAACAGATAGAAGCCATGAAGCGCATAGACCAAAACGTGGAGCGAAGAGCGAAATCTAAAGGCATTAAGATAGTTTCCAAGGGCTGGTATATCGATAAAGACGGCGGTATAAGCAGTTGGACAATCACCAAGCGGGAAAAAAAGGTGAAAAAGACTCAGCTTGAAAAAATGCGCGACCTTCAAAGGAAAATTGCTCTGAAAAGAACCGAAAAGAAAAAAGCGGATATAAAGATCGCAAAAAAGCGCAGCGAACAAAAAGAAGAGCTTTTAAGGCTTAGGGGCAAGAAAAAGGCGGCTATGAACGAAAAGTTTAAGCGCAAAACTAAAAACTGCATAGTCATAGATCTTAACGACCTGGAGATAATGCGCCGCACAAGTAAGCTGAAAACCAAAACAATAACCGCCTTCGGTTCGGGTTACTCAATATAATAAAAGCGATTCTTTTATGAAAGAAAGGACACTAAAATGCAGATTTCGGGCATACAAGGCTCACAGCAGAGCGCCGTCGGGGTAAACCGGAAGCAAAGCTCCGATTCGATAATCAGGGAGGCGCAGGATAAGATAGCCGAGCTTAAGGAACGGATAAAATCTCTCGCCGCCGACGATACTCTTGACGCGGAATCGAAGGCGGAGCAAAAAAAGGAATTGCAGCTTCAGATTTCCGAATTGAACACTCAGATAAAACAGAGACAGGCGGAGCTTCGCAAACAGGAATATGAGTCGAAAAAAGCCCGTGAGGGAAAAGCCGACGGCACCGTATACAAGGGAAAGAGAGACGTATTCTCAATAAAGGGGGTTAACGCTCTGCTTTCCGCACAAAATTCCATTGATATATCCAACGATCTGGGAAGTCTGGCTCAAAGAATGGAGCTTACCGCAAGACGCTTGAACCGTGAAATACAAAATGATATAGCCAGAGGCGCGGACGTCTCCGCGAAGGAAAATATGCTTTCCGATATTAAAACGGGTATTGCCAATACCAAGAGCAATCAGGTCGAAGTTTTATGCGACGCCAATTTGACAATGAATTCCGCCGCCGAAGAGGAAGAAGCGGGAGAAGAGGAAAATGCTGTCGAGGGAGAAAAGAATACCGAGAGCGGCGAAGAGGAAGGGAAAACGGAAACCGTCGTTAACGTCAATGAAAACGTAGAAATAAGAACCGAAGGAGCCTACGATAAGAACGGAGACTTTGCGGGTACCGAAAAAGTCGGCGCTAAATACGAGGTCAAAGTTTAATAAAATAAGGAGAACACCAATGACCGAAAAACAAATCACCCCCTCCGCCTACAAGTCGGGCGGCTTCATCGGCAAATATCAGAAGCTTATAAAAGACGAAGTAATTCCCTATCAGTACGCCACCCTCGGCGACAATACCGAGGGCGCCGAAAAAAGCGGAGTCATAGCCAATTTTAAAAACGCCGCCAAGGTACTTCGCGGCGAAAAGCCCGACGCGGATTTTTACGGAATGGTATTTCAGGACAGCGACGCGGCAAAATGGCTTGAAGCGGCGGCTTACGCTCTCGCCGATTTCCCCGACCCAGAGCTTGAAAAAAAGGCGGACGAGCTGATTGAAACCATCGCTTCGGCTCAGGATTCCGACGGCTATCTCAACACCCGCTTCACCATTTCCGACAGGGATAAGCGCTGGACTAACCTTCTCGAAGCTCACGAGCTTTACTGCTCCGGACATATGATGGAAGCCGCCTGCGCTTATTACGAAGCGACGGGTAAGGAGAAGCTGCTTAAGGTTATGAAAAAAAACGCCGATTGCATATATAAGCGCTTTATAGAAGAGAAAAACGGCGGCTGTCCCGGCCACCCGGAGATTGAGCTTGCGCTTATGAAAATATACCGGCTTACCGGTGAAAAAAAGTGCCTTGAACTGGCGGAATATTTTATAAACCAGCGTGGGAAGGATACCGGATTTTATCAGAAGGAAGCCGATAAGCGGGACTGGACGGTATGGAACAGCAACCCCTGGGACAACGATTACCGCCAGAGTCATCTTCCCGTAAGGGAACAGACCGTGGCGGTGGGTCACGCGGTGCGGGCGGTTTACTTATATACGGGAATGGCGGAGCTTGCGGCGGAAACGGGGGACAAAGAGCTTTTGGCCGCCTGTGAAAGGCTTTGGGGCAATATTACCGAGAAACAGATGCACATAACCGGCGGCATCGGCTCAACGGTCACCGGAGAAGCCTTTACCGTGGACTACGACCTTCCCCCCGACACCGTCTACGCCGAGACCTGCGCCGCCGTGGGACTTATCTTTTTCGGCCGCGCCATGCTGAAAAGCGAAATCGACGGAAAATACGGCGATATCTGCGAACGCGCCTTTTACAACGGCGTTCTGGCGGGTATGGCTTTGGACGGAAAAAGCTTTTTCTACGTCAACCCGCTGGAGGTGATCCCCGGAATATCGGGAGTGTCCTCAAACTACCGCCACGACTTGACTCAGCGCCCCAAGTGGTACGCCTGCGCCTGCTGTCCGCCCAACGTGGCGCGGCTGGTGGCCTCCTTCGGAAGGTATGCCTACGGCGAAAAGGGCGATACACTGTACTGTCATATGTTCGCCGACGGGTCGGTAAGCTTTGAAAACGGCTCCGAGCTGGTTTGCGAAACCGATTACCCCTATGATTTTACCGTAAAATACACCCTTAAAAAAGGCGAAAATAAAACTCTCGCCATAAGAATCCCCGCCTGGAGCCGTAAAAACGAGCTGTCCCTGAACGGAAAAAAGCTTGACCTCTCCGTGAAAAAAGGTTACGTTTATCTGGAAGTAAAGAGCGGCGACCAAGTAACCTTGTCTATGGACGGAAGGCCGAAATTCCAATACCCTTCCCCGAAAATACACAGCCTTACCGGAAAAGCCGCCGTTATGAGAGGCCCCTTGGTTTACTGTTTTGAGGGCAAGGACAACGAAGGAGATGTCCTCTCCCTTTACCTTAAAGACGGCGAAGCGCTTTCCCTGTCGCGGCTTGAAGCCGAACCTTTGGCGGGAGTAACGGGAATTACCGCCTCGGCGGTAAGGGAAGATATTCCCAAGGGGCTTTATACCGACGAAAAACCGGAAAAGCGCGCTTGTGAGGCAAAGGCCGTGCCCTATTACACATGGGGCAACAGAGGGGAAAATCAGATGAGGGTCTGGATGAATATAGATTAGAAATAGCACATATCTTATGAATACAAGCTCTAATACTAATCTTTAATCATATTGTAGACGAAGTCGGAAATATGATTAAAGATTACACCCGAAACACTAATCTTTGGTCAACATTTTTTTGTCTATAATCTGACCAAAGATTAGTATAAAAAATACGATAACGGACATAAGGCAGATATATTTTTCTTCGGGTTTAACGTTAGGATAAAGGCGGCGGTTTTGCGAATTATAACCGCCGCCTTTTAATACTAATCTTTAATCATATTGTAGACGAAGTCGGAAGTATGATTAAAGATTACACCCAAAACACTAATCTTTGGTCAACATTTTTTGTCTATAATCTGACCAAAGATTAGTATAACTTGCCGAGAGAAAAGAAAAAAACACCTCCTCTATTGTATTTCCCGTTTCCTTATTGTATAATAATATCAGTAATATCTAATACCAATCCCTTTTTAAACTGACGAAATACAAACAGTTTAAAAAGGGATTGCACCCAAAGTACTAAGGAACCACTGATTAAATCGGATGCGCGCATCTTGCTTGCATATTTTCCGTCAGATTGCACAACTTCTCCTTGACGGGCGCTAGCCCGCCTGCGTCGAATTTGTACAATCTGACGAAAAATCTGCCGCGCAATATACACCCACCGATTTAATCAGCGGTTCCCTAATCCAACAGTTTAAAAAGGGATTAGTATAAGAACCTGTCCACATAGGAATTGGCACGCGTCTTTTCGGCAGATTTTGCCGATGACTGCGTATCGTCATTTGCTTTGCTGTCGGCGCGTCCTTGCGCCGACTTTGGGCAAATGACCGAACACCTCGTGTGTTAAAATTTCTTGACTTGCGACAGCAAGCCGGCGAAATTTTGCCTTGTCCTCGACAAAATCTGCTCGAAAATCCACGCACCATACCTATGTGGACAGGTTCTAATATCGGAAATATCGGCAAAAACCTTCTTAAGGAAAGGAACTTAAAAAATGAATCTCACCCATCTCCGCTATATTTCGGAAGTAGCTCGCACAGGCTCCATCACAAAGGCGGCGCAGAATCTGTACATGGGACAGCCCAATCTGAGCAAGGCGATAAAGGACTTTGAAAAAAGTGTAGGCACCGCCATTTTTATGCGCACCTCAAAAGGCGTCGTTCCCACCAAAAGGGGCGAGGAAATAATAAAATACGCCCGAAGTATTGTAAGACAGGCGGACGAGTTCGACGAAAAATTCGTTCACGGCAGCACGGAAATAAAAAGCTTTACCGTGGCCGCCAACGGCATAGACTACTGCCATAACGCCTTTGAACACTTCGCGGCGGAGTATGAGCAGGAAAGGGAGTTTTCTCTTTTCTACCGCCTTTGCGATGCCGAAAGGGTGTTTGAGCTGGTGGAAAGCGGAGAGGCGGACATAGGCGTAATACGTCTCACCGAAGACGAGGGAGAAGACGCGCGGGAGGAGCACGAGCATAAGGGCTTTAAACTTCAGCTTATCGGAAGAGGGGAGGAGAGAATTCTTCTTAACGAAACCGATCCCGCCGTCAAGGAGGGAGAGGTCGGCTCCGATAAGCTGTCGGAATATTCCGAGGTCGTGCTTTACGCCGAAAAAGCCTTGGGAAAGCGCATAGGCGCCTATGACTTAAACAGCGGGTGCAGACTTCTTTCGGCTTTAAACAAAGGCTTTATGAGAATTTCCGCTCTGGACGTGAATATTCCCTCTGGTTTCGCTGCCGTTAAAAGCGATGAAAGCCGCGTGTACTGCGATTATATGGTCTTTGGTGAGGGGAGCAGGCTCACGGGAGTGGAACGGGAATTTTTCCGCTGCTTAAGAGGCGAGATCTGATCGAAGGCTTTGACGTTTGCCTATATCTCAGCCAGGCTTCTGATTACCTCCCCGCCGATAATCAGACCCGCCGCGGCGGGCACAAAGCTGACGCTTGCGGGAGGAAAACACTTTACCTTAGGCTCCTCGTCGGAAAAAACCACCTTAAGACTTTCAACTCCGAGCTTCTTAAGATCATGTCTCATCACCCGCGCCAGAGGACAAACGGAGGTTTCGTAAATATCCGCTACCCGAAGCCGCTCCGGATAAAGCTTGTTCCCCGTGCCCATTGAAGAAATAACAGGCACGTTTAGCTCTTTGCACCGTACGATAAGCGCCTTCTTAGCCCTTACGTCGTCAATGGCGTCAACCGCGTAGGAACAGTCTTCAAGAGGAAACTCCGAAACATTCTCGGGAGTGACCGTCTTTTTAAAGACAATCACCTCGCATTCGGGGTTTATGTCAAGACACCTTTCCCTTGCCGCGTCCGTCTTGTCTCTTCCCACGGTGCTTTTTAATGCGTAAAGCTGCCTGTTTCGGTTGGATTCCGATACGATGTCGCAGTCCGTGAGTATAACGCTCCCCACCCCCGCTCTGACAACGCTTTCCGCCGCATAGGAGCCTACCCCTCCCAGCCCGAATATCGCCACGCGGCTTTTTCTCAGCCTTTCGACTCCTTCCTCGCCCAAAAGCGGGATTGTTCTCGAATAAATGTTTTCCATCAGACTTCCCTCACCGCGAAGACGGGATAACCGTCAATGTAAGCCTTTACCGTTTCGGGGCTTTTCCTTGCTTCCTCAAATATTTTATCCGCGTTTTTCGCGGCAAATTGGGAGATTTTTGATACGGGAAGCCCCGATACCGTTTCACATACGGGGGATAAGGTGAGCAGAAGCATATTCCCTTTCCTCATCACTCTGAAAGGCCAGATTCGGCAGTCGAAGGGCTTCCGCTCTCCGAGGCGGCACCCCTTTTCGGTCAGCATCGGACATTCGGCGAGACCGTCCTCTCCGTATTCCGCTTCAAAAACGCCGTACTTGCCCGCCGTTCTTGTGATTTTAACGCCGGGCGTTTCCCTTTTTATCTCTTCCGCAAGCTCGGGCGAAATAAGCGGCATTTCCCAGCTGTCCTCCCGGTCGAACACACAGCAAACGCGGCAGGCGGCGCAGGAATCTCCCGATAAAATTTCTTTTAGCATAAAAACATCCTTTCTGTTGTTTTTTATATATTTTACCATATTTCCCTTCATATTTAAACCCCCGATAAAAAATTTAAAAAAACTATTGACATATGAGAAAAAATAAGCTATAATATTAAAGCGATGAATAAACACAAGCAGACTTGCTCTCACCCCCAGCGTAAGCGAAAGGGTCGTTTACTTCGGAAATTCGTATGTTTGTATTGCTATTTGATGCAGTTTACTTATATTCGAGATTTCACGGCGTGAGGGCAAAAAGCCTTTACGTCTTTTTTGCGGCATTTTTGCCGTGAATATATAATTTTTACTCATTTTTTGAAAGGAAGTGTTAGCAATAGCCGCAAAACAACCCCTCATCAACGAGGAAATCCGTGAAAAACAGGTCCGCGTTATAGGACCCGACAACGAACAGATGGGAATAATGTCCTCGGATGACGCAATGCAAAAGGCTGTCGACGCCGATCTCGACCTTGTGCTTATCGCACCCCAGGGGAATCCCCCCGTATGCCGTATTATGGATTACGGCAAATATCGCTTTGAGCAGGCGAAAAAAGAAAAAGAAGCCATGAAGAACCAAAAACAGTCGGAATTAAAGGAAGTTAGAATGTTCCTTAATATCGAGGCCAACGACTTTAACCGAAAGGTGTCTCAGGCCGTGAAGTTCTTACAGAACGGCGACAAGGTAAAAGTAAAGATCCGCTTTAAAAGAGCGAGAGAGCTTTCCCATATGAATCTGGGCGAGGATCTTATGAAGCGCTTTATGGAAGCGGCCTCCGAATTCGGCGCGGCGGATAAGCCCTCCGTGCTTGAAGGAAAGAACTTTACCGCGGTGTTGGTGCCGAAGGCTGCTCCCGCGGCAAAAAAAGCCAAGCCCAAGACCGAGGAGGCTCGGGATAAGGATAAAGAGGAAAAGGCGGAATAATTCGCCGAAAAATCGGTTCCGAAAAGAAAAATCAATCGTCATAAAGGCGTTGATAATACGCCGCAAAGCGACACGACACAAAGTGCGGCGGCGTATGTATAAAGTAAAAAAACAAGAATGGAGGCAATATAAATGAAAAACAAAATCAAAACCCACAGCGGCGCCAAAAAGCGTTTCAGATTTACCGCCAACGGCAAGGTTAAGTACCAGTCCACCAACCGCCGCCACAGATTGGCGCAGAAGGCCACCAACCGCAAGCGCAACAACCGTTCCAATTCCTATGCGAACGACGCGGATATGAAGGAAATCAAGGCACTTATGCCTTACGCCAAGTAAGAGTAAATCAGATTAAAAGGAGGAAACGACAATGGCTCGTGTAAAAGGCGCACTCGCGACACGCAAGAGAAGAAACAAGACACTTAAATTAGCAAAGGGCTACTGGGGCGGCAAAAGCAGACTCTTTAAAACCGCCAAGGAAGCGGTTTGGAAATCCGGCCAGTACGCTTATATCAGCAGACGCTTAAAGAAAAGAGATTTCCGCAGATTGTGGATCACCAGAATCAGCGCCGCCTGCAAGCTTAACGATATGAATTATTCCACGTTTATAAACGGTCTTAAAAAGGCTGACGTCACCCTTAACAGAAAAATGCTCTCCGAGATCGCGATAAGCGACCCCACCGCTTTTACTTCTCTCTGCGAGAAGGCTAAGGCCGCACTTTAATTTACTTTGAAATATCACGCCTTATCGATTCGGGCGTGATATTCGTGTTTTTACGAAGCTGTGTTTTTGGCGGAACCGATTTGCGGGAATTAACGGTATTCTCTAAAAAATTGCCTTTTCAGATAGTTTTTCCTTTTTTCTTCTTTTTCTTTTCACCTTCATCGGTTAAAATATCCGTGCCGTCGGAATACATTATATCCTGATGGCGGCGGTAATAAAAGGTATAAAAGATCACCGAAGCCGTCAGCGCCATAAAAAGGTTTTTGACGATAAGCGAAAGGAAATATCCCGGTATGTCGGGAAAAAGCTGAGCGTAGTATTGCCAGTTGAGCGCCGAATCCATAAAGCCTGCGGAGGGGTCGAGAGTTCTGACGGTATCGGTCATTATCCTCAAAATACCGAAAATGGAGCAGAAAAAGCAGGAAAAAAGTGTTATAAGCGAACAGGCGATTGTGCCGAAAATGTCGATTTTTTTCGCCAGAAAGCTGTAATCCGCAAGGGTGACCAAAGCGATAAGCGCCCCCGCCGCCCAGCTGCTTAAAAGCGCGCCGATATCGGTGGGATCCTTGTCCGCCATAGTGGAGGAAACGACCGCCATAGCCGCTCCGCCGATAAGCGCCCCGAAAAGTCCCCTCAGGCTGTATTTGTCGAAGCCTTTGGAAACAGCGTTTTTCGGTTTTTCCTTTACGGATACGGAACCGCTTTTTCCCTTTTTTGGGGGCACTGACTCGGTTTTCGGCAGAGCCAATACCGTATCCGCCTCCGTGGGCAGAAGCTCGAAACCGTCGGCCGCCTTACACATATTCAGCACAAAATCCCCCAGAAGCCCCAAGTTTTCCTGATACAGAAAATCGGCGTTGAACCTGATCTGCTGAAAATTTAACTCGTTTTTTCGGCCGACTACGCAGTTTTTCGGCATATCCTCAAGTAAAAGGTTGATTTTCGCGGTAAACAAGTCCTCAGCATCGGCTCTGACCCTGCAAAAAACCGTAAGAAGATACTCGCGGCATTCGCCCCGATCGGCTATGTAAACGGGATAGTCCCTTATACTGCCTTTTAGACAAACATTATCCCCGTACCATTCAAGACCCGTTTGGGGAGCAAGGGCTTTTAATTCGGAAAAGCTCATATATTTTTACCTCGTTAAAAACAATGAATATTTTGCTGTAATCATAGAATACCATAACAACGGAGCAATGTCAATGATAATCTCGTCAAGAAAAAATCAAATCGTCGCAAGAAGCCGAGGGCTAATTAACGATAAAAAGCTTAGGGAAAAGGAAAATCTTATGGCGCTGGAGGGCGAAAAGCTTTGCGCCGAAGCGTTAAGAGCGGGTCTTAAGGCGGAATACGCGCTGTTTTCCGAGGAAGCGGAGAAAAAATTCCCCGAAACGGTAAAATCTCTGTCGGAGATTTGTCCGACATATACCGTCACGGAGGAGGTTTATTCCTATATAAGCGGACAAAAAACGCCCCAGGGAATTTTTCTTGCCGCGAAACTTCTTGACAAATCCGAAAATCTTGATAGAATAATAGAGAAAGAAAAAATAATTCTTTTGGACGGAATACAGGACCCGGGTAATTTAGGCACCATAATAAGAACCGCCGAGGCCTTCGGTATCGGCGGGGTGATTTTAAGCTCGGGCTGCGCCGACCCCTATTCCCCAAAGGCTCTTCGCGCGTCCATGGGCAGCGCCCTTCGCCTTACCCCCTTTTGCGCCGAAGATAATTTTTTGGGGGCACTGGCTCGTCTTAAAAATTCGGGTTTTGCTCTTTACGCGGCGATGCTTGACAAATCCGCCAAAAAGCTGGGGGAGTTTCCCTTTCCGAAAAAAACGGCGCTGATTATAGGCAACGAGGGTCACGGGATAAGCGAATCGGCGGCGGAGCAATGCGAAAAGCTGTATATTCCGATACACACTGCGGAATCGCTGAACGCGGCGGCCGCGGCGGCAATATTATGTTATGAAATGAGCCGGAAACGGTAAAATTCGCGTTATACTCGCCTCTGTTGCAAATGGTGCATATAATGTCGAGCAGAAATTTGCGTATCGAGGCGGAGGACGCAGGCTTGCTGCCGCAAGTCAATTACGACAGCGAAAACACGCGAAATTTATGCCGACAGGATATGCGGCATTTGCAATAGAGGCGAGAATAAAACCGATTCTTTTTTCGCTTCCTTTTTGTATCTCAAAAATGAAGCGAAAAAAGAATTATCGTATTTTATACCAATCCCTTTTAAACTTACGTAATATCCACAGTTTAATACTAATCTTTGGTCGGATTATAGACAAAAAATGTTGACCGAAGATTAGTATTAGTTAGAACTTGTTATTAATGTTTTTGCGCCTACCCTACCCCAAAATGCAACAGGAGGAAACAAACCTTGTCCGATTTAGTAATCTTAGAGTCGCCCTCCAAGGCGAAAACCGTACAGAAATACTTAGGCAGCAAGTACCACGTTGTGGCCTGCGTCGGTCATATCCGCGATCTTCCGAAATCCAAGCTGGGCGTGGACGTGGATAACGATTTTGCCCCCGTTTACGAAAATAAAAAGGATAAAGCGGCTCTTATAAAGGATTTGAAAAGCTGCGTGAAAAAATCCGACACCGTTTATCTGGCTACCGACCCTGATAGAGAGGGCGAAGCCATATCATGGCATCTGGCCGAGGTGCTGGGACTGGACGGGAGCAAGCCCATAAGAGTCACTTTCTCCGAAATCACCAAAAGCGGTGTTAAAACGGGAATGGAACACCCCAGAAGCCTTGACGGCGACCTGATAAACGCCCAACAGGCGAGACGAATCTTAGACAGAATCGTCGGATATAAATTAAGCCCCTTCCTTTGGAAGAAGGTAAGGCGCGGCCTTTCCGCGGGAAGGGTTCAGTCCGTCGTGGTAAAGCTTATAGTCGATCGTGAAAACGAAATCAAAGCCTTTGTCCCCAAGGAATACTGGAGTATCGACGGAAAGGCAAGCACCCCATTAAACAAAAAAACCTTCCCCATAAAGCTTTCCGAGGTTAACGGCGAAAAAGCGGAAATAGGCTGTAAGGAGGAAGCCGACAAAATACTGGCTTATCTTAAAGACAAGGAGTTTGTTGTGGACAACATCAAAAAGTCCACCCGAAAAAAACAGCCCGCCCCACCCTTCACCACCTCCACCCTTCAGCAGGAAGCCAACCACCGTTTAAGCTTCAATTCCCGCCGCACCATGAAAGCGGCTCAGGAGCTTTACGAGGGAATCGAAATAGAGGGACAGGGCGCCGTTGGTCTTATAACCTATATGAGAAGCGACAGCCTGAGAATCTCCGACGAAGCCAAGGCGGCGGCCTCCGAGCTGATAAAGAACACCTTCGGCGAGGAATACCTGCCCGATAAGCCCAGAGTCTATAAGTCCAAAAGCGACGCTCAGGACGCCCACGAGGCCATAAGACCCTCCACAATCGACCTTACCCCCCAGCGGGTAAAGTCAAGCCTCACCTCCGACCAATACCGGCTGTATAAGCTTATCTGGGAGCGCTTTATCGCCAGCCAGATGGCCAACGCCCAGCTAAACACCGTCTCCGTTACCGTAAAGGCGGGAAACTGTATCTTTAAGGCCAACGGCTACACCGTAAAATTCGACGGCTTCACCAAGCTTTATACCGATACCGCCGAAAACGACGAGGAAAACGGCGGCGCACTCCCCAAGCTTAACGCGGGAGAAGTGCTTAACATAACCGAGCTGGGCGGCAATCAGCATTTCACCCAGCCGCCCCCCCGCTTCAACGAAGCCAGCATTATAAAGGCGATGGAGGAAAACGGAATCGGACGCCCCTCCACCTACGCCACCACCGTTTCCACCATTTTGGACAGACATTATGTGGAATTTGACCAGAAACAGCTTAAGCCCACCCCCTTAGGCGACACCATAACTGTCCTTCTCGAGGATCATTTCAAGCACATAGTGGACGTAAAGTTTACCGCCAAAATGGAGGACAATCTTGATAAAATAGAAGAGGGGAAAGAGGAGTGGGTAGACGTTCTTAAGGAGTTTTACGCCGATTTTTCCAAAACCCTTACCCGAGCGGAAAAGGATCTGGACGGAAAGCGTGTAAAGGTTCCCGACGAACCCACCGATATTTTATGTGAACAGTGCGGAAAACCTATGGTGATAAAAATAGGCCCCTATGGGAAATTTTTGGGCTGTTCGGGTTTCCCCGACTGTAAAAACACCAAGCGGATAGTCACCGAAACGGGGGGACTGTGCCCCAAATGCGGCGGAAAAATGTTAGCCAAAAAGTCCAAAAAAGGAAAGCCCTTTTTCGGCTGCGAAAACTATAAGGACTGCAACTATATGACATGGGACACCCCCATTCCCGAAACCTGCCCCAAATGCGGAAAAACGCTGTTTAAAAAGGCGGGGAAAAAGGGAAAGATTTACTGCGCCGCCGAGGGCTGCGATTTTGAAAAGGATCCCGAATGATAAGGAATAACAAGGAACGATAGATTGAAGATTAGGGTGTGGTCTTTAATCAAGTCAACGGCTTGATTGCTTAATTAGGGAACCGCTGATTAAAGCGTAGTGTAACACAATCATCCGCATTAGTACGCTGCTTTGAACGGGGCGATTGTGTTTTATACTAATCTTTGGTCAGATTATAGACAAAAAAATGTTGACCAAAGTTTAGTGTTTTGGGTGTAATCTTTAATTGGCGGTTCCTTAAAGATGGGCATAAAAGGAAAGGCGGATAAAAAAATGACGGAAGTAACGGTAATCGGCGGAGGCCTGGCGGGCTGTGAAGCGGCCTGGGCGTTGGCGGAAAGAGGCTTCGGGGTAAAGCTTTACGAAATGAAGCCTAAAAAGTTCTCCCCCGCTCATCACTATGAGGGACTCGCGGAGCTGGTATGTTCCAATTCGCTTAAGGCGTCGCGGATAAACAGCGCCTGCGGAATGCTTAAAGCGGAAATGCGTATGTTGGGTTCTCTTATTCTGGAGGCGGCGGATAATTCCTCCGTTCCCGCGGGCGGGGCGCTGGCGGTAAACCGCGAGGCCTTTTCCGATTATGTTACAAATAAAATACGGTCTCATGAAAATATAACCCTGCTGTCGGAGGAAATAAAGAAATTTCCCCAAAAGAATACCGTAATAGCCACCGGGCCGCTGACCTCCGACGCTATGGCCGAGGCGATACAGGAACGCTGCGGAAATCCCCTCAGCTTTTACGACGCGGCGGCGCCGATAGTGTCGGCGGATTCTTTGGATATGACCAAAGCCTTCTACGCCACCCGCTACGATAAGGGCGACGCCGATTATATCAACTGCCCTATGAACAAAGAGCAGTACGAGCGTTTTTACGAAGAGCTGGTAAAGGCCGAAACGGTGCCTTTGAAGGAATTTGAAAACCTTAATGTTTACGAAGGCTGTATGCCCGTGGAGGTGCTGGCCAAAAGAGGCGCCAAAAGCCTGTGCTACGGCTGTATGAAGCCGGTGGGGCTTACCGACCCCAATACGGGACGAAGACCATGGGCGGCGGTACAGCTGAGAAAGGAAAACACCGAGGGCAGCGCCTATAACCTGGTGGGCTTCCAGACGAATCTTAAATTTCCCGAACAGAAAAGAGTTTTCCGAATGATCCCTGGCCTTGAAAACGCGGAATTTCTGCGTTACGGTGTAATGCACAGAAACACGTTTCTGAACAGCCCCGGACTGCTTAACAACAGGTTCATGCTCAAGGAAAGCGACGGCGTTTATTTTGCGGGTCAGATGACGGGAGTGGAAGGCTATATCGAAAGCGCCATGAGCGGCATAGTGGCGGGTCAGAGTCTCGCCAGACAGCTTAATGGAAAGGAAAGACTGAATCTTCCGAAAACCACCATGTGCGGAGCCCTCTGCTCCTATGTGGCGGCGGAAAACGCGGATTTTCAGCCTATGGGAGCAAATATGGGAATGCTCCCGCCTCTGGAGGAGCATATTAAGGACAAGCAGGTCAGATATATGAGAATAGCGGAAAGAGGAATAAGGGATATGGAAAAGGTTACGGAAATAAAAGCATAAAAAAAGGAGCGGTCATATATGTCGGATATAACAATAGCCATGGACGCCTTCGGCGGCGACAACGCCCCGGATGAAGTTATAAAAGGCGCGGAACAGGCGGTAAAAGCCTACGGCGTAAAAATAATCCTCTGCGGAGAAGAAAACAAGGTGAAAGAAAGAATGAAAGCCTTGGGCGTTTGTGAAAACAACATCACGGTGAGAAACGCCGACGGGGTAATAAAAATAGAGGACAATCCCACGGATATAAGAAAATCAAAGCTGAATTCCTCAATGGGAACGGCTTTTCAACTGGTGAAAAACGGCGAAGCCGACGCCTTTATAAGCGCGGGCAGCACCGCGGCGCTGGTAGTGGGCGGAACCACTCTTATCGGAAGAATAAAGGGCGTAAAGCGCCCCTCCTTAGCCCCGATAATTCCCTCGGTGAATCAAAGCTACATACTCTTGGACGGCGGCGCGAATGTGGAATGCCGCCCCGAAATGCTTGCCCAATTCGCGGTGATGGGAAGCGTTTATATGGATAAAATAATGAATGTCCAGAGTCCGAGAGTAGGCCTTCTGAACGTGGGGACAGAGGACGAAAAGGGAAGGGAGCTGGAGCTTGAAGCCCATAAGCTGATTTCGGTATGTCCCGTGAATTTTATCGGAAATATAGAGGGAAGAGAAGCGGCGCTGGGCGGCTGCGACGTATTGGTTACCGACGGCTTTACCGGTAATATTTACCTTAAAACGGTTGAGGGTATGGGAAGATTTATGAAAATTTCCTTAAAACAGCTGTTTTTTAAGAATATAGGCACCAAAATAGGCGCGGCCTTTACCATGAAAGGCATAAAAGCACTTTCCGCCAAAATGGACTACCGCGAAACCGGCGGCTCTCCCCTCTTAGGCACCGCTAAGCCCGTTATAAAAGCGCATGGCAGCAGCGACGCAAAGGCCTTTAAAAACGCGGTGAGACAGGCCAAGGAATTTATCGAAAACAACGTTATAGAAGAAATAACCTCCGCCCTCGCAACACTTTCGGAATAAACAGAGATATATCGCAATAACAGAAGAAAAACTTTTGCTCATATAAACTAATAAAGCAAAAGCGGAAAGGAAAATCGATGACCGCTTTAGAAGAACGAATAAAATATGAATTTAAAAATCCCGCGCTTTTAAAGGAAGCGCTTACTCACTCCTCATTTGTCAACGGAAAAAACCACCACAGCAACGAACGCCTTGAATTTTTAGGCGACAGCGTTTTATCCGTTGTCGTATCCAAATATCTTTTTGAAAATCTCGAAATGCCGGAAGGACAGCTCACCAAGCTCAGAGCCAGCATAGTATGCGAGCATTCTCTTTTCCCCTTCGCCGAAAAAATAAAGCTGGGCGAGGAAATATTTATGGGAAAGGGCGAGGAGAACACGGGAGGAAGACACCGCCGCTCTATACTTGCCGACGCTTTTGAAGCGCTGATAGCCGCCATTTATCTGGACGGAGGACTCGAAGCGGCAAGAGAATTCATACTCCCCTTTATCCCCCCCTTAGATGTGCTTAAAAGCGGAAGGCTCCTTATAGGCGATTATAAAACCATTTTACAGGAGATAATACAGCAGAACCCCGAAGAAAAGGTAATTTACGAGCTGGCGGACGAAAGCGGTGCCGCCCACAATCGTATATTTACCTCCAACGTCCTTTTAAACGGCCAGATTATAGGCACGGGGGTGGGCGGAAGCAAAAAGGAAGCCGAACAAAACGCCGCCAAGGAAGCGATAAAGCTGATGGGTTATGAAACAAACTAATCTTTCCGTGTTTATCCCCCACAAGGGCTGTCCCAACACCTGCTCCTTCTGCAACCAGCGCTTCATAAGCGGCAGCGAAAGAGCCCCGACTCCCGAAGAGGTGAGAGCCATATTGGCGGGACAGGTGAATACCCTTGCCCAAAGCGGTTTAAAAGCGGAAATCGCCTTTTTCGGAGGAAGCTTTACGGCGGTGGACAAGGATTACCGCCGCGCCCTTCTTTATGCCGCTTCGGAGTATGTTAAAGAGTTTCCCGAACAATACGCGGGAATACGCTGTTCCACTCGCCCCGATTGTATAGACGAAGGTATTCTGGACGAGCTTAAGCTTTACAATGTAACGGCGGTGGAGCTGGGAGCCCAGAGTATGAACGACGAAGTGCTTAAGGCCAATTTAAGGGGACATACCGCCGAGGACGTGCGAAAAGCGAGCCGCCTTATAAAATCTTATGGCATAGAATTAGGCCTTCAGATGATGACCGGACTTTATAAGGACAAGCCCTGTTATTGTATCGAAACTGCCCGCGAATTCGCGGAGCTTAAAGCGGATACCGTGCGTATATACCCCACCGTGATACTTAAAGGCACCCTGCTTGACGAGCTGAGAAAACAAGGACTTTACGAAAGTTTTTCCTTCGAGGAAACCGTTGACCTGTGCGCCGAGCTGCTTTTGTTTTTTGAGGGAAAAAACATTCCCGTAATACGTCTGGGGCTTCACGCCTCCGAAGGGGTGGAGGAGCAAATGACCGGCGGCGTTTATCATCAGGCGTTGGGCGAAATAGTAAGAAGCCGTATTATGCTTATGAGAATGAGGGAGCAAATGGCCAAGCTGGGCGGCGAACGTTTTGTGGTTTACACCGACAAGAGAAATATCGGAACGGTTGTGGGACATGGCGGGCAAAACAAAGCGCTGCTTGCTAAGGAAGGAATTACTTTTAAAATAAAGGAAAAAACGGGAGTTTATCTGGAAATAAAAACCGTTTCATAATAAAGAGGTAATCAATGTTTTTTAAAACCATGGAAATTCAGGGCTTCAAGTCCTTTGCGGACAAGACGGTCCTTAATTTTGATAAAAAAATGACCGCCATAGTGGGAAGCAACGGAAACGGAAAAAGCAATATAAGCGACGCTCTCCGCTGGGTAATGGGCGAACAGGGCGCAAAAACTCTGCGCGGCGACAAAATGGAGGACGTTATTTTTCACGGTACCGTTTCCAGAAAGCCCATGGGCTACGCCAGAGTGTCTTTGGTGATAGACAACACCGACCGCACTCTTGACGTGGACAGTGACGAGGTGACCGTAACCAGAAAGCTTTACCGCACCGGCGACAGCGAATACCTTATTAACGAGCAAAAATGTCGCCTTAAAGACATAAGCGAGCTTCTGATGGGCACGGGTCTCGGCCGCGACGGATATTCCGTAATCGGTCAGGGACGAGTAAGCGAAATAATAAACAGCAAAGTGAATCAGCGCCGTGAGCTTTTCGAGGAAGCCGCGGGCGTTTCCCGATTTTTACATAAAAAACAGGAGGCGGAAAGAGATTTAGACCGCGCCAACGACAACATAACCCGCCTTAAGGACATAGAATCCGAACTGTCCTCCCGTATCCCCGTACTGGAAAGACAGTCGGAAAAGGCGCGTCAGGCCATAGCTCTTATGGAGCAGGAAAAGGCTCTGGATATAGGCATAAGCGTATGGGATCTTAAGAGAATAGATACCGAGCTGATAGAAGCCGACAACAAAATATTGGCGAATCAAGGCGAGTGCGAGCATTTTGAAAGGGAAACCGAACAGCTTGAAGAGGAAAACGAACAGATCGCCGAAAAAAAGATGCTTCTTACCGCCCGACAGGACGAGCTGCGCCGCCAAAGCGACAGGGTCAGGGACAGCTTGGCTCAGGCGGACAGAGAAAAAGCGGTTCTGGAAAACGAGATCGTCCATTGCTATGAGAAAATCGAACAGCTTAAGCAGCGCATAAAGGACGGCGAAAAGGGCGCGGGTGAGCTTAAAGAGCGTATAGAGGCGCTTACGGCCGAAATATCCGAAAAGAAAACCCACCTTTTGAAAAACGAGGAAAAGGCGAAGGAATTGGGCGCGAAGCTGTCCGAAATGACAGAGGAAAGCGACCGCTCCGACAGCGAGTTTAAGCTTTTGGAAAGCCGCCAGGCAGGTTTATTGTCCAAAAAAACCGAATTGAACCTTACAATGGTATCCGCCAAACAAAACACCGAGGAAATAAAGAACCGTATGAGCGGCTCGGAAGAGCGTTTTAAAGTCAACGAGGAAAAGCTTGCCGAGCAAAGACAGAAAAGGCGCGAGCTTCAAAAATCCCTGGAGGAAAACGCCGAAAAAAAGTCGGAAGCTGAAAACAAGCTGAACGGTTACTCAAAGCTTTTCGAAACAAAAAACGGAAAGCTTAAGGAAGCCCAGTCCGCCTTCGAACAGCTCCGCCGCGAGTACGAGCAAAGCAAAACAAGACTCGAAGCCCTCTCCGATGTGGAAAAAAATATGGCGGGCTATATCACAAGCGTAAAGTCGGTGATAACCGCTTCGAGACAGGGCAGGATAAGCGGAATAGAAGGCACCGTGGCGGACGTTATCAAGGTGGACGGAAAATACGCCGTGGCGGTGGAAACCGCTCTGGGCGCCGCCCTTCAAAACATTATAGTAAACAACGAGGAAACCGCTAAAAGGTGTATGCGCTACCTTAAGGAAACAAAGGGCGGCCGCGCCACCTTCCTCCCCTTAACCTCCGTAAACGGAAACATATTAACCGTAAACGGACTTGACAGCGAATACGGCTATGAGGGTATAGCCAGCGAGCTTGTGGACTGCGACGAAAAATATCGGGGAATTATCCGCTTTGTTTTGGGTCGCTGCGCCATCATAGAGGATATAGACACCGCCACCGTCATAGCCAAAAAACACGGCTATAAATTCAAAATGGTGACCTTGGACGGTCAGGTCATCAACGCTGGAGGTTCCTTTACCGGCGGCTCCGTCCGAGATTCGGCGGGCATAATTACCCGCAATAGGGAAATAGAAAAGCTAAAGGAAAAAACCGCCCTTTTGTCGGGAAAAATGAAGAACTCCGAGAGTGAGCTTTTTAAGCTTCGGGAGGAAGTCAACAAAATGTCCATCGAAATGGAGGGCTTTAAGGAGCAGCTTTCCCTGTGCGGAGCCGAAGAAGCGGGTATCGCCGCGGAAATAGGCGGCTTGAAGGAGCTTATAGCCCAGTTGGAGCAGCAGCAGGAGAGCGCCGAGGAAATCACGGCCAAAAGCGAAAGCGACTTAAAAAAATACGCCAACCTGATCGAGGACTGTCAAAGACAGCTTGACGAATGCGAGGAAAATATACGTCTAATTTCGGAGGAAATAGAAAAGGCCGACGAGGGAATCAAAACCCGTCTTGAAGAAAGAAACAAGCTGGGCGATCGTATTACCGAGCTAGGAATGGAAAACCTCTCCGTGAAAAAGGATATCGAACGCATTGAGGGTCAGAAAGCGGACGCTCTCGAAAGCCTGAAACAGTTCGAGCTGGGCGGCACCGACCTTCAGCGTGAAATCGGAGAACAGGAAAGCAAGATCGAGCAGTTCAAGCTGGAAATCGAAGAAAAGGAAAAGCGCGCCGAAACCCTGAAAACCGAAGCGGACGGCGGAAACGATCAGGCGGCTGAGCTTATCGCCCAAATGAACGCCCTGGACAAACGCGTCACCGAGATAAACCGAGAAATAAGAGAAAAAATAGAAGCCAAAGAAAAATTTTCCAATGCCCTTGCCGTTGCTAAGGAAAGGAAAAACGCCGCAGAAAAGGAGCGTGACAGAATAAAATCCTCCCTCTGGGAGCGCTATGAGCTTGCCCCAAGCGAAGCGGAAGGCTTGGCGGTGCTTCCCGAGGATATAAAGTCCGCCAGGGGACAGTTGGCGGAGCTCAGGCGCAGAATATCGGCTCTCGGAAACGTCAATCTTGCCTCCATAGAAGAATATGAAGAGGTGTCCGCCCGCTATGGCGAGCTTAAAAGCCAGCTTGACGACGTGGAAAAATCCAAGCGCGAGCTGGAAAAGCTGATAGAAAACCTTACGGCGGAAATAAAAGCCCGTTTCCTGGAAGGCTTTAACAGCATAAACGACCATTTTAAGCGTATTTTCACGGAGGTTTTCGGCGGCGGCAGCGCCCATCTTGAGCTGACCGATCCCGAGGACGTATTAAACAGCGGAATAGAAATTTTTGCCGCCCCTCCGGGAAAGCTCATAAAAAACCTCATTTCCCTTTCGGGCGGCGAACAGACTATGGTGGCCATCACTATCTATTTCGCCATACTTCTTCACCGTCCCACACCCTTCTGTATGCTTGACGAGGTAGACGCGGCTCTTGACGAGATAAACGTAGTGAAATACATAACTTACCTAAAAAGATTTTCCGGGAGCACTCAGCTTATGGTAATCACCCACAGGCGGGGAACCATAGAAGGCTGCGATGTGCTTTACGGAGTATTTATGCAGGAAAAGGGCGTTTCGAGGCTTATGAGACAGGAAATAATAGACGATCTGGATCTTGAGCTGGAATAACGAAGAATATCGACATATAGTAGTGCATCCAGTTAGTAATATAACTTTACAACAACGTGCAAATATGTTATACTCTAAGGAAAAGGTATAGGAGGATGCAAATATGCCACGTTACATTGTCACCCTGACAGAAGAGGAAATAC
>CATLBH010000004.1 GCA_949878745.1 uncultured Ruminiclostridium sp. | reverse complement strand
TTTCTTTTTTCTTTTATTTCAGCTACATTTTTTGTGCTAATTTTATATGTTTTTGGCATTTTTTTCACCCTGTTTTAGTATACCATATTTTGTCGTTTTTGTCTATTGTTTAATTGGTTTTTAGTATAACTAAAACTTTGGAGTTTTTTGTAGAAATTTCCGTTTTTTTAAATTTTATTGCCGAAAGGTGTAACAAAACCTTAAATTTTGTATTTTACATATGGACGGGGTAAAAATCAGATTTGTTTGAGCGGAGGATTGGGCGCGCTGTTTTTACCGATTTTAAATCAAATTATACCTCGGAAGCGGGCGAAACTGCCGTTTCACGAAGCGCTTGGCATTGTCGCGGGAACTCCTGTTATCAGGCTGAAGCGGCAGTTTCGTCGGCTTTTGCGGTATAGATTGTTTTTTAATCAGTATGCAGTCTACTGCCGGCAAATCGATTTTCGTAACAGTATGTTTTACCTCGAAAAAACGCGTAAAGCCGTTATCCGGCCTTAAACCGGACAGCGGCTTTACGCGTTTTTTTAAATTCTTATAAATTTCCGTCCGATTCCTTATTTCGACCATCGTCGCGGGGAGCCAGCTTTTTCCTCGCCGAATACGGAACTCCGAAGTTAATGTTGTAAACCGTTTCCTCCGAGGGGGTGAAAAGCACCGTTACTTTTCCGTATTTTTCGTGATCCGCGTCCAGATACCACATATTCCTTCCCGTAGCGTCGCTGGCCATTACCGTGGCGTTGGCGTTCGGATCCGTCTTTCCCGTGTATTCCCCCCAGCTTCTTACGGTGTCCAGCTTAACGGTGATAAGTCTTTTGCGCTTCCTTTTGCCCGAAATTTTATCAATATCCAGGTCGTTATTGGTAACAATATACTCATATTCGATAAAAGTGCCGCTTAAAAGAAGATACGCCAGGTAACAGGCTCCCGCGGCTATTATAATCAGCATTGGAAAGCCGAAAAGTATCATGGCCCCCACACAGATGAAAATTACCGCCGAGGTGAGAAAACATATAAGTATCCTCAGAAAAATGTCCTTAGGCTCGCTTAGCTTGCGAATAAGCTGTTCGTTGTAATGATCCATTGTTTCGGTTCCCTTCCCGTTATTCGGAACCCGTTTCCGTAGGGACAGGTTCTTATTCATTATATCACGCTTTCACATAAAAAACAAGCGCGAAAAGAAATTTTTCTTTAACGTGAAAATATAACGAAATCTTTTATTTACGCCTTGCTTTTTATGCGGGCGTATGATATACTTTATATTATAGAATATCGGGGGAGTTGGCTTTACCGCGCGTCTATTCCCGTTCGGCGATTTTTTTGGGGGTGCACTTTTTGCGTACCGCCCCCCGGATTTGTGCGCGGCTCGAAGAATGAATTTTATTGAGGGTGATCGGAAAAATGAGTTTTGTACAATTAAAGAACGTTTGTAAACGTTATAAGGTGGGCGAAGTGACAATTTCCGCCGCCGACAACATAGAGTTTTCAATAGAAAAGGGCGAGCTTGCAATTATTTTGGGTCCTTCGGGATCGGGAAAAACCACCGTTCTTAACCTTCTTGGGGGAATGGATACCGCCGACGGCGGAGAAATTTCCGTGGACGGAAACGACATCGCCGCTTATAACCGAAAAAAGCTGATAGGCTATCGAAGAAACGAAATAGGTTTCGTCTTTCAGTTCTATAATCTTATACCCAACCTTACCGCCAAGGAAAACGTGGAATTGGCGGCTCAGACCTGTTCCGACGTAATCCCAGCCGAGGAGATACTCGCCAGCGTAGGATTGGCCGAAAGGCTGGATAACTTCCCCTCACAGCTTTCCGGCGGAGAACAGCAGCGGGTGGCCATCGCCCGCGCCTTGGCGAAAAAACCGAAGCTCCTTCTTTGCGACGAGCCCACCGGAGCGTTGGATTACAACACGGGTAAGCTTATACTTAAGCTGCTTCAGGATACCTGCCGAAGCAGCGGTATGACGGTTATTTTAGTTACTCACAATTCCGCCATCGCCCCTATGGCGGACAGGATAATTTATCTGAAAAACAGCCGGGTGAGCCGTATCGAGCTTAACTCCTCCCCCACACCCGTTGAAGAGATAGAGTGGTAAAAAACAAAAACAGAGACAGAATGGTAAGAAACCGAGGTTGTTTTTAATGAAAAGTGCTCTTCAGAAGAATACCGTCATTGAAATATTCAAAACAAAAAGCCGCTTTTTATCCATTTTTTCCATAGTGGCCATAGGAATAGCCTTTTTCGCGGGGGTAAACAGCACCGCCCCCGATATGAAGAATTCCGCCGACGTCTATTATAAAAAATCCAATCTGTCCCATTACCGTCTTATTTCCACTTTAGGCTTTACCGAAGAGGATATCGCGGCTTTGAACGGTATCGACGGCGTTACGGTATATCCCGGCTATTTCGCCGACGTGTTGGTGAAGAACGGGGAGAGCGATGAGATAGTGAGGGTTATGTCCCTTTCGGAATACGGAAAAAACAATGAGGTTAACAAGCCGGAGCTGACGGAGGGCCGTTTTCCGGAAAAGCCCGGAGAGTGCCTTGCGGACAGCGGAGGACTGGCCACTGTCCGCCGCCCCGGTGATAAAATGACCATAATTTCCGGAGACGAAAGCGACATAGAAGACACGGTCTCGGTTACGGAATATACGGTGGTGGGCACGTTTGTATCCCCCTCTTATATAGATATGTCCTCAAGAGGAAACACCACCGTCGGAAACGGCAATATAAGCAGCCTTATGTATATACCCGAAGAAAATTTCACCGTGGAGGTATACACGGAGCTGTATCTTACCGCCGACAGTCTTGCCGCTCTAAGAGCCTATTCATCGGAATATGACAGGGAAAACGAAAGGCTCACGGCGATTTTGGAAAGCATAGGCGAAAACAGGGAGATCGAAAGATACGACGAAATCCTGAACGAGGCCAACAAAGAGATCGAAAAAGCGGAAAAAGAGCTGAACGACGCTAAAGAAAAGGCGGACAAGGAGCTTGGCGACGCGAAAAAGAAGCTGGACGACTCTCTTAAGGAGATAGAGGAAGGCCAAAAGGAGCTGAACGACGCCAAGGATAAGCTGGAGGAAGCCAAACAGACCCTCAACGACGCCCGAAAAGAGCTGGACGAAAACACCGCCCTTTATTACAGCGGCGCGGAGGAGTTCAACGACAGGATAAATAAGGCCAAGGTACAGCTTTCGGAACAGCGCAGACAAATTGACGAAAACTATGCAAACTATCTGCTGGGTTTGGAGGAATACAACCAAAACGTAAGGCAGTTCAGGAGCGCCGATGATGAATACAAAAGCGGCCTTGCGGGATACAACGAGGGTTACGGCTATTATAGCCTTTTGGACAGCTATTACAAGGATTATATCGACGTTTTTGACGTGGCGGAGGCGCTGGGGGTTAATCTTCCCGGAATAGAGTACCGCGATTATCTCGACCAGAACGAAAACGACGGAATAACCATAATAATTCCCGAATATGTGACCAAAGCCATTTACGAGTTTACCTATACTCTTCCCTCGGCGATTGAGGTAAATATGGAGATGACCCGTCTCGAAGCCGCCAAAGCAAAGCTGGACGCCACGGCGGAGGAATTGGCCAAGGTCAACGCGGAGCTTAAGGCGGCGGGGGAAAAAATCAACGCCGCGGGAGAGGAATTCAAGACGGGATACGCTCAGCTTGAGGAAGCCAAGCGCACGCTGGAAAACGAAGAAACCAACGGTCGGCGAACCCTTAACGATAACAAGCTCAAACTGGACAACGCCGAAAAGGAATATCAGAAGGGCATAGACGATTATCGTCAGGGCGAGGTTGATTACGCCAAGGGTATGGCGGAGCTTCAGGAGGGCCGCGACAAATACGCCGACGGCTTAAAGGAGTACGAAAAGGGAAGAACCGAGGCCAAGACCGAAATAGACGAGGGAGAGCAAAAAATCAGGGACGCCAAAAGAGAGCTTCTCGATCTGGAAAACCCCACCTGGTACGTATTCGATAGGGAAGACAGCCCCGGCTACGCGGAATACGGACAGAACGCGGAACGCATAAACAACATCGCTTCGGTGTTCCCGATTTTCTTTATCCTTGTGGCGGCCTTGGTATGTCTCACCACCATGACCCGAATGGTGGAGGAGCAAAGATCCCAGATAGGTACCTTAAAGGCGCTGGGCTACACCAACGGACAAATAATTTACAAGTATATGTTTTACGCTCTGACCGCAACGGTTCTCGGAGGGATTTTCGGGGCGGTGGCGGGGCAAAAGCTGTTCCCCTTTGTGATAATAAAGGCCTATGGAATGATGTACACCATATCGGAGCTGTCGATTCCCACCGACTGGATTCTCACCCTGTTTTGCATACTGGTATCCGTTTCGGCGGTGGCGCTCACGGTGTTCTTTTCCTGTAAATCGGAGCTTTCGGAACAGCCTGCCCAGCTTATGCGCCCCAAGGCGCCGAGAGCGGGGAAAAAGATACTTCTGGACAAACTGCCCCTCTGGAAAAAAGTGGGCTTTAACGGCAAAGTGACCGCCCGCAACCTGTTCAGATACAAAAGAAGAATGTTTATGACCATTGTGGGGATAGCGGGCTGTACCGCGCTTACGCTGGTGGGCTTCGCCCTGGAGGATTCCATAAGCGATATCATAAACAAGCAGTATAACGAGCTGACACTGTACGACGGATTTTTCGCCTATGACAGCGTGGACGACGGAGATACCCAACAGATACTGAACGTTATCGAGAAAAACAACTGTGATACCGTAAAATACCTTCAGAAAAAACTCACCGTGGAGTCGGAGGGAAAAACGGCGGACGCGTACCTGACAGTGCCCGAAAACAAAGAGGAATTTTTAAAGCTTTTCGTGTTCAGGGACAGGGAGACGGGAGAAAGCTTTGAATTTTACGACGACAGGGTTATCGTGGACGAAAAGCTGTCCGTACTTCTGGATATAGAGGCGGGGGACGGGATAGACATTTACCGCGAGGGTGAGGATAAGCGTCGTCTTGAGGTGTCCGCCTGTACCGAAAACTATCCAAATCACTACGTTTATATGTCAAGGGAGCTTTACACGGAGCTTTTCGGGGAAGAGCCGGAATACAACATTATGGCGTTCAAGGAGCGGGAAGGCGGCGTTCTTACGGAAAAAGCGGAACAGGAGCGTTTTTCGGCGGAGCTTTTGGCCACCAACGCCGTACTTTCGGTTAACTTTAAGGACAGCCTTGTAAAAACCATGTCCACCATGCTGGACGCTCTCAACTCGGTTGTGGGAGTTCTTATAGTAAGCGCGGGAGCGTTGGCCTTCGTAGTGCTGTACAACCTTATCAACATAAACATAACGGAGCGGATAAGAGAGATAGCGACGCTGAAGGTAATGGGCTTTTACGACCTGGAGGTGGACAATTATATTTTCAGAGAGACGCTTATATTGACTCTTATGGGAATAGCCGTGGGTCTTTTCGGCGGAACCTTCCTTTCTCAGTTCATTATACGGACGGCGGAGATCGACCTGGTGATGTTCGGAAGGGAGATCGGCGTCCCGAGCTATCTGTTCTCGGCGCTCATTACAATGGTGTTCAGCATTGTCGTTATAGTCTATATGCACGGACATCTTAAAAAAGTTGATATGATCGAGGCGCTGAAATCGGTGGAGTAACATTTTAAAACGGACGGAGCCGTAAAAGAATCGTTTTTTACTGCCCCGTTCGTTTTATTTTTACTCAGTAAAAAAATAACCAAAAATTCCCAAAGGAAAATAATAAAAATATTGACATTTTCACAAATTTGAAGTATAATATAGAAGGAGCACTGTGCCAATAATCTGAAAAACAAAAGCCAAGACCGAGGATTCGGCTCTTTCAGCAAGATCTTCAATCCGATAAGAACCTGATTAAAGACCGGTGTTATGCGCTCCGACCGCCCGATATGAAACAAACGGATTCGGAAGGGCGAGCGAAAGGAATGATCGTAAAAATGAAAAAAGCGTTGATATTGAAGTTGGCACCAATATATGTTCTGACGGCGGCGCTTTTTTCTGCAGTCTGCGTAGCTGTTTCCGCCGCGCTTATTTTTGGCGGGCTTAAAACCGATGTGCTTATATGGTTCGTGCCGCTTATGATGGTGATTTGCGTAGCATGGGCGATTATTTGCACCGTTATCGTGAGAAAAATAAGAAAACAGTTTTCGGATTCCTTCGAGCAGGTGCTTTCCGCCTTCGTAAAAGAGGACACGGACGCTCTTATGTCCGTTAACGGCGGCGATCCCCTTCCCGAACAGCTTTCCCGCTGGGTGGAAGAGCAAAGCAGACTTTTCGATGAGGCGCGCCGAAATAACGTTGCCATTGCCGCAGAGATGGAGGTAAGCAGCGAGATCTTCTGGCGTATTACGGACAGAGGCTGTTCTTTCAGATACGGCGAATATTGGAACAGAAACTACGGTTATGTCACGTTAAACAGCAGCAGCGATATAAGAAATCATATACAGCCCTCCGACCTTCCGGAATTTGAAAGGGCTTTGAAAAATACAAGGGAAAGAGTCATAAACAATTTCAATATAGTCGTGGGTCTTACGGTATCTCCCCACAAAACCGTTACGGTAAGAATAAGGGGCAACGGCGCCGACGGTTTCGACTCCGACGAGCAAAGGGCGGTGGTTGGAACCATCCACGACATCGACGCCGAATCCGAGCTTGAGCACAAACTGGAAAGCGAGCAGATCAAAAACCGCTTTCTCATTCAAAGCGCCAAAGACGTTATTTATGAAGTGGACGTACCCGAAAACAAATTGGTCAGCCTTAATCCGGAAATGGCCGACGATCTTTTCGGATTGGGAAATATGAGCGACTTTGACGGGGAACGCAGACCTTATTGGGAAAACATTCACCCCGATTACCGCGAAGGCTTCGTGGACAGATTTTTCGATTACTCTCATATGATGATAATGCCCGAACATATTATGACTTATGAATACAGGATAAGGAACAAGGCGGGCGATTACATATGGGTTGAGCACACGGCTCAGGTGGTTTCTCACAGCGGAAACAAGGTGGAAAAGGTAATAGGCCGCATTTCCAATATAAACGAGCTTAAGGGAATAGCCCTTGACCTTCACTTTAAATCGGTATGCGACGGCCTTACCGGAGCGCTCTTAAAATCCGCTCTCGGGGGACAGTACGACGACGAATTGAAAAAAGGCCGAAAACAGGCGATAGTGCTTCTCAACATAAATCGTTTCAGATTTATAAACAATCAGTACGGCTACGAATTCGGCGATATGGTGCTCAGAAAAGTGACAGAGCTTCTCTGGGCAAATCAGAAGGGAAAATGCATTATAGGCAGGGCCGACGACGATACGTTTATTATAGGTATGCTGGCCGTAACGGAAAAGGATCATCCCGACAGCCAGATCGTAAAGCTTTTGCCCGTTTTCTCCGAGCCTATTAAAATAAACAGCACTTATATAAACATTACTTTCAGCGCGGCAAGCTCGGCGCCTTCTCACGAAACGAGTTTCGGCGAGGCCTTTGCGCAGGCGGAAAAAGCGCTTAAGGTATGTAAATCGGAAAATCAGGTATACAACAACTCACATTTGATGTATGGCGCGGATACGGAAGATAAGCTTAAAGAGCTTGACCGAACGGAGACGGAAAAAAATAACGGCGAAGAACGGAACACGGCGTTAAAAAGCTGATATGAGGAAGCAATGAAGAACACTTACCTTAGAATAAGGAGAAAATAATTATGGCAGACGATTTCAACAGTATTTCAATAAACGGCAAGGTAAGCGTTTTTGTGGACGAGTACTTTATGTGGGCGAAAGCGCTTGTTACCAGAGCCCAGAACGGCGGTGTGGAAATCACCAAGGAGGACGTAATAGCCGAACTTAAAAAGTGCGGCGTTACGGCGTGTATAGATGAAAAAAGGATAGAGGAATACTTGGCCGACCTTCCCGAAAACAAAAGCGCCATTGTGGCGGAAGCCATTCCCGCCAACGACGGCGAGGACGGAAAGGTGTTCTACAACTATGACCCGAAGAACGAGTTTAAGCCTTCAATCGACGAGGAAACGGGAATAGTGAATTTCAAGGAACTGGGCAGAGTGCGCAACATAAAAAAAGGCACTCTTCTCGCCACCATAAAATATCACACCGAAGGCTCTCCGGGTATCGATATAAGAGGCGCGGAAATCAAGCCCGCTCCCGGAAAACCGCCGGTATTTTCCATAGGCCCCGGAACGATATTGAGCAATGATCAGACCAAGATTTTTGCCGCCGATGACGGCAATCTGCGCTGGGATAAGGATAGGTTTATCGTCGACACGGTGGTGACTATCGCGGGACACGTGGATTCCTCGGTGGGAAATATCGACTTTGTTGGCGACGTTATGGTAAAGGGCGGTGTTTTCGAGGGATACACGGTAAAAGGAAAAAGAGTGACGGTTAAAGAAAACGTCACCAACGCGGTTATTCATGCGAGTCAGGCCATAGATATTAAAAGCGGAGCGGTACATTCCCAGCTTATCTGCGAAGGGGATATCGCAATGTCCTTTGCCGAAAACTGTAATATAAACTGTAAAGGGCATTTGCAGTCCAGGTCGCTGGTCAACTGTAACGTTCTGAGCGAGGGCGGGGTTACCGTTCAGGGGGGCAAGGGCGTAATAGTTGGCGGCGAGTGTATTTCCTACGAAAACATTACGGCGGCTCAGGTAGGTTCCGACAGCTATACCAAAACGATTATAAATTTAGGCAACACCACTTTGCTCCTTAAAAGCCATCATGAACTTAGCGACAATTTTAAAATATTGACCGAAAATTATAAAAAGCTCAAAAATCTGTACGAAAAACTTAATCAGCTGCGACAGGTTCAGCCTCTTACTCCTCAGCAGGAGGCGACTCGCAAGCAGGCGTTCCTTTTTATTATGAATGAGCGCAACACGCTGGCGGAAATGAGCGCCAAAATAGAAGATAACGAAAAGGTTTTGGCAAAAAGCCGACTTTTACAGCTTATCGTACAGAAAAAATGTTTCCCCGGCGTTTCCATTAAGCTTTATACCTCCACCTTTGACAACAATATAGAAAATCCTCCCGTGGTTTTTTACCTTGATTCTGACAACGAAATCAAGTTCAGGGCGGGGCGGTAACAAAAGCAAAATTTTTACGGGGAACAATAATTTTACAGGCTTTAAAAATCGACAAATTTGCATAAGCGCTATGATTTTTCAAAAAATATTTTTTGCGTGGACACTTTCGCGGACACTATAATTGTACGCTCTTAAAGCGGTTATATACAACATTTGGGCACTTTTTCCGGCATTTGGCAAAAGTGTTAGGTTTCAACAAATGTAAACGTTTAAGATTATACAAAGTGCCCATTGTAATTTAAGTTATAATCTAATATAATTAAAGTATAAAATTTTTAATCGGAGGAAAACCAAAATGAATATCAAAAAAATCATTGCAGGCTGCGCAGCGTCGGCTTTGGCGGTTTCCGCTATGGCTGTTTCCGCGTTTGCAGTTGCGGACGGCGAAGCATATGTACAGTTTGCAGGCGGCGACTGGCTCGCTTCTTTCTATAACGATGGAAAAGAATATGCTTCCTACAACGACACCGTTAAGATCACCGGCAACGGCTCCTACAGCGTAACACTTCACGCCGTAGCTTCCTTTACCGATGAGAGCACCGGTGAAGCCGCTACCGCTGAAGGCAGCACCGACCTGGCGTTTGCTGCTCTCTCCGTTCCCAATGGCGAGGTTCTTTTCCCCGGCATGATTTTGACCATTGATTCCGTAGAGGTTGACGGTACAGAAGTTGCTTTGGAAGGCGTTCCCTACACTTCTTCCGACGACGGAATCGAAACCAGAGTAAACCTTTACAACGAGTGGGTATCCGCTGTTCCCGAAGACGGCCGTGTTGTTGGCGGCGACCTCTCCAAGTGCACTCCTACCGCTCTCGGCAAGTCTATCGGCGCTTGGAAAACAATGACCATCAACTTCACTGTTTCCGGTATCGAAGGTTCTACCGAAGCCGCTACCGAGGCAGCTACCGAAGCTCCCGCAGGCGACGCTAACAACGCTCCCGCAACTTCCGACAAGAACAATGCTGACACCGGCGTTGAAGGCGTAGCAGCTGTTGCAGGCGTAGCCATTATCGCCGCAGGCGCTATCATTATCGCCAAGAAGAGAAAGTAAGCTTTTTCAGCAAGCTTTAACGGCCTCCCTTTACGGGGGGCTGTTTTTTGTAAGAACATTCTTATTCCGTTGTCATCGTTTGTTTTTTGCTCCCAAAAAAATGCCCCTGGCACAACATTTACTCTTTTAGAAAAAACGGTAAAATAAGGAAACATAAAAAAAGAAAATACAAGAGCAGAGAAGATGTTGTCTGACACACAAAACGCGAAAAATTGACGAGAAAAACGCGAAATTTCAACAGGCTGTTGAAATTGTGGAAAACTTTCAAATTTTTGTGCAAATTAACCAACACACAAAATTAAGCGGCGAGAAAAAAATTCGCCCCTTTTTTACATTTCAATAAGTTCCTCGATTTTACAATCAAGCACCTTACAAATCCTCTCCACATACTCCAGCTTAATAAAAGCGCAGTTGTTATTATACATATCGCAAACGGTCGACGGGCGTATTTTTGCGCTCCTCGCCAATTCTGCCTGTGACATACCCGCTTCATCAAGAAGCTTGCTTAACCTTATTTTCATAGTGGCACTTCCTTTCTGTGTGTTTTTCC
This sequence comes from uncultured Ruminiclostridium sp., assembly GCA_949878745.1. GTDB lineage: Bacteria > Bacillota > Clostridia > Oscillospirales > Ruminococcaceae > Ruminiclostridium_E. Next base: position 93,448 of record CATLBH010000004.1, on the reverse strand, counting down.
AATGTGATTTTCTTTAAATCATACCATAACGGATACCGTTACATATGGTTCAAAAAAAATAAGAACCTGTACCAATAAACTAAAATCGTTTAAGTAAGGTATGGAAATGCGAAATAATAATAATCATGGCTTCAGCATAAACGGTCTGGATTTCATAATCTTTAGAAAGACGTCTCGAATGACCAAGCCATGAAAAGGTTCTCTCCACTCGCCAACGTTTGGGCATAACCTCAAAAACAGGCTTTATCTGTTTTGAAATATCAATTCTAATGTTATGGAATATTTCAAATGTATTTTTGAACGTTCCTCTGTAACCCTCATCGGCACAGCCGGCTTCTATACTTGGATAATGATATAGCGCTTTTTCAAAAGTATACACCTCGCCTTTTGTGTCATGTATATTTGCAGCGTGAACGTGAACGGCAAGCAAATTTCCCATAATATCGGTTACTATATGTCGTTTTCGTCCTTTTGTTTTTTCCCCGTCATAACCCCGTTTATCTGAAGAATATACGGTTTTTACACTTTGTGAATCAATCAGAGCATAACTCGGCTCAGATGATTTTCCTGCTTCTGTCCGAGTTTTGATGACCGTTACTTTCAATATTTTCTCCCATAAACCCTCACGAACTGCCTTATAGTAAAAATTCGATACCGTTGTATACGGTGGAAAATCATGTGGCAATTGTCTCCATTTGCAGCCGCTGTCAACAACGTACAGCACTGCGTTGATTAGTTCCCTCTTTTCCCACTTGCTTTTATTGCCTGATTTCCACATTAACGGTTCTATTATTTCCCATTGACTGTCCGTCAAATCGGTTTCATACGCTTTTCGTTTGTTTTCTACTATCATTACTATATTATGACATTTTTTTGGGGTTGTCAAGCCTATTGGTACAGGTTCTTACAAGAACAAAAACAACAAATCTGCTAATAAAAGTCAATACCTAAAATGAAAAAGAAGCAGGAAAATTATGGAGATAAGAAGGATGAAAAACAGGTACAACAAAACAGACACGGAGCAAAATCGCAAAAGCGACGCTTCGCATCGGAGTATATCGCATTACAGCACATCCCGATTTTGGACAAAGAAAAAACCGCTCCCAAGTTGATATAATGCGGTCATTAGCCGTATCAACAAATGCGGGTGGCAGTTCTTTCAAATCGGTGTTGCGCATCTGTCAAGCCGCTCGGGGGCGTACTCCTGCGTAGCCCTATCCTGCTTACAGGCAAAATTAGTATTACCAACTTGGAGAACGCTTAATCTTTTTGCCCCAATATATCCATACATTCCTTGACTCAAGCATAGTAAATGCGAAGAAACTTATTCGCGCCAGCAATCATATAGACTTTGTATGGCTTGCCCTCGGCGCGTTTGCGGTCGAGGAACTGAAAAGTAGGTTCGTTGTCGTGCTTTAATTGCAAAACGCAGCACATCACTTGAAATAACGCTCTTCTGAGGCGCGGCGAGCCTTGTTTAGAAATGCGCCGCGAATGTTGATTGTAGCTGCCGGATTGATTTTCCGGCGGTTCAATTCCGGCAAAACGTGCAAGTGATGAGCGTTTTGGAAAGTTGCGAATATCGCTGATTTCAGCAATCATTTGAGGTGCAAGAATTTTACCAACACCGTGCATAGCGATAACCGTCTCGTACTCGGGCAGCTCGGACGCAAGTTTTTCCATCTCGGACTTATGCGCTGCATAAAATATCACAGCGGTGAGCTTCAGCGTGAAATAGAAGGTTTTTAAAATTCCCACGAAATGTTTTTTGACGCGATAGAACAGCTTAACTGCAAAGGCTTTACCGATATCCAGAGGGCGGCGAGGTATTTTATTAAAATACGAATTTCTTTTGGTTCAAAGGGGAGGGAATTTGGGTGCAATACCAAGCCTCTTCAAAAGTCCGCCGATTATCTTTCAACAGTATGCGAAAGATTAAAAAACGTAGTTATCGAACATAAGGATTATTATGATTTAATAAAGGTATATGATCGTCCCACCGCTTTCTTTTATCTTGACCCGCCTTACTACGGCACCGAAGATATGTATGATGTTACATTTAAAAAAGAGGATCATTTAAAGCTGAGGATTGCAAAGATAAGACCTTCTACCGTTTGCGATATGTATAATAACAACTGCGCTTTTATTAAACTGTAGTATGTTGAAAGGATTTGTAAGGCGCTTGATTGTAAAATAGGGGAACTTATTGAAATGTAAAAAAGCGGCGAGTTTTTTTTTCGCCCCTTGATTTTGTATTTTGGTTACTTTGCACAAAAATTTGAAAATTTTCCACACTTTCAACACCCTGTTGAAATTTCGCGTTTTGCGTGTCAGACAACAGGTATACTGCGGAGCGGTAACATCGGAAAAAAAGCATATACTGCACGGCGAAAAAAACGAGGTATGGCAGCGGAACAAAGCTTTCGTTAAGGTGCGCTGCGGCGTAAAAATAATGGGCAGAAAAACAGAAAGACATATGATAGGGAAATGGCGAGTATAAGCGGAAAGATTATCACTAAATTGCCCAAAGGGACGGCAATGTCATTAACTTAAGCTCCAAAGCCTTTATTTATGCGGGTTTATAAGAGTCTTTTAAAAACATCTTGAAAAAAAGATTTTATTTTAAACGATTTTAAGCCAAATATCACGTTTTAAAATTTTTTTCTTGGAGCTTTCCAAAGTGAGTAAGCCTAAATTTTTGGCTTAATACCGCCATTTTTTCTTAAGTTAATGACATTGAATGGACGGAGGTTAAGATGACGGAGAAAAGCGATAGGAACGGCGGGTATACTTGGGCGGAGATAATGTATAATGGAAAGTCTTGCTGGTGTGATAAGCAGTGGATAAATTTTTAAAATGGTGTTGTGTTCGATTCGGACATAAATAAACCCGCGTGGTTGTTACCGTACGGGTTAATTTTATTGCCTTATTATCACTATTCCGAACATACCGTTTACAAATATGAAATACGGTATGTTCGGATTTGACGATGTTTGGTGGAACCGGCGAGAGTCGAACTCGCGTCCGAAAGCCAATCCGCTCACTTTTCTACATGCTTAGTTTATCTACTTTATTTCCCTCTTCGTGCTCCGGTAAACAGGATCACGAATCAGTAGTCCTTTAGTTCATTATCGGCTACAAGACTCTTACCGATAACGTTCACTGCTCATCGACGCCCAAGACCCGAGCCGCAGTATTCACGGGCAGGACGGCAGCCGCACTTAGGCAGCTACAAGTTCAGATCTATTATCTGCGTTTAATTTTAAATTACCCATTATTAAAGAGTTTAGGAGAACTCTGCATGCTTGGCAAGGTTCACAGCCCCCGTCGAAACCTTTACGGTCCCTTTATTGTTTATATTATACACTTTTAAGGAGTAGTTGTCAAGAGTTTATATTTACTATTTTGTATTTTGTATTGCTGCCTTGAATTATAGCAATCCCATACAACAGTGATAATATAGATAGAGAAAAAATTGATGGAAGCGCATAAAAAAGCTTACAAAAGCAAGGCTTTGGCAGAAATTTGTAAATATTTACATTACGATTAACTCTTAAATTTTTTAAAAATATGATGAAAAAGAGCCAAATCAGACATAAAACAATATATGGGGAGGGAAATAACCATAATCAGAATTGAGGTGTGTGATTCCTCCGAACCACACTTCCTTTTTGATATTCAAAAAGGAAGTGAAAAAGGCATCGGGGCGGCTTCGCAGCTTTTTTCTTTTTTATTTGTACGACTCCGAAATCAGGTCGCCCTCTTTCAATCCCGCCACAATAATCGTGTAACCGTCAATAGTTCCTCCGACATCCACTGGCATTTGTATCCTGTCCCCGTCTTTAATCAGATAAACATACGCGTTTTCCCTGTTTGAAACCGCCCCCATAGGCACCGCGAGAACGTTATTCAGCTCTCTCGTGGTGTAATTCACGGTAGCCCAACCAGCAACCACCGCGTTGGGCGTTTCCTCCAGTATTTTTTCCAGAACCTCCGGCTCAAAGCCGATAATTATGTTCCGGCTGCTGTCCGCCGCCGTAGGGCCGGTTTTCGGCGCTTCAAACAGCATATTTTCCTTTGTGTATTTCAAGTCGAATTTATATGAGCCGCTGTTGGGGACGCTTACAATTGTTCCCTCATAGGAGTTTCCTGTTAGGGTTACCGTTACCTTTGCCCCCAATCTGTATTTATCCGATTCCTCTTTTTTGGAGGGAGCGCCTATATAGGCGTATATCTCGTCGGGGTGAGCGATGGAGCAGATATAGGTGCCTTCCTCCAGCTCTTCTCCCGCCGTCAGGGGAGCGGCATCGGAAACCACGCAGTCATAGGGGGCTCTTATGGTGTAGCTGTCTATCTGATACTGTATCGAATCCAGCACCGCTTTTTGGTATTCGTATTCCAGCCTTGCCGCCTCAGTACCCGAAGCGAGGCTTTCCTCGTAGGCCGCTTGAGTCATTATTTCCTGCCTTCTGTAGGTGTAGTCCAGAGACGAGCTGTCCAGTACCGCTATCACATCGCCCTCTTTAAGCTCCTGAAGCCTTGACAGCTCATAGCTCACAAGATTTCCCCCCGCAGGGGTATAAAGGGAATCCGACAAAGCGTATCCCAGGGCGGCTCCCGTTTTTTCCCCGGAGGAAAGGTTCATTCTCTTAACCTCGTAGGTTTTGTAATCCTCCCGCTGAACTCCGTCGTATATGGGGATTTCGATTTCCCCTTCCACGCCCTTGGAGCACCCGGAGGATAAAACAAGGGCAAGGGGCAGCAAAGCGCATGATATTTTTTTAATTTTAATACTGATACGCTCTTTTTTCATTTTGTGCAATCCTTTCGGGAGGGTTCGGAATTTTTTCATAGTCTTTTTATAACCTCAAGGCACATTCTGCCGTTGTGATAGGGGCATTTCCATGGGTCGGCTTCGGGCTTGAAGCTTGCGGGGACATTGTTTTCGTCAAGCTGTGAGTACCACTCGCCGCCTTCCCGCTTATCCACTATGGTTTCTTTGATGTAATTCCATACGGAACGTGAAATGTTTTCGTATTCGGGAATTCGGTATCTTTCATAGGCGTTCAGGAAGCCCACTACGCTTTCCGCCTGTACCCACCAGATACGCCAGGTGTTTATTTTGTCGTTTTCCCGTTCGTTGAGCATCGAGCCGTCTTTATAAGCTGTTTTGGCTATATTTTCCACGATTTTTCGGTTCATTTCCGATATGTTTTTCTTAAGCTCATCAAAACCGCTTATATCGCTTTTTGTATTGCCGATGCTGCCGCCTATAATGTCGCAGGCTCTGTCCAGAAGCCATGTGGCTTCGATATCGTGGCCGTAGGAATGTATATCGCCGATCACGTTCATTTCCTTATCGAAGAACACCAGAAGTTTCGAGCCTTCCTTATCGAAAATTTTGTCATATGTAAGTTTAAGCTGAAAAATCAGTCTTTCGAGGACTTTTTCGTTTTCTGACACCCTGTACAGCTCGGTATAAGCTTCGATAAGGTGCAAAACCGTGTTCATGGTTTTATCCGCCATAAGTCCGTTTTCGGAAAGAGCGTCGTTTTCGATAAGCTCAAACTCCCTGCTTTGCGCTTCCAGATAGGCCACGGAGTCGACGCACTTTTTTTCCGCCGTTTCAAACACGTCCAGCGCCAGTTCAAGGGCTTCCTTGTCCCCTGAGGCGTCGTAATAGCTTGACATTGCGTAAATGAAAAACGCCTGGCAATAGGTGTGCTTCATTGAGTCGCCGACGGAGCCGTCGGCGTTCAGCATCCAGTATACCCCGCCGTATTCTTTGTCCACGCAGTGCTTTTTCATAAAATCAAAGCAGTGCTTCGCTTTTTCCAGATACTCTTCTTTTTTCAGCGTCAGGTAGCAGTTGGAGTAAAACCAGAGTATTCGAGAATGAAGTATCACCCCCTTGGGGGCGTTTTTGTCCGTTTGAAGGTCATAGCTCACAAGGCCGTAAAATCCGCCCTTCTCATAGTCGCACAGCGCGTTCCAGAAAGGAATGATATGGTTTTCAAGCTCCTTTTGTATTTCAGCTTTCATAGTTTATAACAATTCCTTTCCTTTGAACCAGTCAAAGATTTTGTTCATAACCAGTCCCGTGGTAAGCTTGGGGTAAAAATAAGTGGATTTCTGGGGCATTTTTTCTCCTGCCGCCGCCACGTCTCTTATTTCCCATACTCTTGTGGGATTCAGGAGGAAGCAGCAGTTCGCCCTTTGTCCGTCCACCTCCGAGAGGGCTTCGTCTGCGCTTCTGGTGTAGGTAAGATTTATCTGTTTGGCCATATTTTCCTTGTCAATTCCAAAAATACGCTCCAAAATCAGAGTGTGAAGAACGCTTACGTCAAGATTTCTTAAGGCTTCGCTTTTGTTTGGGAGCAATTTATCCATAACGGAAGCGTCTTTCAGCTTAAGAAGGGTATAATTGTTGTCTCCGGTAAACATTACGAAGGATTTTTCGCCTTTTTTATAGGCTTCCTCAAGTCCGATTTCCCCTTTTTCCCTGTTGAGATAGGGGGTGATTTCAAAATACTCGGCGCATTTATCGCAAACGCTTTTATAATCGAAGCTTTCAAGCCCCCGCACTATTCTGTGAGTAGGGAAAACCGTCAAGCCTTCGTTTTCCATATTCACAAGCATCATAGTCACATAATCGGAAGAGCCCGTTTCGTCCAAATTATCTCTTACGTAATTTTTATAATTAAGGGCGGTTTCGTAGCGGTGGTGTCCGTCGGCAATATAAAGCTTTTTATCCACCATTTTTTCGGAAAGGGTTTTAAGGGTATCGGGGTCGTCGGCTATCCACATACGGTGAGTTACGTTTTCGTCGTCGGTGAATTCGCTGTCGGGAGTTCTTTTGGAAGCGCGCTCTATGATATCGAATACCGAATTGTCCTCGTCGGCGTATAAGGAATATATCTGGCTGAAATTACAGCCTGTGGCTTTCATAAGGTTAAAGCGGTCGGTTTTCGCCTTGGACAAAGTTTCCTCATGAGGGAGGATTATCTCTTTGTCAAAGGGCTCCGCCTTTACCAGGGAAACAAAGCCCTTTACCTTATGACTTTTGCCTTGGACGGAAAACTCCATTTCGTAAATATACACGGCTTCTTTTTCGTCCCGCTTAAGTATCCCCTCGCTCAGCCAGCTTCGTAGGGTTTCCGCCGCTTCGCGGTAGGGGGTGAAATCCTCGTTCGCTTCGAGGGCGGGAAGCTCCAGCCTTATAATGTTGTATTCGTTTTTTTCAATAAGGTTTTGCCTTTGTTCTCCGCTTACAATGTCATAGGGGGGACAGCAGAGGTTTTTTATACCCCCCGCTTTTTCGGTGTAGCGCAAGCCCTTAAAGGGTTTTATTTCCGCCATTTATTTTCCTTTCCTTTGTGTGATTGGTTTTAACGTTTATACGTTTATTTTGTATATGCGAATATGTGTACCTTTTTACGGCTGTTCGCTGTCATTTACAGGTTCTCGCTGTCGCTGCGGGTTTCAGCGCTTTCCAACAATTCGGCCAGCTCTTTTTCGGGAGTAAGAGTATTGCCGTTATCGGGTTCTTTTTCGCCGCCTAATGCTCCGCTCATTATTCCCGCGGCGGTAAGATTAGCTTTTATAAGCTCCATTACGCCGTTTATGTCCGCGTCGGGGTCAAGATCCAGTATAAAGCGGGCGTAGTCGGCATAGGCCTGTTTATTCATAAGGTGCTGAAGGAATTCTTTAACTCTTTCGGGATCGTCGCCGGCAATAGGGAAAACCGCGTATCTTATAAAAGACTCCAAATCGTCCGCCGCTTTAAGAACGGCATCGTCGTCATCGAACAGCGATTTCCATTCGCCGTCGGCCACGGTTCTTCCAAACCTGCCGGCGCCCAACACCCGGCCGCTTTCCGTGTCGATCCAGAACAGATCGGCGTTATCGGAAGAGACGGTTTGCCCGTACCCGTCAATTTGCTCCCATAAAACATCTTCAAGAGACCCACCCTCGGACACCGAACGGAGGATTTCGGCCATCAGCACGGGAAGACCGCCCGCCCCCACCGGAACGCGGAGAGCGGTCGGATCCTCGTCAAAAAGGCTCATCAGGCTTTTGTGTCTTTCGGTATAATCCTCATAGGAGATACTTTCCTTTTCCGCTTCGCTTAAAGCGTGGCCGTTGGCGGCGGAGGGAACGTACATATCGCTGAAAAGGACTTCTTTTTCCTTTTCTTCGGCTACCGAAAAGGGAAGCGCTTTTTCTATATCAGAGTAAAATTTTTCCGCATCCGCTTTTTCGGGGGCTTGGGGAAGGGAACCGTTTTCATCACCCCCGATAATGCCTTCGATCTCGTCTTTTTCTTCGGGGAGGCTTGGCGTACTTACGATATCGGTTATATTCAGTCCCAATATGGTGTCGTAAGGGGTTTTGTCAAGCCCCAACGCCGCGTCGAGCGCTTCCGGGCCGCCGAATATTTTTTCGGCGCCGTTGGTGAAAAGGTACATGGCGAAAGTATCGCTGCTGCTTACCGCGCCCGCGTATCCGCCCGGGTCGAGAATGGTAATGGCGGGGTATGAGCTTACGGATCGTACAAGTGAATCCATTTAAAATACCTCTCATAAATCAGAATAAATTTAAACGGGGAATATTACAGTGCTTTACATATAATGATGTTGTTTTGCCGTATTCTTATTCGTCGGCCCCGCAGCACTTTTTATATTTTTTTCCGCTTCCGCAGGGGCAGGGATCGTTTCTTCCCACCTTTTTGGAATCGGAGGTCTTTACGGGAGCGGCGGGGGAGGGGGGAGGTGTGGGGGAGGGCTTAGGCACCTGTTCCCGGCGGGGCGGCTCTTCTCTTCTTACCTTTACGGTAAGGATCATTCGTACGGTGTCCTCGCGAATGGAGGCTATCATTTCGTCAAACATGGCGAAGCCTTCCAGCCTGTATTCCACTACGGGGTCCTTCTGTCCCATTGAGCGGAGGTAAATGCCCTGTTTCAGATCGTCCATAGCGTCGATATGGTTCATCCACTTCATATTCACGTTTTTCAGCAGTACCACTCGCTCGATCTCTCGCATAATGTTGGGGGTGAGTTCCTGTTCCTTGGCTTCGTAAAGCTCCATTATGCGATTCTGTAGGAATTCCTCTATCTTGGCTTTTTCAAGCTCTTCTCTTTCGCTTTTGGTGTATCGGAGATCCTCGGGCTTGGTCACAAAGCCCATCAGGCTGTCGCGAAGCCCTTCGATGTTCCAATCCTCGGGAATGTCGCCCTGACAGAATTGATCCACCATTTCGGTAATATATTCCTTCATCATGGACTTTATGCTTTCGCTTACGTCCTCGCCGTTGAGAACCTTCGCGCGCTGTGAGTAAATGGTGGCTCTCTGCTGGGACATAACGTCGTCGAAGTCCAAAACGTTTTTACGTATCGAATAGTTTCTTCCTTCTATTTTCCTCTGGGAGGACTCGATGGTTTTTGTGAGCACCTTGTTTTCAATGGGCATATCCTCGTCGATACGGAGGGTTTCCATCATCGCCTGTATTCGGTCTCCGCCGAATATTCTCATAAGGTCGTCTTCCATGGAGATGAAGAAGCAGCTTTCGCCGGGGTCGCCCTGACGTCCCGCGCGGCCTCTCAGCTGGTTGTCTATACGTCTTGACTCGTGGCGCTCGGTGCCTAAAATATAGAGACCGCCCGCTTTTCTCACTTCCTCCGCTTCGGGGGCGATTTCCTCCTTATATTTATCGTTTAGCTCTTTAAACAGCCTCCTGGCCTCGATAATATCCTCGTTGTCGGTTTCGGAGAAGCCGGTGGCTTCGTTTATAAGCTCGTCGTCTATCTCCATTTTACGCATTTTCGCTTTGGCGAGATATTCCGGGTTTCCGCCCAGCATAATGTCGGTACCGCGTCCCGCCATATTGGTGGCGATGGTGACCGCGCCTTTTTTACCCGCCTGAGCCACTATCTCGGCTTCTCTCTCATGGTTCTTGGCGTTTAAAACCTCGTGCTTTATGCCGGTTCTTTTGAGCATTTTCGACAAAAGCTCGGATTTTTCGATGGTTATAGTACCCACCAGCACCGGCTGACCCTTTTCGTGACAGGCCTTTATCTGTTCGATAACGGCGTTGAATTTTCCGTTCTCGGTTTTATACACCTGATCCTGATGATCCTCTCTCACCACGGGCTTATTGGTGGGAACCTCGATAACGTCCAGCTTATAGATGCCCCTGAACTCGTCCTCTTCGGTCATGGCGGTACCGGTCATACCGGAAAGCTTGTCGTAAAGGCGGAAGAAATTCTGGAAGGTGATGGTGGCCATGGTTTTGCTTTCGTTTTTCACCTTTACGCCTTCCTTGGCTTCTATCGCCTGGTGGAGACCCTCGTTGAAGCGTCTTCCGTACATAAGGCGGCCGGTGAACTCGTCCACTATGATTATTTCCCCGTCTTTTACCACGTAGTCTATATCAAGGTGCATAATACCGTGAGCCTTTATGGCCTGATTTATGTGGTGGAGCAGGGTGAGGTTGTCGGGATCCATAAGGTTTTCCACGCCGAAATGCTGTTCGGCTTTTTTTACGCCCCGAGGGAGGAGAGTGGCGCTTTTCGCCTTTTCGTCGATAAGGTAATCGCCGTCGTAATCGTCCTGACTTTCCTTGGAATCGGTTTCCACCATTTTATAAGGCTTTAGCGTCGCGGCAAACTTATCCGCCCGATCGTAAAGGTCGGTGGATTTATCTCCGGGTCCGGAAATGATAAGGGGAGTTCTCGCTTCGTCTATGAGAATGGAATCCACCTCGTCCACGATTGCGAAGTTGTGTTCTCTTTGTACAAGATCCTGTTTTCTCATCACCATATTGTCGCGGAGGTAGTCAAAGCCGAATTCGTTGTTGGTTCCGTAGGTGATATCGCTGTTATAGGCCTTTCGGCGCTGATCGTTGGTTTTTCCGTGAACTATAAGACCCACGGAAAGACCCAAAAACCTGTGGACGCGGCCTATCTGTTCGCTGTCGCGCTTGGCCAGATAGTCGTTTACGGTAACCACATGGACGCCTTTTCCGGTGAGGGCGTTAAGGTATGAGGGCATGGCGGCCACGAAGGTTTTTCCTTCGCCGGTTTTCATTTCGGCGATGCGTCCCTGATGAAGGACTATGCCGCCCAGTATCTGCACCGGGTAGGGCTTTATGGCGATAACGCGCCACATAGCCTCTCTGCACACGGCAAAGGCGTCGGGGAGAATGTCGTCAAGGGTCTCTCCGGCGGCAAGTCTTTCTTTTAAAAGGGCGGTTTGACCCTGAAGCTCTTTGTCGCTCATGGCGGCGTATTTCGGCTCCAAATCAAGGGTCGCCTGTTTTTTCGCTTCTATTCTTTTAAGCTCTTTTTCGGAATAGCTCCCGAAAAGTTTATTCATCAAGCCCATTGTTTTTTTCCTTCCTTTTGTTTCGGGTCGTTTGTTTTATTTATTTTTATTGATATGTTGAAGGTAAATAAATATACTGTTTTATTATACACCCTTTTTCGGGAAAAGTCAAATGCTTGGGAGGGATTTTTCGTATTTATCGTATTTTATTGCTATTATTGCTATTACGCAAGATGTAGGCGAAAATGGAAAACAATGTGCAATATGTGTTTTTGTGTAATTGCTTCGTAAGAATTTTTAAAAAATGTGAAAATTAGATGAAGGTTTTTTGAATATTTTGTTCTTAATCTTTACATAAACGATATTATGGAGTATGATTTCAATACCTTATTAAATGACATACACTTAGTTAATCACGTTATTTAAAAGTTTTTGTTTTAATGGGAGAGGAGAATAGGAGAATATAGGAATGGATATTTTGATACATGATTTAAGCGAGGAACAGTTTCAATCTTTGTTCGGCACAGTAGATAAGAACGTCCGTATTATTTCGGACACGGGCGCAATACGGTGCTGCACCGGCTGTTTCGGCTGTTGGATAAAAACGCCGGGGCGGTGTGTATTGAAGGACGGATACGGCGATATGGGCGAGGTGCTTTCAAAATCGGAAAAAGTAACGGTTATCAGCCGATGTTTTTACGGCTCTTACAGTCCGTTTGTGAAAAATGTTTTCGACAGAAGCATTCCTTATCTGCTCCCTTTCTTCAAAATAAAAAACAACGAAACTCATCATAAACGGCGCTATCAAAACAATATCAATCTGGCGGTACATTTTTACGGCGAAAATATCACCGAGGAGGAAGCGGAAACGGCCGGGAAGCTGGTTAAAGCAAATTGTACCAATTTTTATGTCACGAATTACGAAATTTCATTTTCCAAATCATTAAAAGAACTGAAAGAAAAGGTGAGCGCCGTATGAATATATGCATTTTAAACGGAAGTCCCAAAGCGGGGAAAAGTACGTCCGAATTGCTTATCGAATATTTAAGCGCATATTTCGGAGGGAACGAGACGGTAACCTTCAACGTTTGTAAAACCCACCTTTCGGAAGAACAGTTTTCACGGATACAAAACAGCGACGCGCTTGTTTTTGTTTTTCCCCTGTATATTGACGGCATTAATTCGCGGCTGCTGCGCTTTCTTATCGAACTTGAAAAAAGAGGATTCGCCGATAAAAGCACATTGGTATACTGTATTATAAACAACGGGTTTTATGAGGGGCGGCAGAATGCCGCGGCCGCCGACATCATGAAAAATTGGTGCAAGGCCGTGGGTCTGACCTACGGTCAGACACTTGGCGCAGGCGCGGGAGAAATGCTTCCGTTCCTTAAGAACATACCTTTGGGTCACGGGCCTAACAGGAATCTCGGAATTGCTTTTCGGGAACTGAGCCGTAATATATTGTCCCTGAAATGTGGGGAAGATATGTTTGTTTCACCCAATTGGCCGAGATTTCTCTGGAAAATCGCTTCTTCGCTTAAATTTTGGTATCCGAGGGCAAAAGAGAACGGAATAAAAAGAAAAAGATTAAAAGACAAAGTAAGTTAAGAGAAAAAAATGACGGTAAAATACATAGAAAGCATAAAATTTACGGGAAAGCTTCCCGAAAACAACTATCTTTCCGAAATTCCCTCAATAAAATGGCTGGCCGAGAAAAAAGAGCTGAATTTCAATTCGGATATTACTTTTTTCGTGGGCGAAAACGGCGCGGGAAAATCCACTCTTTTGGAAGCCGTCGCTTTGGCGGCGGGCTTCAACCCCGAAGGGGGATCAAGGAATTTCAGCTTTTCCACCCGCGACACTCATTCGGAGCTTTACAGGCATATCACCCTTTCACGGGGCTATATAAGGCCGAAGGACGGTTTTTTTCTGAGGGCGGAAAGCCTGTACAATTCCGCCACTTATATTGAGCGGCTGGACGAGATTCCCTGCGCCGCTCCCTTTGTTTCTTCCTCCTACGGAGGGTCGCTTCATAAGGAGTCCCACGGGGAAAGTTTTCTCGCTATAGTAAAGAATCGATTTTTCGGAAGGGGGCTGTATATCCTCGACGAGCCGGAAGCGGCTTTGTCTCCCTTGCGCTTACTTACCCTTATGAGGTTTATCGGCGATCTGGCGGAAAAGGATTCCCAGTTTATAATCGCCACCCATTCGCCCATTCTTATGGCTATTCCCAATTCCGAAATCCTTTTGTTTTCCGAAGGGGGAATTCGCCCGATGCCTTATAAGCAGACGGAGCATTATCAGATAACCAAAAGGTTTCTTGACGATCCCGAAAAAAATCTCGCTATGATTTTTTCGGATAAATACGAAGAAGATTCCGAAGAAAATTAAAAAAAGAATTTTAAAAATTTTGTAACATTTTTCTCGTTTAATTTGTTTTATAATTTAGAAGTCTAAAAAGGAAGTGAAGATTTGAAAAAAATGAAAGAAAAACAAAAAAAGCGCCTGAAATGGAATACAAAATGCGTTCTTTGCCTTATGCCGAGCTTTTTGGGAACGTTGGCGTTCTTTGTGGCGCCCTTTATGAGAGTTATCTATTATTCTCTGATCGACAACCAGTTTCGAAGGAATTTCGTGGGCTTGGATAATTACATAGATACTCTCGGCAACAGGTATTTTCTTCTCGCGCTTAAAAATTCCCTTTTGCTGATCGTCATATGCGTGCCTATTGTCGTGATTCTGGCTCTGGCGGTTTCCCTTGTGCTGTCCTACGGTATCAGGTGGGTGAGAAAAACCCGAGCTGCCTTTGTTCTGCCCCTTGTGATACCCACCGCCGGCATAGCCTTGATTTGGCACGGGGTTTTCGCCGCAGATACCTCGGTGCTTCCCGTTTATCTGCTTTTTATATGGAAGAATACGGGGATATGCGTGGTTCTTCTCACCGCCGCCTTTACCTCCGTGGACCCGTCGCTTTTTGAAGCGGCAAGGCTGGACGGCGCGGGAGCCTTTACGCTCCACAAAAAAATAACGGTTCCAATGGTAATGCCCACGGTATTTTTCGTCTCTCTTTTAACCATAGTAAACAGCTTTAAAATATTCAAGGAGATATACCTTTATTACGGGACAAATTATCCCCCCGACCACAGCTATACGCTTCAGTATTATATGAACAACAATTTCCTTAAGTTGGATTATCAAAGTCTGGCCGCCTCCGCCGTTTTAACCTCGATTCTTATATTCGGCATAGTTATGGCGGGTATGGCTCTTCAAAGGAGGTACCGTCAATGAAAAAGCTTATCGGAATAATATTCGCTCTTTTGTCGGCGGTGTTTTTGCTTCCCGTGGCCGCTACGGTGTTTCGTTCCTTTTATTCCGAGGGGGGATTTACGCTCGGCGGCTATAAGGATTTGTTTTTTGACTGTTTCGTGTTTTATCCCATGTTCTGGAACAGCGTACTGTATGCCTTGGCGATAACGCTGGCGCAGATTCCGGTGGTTATACTTTGCGCTTTCGGCTTTACGTGGGCGAAATTCAGGGGGAAAGGGCTGATTTTTGTTTTTTACATAATTCTGATGATGATGCCCTTACAGGTAACCATACTTCCCAACTATATCGGGCTGAGGGATATGGGGCTGATTAATACGCCTTGGGGCATTATACTCCCTATGATATTCTCTCCCTTCGGGGTTGTGGTAATGCACCAGTATATGAAAAATACCGACGCTTCGGTGATAGAGGCCGCGCGGTTGGAGACCGACTCGGTTTTTCGGGTTATTCTCGTGGGGGTAGTGCCGCAGCTTAGAGTATGTATTTTCGCGGTGGCGCTGTTTGTATTCGCCGAATGTTGGAATATGGTGGAGCAGCCTATGCTGTTTTTGAGCGACGGACGGCTTAAGACAATGTCCGTGTTTATCTCCGAGGCGGGGAGCTATACGGGCGCGGTACTGTTTCCCGCGGCGGTGGTGTTTTTAATACCCGTGCTTCTTTTGTATCTGTTTTTCAGCGACAGCCTTGAAAAGGGGCTTGCATTGGGAGAATTGTCATGAAAAAAATATTTAAAAAATCCGCGTTTGTTTTTACGATACTGTTTTTCTCGGCTATGCTTTTTCTGACCTTTTTCGCCGAGGAAATACATATTTCGACATTGCCCCAAGTTGAGGCGGCGAGACCGGAAACGAGGCGTTTCCCCGTTTACGGCGATTCGGGGGAAGGCGAGTCCTTAGGATATTCCCGCGAAAAAACCGCCATATCGGAGGAAACGCTTAAGGAAGGGGTTTTCGTGCTTTATAACGGCGAGAAAAACGGCACCAAGCGAAGCTTTGTGAGCCGTGTGTTCCCGGAGGTGGGGGAAATCAGGTTGGAGGACGGGTATTACGAGGTGATTTCCGGAATAAATTACGGGGAAAGAATAATAGTATCCACCACAAAAGAGCTTTATGACGGCTGTGAGGTGAATGTAATAAAATGAATATTATAATAAACACTGAAAAAAACGAAAAAGAGCGGAAAAACAAGCTGTTCCGAGGCTTCGGCATGGTCAGCGCCAACAACTCCTCAAGGCTTCTTTTGGATTACAAAACCGAGCGCCCAAGGCGGTATTGGGAGATTATGCGGCTTATTTTCGGGAAAGAGGGACTTAATATAAGTCATCTGAAAGTGGAATTGGGTTCGGATATAAATTCCTCTTCGGGTACGGAGCCTTGCACCAAAAGATATCGGGAGGAAAAGGCTCAAGTCGGGAGAGGGACGGCGTTTATACTGGCGGCGGACGCCAAAAAGATGAACCCTTCTCTTACTTTGGATATGCTTTACTGGAGCGAGCCGAAATGGGTATCCGACAGCGGCGGCGAAAACGGAAGTAGCATAAACGGCAGGTACGAGGCTCGCTATCAATGGTTTAAGGATACGCTTAACGCCGCTTATGAGGAGCTGGGGCTTAAATTCGATTTCGTAAGCCCCAACAGGAACGAAAGAGAAGTGGAGCCGGAATGGATAAAGTACTGCTCCAAAAGGCTTAAGGAGGAAAAGGACTGCCTTTACGACTTTTCCGGGATAAAAATCGTGGCGGCAGACGAGGAGGGAAGCTGGCGAATCGCCGACCTGATGCTGGAGGACAGGGAGCTTTTGTCCGCCGTGGACGTAATAGGGAGCCACTACACCAGTCATTGCTCCCAAAACACCCGCGAAATATGGGACAAATACGAAAAAGAGATATGGTTCAGCGAGGGCTGTCCCCCCATGAGCTATTCGAAGGGGACAAGCCGTTTCGACGGCTCGGGTTTAAGCGGCATAAACGGCGTTCTTGACATAGCGGACAGGATAATCGCCATGTACCCCTGCGGCTGTATGACGATGTATGAGTTTCAGCCGGTTGCGGCCGCTTATTACGACGGGGTAACTTTTGGGCATAAGCAGCTTATCTCGGCGAAGGAGCCTTGGAGCGGGCATTACGAATTAGAGAGCGGGTTTTATATGGCTCTTCACTTTTCCCTTTTTATTAAACAAGGCTGGGCGTTTGCGGATTCCGCCTGCGTCTGCGACGGGGAAAAGGGGGGAGACGGTCACGCGCTGATAAACACCGTGAAAAGCTGTATGGTGGCTTACGACAAAGAGACGGGCGATTACAGCGCGGTTATATGCAATTCGGAAAACGCCGAAAAGGAGTACGAAATAAATATAAGCTTTAATATAAGCGGAAAGGAGGGGAAGCGCCTTGAGGTATGGGAAACAAGGGGCTGTAATCAAAGCGCCTTTGAGGAAAACCTTGACTATGACCAAAACTATTTTAAAAAAATCGGCGAAATAACGCCGATCAAATCGGAAAAGGGGTATAATTTCCGAATTCAGGTCAAGCCTTATTCCTTGGTGACCGTTTCCACCTTAAGGGCTGTGGTTCCCGAATTTAAGGCGGCAAAAACAAAGGTTCTGCCCTTGCCTTACCGGGACAATTTTAATTACGGCGGCGAACGGATTGACATTGCTCCCGAAACGCCCAAATATACCACCGATCAGGGGGGTGCCTTTGAGATAACCGACTTTAAAGGGGAAAAGGCTCTGACTCAAATGATAACTCCCGACATCAAGGCGGAAGAGTGGGGAGCCACACCGCTTCCGGTTACCTGCTTCGGAGACGACAGGTGGTTCAACTATTCGGTCAGCGTGAAGGTATTGCTGGCTCCCGAAGAGGCCGACGGTGAGAACTTCGCGGGGGTGGGGTTAAGGTACAATGCGGCTTGTAAGGGAATAAGCGGATATTCCCTTTTACTGTACCGAAACGGGAAAATTCTGGCGCGGGGGAACGATTTTTCGAGGGAGGCTGCGGAAGAGAATTTCGATCCCGATATTCCCCATACCCTAAAGATTTCCGCCGTGTACGACAATATCAAATTTTATTTGGACGGAAAGCTTGTTGGCGGTCGCGGGGGCGGAGAGTGTGTTTCCGCTGGGAGAGCGGCGCTTTACAGCTATTACGCTCGGAACCGATTTTTTGACTTCGCTGCGGAGAAAACCGACGAATTCGCTTATGTAAGGCGGTTTGACGATACGGATCCCGAATTTGTGTATTACGGGAGCTGGGAGCACGACTTGATGAGCGGTTTTTCCGATTACCGCCGCACGGTATCCAAGGGGAAGGCGGGAGCGGGCTTAAAATTCACCTTTTCGGGAACGGGCTTCGCGCTTTTCGGAGAAAACGAATACGCGCTTGCCGCAGTTCTGATTGACGGGAAAAAGCTTGAAAATCCCCCTCCCGACCTTTCGTGGACAAGCCTTTCCAAAAGGGAGCTTTCCGCAGAGGTAAAGGCTCTGAACCGTCAGACCTTTGAAAACATACCCATACCCCGTACGGAAAAACGAGGACATTTTTTGACGGTAAAGGGGCTTTCAAACAAAAAGCATACTGCGGAGATAATTGTTTTAAGGGGAGAATTGAAGCTTGACGGGGCGGAGGTGTTTGTTAAGAGCGTTTAATGTTGATTTAATTAGAAAATATAAAACAGGGAGAAAGAAGGGAGAAGGGCAGTGTATAAAATAATGATAGTCGAGGACGACGCGGAGCTGGCCAACCAGATGAAAAAGCATATAGAGGCTTGGGGGAACGAGGTGTTCTGCGCGCGGGATTTCGCGAATATTATAGGGGCGTTTACCGGCTTCGACCCTCACCTGGTGCTGATGGATATTTCGCTTCCTTTTTACAACGGCTATTACTGGTGCGCCGAGATCAGAAAAATCTCAAACGTGCCCATAATTTTCGTGTCCTCCGCTTCCGACAATATGAATATAGTTATGGCCATGAATATGGGCGGGGACGATTTCATAGCCAAGCCCATCGATCTTGACGTAATGACCGCCAAAATACAGGCTGTTTTAAGGCGAGCCTATGATATGTCTGGAAAAATTCCCATTCTGGAGCATCGAGGGGCGGTACTGAACCTTAACGACGCGTCCTTGACCTATAACGGGGAAAAGATAGAGCTGACAAAAAACGAGTTCCGAATACTCAGAACTCTTATGGAGAACAAGGGAAAGGCGGTAAGCCGCGACACGCTTATGATTAAGCTGTGGCAGATGGATTCCTATGTGGAGGAAAACACGCTTACGGTAAACGTCACAAGACTCAGGCGAAAGCTGGACGGAGCGGGGCTTACCGACTTTATTGCCACTAAGGTGGGGATAGGTTATATAGTGGAATAGTCAGAAAAAATGGCCGATATCTTTGATAGGGAGTTTATTTTCGAAATTACACCCAAAGCACTATTTTCAAATTATCCACTAAATTTTGCAATCTTTAATTTAAAAATAGTATAAGGAGTATATGTGAAAAAAGAAAGCCTTTTTGTTATCTTGATTAAATATATCGCTGAGCACCGATACGCTTTGGTGCTGTTTTCCGCCGCGTTTGTTATTTGCGCCGCGGTGTTTTATCTGTACGGTCTGGAATCCGAGGGGCTTTTTTACGCCTTCGGGCTGTGCTGGGCGTTGGGAGTTTTGATCGGCGCTTTTCGCTTCGCCCATTACGCGAAGCGATATCGGGAAAGAAAAAGAGCCGCCGAAAACATTGTTTTGACAGCCGAATCGTTAAGTAAGCCCGAAACGTCTTTGGAAGAGGATTATCGGGATATGATATTCGCTTTGAAAAAGGCGTTGGACAGCGAGATAACCAAAAAGGACGGGGCGCTGAGGGAAAGTATGGATTATTACACCACCTGGATACATCAGATAAAAACCCCCATTTCGGTGATGCGTATGATATTGGCGGGGGAGGACACCGAGGAGCACAGGGAGCTGTCGTCGCAGCTTTTCAGGGTGGAGCAGTATGTGGAAATGGTGCTCAACTACATAAGGTTGGGGGGCGGCTCGGACTTTGTGTTTAAGGAATACAGACTTGACGGGATTATAAAGCAGGCGGTTCACAAATTCGCTCCCCAGTTTATACGAAAACATATAGGACTGACATATGAAAGCGTCGAGGTCAAGGTGATAACCGACGAAAAGTGGCTTTCCTTTATGATAGAACAGCTTCTTTCCAACGCGGTGAAATATACCGAAAAGGGACAGGTGACGATTTCCGTTATCGAAGGTTCTTTTCTCGAAATAGCCGATACGGGTATCGGGATAGCGGAGGAGGATCTTCCGAGGATTTTTGAAAAAGGCTTTACGGGATATAACGGAAGGGCGGACAAAAAGTCCACCGGGCTTGGGCTGTATTTGTGCAGGCTCACGGCGGAAAGACTTGGACATAAGATTTGCGCCCGCTCGGAGGTGGGGAAGGGGTCGGTGTTTACGGTGGATTTAAGGAGGTATGAGGTTAAGGACTAAAAGGATATCCACGGCTTGGGTATGAAAAGTTCTTTGAAGAGATCCACCGCGTAATCGTCGCTCATACCGGAGATGTAGTCGGCGACGGCTCTTTCGGCACCCTCCCTTTCGGCTATTTGAAGATAAAGCTCGGGCATTTCACCGGGGCGCTTTGTATAATATTCAAAAAGGCTTTCCACCACGTGGCAGGCCTTTTCCTTTTCCGAGGTGTTGGCTTTATTGTAATAGACGTGGGAAAACATAAACTCCCTCAGAATATCGTGGGCTTTTCGGACGGCTTCGCCGTAGGCCACGTCGGGCTTTCCCTCGCTGTGGGCTATAATATCGCTCACAAGAGCGGTTATGCGGCGGGTTTTGGTGTGACCCAATATTTCCGTGGCTTCGTCGGGAAGTTCTTCTTCTTTCAGAACTCCGCCCCTTATGGCGTCCTCTATATCGTGGTTTATGTAGGCGATCTTGTCGGACAGCCTTACCACGCGCCCCTCTAAGGTTAAGGCGGTTTTGTTGGTGTGGCAGAGGATTCCTTCCTTTACCTGCTCGGTAAGGTTAAGTCCTTTTCCCTCCCGTTCTATTACCTCGCAGACTCTTACGCTTTGTTCGTAGTGCCTGAAGCCGCCGCAAAGGCCGTTTAAGGTTCTTTCTCCGTCGTGACCGAAAGGGGTGTGGCCTATGTCGTGACCTAAGGCTATGGCTTCGGTCAGATCCTCGTTTAACCGCAGTGCTCTGGCAATGGTTCTGGCTATCTGAGCCACTTCGAGAGTATGGGTAAGGCGGGTGCGATAATGGTCGGATTTGGGAATCAGGAAAACCTGTGTTTTATGCTTAAGCCTTCGAAAGGCGCCGCAGTGAATAATGCGGTCGCGGTCACGCTGAAAATCGGTGCGGATCGGACAGGGGGACTCTTCTCTCAGGCGGCCGCCCGCGTTTATACTTTGAAAAGCGAAGGGGGAAAGCATAAGGGCTTCGTTTTTACAGGTCTGTTCCCTCGGTGTGATGGGTTGTGTGGTTAACATAATAATTCTCCCTCTTAGCAAATAAGGAATACCGCGTAGGGCAGGGTGCTTTTATTTCGCAGTATGGAATCCACCAGCACGTTGGATTTCGCCAGATTGGTGTTAAGCACCATCTTGACCGCAAAGGTAAGGGCGGATGCCAGCTCCTTGTCGGTGTATTCCTCTTTCAGAAACACGGGAACGCACAGCTTGAGGGTATTGTAAAACACCGCCAGCGCAAAGTAGTTATACCATACCCCGTCTTTTATATTCTGGGAAAACACCAGATTGACCAAAAGATTTTCGATTATGTACGGGCGTTCCTCCATTATTTTTCCGAAGGTTTCGGTGAGCTTGATGTATTCCCGCGCGTTAAAGCCGATATCCGGCTCGTTGTTTCCTAGTGAAAACGCCGTTACCGCCAGCCTGCCCATAATGCGTCCGAAGCTTTGGCTTACGAAAGCCGAGGGGCTGTTTTGCGCTGTGCGGGACATTTTGTAGAGTATTTTTACCGAGCTGTCGGCGATTCTTTTGTCGCTTTGGGTGGGGGTAAGGGAATTGACTATTTTTCGGCACAGCTCTTGATCCAGAAGCATTTCGGACAGAGAGGCTATTTTTGTAATCTCATCGTTTTTTATGTATTCCTCCGCCTTTTGGCAAAAATACCCCAGTATCAGCATTCTTTCGGGTACGGTAAAGCGTCTGTTCTGTAAAATATCTATCTGGGTGTTCAGAACGATCCAGTAGTACGCTGTCTCCTTACTGTCGGGAGCGAGTCTCGGAAGAGTAAATAAATCCTTGTTTATATAATAGTCCTTTCCGTCGTATTCTTCTTCTGTAATCCTAAGCCCCTCGGGGTGTTCCATAAGGATTTCCGTAACGCGGCAGCAGGTGGCGCTGCAGGACTGTGTCACCGTGTCTTTTCCCACCTTCATATGAAGCCTCGGGAACACTCGGCAGGTAAGGCTGAGGGCGTTTTCACCCAGCTCCTTTTGCAGCATGCAAAGGGAGTCGCCGCCCAGCAGGAAGCAGCTTCCGTCCTCTTTAAGCCTCATTTCGGCGTAAACGAAATCGGTGGGGTCTTTTTTTCTTTTAAACGCTCCGTCAACGGCCTTCTTCAGAGCGTCGCTGCACTTCATTTTTTTATAGTCCAGGTATTCACTTTTGCTAATGTCAATACGCCAATATTTGCAGCAGGAATCGGTGCAATCGGGACCGGAACAGCGGAATTCGTCATAATACGCGAATTTTACAATATTCATAAAAACAACGTTCCTTTCGGCGAGCAATTAGCGATACACAATTTACATTTTACTATTACTTTTTAAAAAAGTCAATAGCAAAAAAACTTCTTCGGCATAAAATATAACAAGGCGGCGCAATAAACGCCGTCCATTACCGATAGAAAGGAAATTGCCCGATGTCAAGCTTTATTTTTTTGGGCGGCGATCTGCGTATGCTTTATGCCGCCGAATATTTAAATAAAACATACGATTGCTTTGCCTACGGCTTTGAAAGCGCGGAGGTGTTTCCGGTTCCCGCCGCGGGAGAGATAATACCCTGTGATTACGCGGTGCTGCCGCTGCCTTTGACCTCGGACGGGGTGCATATTACCATGCCCTATCACGGCGAAAATCCCGACCTTGACATTATACTCGGCGCGGTGAAGCAGGGGGGAACCGTGCTGACGGGGAAAAGCTGTCCTTATCTGGAGCGTATCTGTGAAGAAAACGGGCTGGAGCTGTACAATTATTTCGACCGTGAGGAGCTTCAGATACTGAACGCGGTACCCACCGCAGAAGGCGCGCTTGAAATAATGCTTAAGGAGCTTCCCGTTACGGTATTCGGGCTTAACGTTCTCATAACCGGTTACGGGCGGATCGGGGAGGTAATGGCGCGTATGCTTACGGGGCTGGGAGCAAAGGTCAGCGTTTACGCCCGAAGACCCGAGCAGCTCGCGAAAGCCGAATGCGTAGGGTGTTCGACGGTTTCGGAGAATGATCTGGTGGGGAAGTTGGGGGAGGTTGACGTTATCGTCAATACGGTACCGGCCACCCTGTTCGACCAAAGGAGACTGATGAGGATTAAAAAGGACTGTCTTCTTATAGATCTGGCTTCGAAGGCGGGGGTTGAGGATATGGAGCTTGCGGCCAGCGTGGGGGTAAAGGTTATATGGGCCTTGTCGCTGCCGGGAAGAACCGCGCCGATTTCGGCGGGGCGCATAATCGGAAAAACTATAGAAAATATGTGCAAATAACGTACAATACAGACAAAAAGAGGAGGTAATCGCCTTGTGTGAAACATTTAAGGGTCTTCGCGTCGGGGTAGCGGTCTGCGGCTCCTTCTGCACCTTCAAAAACGCCTTTGAAGCGGCAAAGAGGCTGGCGGAGCTGGGCGCGGAGCTGATACCCATAATGAGCTTTAACGCCTCCGCTCTTTCGACCCGCTTCGGAAAAGCGGAGGACAATATTAAAATATTCGAAGATATAGCGGGAAGACCCATTATAAATACCATAGAGGAAGCGGAGCCTATAGGCCCCAAGAAGATGACGGATATTATGCTGCTCCCCAACTGTACGGGCAACACGCTGGCGAAGCTGGCGCTGTCGGTAACGGACAGTCCCGTCACCATGGCGGTAAAAAGCCATCTTCGGGGGGGAAGACCGGTGGTGATAAACGTCGCCACAAACGACGGGCTGTCGGGTTCGGCGAAGAACATAGGCGCGCTTATGAATTTAAGGCATTATTACTTCGTGCCTTTAAGACAGGACGATTGTATCAAAAAGCCCACGTCCGTGGTGGGGGATTTTGAAAGAATCGAGGAAACGCTGACGGCGGCGATGAACGGGGTACAGGTGCAGCCGGTTATTACCGTTATATAATGTTAAAAAATTATAAGCGGAAACGCGCTTTAAATTACAAAGCCGTTTCCGCTTTTTTCGGTTTTTTCGGGTGGGGGCTAAGGAACCGCCGATTAAAACACAATCGCCCCGTTCGAAGCAGCATACTTACGCGGCTGATTGTGTTGCGCTGCGCTTTAATCAGCGGTTAACTAAACCTTTTTAACCTCCGCCCCCTTGTAAAAATATTCCAGAATTTCCTCCGCCTTCATTCCCTCTTTGGCCATTTCGTTCGCGCTGTACTGGCTCATACCCGCGCCGTGGCCGTAGCCTTTGGTGGCGACGGTAAAGGAGGTTCCGTTCCATATTATCTCGAAGGCCGTGGATCTCAGCTTAAGTATTCGCCACAGGTCTCCCCCGCTCAGCTCTTTTCCCCCCACGTTCACCGAAATCACGTATCCGTATTCGTCTCTTACGGCGTCGGAAAACCACAGGGAATAGTCAAGAGGCATTTGTATCTTGGGGTCGAATCTCAGAAGGCCGTCTCTTACGCTTTCCGCCGTCATCTGATTTTCCGTTCTGAAATGAATATACTCCGCGTCCTTGGGGCACTCCCTTCGAGCCAGATAGGGAAGAGAGGTGTTCCAGATATAGTCCGGGTGAGCCGAGGCGCCGGCGGAAACCGAGCAGTACACGCTGTAAATAGGCTTGTTTTCGTAATAAATCCCGTGAGAAGCCCCGTATTCGGCGGCCTTTTTTACTTCGGGCAGATATTTTTCGTAGCTTTCGCCGTAGTATTCTTTGGCTTTCGCGGGGGTAAAATAAGGCTGACAAAGGGCGGTGCTGTCGGACAGCTCTCTCCCCTCGGCGCAAAGGCGAAGGGCGTAGGTGTAGGCGGCGGAAGCCTGCGCCTTCAGCGCTTCTTCCTCATAGGACACGTCTATCTGAGCGAAAAGGCAGCCGATAAGGTATTCCTCCGCAGAAAGGGTGATTATTTCCCCTTTTTCGGTCAAGGTGAGGGTGAACTCCTTTTTCCCGCCGCCCGTAAAGCTGTTTCCCCAGACTAAGGAGAACAGACTCGGAGACAGCCCTATGATTACCGCCGCCGCCAAAATCATCGCGATGTATTTTTTCATCTTAGTTACCCCTTC
The DNA here is from genome assembly GCA_949878745.1 of uncultured Ruminiclostridium sp. Taxonomy (GTDB): domain Bacteria; phylum Bacillota; class Clostridia; order Oscillospirales; family Ruminococcaceae; genus Ruminiclostridium_E. The sequence goes on along the minus strand of CATLBH010000004.1, from coordinate 68,326 downwards.
GGAAAAGTTTCTAAACAAAAATTGTTGACTAAAGCACCGTAATGTATTATAATAAATGTATGCGTACTTTTTGCGAACCTCTTATACCAATCCCTTTTTAGACTGACGTAATACCCACAGTTTAAAAAGGAATCAGTATTGCGGAACCGCGATTAAAGCGTAGCGTAACATAATCAGCCGCGTGAGTACTCTGCTTTGAACGGGGCGATTGTGTTTCAATCAGCGGTTCCTTAGGCTCCTGTAACAATATATGAGCCTGTACCTATTATAGAACGGTCAAAAAAGACGAATTTTCGGGACGGAAAGGAGTATTGACTTTATAAAGCTTTATAATGCTTTATAAATCGATATTGTGAATATGAAAAGAGCAAAAAACATTATACCCATAGCGTCGGTTTGCGCCGCTTCGGCGGCAATGATATTCAGGGCGTTTCAGCTTCTTGTGACGGTGGATTACAATGAAATGGGCTTTTATTCCTCCGAGGCGGGATTTTTGTCCACCTACGGTTTTTACCTGTTTTTATTGCTGGCGGCGGCGGTGTTCATTGTGGGCGTATTCATAGACGAAAAAAACGCGGAGACGGCCTTTAAAAGCGACAAAAACGCCTTGACCCCCAAACAGACGGCGGCCTTTGGGCTGGGTTTTTTGGCGGCCGCCTGTCTTAAATTCTATATGCTGGTTTTCAGCTTTAAGGGCTTCGGAATAGATTTTATGGGCGAAGCGGTGATTTTTCTCGTGTTCGCGGCGATAGGCTTTACCTTGTTGGGAAGCAAAAAAATAAAGCCATTTGTGGGATATCTTATGCTTCTTATCAGTATCAGCTACACGTTAAAAGCAGCGGCGCTCTTTATGGGGGATACCATTATAACGCGGGTCAGCGACGAGCTGCTGCTTTTGCTGTCTTACGTGTCGGCGGTGTTCTTTTTCCTTTCCCTGGGAAGATATTTTTCGGGCAACGAGAGCAAGGGCACGCGCAAAAAGCTTTTGTTTTTCGCCTCGGCTTCCGCTTGTCTTTCCGCTTCCGCCTCTTTGGCGGGGTACATTGCGCTGATTATAGACGGAGCTTATATGAAAGAACGGATGACCCTGCACCCCGTTTCGGAAATAGGGATAATCGTTTTGGCCTTTATCGTTGTTTTTACCCTTTACGGCAAAAAAACGGAGCTTAAAGAAAGGGACGGCGATAATAAGGAAGATGCGGACGACGAAAATGAAAAAACGTCCTCTGTTTAAGCTTAAGCGGATTACGGGCGTATGGGCGGCGGTTTGTTTTTTAAGCGGCTGCACCGTTTTTGACGGGTCGCCGGAAAGCCTTCTTTTTCCTCCCAAGCTCACCGAAACCCAGACGGCCGTCTATAACGCCCTTAAGCTGAGTACGGGAGATCATATAGAATTGGTGTACCCCGCCGGGGGAGAATACAGAAGCGCGTTTGTGCTTTACGATTTGGACGGAGAAAAAACGGAGGAGGCCATTGTCTTTTATCGGGAAAAAAATCCCTCGGAAAACGGCGACAGCGGCTTAAGAATGAATTTTCTCGATCAGGAGGACGGGGCCTGGATCTCCGTGACCGACCGACCGGTGGCGGGAACAAAAATAGAAAGCGTAAGCTTTTACGATTTCAGCGGAGAAGTGAGTATAGGGGTGGTGTGCTCGGTGCTTGCCCAGTCCGAAAAGTCCCTTAGCCTTCTCAAATATTCCGGCGGACAGGTGGAGGAACAGTTCAAAACCTCCTTCAGCTTTATGGAAACCGACGATCTGGACAACGACGGCTTTGACGAGCTGTTTTACGTGAGCTATGACAACGTTATGGGCTACAGTCACGCCCGCGTTCTCGGAGCGGCTTCGGGGGAAAACGCGCCTGTTCCTGAGGTGCTTTCCACGGTGCCGCTTTATCCCGACGTTTCTTCGGTACAAAGGCTGAGCCGTCAGAAGCTCAACGAAAACGAAAGCCTTCTGTTTCTGGATTACGCCAAGGGGGACAACGCCTTCGGCACCCAGATACTGTTAAGCTATAAGAACAATCTGACCCAGGTTCTTTCCGACGGTCTCGGGCGGCGCTCAAATTCCTTCACACCCCTTCTTTTCAGTACGGACATCGACGGGGACGGAAGAATAGAGGCTCCCTCAACTACGGCGTTTCTGGGGTATGAAAACCGTACCGTTCCCGAACAGATTTATTCGGTGGAATGGTACTACGCGGACACGGAAAACAATAACACCGTCACCAGAAAATTCATCACCTATGTAAGTTCGGGCGGCGAATATATTTTCTACGTTCCCGTAAGGTGGCAGGGGTTGGTTACGGTAGAAAAGAACGGAGATATTATAAGCTTCGTGAAATACGACAGCGAAAGCCTTGTGCTGCTGTCGATATGCGTTTCCGACCTTTCTCCCGAGGGAACGGGCTGGAAAAAATTCTCCGAGGGGATATATGTGAACAACTCGGGCGGAAGCGACCCGATGGTTCTAACCGACGACGAGCTGAAAAACTGTTTGTCGGTTAAAACCACTTAAAGTGCCCACCGAAAAAACAAGATATAAAGGCGAAAATAAGCTAAAAATGAGCAATAAATTTGCTGCGGCAAAAATGTATTTGAAAGGATTCGGCATATGCCCAATAAAAAAGTATTAGTATGCGAGGACGAAGACGCGATTCGCGACTTCGTGATAATAAACCTTAAAAGCGCCGGCTATGAGGTGACGGGCGCGGACTGCGGCGAAAAGGCTCTTGAGGAATTCTCCAAGGGGGATTTCTCCGCCGCGATTCTTGACATAATGATGCCGGGGATAAGCGGGGTGGAGGTGTGCCGCAAGATTCGCGAAAGCGACGGAAAAATAGGTATAATAATGCTCACCGCCAAAAGCCAGGAAACCGATAAAATAGAGGGGCTGACAAGCGGAGCGGACGATTATATCACAAAGCCCTTTTCCCCCTCCGAGCTTGTGGCGAGAGTTGACGCTATGTACCGCCGAATAAACTCCTATGAACAGTCGGGGGGAGGAAAAGTTGTAAAGGCGGGACCTTTCACCCTGGACGTTCAGAGCCGAAGCGTAAAAAAGAACGGATCGCCTATAGATCTGACCCAGATAGAATACGGCCTTCTGGAATATTTCATACAGAATTCGGGAATAGCGCTGGACAGAAACACCATACTCCGAAAGGTATGGCACGACGAATTTTTCAGCGACGATAAAATCGTGGACGTTAACGTAAGGCGCTTAAGAATGAAAATAGAGGACGATCCTTCCTCCCCCGCGTATATACAGACGGTTTGGGGCTACGGGTATAAGTGGACGCTGTAATGCTGTAAAAGGAAAATAAAATGGCCGCAAAACGAAAAAGTATAGCCACCCGCTGGTTTATAAACAGCTTCGGAATAATCGCGGTGATATTGCTTGTGGTAATAGTGGGGGTGTATTTTTTCGCCCGCAACTATTATTACAGCTCGGTAAGCCGCTATCTGCGCTCCGAGGCCAATATAATACGCGGCGTGCTCACAAGGTTTTATGAAAATTCCTCTTCCGATTATTCCGAAGAGCTTCGCTCCACGGTGGAGCACTTTGACAAAAAAGCGCTGATGGAGCTGATGGCAATAGACCGAAACGGGAATATCGCCATTTCCAGCAGCGGCTTTTCCCCCGACGTGGAAGAGGAAATGCCCGACTATACGGCGGCTCTGAAAAGTCCCGACGGCACGGGAGAATATGTGGGGACTCTCAGCAGAAGCTCCGTCAACGAAAAATACATGGCGGTATCGGTACTTATCAGCGCCGATTCAAGGGACGAAAATTACAGCGCCGTAAGAGTTATGACAAGCCTTGAGGGAGTGGATATGCAGCTTGCCCGCTTAAGCTTGGGCACGGCGGCGTTAGGGGCGTTTGTTCTGATATTGGTGCTTATCATCGGGCTTTATTTTGTGCGCTCCATTATACTGCCCATAAGAAAAATGGTTAATTCTGCCCGAAAGCTGGCTAAAGGGGATTTTTCCGAGCATATAGACTTTGAGCGGAACGACGAGCTGGGCGAGCTGTGTACGGCCTTCAACTATATGGCGGACGAGCTGGCCAACAGCGAAAAGATAAAAAACGATTTCATAAGCTCCGTATCTCACGAGCTGAGAACGCCTCTTACCGCCATCAAGGGCTGGAGCGAAACCATACTGGAAATGAGGAACGCGGAAACTCTTATAAAAGGAATGCGAGTTATTACCACGGAAACGGAGCGTCTTTCCTCAATGGTCGAAGAGCTTCTGGACTTTTCGAGGATTCAGAACAATCGCCTTATGCTCCAGAAGGATAATATAGACATTCTTGCTGAGCTGGCGGACGCGGTTCTTATATATACTCAAAGAGCCGCAAAAAACGGCACCATTATAAACTATCACGAGCCCGAGGGCGTGGCGATGATCTTCGGGGACAAGAACAGGCTGAAACAGGTGTTTCTCAATATAATCGACAACGCGGTGAAGTATACGGGAAACGACGGTGTTGTGAACGTAGAAGCCGTTCTTAAAGAAAATTCCGTGGAAATAAGGGTGGCGGACAACGGCTGCGGAATCAGCGCGGAGGATCTTCCCAAGGTAAAGAATCGGTTTTACAAGGCCAACAACACCGTAAGAGGGTCGGGAATCGGCCTCGCGGTGGCCGACGAGCTGGTGGGGCTTCATTCGGGAAAGCTGGAAATAGAAAGTGAGCTTGGGGAGGGAACCACCGTTATAATCACCTTGCCCACCATACAGAAAAAAGCTGACGAGGGGACAAAATAACTTAAATCTTTAAAAACACTTCCTAATCAGGAAAGGAACGGTTATAAAAAATGTCAAAAAGAGAAAAACCAGTACTTCGCACCATTATCGGGGGACAAGCGCTGATAGAAGGCATTATGATGAAAGGAACCAAAAAAGTCGCTATGGCCGTGCGGAACAAAAACGGTGAAATAGAGACGGAGTGCGAGGATATTCCCGAAAGGAAGCTGTATCAAAAGATTCCTTTTTTGAGGGGAATATTCAATTTTGTCATACAGCTTAAGGAAGGCATGAAATACATGAACAAATCCATGGAAAAATCGGGTTATATGGAGGACGAAGAGCCGTCGAAATTTGAAAAATGGCTGGAAAAAACCTTCGGAAAAAGCATAATATCCGTGGTTTCCGCAGTGGGAGCCGTTTTTGGAGTGGGACTGGCGGTGCTTTTGTTTATATTCTTGCCCACATGGCTTTTCACGTGGGTTCAGGCGCTTTTCGGCGGCAGGGATATCTCCCCGTTCCGTTCGCTTTTCGAGGGGGTCATCAAGATACTCATCTATATCCTTTACCTTTGGCTGACGACGCTTATAAAGGATATCCGCCGAACATACGAATATCACGGAGCGGAGCATAAAACCATAGCCGCTTATGAAGCGGGAGAAGAGCTGACGGTGGAAAACGTGAAAAAACACATACGTTTTCACCCCCGCTGCGGCACCAGCTTTATATTTCTGGTGCTGGCAATAAGCATTCTGGTAACCACTTTGGTTCCCGTAAACAGCGAACAGTTTGTTATATGGTTCGGCGTGGGAAAATTTGTTGCCGATCTGATGAGGGCGGCGTGCAAGATACTGCTCCTTCCGCCGGTGGTGGGAATAAGTTATGAACTGATAAAGCTGGCGGGAAGGTATGACAATATATTTACGAGAATAATCTCCGCGCCCGGGCTTGCTCTTCAGAGGCTTACCACAAGGGAGCCGAACGAGGGGCAGATAGAATGCGCCATTGCCGCCATTACTCCCGTGCTTCCCGAAAAAGGCGAAGAGGGGCGGGAAGATAAATGGTAAGCTTAATGCTTAAAAAAAAGCTCCGTACGATTCTGGAGCAAAGCGGCAATCCCTCCGCCGTTTTTGAAACAGACCAGATAATGAAATGGGTCTTGAAGCTTGACCGCCTTATTCTTGCCCCCGACGGCGAAATCAATCCGCAAAAGGCGGAAAAGGCGATAAACGCGGCCATGCGGCGGACAAAAGGCGAGCCTCTTCAATATATACTCGGGGAATGGGATTTTTACGGCTTCACCTTTCATGTGGGAGAGGGCGTTCTTATTCCGCGGCCCGAAACCGAGCTTCTGGCGGAAAAAGCCGTTTCCGGGCTTAAGGAAATAGCGGAGACCGATTCCCGCGTCGGGACGGTAATAGACCTTTGTACTGGAAGCGGCTGTATTCCCATAGCCCTGGCGAAAACAACAGGCGCCGTCTGCTGCGGGATCGATATAAGCGAAAAGGCTCTGGAATATTTTAACGAAAACATTATCCTTAACGAAACAGAGGATAAGGTCACCGCTTTTCTCGGGAACGTTATTGAACCAGACAGGGAGCTTCTGGACAGGCTTCCCGAAAAATGCGACATTATTACAGCCAATCCTCCCTATCTCACCGCCCGCGAGATGGAGACGCTTCAGAAGGAAGTCAGGCACGAGCCGGAAATCGCCTTGTTCGGCGGTTCGGACGGACTCGACTTTTATCGCGTAATCTTCGGCATATGGAAGGAGCGCCTTTCGGAAAAGGGCGAATTTATAGTTGAGACGGGAGACGGTCAGGCGGAGGCGGTAAAAAGCTTGATGGAAAAGGAAGGCTTTTGCTGTGGGATAATAAAGGATTATAATAAACTGGGCAGAGTGGTTTTCGGAAAGCTTTCCCCGACGGCGGTGTAATACCGATTCCGTTTTTAGCTTATCTTATCTTAGCTTATCTTAACTTAACTGATAATCACGGTTTTAACCGAATAATATACCGCGTTTGATTCGGGAGCGTTGGCTCCCCCAAAAATATTTAAATATGAAAGGAACATTTCAATGGCAAAATCATCCTCCAATACCCCCAAAAAAGTATTTGTAAAAGCCAACACGCCCGAGGAAAAGAAGAAGGCATTGGATTCGGCCATAGCCTACATAGTCAAAACCTTCGGCGAAGGCTCCGTTATGATAATGGGCAATCAGAAGGCAAAGCTCAACGTCGAGGCCGTGTCTACGGGTTCGCTGGGGCTTGACCTGGCCTTGGGAATAGGCGGGCTCCCTAAGGGAAGAATAGTGGAGATTTACGGCCCCGAATCGGGCGGTAAAACCACCGTTTCGCTTCACGCCGTGGCCGAAGCGCAAAAAAAAGGCGGCACGGCCGCGTTTATTGACGTGGAACACGCTCTCGACCCCATTTACGCGAGACAATTGGGGGTAGACGTGGATCAGCTTATCGTGTCCCAGCCCGACACGGGCGAACAGGCTCTTGAGATAATCGAAGCCCTTGTACGCTCCGGCGCCATCGACATCATAGTGTTGGATTCGGTAGCCGCAATGGTAACTAAGGCGGAAATAGACGGGGAAATGGGCGACAGCTTTGTGGGAGTACAGGCAAGGCTTATGTCCGCCGCCATGAGAAAGCTCACCGCCGTTATTTCCAAATCCGACACGGTGGCCATATTCATAAACCAGATACGCGAAAAAATAGGCGTAATTTACGGAAACCCCGAAACCACCCCCGGAGGACGCGCCCTTAAGTTCTACGCCTCGGTCAGAATCGAGGTAAGAAGGGGCGAGCCGATAAAGGACGGGGACAAGATCATAGGCTCCCGCACCAAATGCAAGGTTGTGAAAAACAAAGTGGCCCCGCCCTTTAAATCCTGTGAATTCGATATGATTTACGGTCAGGGAATAAGCAAAATGGGCGAAATCATAGATATGGGAGTCGAATTGAAAATTATCAAAAAATCCGGCTCATGGTTCAGCTACAACGATATGAAAATAGGACAGGGGCGCGAAAGCGTAAAAAAGTGGCTCACCGAAAACGATGATATACGCGCCGAGGTGGAGGTTAAAATAAGAGATCAGGCGGACGCTTTGTTCAAAACCCTTCTCAGCGGCGGAGACGACGATATGGGAGAGACCGGCGAGGCTCCTCCCGCCGACGGAGAGGCACAGTCGCCCGACGCTTCCGACAATTCCGCTGCTCCCGAGACCGAGGAAGCTCCGGCTAAAAAGAGCGGGTCGAAGGCTTCTCCCAAAAAATCCAAAAAAACGGTGGTGATCGAGGCCGAAGAGGATTTTGAGGAATTTTCCATTGACGAAATAGACGGGGACTAAACGGAGACTGAGTTAAAATGAGTTTATTCAACGAAGATGAAACGGAGCTGGAGTACAGCTCCGAATACAGCCGCGCCAGAAAAAGAGCCATGTACCTTTTAGGAAGCCGCGACTATTCCTCAAAGGCGCTTAAGGAAAAGCTCCTTAACAATTACTCAAACGACACCGCCGAGCGGGTGATAGAGGATATGAAAAATTACGGCTTTCTGAATGATGAGGAATACGCCAGAAAGCTGGCTTCGTCGCTGATTAAGGGGAAAAAATACGGAGCCTGCCGCGCCAAAAGCGAAATGAGGCGAAAAGGGGTAAGCGATCTTGACGCGGAGGAAGCCTTGTCGGAATACGAAAAAGAGGATTATTCGGATCAGCTTGTCGCCCTTATCGAAAAAAAATATTCCGATCGGATACAGGACAAGGACGACCGCCGCCGTACCGCCGCCGCTCTCGCAAGAAGGGGTTACGGTTTTTCCGAGATTAAGGAAGCCGTGCTGACGGTGCTCCGCCGTCAGGCGGAAGAGGAAGAAGACGAGTTATAACCTCGGAATTGCTTCGCAATTCCGACAGCTTTTTTAAGCTGCGTTCTAACGGAACTTGACATAATACCGTGTTTGTGTTACAATGCAATAAATCAATACAGGAAAGAAACGTGAGAAAATGAAAGAAATAAAAGTGGGAATGGTTTCCTTAGGCTGCCCCAAAAATCAGTGCGACGCCGAAATAATGATGGACAAGATACATAAGGCGGGGTTTAAGTTGGTGGAGGAGGCGGGGCTTGCCGACGTTGTGGTAATAAATACCTGCGGTTTTATTCAGTCCGCCAAAGAGGAAGCCATTGAAGAGATAATGGAAGCCATAAACCGCAAGGCGGACGGCATAAATAAAAAGATAATAGTAACCGGCTGTCTGGCTCAGCGCTATCCTCGTCAAATGGATGAGGAATTCCCGGAAATAGACGGCGTGATAGGCTTGGGCCGCAACGGAGATATCGTCAAAGCGATAAACAAGGTACTGGCGGATAAAAGAGTTATAATGAACAGTCCACTTGGTGAATATAATCTTGAGGGGGACAGACTTTTGTCCACTATGCCTCACTACGCTTATCTGAGAATCGCCGACGGCTGTGATAACCGCTGCTCCTACTGTGCCATACCTTATATAAGAGGCGGATTCAGAAGCCGTCCTATGGAAAACATACTGGAGGAAGTGAAAAAGCTGGCCGCCCTTGGGGTAAAGGAACTGGTTGTGATAGCTCAGGACACTACCCGCTACGGGCTGGACATTTACGGAGAGCTTAAGCTTCCTGAGCTGCTTGACAGGATATGCGAAATCGAGGGCATTAAGTGGATAAGGCTTTTGTACTGTTATCCCGAAAGAATAACCGACGAGCTGATAGACACCATGGTGAGACAGGAAAAGATTCTTCACTATATCGACGTCCCGATTCAACACTGTAACCGCGATATTTTAAGGGCAATGAACCGTTCGGGAGACGAGCAGAGCCTTTGGGATTTATTCGCCAAGCTCAGGAACAAGATGCCCGACATAGTGCTGCGCACCACCTTGATAACGGGCTTTCCGGGAGAGACGGAGGAAAAGTTTACCGAGCTGGCGGAATTTGTCAACAGCGTTAATTTTGAACATCTGGGCTGTTTCGCCTATTCCGAAGAGGATGGAACCCCCGCCGCCGAGATGCCCAACCAAATGCCCAAATCGGAAAAGGAGCACCGCGCCGAGATTATAAACGAGCAGCAGGAAATGCGGGTGTCTCACCGCTGTGCGGAGCTGATCGGAAAGGTTTACGAAACGGTGGTGGAGGGCTATGACCGCTATTTCGAGATGTATTTCGGAAGAAATTATATGCTGGCTCCGGAAATCGACGGAATGATCTATTTTAAAGGCAAGGGACTTAAAACGGGCGAATTTGTCAATGTTGAAATCACCGACTCCGTGGAAAACAATCTTATCGGAAAGAAAATATAGCCGTCGGGCAATGACTGTGAAAAAGGAGAATCTGACGTGAACCTCCCAAATAAGCTTACGATAGCGAGAGCTTTTGCCGTACCGTTTTATGTGGTATTTATGATAGTTACCGATATACCCTTTAACTATCTTTGGGCTCTGATCATTTTTATAGCCGCCTCCGTCACCGATATGATAGACGGGAAGATAGCGAGAAAAAGGGGTCTTGTCACCAATTTGGGTAAATTTTTGGATCCTCTCGCGGATAAAGTTCTGGTGTCCTCCGCTCTGATTTGTATGGTTGAGCTAAAATGGACTTATTCTTTTTTGGTTATAATAATAATAGCGAGAGAATTTATGGTATCCGCCTTAAGATTGGCCGCGGCGGGCGGAAAGGAACACACCGTTATAGCCGCGGGTCCTTGGGGAAAGGTCAAAACCGCCGTCACCATGGTGTCCGTCTCTATTATAACGGCCATGCACATTTTTACGGAGAATATCGTGATATTGGACGAAGGTTTTCCCGTGGGTACGGTTTCCGACGTGCTTATGGTTATAAGCACTTTGCTGACCATAATAAGCGGCGTGATTTATGTTGCGGGATATTGGAGAATATTTACGGAAGAAAAGTAATACCGGAGGGGAAAATTCCCACAAAACGGAGGAAAAGAAAATAAAAGAAACGAAAAAAATCCTTGCGGCGGCGCTTCGGATAATTTTGGCTCTTTTGGGAGCGGCGGCCGTTCTTATATTCGCGGGGCAGATGCCGAGGGGGATAACCAATATAGGGGCTTTCTTCGGACTGTTTATGTCCTTGGCTCTGCTCTTTATTACCGTGTTTTTCGGGCAGGTTAAAAAATTCCTTTCTTACTTATGGAAGAAAAAAGCGGGAAAGGTATTTATTGTGTCCTTCGGCTCGGTTATAGGGCTGCTTTGCGTTTACGCGGTAATTCTTTCTTCTCTTATGATAAAAGAAATATACAACGCGCCCAAACAGCCCGACGCGGTTATCGTGTTGGGGTGCAGGGTGGAAAAAAGCGGGAAGCCCTCTCTTATGTTAAGGCGCCGCATTGAAGCGGCGTACGGTTATCTTGCGGAGAACGAGGATTTGATATGCGTGACGGCGGGGGGACAGGGCGAGGACGAGCCTGTTTCGGAAGCAAAGGTCATGAAAGACGCTCTTGTGGAAATGGGGATAAGCGAGGACAGGATACTTATCGAGGACGGCTCGGAAAGCACGGAGGAAAACATCGCTTTTTCCGTGGAGCTTCTTTCGGAGATGGGAATTGAAGCGAAAGAAATCGTATTGGTCACCGACGGGTTTCATTTGTACCGCGCCAGCCTTATGGCGGAAAAAGCGGGTATTGAAACTACCTCCGTGTGCGCGGCTACTCCTTGGTATATGGTTCCCTCTTATTGGTTCAGAGAGTGGTTCGCGCTGTCGGCGGTGTTTGTTTTTTATTGAGGTTGTATATATAATAAAAAAAGCGCTAAAAAACCATCAATTCTTTTTTCGCTTCCTTTTTGGGATCCAAAAAGGAAGTAGGGTTTCCAAAGGGACAAAGTCCCTTTGGTCGCCCTCCGCAGAGGGCGAAATTCTCTTTACGCCGAAGGGCGCTCCGCAAGGGGTGAATTGAAAAACAGTCCGGCGGACTGTTTTTCAAGAGGGGAAGCCCTGCAAGAGAGGGCTTCCCCTGTTACGACAAGCACGAGCTTCCCTTCGGGGTTATCCCCGAACGGTAAAGCCCGCGCATTGATCCCGACTATTTGCCCCCAAAAAAGAGGTAAAAATGGAAAATTTAAAAATTCTCAACAGAAATCAGCTTAAATATATAGCCGTAATTGCAATGCTGATCGACCACATAGCCTGGGCCTTCGTGGACGAGGCCAACCCCCTTTTAGGCGGGTTTATGCACCTTATAGGAAGGATCACGGCCGGAATAATGGCGTTCTTTGTTGCCGAGGGGTACGAGCATACCCGCAGCGTGACCAAATATCAGAACAGGCTTTTGATTTTCACTTTGATATCATGGGCGCCCTTTGTGTTTTTCGAGTTCGGGTGTTTGCCCGTTGTTTTTATTGACGGGCAGTTTAACCTTCTGCCGTATCAAAGCGTTATTTTTACGCTTTTTCTGGGTCTTATCGCAATAAGAGTCTGGGATTTCAAAAAAATTCCGCTTCCGCTGAGGATAATACTTATAATATTACTTTGTGTACTCTCTTTTATTGGTGACTGGGCGTTTATGAATGTGTTGGCTTGTCTTTTCCTCCATATTTTTAAGGATAAGCCTAAAGCAAAGTGGACGGCCTTTACTTTAAGCTATCTTATTCCCACCGTGTTTTTCCTGTTCACAATGATGGATTTTTCAAGAGATTGGTTTCAGTTGGGCGTAATTCTTGCCCCCGTTATACTCGTACTTTTTTATAATGGCCGAAAGGGAAGCGACAAGCCCGTGCATAAATGGATATTTTATATATTCTACCCGATTCATCTCCTTATAATAGGGGCTATAAGATGGGTTATTCTTGTTTAGTAATTTAAATGAAAGGCGGATCAAAATATGAAATACTGTAAAAACTGCGGCGCGGAAAACAATGACGGGAACGTTTTCTGTTTCAACTGCCGCTGTGAAAGCTTTAACCCGGGACAGCCGGAGCCTCCCGTTTCCAACGTAAACGTTCCCTCGGCGCCTCCCGTGCAGCCCGTTTATATGATGCCGGCAAGACCCAAGCCGCCGCTTGGAGTATCCGATCTTCTGACGGTGCTGGGATTTGTATGCGCCATAGTGGGGATGTTCACCATATCCATGATACTTCACCCGATAGGAGTGTTGGCTTCCGTAATCGGATTCGTACAGGGGAAACGGTACAGAGGTCTGGCGCTGGCGGGTACGGTGATATCGGTGGTTGGGGGGATAATTTATCTTGTTATTTCCCTTTACAATAACGGGATTTTGCCGGAATGGATCACTTACGGGGCGCTTCACTGAAAGCTGCTTGTGAGCCAGTTGTAGTCTTGGCGGCAGTCGAGTGCGTAATCTACATAAATATTCATATCACAAATTTGAAAAATCAACATATATCTTTTTTCAAACAATAAAAATTTATATTTTTTTGTAGGGAGCTCGTCTCGTTTAAGCCAAGGGCACCTTTGGGGTGTTTCCTCCAAGGATTCGGCGGCGGTTTCAAATGCAACCGTAAGTTTTTCGGCTGCTTTGGGGTTGACAGCCGCCAAAAAGGCGGCGTGTTCCAGAAGCATTTTTGTGGCTGTTTCGGATACTATGACGTTATATTTATTCGGAGGATTCATTTTCTTGAGTCTCCTTGATAATTTTTCTCATCATAGAAGCGACTTCCCTGACGGTGTACCCTTTGACCCCCGCCGCCCGATCTTCTTCCACCGCAAGCAGCTCTTCTCGGAGCTTCAGCATTTTTTCTCTTCTTTCAAAGGATTCGATATCCATTACGACTAAGTCGCCTTCGCCGTTTTTTGTGAGAAAGACGGGCTCGGACGTTTTTCTGCAAAGGTCGGCGATTTCGTTGTAGTTTTGGCGGATTGCCGCGGATGGGCGAATGTTCATGGTGTACCTCCTTAAATTTTACGGTGATAGTATAATTCTGATTATATTATATCTTTTTTATGCAATGGTGTCAAGGGGATTTTTTGGCAAATAATACTAATACTAATCTTTGGTCAGATTATAGAGAAAAATGTTGACCAAAGATTAGTATAATTTCATGCTTACAGGATTAAACCCGCCAAATCTCGTTTTAAGACGGGGTTGGCGGGTTGTGGCTTAAGTTTTTTCTTTTTGTCCCGAAGCGGCGGCTTCGCCCGCTTCTAACGTTGGTTTTTACGCGTCGGGCTTATAGGGGTGTTTTTTGATCTTATACCAATCTTTAATCAAGTCGTAGACTTGATTAAAGATTGCACCCAAAGCACTAATCTTTGGTCCTCCATATTATTTGTCTATATCTTGACCAAAGATTAGTATTAAGCGGTGGCGGTGGGGCTTTGCCCCACACCCCACTTCCTTTTCGGTGTCCGAAAAGGAAGCGAAAAGGACATCGGGCGGCTTCGCCGCCTTTTTTGTTTTTTTCTTTTTTTTGCTTTTTTGCCTTTAACTGCTTATATTTTTTCCGCCTTGGCGAAATTCGCCATAATCTTTTTAGTCCCCACGGTATCAAACGCTATTTCCAAAAGAGTATCGTTCCCCATAGGCTTCGCGGTAATCACCGTTCCGTCTCCGAACACCCTGTGATGTATCCTGTCTCCCGCCGAAAAGCTTTCGGCATGAGCCGAAGCGATTCGCGCTGCCATTTTTTCCACCTGAGCGTGGCGGGCCTCCTGCTGTAAATATCCGATTTTCTGCGGTCTGCGCGTTCTGGGGGCTTCCGTATCCGCGGCAAGCGTACTGTCGTTGACTTCAAGGTACTCCGAAGGGATTTCGCCCACAAATCTTGAAAGCTTGTTTCTCTGTGTGGAGCCGAACAGAAGCCTTTGCTTCGCGTTGGAAATAAAGAGCCTTTTTTTCGCTCTCGTTATGGCCACGTAAGCGAGACGGCGTTCTTCTTCTATCTCGCTGCTGTCCAGCTGGGAACGGTAGGAGGGGAAAATGTTTTCCTCCGCGCCCACAATGAAAACGTTTTCGAATTCCAGCCCCTTCGCGCCGTGCATGGTCATCAGCACCACTCGGTCCTCCCCCGCTTCATAGCTGTCAAGGTCGGTTATAAGGGCGAGGTTTTCCAGATAATCGGAAAGGCTGTGCTCCTCGTTTTCTTCCATAAAGGCGATTGCGCCGGATTTAAGCTCCTTGATGTTTTCGAGCCTTGCCGCGCCCTCGTCCCCTTGGGTCAGGAGCATGGACTCGTAGCCGGTTTCGGCCAGAACGTCGTCGATTATTCCGTCCAGATCCCTGTCTTCGTTTTCGCTGAGCTCGCGGAACATTCTTCCCAGCGGTTCAAGCACCTTGCTTTTCTTTTCGATGGTAACGAATTCGGCGGAGCGCTCCATTACCTCTATGGGCGTTATGCCGAGGCCGTCGGCTATTCGGTAAATTTCCGCCTGGGTGGCGTCGCCTATTCCTCGTTTCGGTTCGTTTATTATTCGGTTCAGTCTCAGGTTGTCGGCAGGATTGTTGATAACGCTCAAATAGGCGATTATGTCTTTTATTTCCTTCCGCTCATAAAACTTGGTGCCGCCTATAATGCGGTAGGGTATTCCGTTTTTGGAGAGAGAAAGCTCTATGTTTCGGGATTGGGCGTTGGTGCGGTATAAAACGGCGTTGTCGTTAAAGCTGCTTCCGTCCTTTTTCAGCTCCAGTATTTTTTCCGACACAAAGTTGGCTTCCTCGGTTTCGGTGTGCAGGGTTCGGAGGGTTATCTTTTCCCCCTCGCCCAGATCGCTCCATAGATTTTTTCCTTTTCTTTGGGTATTGTTGCAGATAACCGCGTTGGCGGCGTTGAGGATTGTTTCGGTGGAGCGGTAATTTTGCTCCAGCTTAATAACCTTGGCTTGAAACTCCTTTTCGAAGCTGAGAATATTTTCTATTGTGGCCCCTCTGAATCGGTAAATACTCTGGTCCTCGTCGCCCACCACGCAAAGATTCCCGCTGCCTGCCGCCAAAAGGGAAATCAGCTTGTACTGGGCCATATTGGTGTCCTGATACTCGTCCACCATTATGTAATCAAAGCTGTTTTGCCACCGCTCAAGCACGGAGGGACTTTTTTCCAGCAGCTCCACCGTTTTCATGATAATATCGTCGAAGTCAAGCGCGTTGGCGGACTTAAGGCGCTTTTGGTATTCGGTGTAGATATCGCGGGCTTTTTCCAGCTTGAAATCGGGCTTTCCCCCCTCGCCGAACACGGAAAAGCGTTCGGGGGTAATAAGCTTGTCCTTGGCGCGGCTTATTTTGCTTTGAAACTCCTTGGGGCTGAAGGCCTTGTCGGAGATGTTCAGGTATTTCATCACTTCTTTTATGACCCTCAGACTGTCGTCGGTGTCATAGATAGTGAAGGAGCTTTTATAGCCCAGCTCCTCAATGCCCCTTCTCAGCATTTTTACACAGGCGGAGTGAAATGTTCCCGCAAAAACGTCTTTTCCTCCCGCGTTCATACGCTCCAGTCTTTCGCGAAGCTCGCCCGCCGCCTTATTGGTAAAGGTGACCGCCATTATGCGCCACGGCGCGGCGCGTTCAAAGCCCAGCAGCGTTGAAAGGCGGGCGGTGTTTTCGGGGGTGTTTTCCTCTTTTCCGTCGGCGTAGCTTAAAAGAAAGGCTTCGTCCTCCGATGAAAAGTCCCGCTCAAATTCAGTGTGGAAGCTTTTGCCGAACAACAGCATATTGGCTATGCGATTGCACAAAACGGTGGTCTTTCCGCTTCCCGCTCCCGCAATGATGAGAACGGCGCCGTTCAGGCGATAAATCGCCTCGCGCTGTCTGGGATTGGTTCTCGAAAAAAATCTGTCTATACACTGCTTTTTTACTTGAGTAAAATTATTCATATTATTGTTTTTTATCCTGTTCTTTTTGTCGTTTATTCAGCCGTTTCTGGAACCGCAGGGGCAGTATTTCTTGGGACAGCTCCGCCGGAGGAATTACCGGAGGATGTATTGGATGAGCCGAGAGCCACAAAAGGATTCGCTCCGTCGCTTACCACCTGGGGAAGGACGCCGTTCCAGCGCTCAACCTTAAGATAGTCGGTGTAGTTGGGGGAATTGGCCAGCTGCTCCTGAATAAGTCTTATGGCTTCCGCTTCCGCTTCGGCGGCTATCTTTTTGGAATCCGCCTCGGCTTGGGCGGCGATTACGGTTTGTTTTCCCTCTTCGGCTATGGCCTTGGTTTTGTTTTCCATTTTGAGAGCATCCTGTTCGGCTATTACCTTTGCTTGAATTGATTCCTCGAAGGCGCTGTCGAAATTTAGGTTTTCAATGGCGAAGGCGGTAACTACCACTCCGTACTCACTGAGTATTTCCGTCAGGGAATTCTGTATTTCGGCGGTAACGTCGGCGCGGGATTGTACCAATTGTTCCGCTTTGACCTTTCCTATGGCGTCCTTGGCTATCTTCTGCACGTTGGGCACCAGAAGCTTTGTTTCCACATTGGCGATTCCTATGTTTCTTATAATGTTGCTGAGCTTTGTGCCGTCGTAGCAGTAATTAAGCTTAAGCTGAAGCGACTGCACCGACTGGGTGTCGCTGGTGTAGGCGTCGGTGGTGACGGCGTAAACCTGTTCCCTCGTGTCCACCTGAACTATTTCCTCGATAAAGGGAATGTGCATATTGAGTCCCGCGGTCATATCCGCTCTCGTTATGGCGCCGAAGCGGTATTTTACGCCGATATAGCCCTCGTTTACTATACTGAATGAGTTGAAAAGCACCACTATCAGCAAAAATATCACAATCGCAATAATAACGAATTTTCCGTATTTTTTGCCTTCGGGTTTGCTGTCGTTTGACGTGCTGAATCTGACTTCTGCCATTTTTTTGTCCTTTCTTCTATGGGGTGAATCGTATTTTTTCTTTAAAACAGATCGGAATGTGTTCCCGTTCTGTATAAAAACAATTCGATCTCGTCTTTTTCCACGCGATAAATCAAAAGCCGGTCAGGTTCGATATGGCACTCACGAAATCCGCAATATTCACTTGAAACACCTCGTCCAAAGCTTCGTCAAATGAGGAATATCGCTTATATTTGACAAAATCGCTCTTCATTTCCTCGTATTCGTCTAAAGCGGCTTTGGTTTCCTCGTTGGGGACAGGCCGCTTTATTTCAAAGGGGATTCCGTCGTTATTGACCGCCGAGCGCAAAAACATAGATATCGCCGATGACATATTCAAGCCAAAATCGCTGAACAGCGCTTCCGCTTCCTGTTTTAACGCCGCGTCAACTTTAATATTGATATTTACTTCGGACGTAGATTCACCGCCTTTTACACACTACGCGTTTATAAGCTTCGAATATTTATCCTTAACCTCAATCTTTATCTCTTCCTTATCACCGCTGTTTCCGTTTCTCACCGCGTGGGAAAGCATAAGCTTTATGCGGTTGATTTGGTTAACCTCCGATGCGCCGGGGTCGTAGTCCACGGCTACGATGTTGGAAAGTGGGTTTCTTCTTCTCAGTTCTCCTATAACGCCTTTTCCCGTAACGTGATTGGGGAGGCAGGCGAAGGGCTGCATACAGATTATATTGTTTACGCCGCCGTGCATAAGCTCCACCATTTCGGCGGTAAGAAACCAGCCTTCTCCCGCTATGTTGCCTGTGGAGACAATGCCGTCCACCAATTTTCTCATTTCGGAAATTCTCATGGGGCTTCCGAATTTGGTATCCTTTACCGCTTCAAGATAGGGCTTTTGCAGGTGCTCCAAAAACCCTATAAGCTTGTTCATAAAGAAGTAACGGGAATTGGAGACGGTGAGAAGCTCCCTTCTGGTGTTGGCGTGATCCATTATAAAGTAGATAAAGCCCATAAGATCGGGCACTACCGCTTCGGCTCCTTCTGATTCCACAAGATCCACCACGAAATTGTTCGCTACGGGGTGATATTTTACCAGAATTTCGCCCACTATGCCGACTCTCGGCTTTTCGGTGTCGAGAGTGGGAAGCTCGTTGAAATCCTTTACAATGGCGGCTATATTTTTCTTATATTCGCTTATGCTTAAGCTTTTAAGGGACTTTTTGAGTTTTTCGTTCCACTGTTGGTAAAGTCTGTTGGCGCTGCCCTTCTCGATCTCGTAAGGTCTCACACGGTACAGGCAGCGGCTTAAGGTATCGCCGTACACCAAGGCCAGCATTGCCCTTACTATAAGAGAGGGGGTGTATTTAAATCCGGGGTTCTTTTCCATGCCCACCATATTCACCGAGATAATGGGAATCTGGGGATAGCCGCCTTCCTTAAGGGCTTTTTTTATCATTCCCACGTAATTTGTGGCGCGGCAGGCACCGCCCGTCTGGGTAATCAGCACCGAGGTGTTGTCCAGGTCGTATTTTCCGCTGTCCAGAGCAGACATAAGCGAGCCTACCGTCAGTATGGTGGGATAGCAGGCGTCGTTGTTAACGTACTTTAAGCCCTTGTCAACAATATCCTTTGTATAATCTTTAAGAATAACCATATTGTAGCCCGAATACCTGAAGGCCTGTTCCAAAAGATCAAAGTGAATGGGAGCCATCTGGGGGGCTAAAATGGTATGGGTCTTTTTGCTTTCCTTGGTGAAATAGGGCTGGCGGTGATAGCCGTCGTATTTTGAATCGCTGTGATATCCGTCTCTCTGTCGTTCCTCGGAAACGGAGATGAGGGAACGCAGGCGTATTCGCGCCGCACCCAAGTTGTTTACCTCGTCTATTTTGAGCACAGTGTACAGTCTGCCGTAACCCTGCATTATCTCCTGAACCTGATCGGTGGTGACCGCGTCAAGGCCGCAGCCGAAGCTGTTAAGCTGCACAAGTTCCAGATAATCCCTTTCACCCACCACGGCGGCGGCGTTGTACAGCCTGTTGTGATACATCCACTGATCCACCACTCTTATGGGACGCGCCAGCTTGTCTATGCCCAAATGAGCCACGCTGTCCTCGGTGAGCACCGCGAAGCCGTAGCCGTTCACCATTTCGGGTATGCCGTGATTTATTTCCGGGTCGATATGATAGGGTCTTCCCGCCAAAACTATTCCTTTTTGTCCGGTTTTTTCAAGGAGAGCCAAAACCTCCTCGCCCTTTGCCCGCATTTTGTTTTTGAAATTCCCGTCCTCTTTATAAGCCGCCGCCAATGCGGCTCCGATTTCGTCTCCCTTTATTCCCAAGGGCGAAAGCTCTTCAACAAGCCTTTCCGCCATACGCTCCTTATCGTAAATGGGGAGGAAGGGATTCATAAAGCTGACCTTATGTTCTCTCAGCTCGGGAATGGAGTTTTTTATCACCTCTCCGTAGGTGGCCACAACGGGACAGTTGTAATGATTGTCGCCCTTTCCGCCGCAGTCCATTTCGTAGGGGAGGGAAGGGTAGAAAATGATCTCAGCCCCGTTTTGTATCAGCCACTCGATATGGCCGTGAGACAGCTTGGCGGGGTAGCAGACGGATTCGCTGGGCATAGTCTCCATTCCCATTTCGTATATGTCGCGGCCGGAATCGGGGGACAAAAGGACTTTATAGCCAAGCTCGGTAAAAAACGTGTGCCAGAAGGGGTAGTTTTCGTACATTCCCAACACTCTGGGAAGCCCCACCACGCCCCTTTTCGCTTCCTCGGCGGAAAGAGATTTTCTGTCGAACAGAAGCTTGTATTTATAATCGAAGAGATTGGGCAGCTCGGACTTTTTGGTGCCCAAGCCCGCGCCCCTTTCACAGCGGTTGTTGGTGATAAACCTTGTGCCGTCGCCGAATTTGCTTATGGTTAAAAGACAGTTGTTGCTGCACCGTCCGCAGCGGGCGGTGGATTTCGTTATGGTAAATGCCTCCAGCTTATCGAGAGTGGCTATAGCAGAGCCTTTTCCGTCGTCTCTCGCCTTGGCGATAAGGGCGCTTCCGTAGGCGCCCATAAGTCCTGCCTTGTCGGGTCTTACCGCCTCTCTTCCGCAGGTAAGTTCAAAGGCTCTCAGCACCGAGTTGTTCATAAAGGTGCCGCCCTGTACTATTATCTTTTCTCCCATATCCTTGGGATCGCGTATTTTTATTACCTTAAACAGGGCGTTTTTCACTACTGAGTAGCTTAAGCCCGCGGAAATATCCGCAACGCTCGCTCCCTCCTTCTGCGCTTGTTTTACGCGGCTGTTCATAAACACGGTACAGCGGGAGCCCAAATCCACGGGGTGCTCGGCGGTAAGCCCCAGTTGGGCGAATTCCGCGCTGGTCATTCCCAAAGCCACGGCGAAATTTTCTATAAAGCTTCCGCAGCCGCTGGAGCAGGCCTCGTTAAGGAGAATACTCTGAATCTCCCCGTCTTTTACCCTTATGCACTTCATATCCTGTCCGCCGATATCGAGAATAAACTCCACGCCGGGCAGCATATGCTCCGCCGCCTTGTAATGAGCCATAGTCTCTATCTCGCCGAAGTCCGCCTTGAGCGCCGCTTTTATAAGGTGTTCCCCGTAGCCCGTGGCGGTCACTTTAGCTATGTAAGCCTCTTTCGGCAAAAGGGAATATATTTCCTTTAATATACC
The DNA here is from genome assembly GCA_949878745.1 of uncultured Ruminiclostridium sp. Lineage (GTDB taxonomy): Bacteria > Bacillota > Clostridia > Oscillospirales > Ruminococcaceae > Ruminiclostridium_E. The sequence continues at coordinate 47,113 of CATLBH010000004.1, read as the reverse complement.
GATTACCGATTTCAGGGGATCGCCCATATTGTTATTGTAATAGGAATAGAGAATTTCGTCGTTTTCGTTTATTAGAGCGGCCTTTGTCGTCGTGGAGCCCGCGTCTATTCCCAGGTAGCACTTTCCCTTGTGAGAGCCAAAGTCGGCGGTGGGTATAATCGCTTTGGCGTGTCTGTCCAAAAAGGTTTGTTTTTCCTCTTCGTCTTTAAAGAGGGGGGAAAGTCTTTCCACCTCGTGGGTTTGTACGCCTGACAGACCTTCTATTTTTTTTCTGAGGGCGGGGGTTTCAACCTCCCCTCTGCTGTCCGACAGCGCAGCGCCTGTAGCCACAAACAGATTGGCGTCCTCGGGAAAGATTATTTCGTCGTCTTTAAGGTTAAGGGTTACAATAAAACGCTTTCTCAGCTCGGAAAGATAATGGAGCGGCCCGCCCAGAAAGGCGACCTTTCCCCTTATGGGCTTTCCGCAGGCCAAGCCGCTTATGGTCTGATTCACCACCGACTGGAACACCGAAGCTGCCACGTCGCTTTTTTTCGCGCCGTCGTTCAGAAGGGGCTGAATGTCGGATTTGGCGAATACGCCGCAGCGGGAGGCGATGGGGTAAATGGTTTCCGCTTTTTTCGCCAGCTCGTTAAGTCCCGTTATGTCGGTATTCAGCAAAGCCGCCATCTGATCGATGAAGGCGCCGGTACCGCCCGCGCAGGTGCCGTTCATACGCTGTTCTATGCCGCCCTTAAGATAGGTGATTTTCGCGTCCTCGCCGCCCAGTTCGATAGCCACGTCGGTTTGGGGAATAAGCTTTTCAATGGCTACCGCCCCGGCGGTGACCTCCTGAACAAAGGGTATGTCAAGCCATTTGGCCACGTTTATTCCGCCGCTTCCCGTCACAGCCACGGTGGCTAAGTTTTCGCCGATCTTGTCTATGCCTTCGGACAGCACTTCCGCTAAGGTTTTTTTGATGTCCGAATAATGTCTTTGATATTTTTTATGTACGGTTTTTCCGTTTTCGTCAAGGATAACTATCTTAACCGTCGTTGAACCGACGTCAAGTCCTATATGGAACATACTTTTATTTCCTTTCTTTTGAAGCAGGCGGGCTTTTCGCCCGACAGAATATATTATACACCAATTTTTTTGAAATTGCAATGGGAAATAGGTTACAAAATTGGGCGGAACCGCCTTTTTTAAAGGAAATTCCGCCTTTTCACATAATTTTCATTTGATATGCAATGCTGCATTAAAAATCCTTGACGGGCTTATCGCGTAAGCTGCCCACCTGCGGATTTTTGCCTTGTCATCAACAAAATTTGCTCGAAAATCCGCACACCATTCCTATTGGAACAGTTTCTAAAAATACGTCAAACAAGAAACCATTGGTTACCTACATCTTATACTAATCCCTTTTAAAACTGTTGGATTAGTGCTTTGGGTGCAATCCCTTTTTAAACTGTGTGTATTTTGTTAGTTTAAAAAGGGATTGGTATTAGGGCGTATAAAATATCTGCGTCCAGTAATAGCCGTAATAATCTCCCTCGATATAATAACAGCCCACTCCCATATACTCAAAATCCCCCAAAATATTGACTCTGTGGGCGTAATCGTTCATCCAGCAATCCACGACCTTTTGTGCCGTGGGGTACCATTTGGCAATATTTTCCGCTTTGGAGGAAGGGTTTGAGAGTCCGTACTTGTCCAGTACGGTAAAGCACTTGGTGCCGTCGGGGCGGGTGTGGGAGGTTTTGAAGGTGGCTTCCCACGCTCTTTCCGTTGCGGCGGCGGTAAGGTTGTCCAATTGTCTGAGGGGGTTTAACCCGTAATCGGCTCTTACGGCGTTCACGACCTCAAACACCTGATTCGCAAGGTCACGTTCCCAATCGGTTTGGGCTCTTTGACCGTATAGGTCGCTCAGGGGGTAGTCCGTCGTTTTCGTCGGGCTGAGATAATCCGAGTGGATAAACTCGCCGCTGTCCAATCTGAAATAGCCCGTATCGGTTTGAGCTTCTATGTTGACGGTATCGTTCAGATCGTAGCGCTTTACCTTTTCGGAGCCTTGCACCGCTTCCTTTCGGCTGTATATGCCGCCGCTTCTTACGTACATTACCCCCTCGGCAGGGGTTTCGATCCATTTCGGGGTTTCCTCGGCGCTTAAATAGTCCTCGTGTATAAACTCGCCGCTTTCGGTTTTATAATAGTGAGTGTCCGTCAGAGCGGTAACCGATACCTTTTCGTTAAATGAATAACGGTTTATTTTTACCGAACCTTCAACGGCTTCCTCACGGCTATAGACGCCGTCTTTGTTTATATACATTACCCCTTCGGCGTGGGCTTCGACCCATTTCGGAGTTTCTTCTTCGCTTATATAGTCCTCGTGTATAAATTCGCCGCTTTCGATTTTGTAATAATGGGTGTCGGTTATGGCGGCGATTCTGACGGCATCGTTTAATCGGTAGAGCTTTATTTTTTCGGAGCCTTCAAGGGCATCGGCGCGGCTGTAAATTTTGTCTGTGTTTATATATTTGATTCCGCTTGTTTTTGTTTCCGTCCATCTTTCGTCGGATTCTTCCGCGGTTTCTTCTTTTTCTTCTTTTTCGGGGGCACTTATGCCGTCTTGGCCGCCGTCGATTTCGCTGTCGTATACGGGTTCGGAATCTTGTTGGGGTGCGGTTTCGGTTAGTGCTCCCAAATCATTGGCTTGTGAATCGCCTTCGTCGGGGGAAATCAAGGCAGTTTCCGCGTTATACGGGCTGTTTGCTTCCACGGCACCGTAGGTTTCGGAAACGTTATAAACCGCGGTATCCCCGTTAAGCGACGAAGCTTTTTTCGGGTAACTCTCATAGGGTACCCTTTGAGACGCGGTTTTATTTGCTCCCGAAAAATAAGAGGAAAGAGGAGAAAGATTATTCGCTACGGCGGCGGATATGGCGGCCAAACGTGTTTCGCCGTCAAACGCGCCGTGTACCTCGCCTTTTCCCGCAAAGCAGACGGAGAAAATCATAACACCGCTTAAAAAAGCGTATAAGCCCTTATACCTGATACGGTTAAGAGCTTTAAACGCACTTATACACAAAAATTTTAAAACCTTCAGCAATTCAGCCATTTTACGACCTTTCTTTTGTCAAAACACAAGGGAAAAGCATACCCTTGTTATCTCGGAATGTCCCAACCTGTTTTAATCAAATCAAATTAAATTAAATTAAATGTTCTCTCGTAAAACAGGCGATTTTTTTCAAGCCTTGGCGGAAAACAGCCAACCTTCCGCAAAGACCGATTTTTTAACTTTTAATAATGATAGAATTCCTGAGTCCAGAAATGATAGTAGCTTTGATAATCATCCTTTATGTAATAATAGCCAACGCCCATATAGGTGTAATCATTGCTTAAGATTGCGGCGCGGTGGGAAGGACTGTTCATCCACGCGTTCACAACGCTTTCGGGGGAATCCTGTCCCGCGGCTATATTTTCGCCCCAGCCGCCGTAAATTATACCGTTTTCGTTAAAGGCTCCCGTACAGGTGGTGCCGTCGGGGCGGGTATGATCCGCGCGGTATTCCACCGTAAGCTCCCATGCTCTTGTAAGCGCCACGGTTTTCAGAATGTCCATTTTTTCAAAAGCGGGAAGTCCGTTTTTGGCTCTTTCCGCGTTTGTAAGCTCAAACACTCTGTCCGCAAATTCCTTTTCCTTTTCGGTACAGTAACGCTGGTCGTATCTTCCTCCAGTTAAAGCGGAGTCGGAGGGCGCTTCGGTTACGGGTTCGGAAACGGGTTCCGAAACAGGTTCGGAAACAGGATCCGAAACGGTTTCGGTCGCCACAGTCTCCGTAGGCAAAGGTTCTGTGGCCGGAGGCAATGTGTTTTCCGTCACGGAAACGGGGGGAGCGGTTACGGCTTCCGTTGCCGCCGAGGTTTGAGGGGGCTGAGTCGTAGTCGAAGGGGGAGCGGAGGCGTGTTCCGAAACGGATTCGGAAGATTCGGGTGTGTTTTCGAAAGACCGTTGGGTTTCTTCACTTTGGGGATCATTTTCTCTTTCTTCGGTTGTTGTTTCCTCCGCGTCGGCGGTTTCTTCTTTTTCTTCGGAGGCATTTTCGGGTTCCGATTTCATACTGTCTTCGCTTTTTTCGGAAGGGTCTTCGGCGCCGAGAAGAGGGGTGTTTAAATCCTCTCCGACAGCTTCGGAAGGCGCGCTGCACGCGGACAGACATAATGCGGCCGACAGGAATAGCGGCAGGATAAGGAGTTTAATGTTTTTTCCAAGCATAATATGTATCACCGTATATATAGAATTTTCTTAAATGTCTCGGATTTTGTCGTTTTTTTATATTTATATTATAACAGCCAATTAAGGGAAAGTCAATGAGAAAATTGTGGAAATTGTTGGGGGCGCGGTGTCGGCGTTTTATACTAATTTTTGGTCAACATTTTTTTCTATAATCTGACCAAAGATTAGTATTAGGGAACCGCTGATTAAATCGGTGTGTGCATATTGCGCGGCAGATTTTTCGTCAGATTGTACAAATTCGACGCAGGCGGGCTAGCGCCCGTCAAGGAGAAGTTGTGCAATCTGACGGAAAATATGCAAGCAAGATGTGCGCATCCGATTTAATCAGTGGTTCCTTAGTATAACAAGCCAATCTCTGCACCAATGAGAAAACCGGGACGCGGTGGCTGTCTGATAGCTGCCGCGTTCCGGCTCTTTTCATTTCATATCGCTAAATGCGTCTGTTATTTTAGCAACAAAGCTCCATTGCCTTTTCATATAGCTATGCAACGGCTCCACCCTTTCTTTATAGTCAGAATATATCATTTCTACATTGTCAAAATGGTGCATGACCGCTTGTGCTACACAATAGCCGCTTTCCATTCCGGCAGAAATCCCCTCGCCCATAGGGTTAAGAAATCCTGCGATCTCACCCGCAAACAACACCCGTCCAACACCATAGTCAATATTGCAGCCGGGGAGAATATGCGGCATTAGCCATTTATCCGCTTTCGTCTGTTTATCAATGTGCAAATTATAATGTTCTTTCATGTAGTCAAGAAAACGCTGGTGATAAACACCTATCTTTTCATTATCCTTTACCGATACCCCCAGCACAAGAAGATTGTCCTTCACATTAAACCATGCGTCATATTCCGATAGTTCCGGCTGTAAATAGGCATAGAAGTAATGATAATCTAAATCTATGCTGCCTTGATTATATGTCTGAAAAGTCGTTATGTATTGCGGTGTATTGTTAAGTATTTTTCGTTTCAATCTCCCGACAACACCCTCACAGTCAATAACAAATTTTGCTGTTTCAGTATAGGTTTTCTCCCCGCGAAGCGTCACGTTTACTATTCCGTTATTTTCCTCACACAAAAGTACGGTGGTGCAATCCCGGACTTCAACGCCACATTCTGACGCTTTCATGGCAAGCCAATTATCAAAAGAACTGCGCCATACATTCAATCCCGGCTGTTCAAATCTGAACACTTTCCCTTTGTCGTTTGTAAAGATCATTCCCCTGTTTTCAGTGGGAGTACACATCACCGAAGCCGGAACCGCCGCGCCGAAATATTCCTGCACCAAATCGACAGTCTTTTTTATCAGCTGCCCCGAACAGGATTTATATCGGGGCATTTTGAATTTCTCTATCTGCAAAACATTATATCCATTTTCTGACAGCGTTTTTGCCGCAGTACACCCGGTAGCTCCTGCGCCTACAACTATAACGTCATACATTGCTGCACCTCATTTAGTTTTTTAGACTGTTGGAATGACACACCTATTGGAACAGTTTCTAAGAGGTTATGAGGATACATAAGAACTTCTCCCCATATCTAAAATGCCGGGAAAGCCCGGAATACGGGCTATACCGACATATAAGAACTTTTAATGAGATAATCTAAATTCACCATATATTTTTATATAAAATTACACCTTTTCTTATATGGAAACTTCATATTTATTAAAAACAACATATAAAATACAACCTTTAAAACAAACTTTTATCAACCTCCTATCCCAATTCTTTTATAACACTCCTCAACCTCCTCTTCGCTAAGCCCTTCGTCATCAATAACCACCGAAACGGAAACATTCGTTCCTATATACTCCATAGCCTTCCCTATAAGCGTTTCCGCTTTTTCGTAAACGTTAGGTGAAAGACCTATAAACTTGTTTTCCCCCACCTCAAGGCGGTTTTCATACTCCGAGGGAGCGGTAAAAAGATATACTGTCCCCGTAAAGGTCTTATCGTTCAATATCTCGGCTGTTCCCGAAAAGCTCTGACCGTAACCGGAAAGCACGTCTTTTAAATCCACCGATACGGAGCTTTTCTTTTCCGAAGCGTTATAGGAAGCAATGTAAACGGAAGAAAGCGCCTTGTACCTGTCATCGGTAAAGCTTCTGTTGTCCAGTATTGTCTGATCGTAGGTCGTAAAATCGGGGAAGCGAAGCTGAGAAAGAATAACTTCCTCAAAGCCCGAGGATTTAAGTTCTCTTGACAAATCGGAAAGGTATTTTTTTGTTCCGTCAAGAAATGGGTCAAGCCATCTTTTTCCTCCGTTGGCCGCCGCCGCGTCAAGCCAGAAATAGCTGTCGTCCGCGAAACGGTAGCCCGCCCCCTCCACGTACGAGGGAGAGTTGTTGTCCATAAGAGCGGATATCAAGGCCTTGGGCACAAGACTGTTGGATTTTATAAGAGAGGCTATCTGTCCGGCGGGCATAGTCCCCGTTATAATGTCGGTGTCTTTTATATAGCTGATATTGCTTTTATAAAGAAGATTTCCTTCTTTGTTTTTTAAGGGAACTAATACCTGTAAAAATCCCGAATCTTTCGCTTTTTCTATGGCGTTGTTCAGTGCGGCGGGACTTGCTATGTCGCTTTCGGACATTATAAAAGCTCCGATTTCTCCGGATATTTCCTCTTGGGTAGTAATAGGCTCTGTGGTTACTTCTCCCTCCGTTACGGTATCCGAACCTTCTTCGGATAATTCCGGCGGCGGGGTGGGAGTCCAGCCTTCGATCTGAGTTTCTGTTCCCCCCGACCAAAGCTCTATCAGCGGCCCGGCGGCAGAATATCCAACAAAAACAAGCGCTCCCGCGATAAGAACAAAAATAACGGTTTCGGCCGCCACCTTCGCCCCGGATTTTTTCTTCTTGTAAAGTCTGTTTTTGCTTCTTTTTATTTTGATGGATTTATTGTGTTTCATATTACAGATCTCCTTTATATAAAAAGGCTTTTTCACTCAAAAATTTAAAACCTGTCCACATAGGAATGGTGCGTGGATTTTTGAGCAGATTTTGTCGGGAACAAGGCAAAAATTTCGCAGACTTACCGGCGGAAAGTCAAGAAATTTTAACGCGGTCATCGGTAAAATATGCCGAAAAGACGCTTGCCTATTCCTATGTGGACAGATTTTAAATCAAAATTACTTTTTCAAACTATCACAGTTAAAGTTAATTTCTAATGCTTGCCCCAGAAAGCGCTTAACGCCAAGGAAATTACCCCTATATAAATCATAGTTATAGGCATACCCCTAAAGGATTCGGGAACGCTTTCGGAATTCAGTCTGTCTTCGGCGGCGTAAAGCAAATAGCCCGCCAGAAGGAAACCGAGACCCGTGCCCAAACCGTAACCGATATAACTGGCGAAGGTTCCGCCTATTCTGCTTTGAATGAAAAGGGCGCCCAAAACCGCGCAGTTGAACACCGACAGGTGAACGTACTTTTTTACCCTTTTGAGAATGTTCGGGAAAAAACGCCATACCGCCATAAGAGTAAGGATATAAACCGCCGAAACTATAAAAATGTAAATAAAGGGCATCAGTATATTATAGTACTCCCAAGCCGAAAAATACCTGTCGGTAAGACAAGTCAGGGCGGAGGAAATTGTGGTTACGTAAATCACTCCCACGAATATACCTATAAGATTTTCTCTTTTTCTCGCGGCGTACAGAAGTACGTTCACGCCAAGCGCCCGTTCGAAGGCGGCGTTTTCTATGAAGATGCCCAGAAGCGCGGCGGCTAAAAATCTTGAAAAGATTGTTTCCATTTATTTTATGTTCCTTTTTCCTTTTTAAGTTTTTTTACGGAAATCCGACGGATAAAAGCGCTTAATTTTTGATTTTAAGACGTTTACTGAAAATATAGGTTAGTGCATTTGGGGGCGTTGCCCCCGTCCTTCGGACCCCCCTACTTCCATTTCGGTGTCCGAAAGGGAAGCGGAAAGGACAGGACGTCGCTTCGCTCCTTTTTTCCTTTTTCTTTTTTTCTTAATTTTTACGCTCCGAGATCAAATGATTTTTTCTCCTTAACGCTCTTCTGTAAACAAATCGAAAAAGTCCCGCCAATATTCCCACCAAAATAAATCCCCCGTAAACGCTTTCCATGGCCGACATTTGAAAAGGCAAAGGAATTATGGTATTTAATAGCATATTGTCGGAAAGAATATCTCTCAGCGCTCCCACAAGAATACAAGACATATCAAAGCCTATCACAAACCCCGCCATATCCTTGAACATCATAGGCACCGAACGGAGAAAAAAGCGGCTTTCGGTTTTGGCCATTATCAAAGGATTGGTTACCAAAATAGCTAAGTAAAGAGAAACGGAGTTTACCGCGTCTGATCCGAAAATAAGCTCTGCCAGCAGGATTACGGGAATATATACCGCCGACGCGATAAGGGCGTAAAGCACTATTCTTACCGCAAAGGCAAATTTTTTGGGCAGCAGACGGCAAATCCCCGCTGTAACCATTGTTATGAGAGTGAAAGCCAAGGCTATCACAAGGGAATTTATTAGATTTGTGGCCGCTCCTATTACGGGGCCGGCAAAAAGGCCGCTCATCAAAACCATATTTTGCCTTATGATTCCGTCGAATAGCTTTACTTTTCCGGACATATTATGTTCCATCGGATACTTCCTTTTTATATTTTTTATATAATAATATAGATACTAACGTTTTTTATCAATTATCCTTGTTTCCCGTTTTGTTGTTATCGTTCTTTTTGGGCTGTCTAATGGGTCTGTTGTTTAATTTTTTTACTTTATTTTCATTTACCGCTTTTGTAATGAAGACGGATCTGCCGATTTTCATACCTTTTCTCAAGGTCATTAAAAAGCTTTCTTTTACGTTTTCCTTTCGTATCGGACGGTTGTGTTCGTCCCTGACTATTTTCGGGGGTTTTTTTGAAGCCTTTATAATCTTGTTGTCCACCGCCGGCATATTGTAATTCAAAAGAGGAACAATAATTTCCTGGGTGTCTCCGAGGGATTTTCTTTCTCCGCTTTGAGCTTCCTTTCTTACCCTTTCAAAGCTTCCCGAGCTGTTTTTAAGCCATTTGAAGGTGTGCTTTATCACAACTATGGTTCTGTCCGCGAAAAGGTCTATATGAAGAGATACCGCGTTGGCTATAAGAAGAACGTATACGAAGCTGGCTTCCGCAGAGGTTAGGTGTCTGAAAAATACCATCAGTATTCCCATTACCATACCGTAGTATATTTTTCCCAAAAAGGAATGAGGAAGCGTCTGTGGGTCGTTGGCAAGAAAAATCAGTCCGAATAAAATATTACCGCAGATAAGCTCGATAACTATGGAAGCGCTGACATTATCGTACATGGGAAAAATAAACGTTCCGGCGGTAAAAACCGCAAAGGTCACCAAGGTTACCGTTGGGGAAAGGGAACGCCTGCACATAAGGCAGATACCGCATACTATAAGTATAAGCACGTGAGTGGTGCCTATGGCTCCGATAAAGTTTCCGAGAAAAATGTCGGTAACCGACATTTCCTGGGCAGTTCCCAATCTTACCAGATAGCTTTCGAGACCCGACGACAATGTTCCCTCATAAGAGGCAAATACCGGAATGTTTTCGCCTATTTTAGGGAACATAAGCACCTGTGACGGCCAGCAGACTGACAAAAAGGCATAGCTTACGCAGGCGGGATTGAAAACGTAATTGTTCTTTCCGCCGAAAATGTGCTTAATGCCCATAGCGAGAGCGGCGCCGAAAACAATATAGCCGTAGCCTATCACGGCGGGCATCATAAGACCGAGACACATTCCGCTGACAACGGTTGAAAGATCTCTCGGATTATAGGTTTTTCCGGTCATTTTACAGAAAAGCCAGTCGGCGGCAATACTTACCGCGACGCCCACGCCGCAGATAACCAAGGCCCTTAATCCCCAGCGCCATACAGCCATTATCAGAAGAGCGCAGAGACACACAAGCTGATCTCCGTAAATCGAGCGGTATTTCCTGCCGAAAAGAACTCTCTTTCCGTCTCCCGCTATTTTTATATCCTCGCCGTTTTTTACGGCGAAAGTTTTTTCGGAATTTGACATATTACCTCTTTATTGTACCTATTAAAAGTTTATTTACTTATTTTTCGAATAATACGGAAATATATGAAAATAAACACAAATAGGCGCGTAAAAATTTTATTTTAAATCCGTTTTATTTTACCGTTTCTGAATATATTATTTACAGATTACAGATACATTTTGGAAAGGAACCATATAATGAAAATAGATATTCTCTCCAAAACCACACTTAAACTCACTCTTACTCCGGAAGATATGAATGAAAACCGCCTTTGCTACGAATCCTTTTCGGAACAGGGCAGCCGATGCCGACAGACGTTGGGAAGGCTTCTCAAATCCTCCGATAAGCCGGAAGGTGCGGCAATGGCGGCAAGGCTTTTAAACAGCGAACGCCGTTTGTTTGTGGAAGCCTTTAAGCGCACCGACGGAGGCTGTATGCTTTATGTAAGCGCGTTGGAGCGCCAGGGGAAAAAACTTCTGGACAGCGGCTGTCAAGTGTCCCCCATAATATTCAGGCCGTACAGCGAAAAGGATCTGGGCTTCGCCTGCCGCTGTCTTAAAAAAGCGGAAAACGAGGGGGCGGGGTTTCACTCAAAGCTTTTTTCCGACGGCTCGGATTACCGTCTCGCGCTGATCCCCATAAACGTGTGCTATAACAAGCTTTACGGAATTCTTAAGGAATTCGGGGAGGTGTGCCGCGACGAGCTTACGGCGGCTTTTACCGAGGAGCATTACAGGGTTATCGCCGAAGAGCACGGGGCGGAAAAGGCGGGAAGAGTTTTTTGATTTTATTTTGATTTTTTTTCGTAAAATCAGCCGTTTTTCAATTTCTGTACAGCTTCCCGCATATTCTCGGATCCGAAAAGATAGCTTCCGCTGACTAAAACGTCGGCTCCCGCTTCTTTCACAAGATGAGCGGTTTCTCCGTTTATGCCGCCGTCAACCTCTATCATAAGGGAAGGCCGAAGTTCTTCGGCTTTTTCTCTTATTTGCTTTATTTTGGGAAGGGTGTAATTAAGAAAACCTTGTCCTCCGTAACCCGGTTCGACGGTCATAACCAAAACAAGCTCAAGCTTTTCCAGAAACGGATAAACGTATTCCACGGGGGTTGAGGGCTTTAATGCTATGCCCGCGGCGATGCCGGCGCGGTGAAGTATATTTATAGTGTGATCCGCGTCGCTTTCGCTTTCTATGTGGAAGGTTATCAGGTTTGAGCCGCTTTTGATGAAAAAGTCAAGCTGTTTATCGGGTCGGCTCACCATAAGGTGAGTGTCAATAAAGAACTTGTCTTTTTTTCCGATGGCTTTTTGTATTTCTGAGCCAAAGGAAATATTCTCAACAAATTTTCCGTCCATTACGTCGTAATGTATCCAATCGGCGCCGCTGTTTTTAGCTCTTACCGCTTCGGCTCCCAGGGCGGAGAGGTCAGCGCCCAAAAGTGAAGCGCTTACTTTAATTTCCAATTGTTTTTCCTTCTTTATTTTTTACTTACCCTTATGGGTATACGATATTATTTTACTGCATTTTTTTTGATTCGTCAAGTAAATTTGCATTATTTCGTATTATTTCATAAAATCATTAAAATTTCACTTGCTTTTTGCGGTTTTTAGCTGTATAATATTAAGAAAACGCTGCAAATTTTACAAAATAATTTTACAAAAGAAAGGAAAATACAATGCTGTTCAGATTATTGGTTGAAACGCCTTCCGCGGCGGAAGCGGGGGGGAACACAGTTGTGACTTTGCTCACTACTTTGCTGCCCATTTTGCTTATGGTGGTTATTTTTTATTTTCTTCTTATACGTCCCGAAAAGAAGAGATCTAAGAAAATGAAGGAGATGTTGGATAATCTTCAGGTAGCGGACGAGGTGGTTACCACGGGTGGAATTATCGGGCGCGTGCTTTCCGTTAAGGAGGATACGGTGCTTATCGAGACGGGAAGCGACAGAACGAGATTGAGGGTGCTCAGGTCTTCTATTGCGGAGAATAGGACTGTGCATGATGAGGTTCAGTCTTGATTAAAAATCGGCTTTACGGCATAAAAATGTAATGTTTTTTTTACGAATAAGCTTAACAATTATAGTAGTCTAAAGTTTCCGTCCCGAGACTGGTGCTCCGCACCAGTCTCTTACCCTTCTTCAAAGGGTGGTGGGTTTCCAAAAGGCAACGCCCTTTGGTAGCCCTCCGCAGAGAGCGAAATACCCTACGCTTAGCGGCGCTCCGCAAGGGGTGAATTTTAAAACGCCCCAGGGGGGCGTTTTAAAAGAGGGGACGCCCTGCAATAGAGGGCGTCCCCTGTTTTGATAAGAAGTTGTTTTCCTTCGGGGGAATCCCCGAACGGTAAGGTTTTTTTAAAATGGGGGAAAAGTTTTTATCGAAAGTCGATTCCTTTTTACAATGCTTTATTTAATGCACGGGCCGTGCAGGACCGCTCCCGCGAGGGGATTAAGGTGAAACCAAAGGAGGGGAGATGGTGAACAGGCTACTCAATGTTGATTTGCTTTTATTAAGCGGTTTCTTTTATCGTAAATATACTAATCGGCGTAGCCTGTCCCCCACTCTCTCCCCCTTAGGTTTCACCTTAAGAATCCCTTCCTTACCCCCCTCTGGGCGTTTTATTGTCAATATAGGTTTCTCTCTCATAAGATGTTGTTTCGATGATTGCTATTTTTGTATGTTGTGTTTTACTTTTAGGATGTTTCTTTTATTATCTCCTTCCGAACGTTTTTTGTGTCGGTATGGGTTTCGCTCGAATAAAATGGTAGTTCTATGAGTGCTATTATCGTATGTTGGTTTTTTACCCTTGGGTTGTTTCTTTTATTGTTTATTGTTCTTTCGGGCGTTTTTGTGTCGATATGTGGTTCTTTTGATTTTAATGTTGTTGTGGGTTTGAAGGTAATTTTTGGTTATTTTCTTTCACTTATTTAAAATTTTAACCGGGTTTTGAAAGTTATCAACATTTTCCACAGAGTTTTCAACATTCCCTCAACAAGTGTGTGTTGAAAAGTTAAAAGAAAAAAACTTTTAACTTTTTGAGAAATTTTCAACAGAGAATCAACAGTTCGGAAAACCGCTGAGGGAAAAAATTTAGTGGGGGTTTCCACAGTTTCCACAGCCCCTATAATAAAAAAAGAAATTTTATTTTTTCTTTTCTTTTTTTTTCGGAAATTTTTCGCGGGAAAAATTTCGGGTTGAAAATTTTAGAGAGAAATTTAATAAATTAAAACAGGAGAAGTATAAGTATTATGGACCGCTTTATAAAAGTGTATTCGCAGGGTATTGTAAATGTTATGGAAATATGGGTAGATAATGTTACGGGGGTGAATTATCTTTTCCGTTCAAGCAGTGAGGCGGGAGGACTTACTCCTCTGTTGGATCAGGAGGGGAAACCGGTGGTTACTCACTTTGGGGTTGGCGAGATGAAGGAATTCAGGAATAAAAAAGGATTTTGAAGGGCAGTTTCAGACATTGCTCCCAAAAATAAGAAATAAACTTATCGAATGTCTTTCGTAAGCGAAAAGGCGATAATTTATAATTATAATAAGTATATCTAATTATATCCAAAACAAAGGAAAGGAAAAAACGAAATGAAATTTACCGCAGACAGAAATTTATTATCCGACGCTATTATCAACGCCTCAAAGGTGACCGCGTCCCATTCCTCCATTCCCGCTTTGGAGGGAATTCTAATTAACCTTAAAAACAATATAATAACCGTGACCGGATATGACTTGGACAGCGGTATTAAAAATATGATACCCGTGATCTCCTCCGAGGAAGAGGGAGAGGTGGTGCTTAACGCGAAGCTTTTGGCGGATATGCTGAAAAAAATGCCGGCGGGATTCCCGATAGAGCTTACCTGTGAGAACGAAACCAAGGTTACCATAAGGTGCGGCACCGTTGAGTTCAAGCTGGTGGGGGTTTCGGGAAACAATTACCCCAATCTTCCCGAAATGAGTCTCGCGGTAAGCTTTGAAATAAAGGAAAATATTCTGAAAAGCATGATTAAGCAAACGGTGTTTTCCGTCGCCCAAAACGATCTTAAGCCCATTCTTACCGGAGTTCTTTTCGAGGTAAAGGACAATGTGTTCAGTATGGTGGCGGTTGACGGGGTGAGAATCGCCATGAGAATGGAAAAGGTTGAGTATAATGATCTTTCCTTTGTTGTTCCTACTAAGGTTTTAAATGAACTTTTGCGTATTCTTTCAGACGAGGACACGGGAAAGGACGTGACCGTACTTATAGATAAAAGTCAGGTAGGATTCAACAGGGACGATTACATTACCTTTACAAGAGTGTTGGACGGGGATTTTATAGATTTCCGCAGATTTACCGAGTTCACGCCCACCACCGAGGCGGTGGTGAAAGCGGCGGCGTTCGCTTCGTCGCTTGATCGTGTGCTTCTTCTTACGGAAAAATTCAAAAGCCCTGTTAAGTGCGTTTTCGAAAACAATAATCTTACGGTAAAATGCAGCACCAACTTAGGTTCCATTCATGAGGAAATTAAGATAGATTATCCTTATAATAAAATCGAAATAGCTTTTAACGCAAGATTTATGATGGACGCTTTAAGGTATTCCGAGTGCGACGAGGTTAAGCTTCAGTTTACCTCGCCTTTGTCTCCGATTAAAATAGTTCCCGTGTCGGGGGAGGATTTTACTTATCTTGTAATGCCGGTTAAGTCTAAAGAATAATCGTAATTGATCGGGAAAGGAAAATTTTTAATGACTGAAGAAATTATCGAGGTTAAACCGCCTTTTATTAAGCTTGAGCAGTTTCTTAAGCTTTCTTCGGCGGTTGAGACCGGGGGAATGGCTAAGGTTATTATCGGGGAAGGACTGGTAAAGGTGGACGGCGAGGTGTGCCTTATGAGGGGGAAAAAGCTTAGGGGGGGCGAAAAAGTGGAGGTGGAGGGAAAGGTGTTCGTCTGCGCCGTAAAGGGGTAGTGTTATGAAAATAAAGGCTTTAAAAATAAAAAATTTCCGCAATATCCCCGAAGCGGATTTTTTATTTTCGGATAAAACTAATATAATATGCGGGAGAAACGCTCAGGGGAAAACCAATCTTATGGAAGCTGTTTGTGTGGCTATTGAAAAAAGCTTTCGCACCGCGAAGGCTTCTGAGCTGCTCCCTGAAGAGAAGGAAAAGGATAAGGCAAAGTGTGAGATAGAATTGTCCTTTTTTTCGGATAAATATCCGGAAAAGGAAAATATCATAGAGTGCGGGGTTTACGGGGGGAAGATCGTAAGGAAAATTAACTCGGTTTCGTATAAGGAAGCATTGAAATTATACCCCCAGTTGAAGACGATCGTTTTTATACCGGAAGATCTTTATACTGTAAAAGGAAATCCCGACAGACGGAGAGAGCTTACCGACGAGACGGCGGATATGATGAATAAAATACATCATGAGAGAGAGGCTGTGTATTTGAGGGCGCTTAAGCAGAAGAATACCTTTTTATCGGGAATAATAGACAGGAGGGTTAGCGGGGATCAGCTGATTCAGCTTTCGGTGTGGAATGAGGAGCTGGCTAAGGCGGGGGTTAATGTTATGTGCGGAAGGCTGAAATATTTTAAGATGCTGTGTAAATATACCTGTGAATATTACGGAGAGTTGAACGGGGCGGGGGAACGGTTGGAGATGGAGTATATAAGCTCCATTGTGAAGGACACGGATATTGACCTTTCGGATACGGAGGGGGTTTATAATATTTATCTGGAAAGGCTTAAGGGGCATTTGGACAGGGAGATTGCGGTGGGGCATACTTTGGTGGGGGTTCATAGGGACGATGTAGAGTTCAGGATAAACGGAAGGAGGGCAAAGGATTACGGAAGTCAGGGGCAGATAAGGAGTATCGCGGTGGCTTTAAGGCTGGCGCAGGCGCGAATGTTCGGGGAGAAGTGGGGGGAGGAGCCGGTTGTGATATTGGATGATGTTTTGAGTGAGTTGGATGAGAAGAGGAGGGAGTTTATACTTAGACATATTGTGAATTCACAGGTTTTTATTACGGGGTGTAATGATAATGATTTTGGGGGGATTGAGGAGGCTTGTAGGTGGAAGGCTGAGAAAGGGGAGTTTGAAAAAATAATGGGTTAAGATAAAACAAATTATAGAAAAAAATCAATTTTTTTACAGTATCCGACAAAAAAGAGGCGATAAAATGTATATTTCATTAGGCAGCGACGTTGCCGTTCATAAAAAAGACATTATAGGAATATTCGACATCGAAAAAACCTCGGTAGTAAGAAGCGTAAACGATTATTTAAGCGGCTGTCAGAAAAGCGGAGGTATATATTATGTCAGTCTCGATATGCCAAAAAGCTTTGTAGTATGCGAAAATTGCGTTTATGTAACCAATGTGAGCGCGGCAACTTTAAAAAAAAGAGAAAAAATTTATTAATGCGAAACTTTTTTTATTACATTTTATTTGACATTTTATACTTTTAGTGATATAATATATTCAGACACTAATAAATACAACAGTTTTCCCCCTGTTGTTACGGTGTTTTGTTTAACATTTTAGATTTCCTAAGTCAAAAGGACGGATTTTTCCGTCCTTTTGATTTTTTATAGGTTTATCGGTTTATCTTTTTATTAAGGAAAAAGTAATATTTCACAATCGTTAATAAATTCAGTCGGGCAATATTGTAAAATTTGCAGATTTTGAAGGGCAAAAGATAAAAACTTGCGGTATTGGAATTGACATTTACGGGTTGAAGTGGTAAAATACGCTTTGTGAAAAAAATATTAACATAAAGAGGAAAGGAATGGTCATTGATATGAAAAACACAAAAGCAGCTCTGGCGGCGGCAGCTTTATCTGTCGTAATGCTTTTCTCCGCTTGCTCAAGCCCGGTTGAAAAGATAGATTTTTCTCACGGAAAGGTTGACGGTACCGTATATACCAACGATATGGTGAAGGTAAAGGCGGATTTCGGCGATGGCTGGACTTATTTTACCGACAGCGATCTGGCTACGTCTTCCGGTATAGCGGATTTTTCCAAGGAAGAGACCGATAAGGCTTTTTCTTCTAAAGGCGTTGTTTACGATATGTATGTTATGAACGAGGATAACGAGAATGTAAACGTGCTTTTTGAGGATCTGGATTATTCGGGAAATGTTTCCCTTGACGAGCAGGGGTATATCGACGCTTCTATGTCCGATCTCAAAACTCAGCTTGAGGCGCAGTTCACCGTTGACAGTATCGAGCAGACTAAGGTAAGCTTCGCGGGGAAGGAATCTCCCTGTGTAAAAATCGCTCTTGATGTTAATGGGGTAAAGCTTTATGAGTGTCAGACTTATAAGAAGGCGGGACAGTATATGTGCGTTGTGACTGTTACCGCTTTGTCGCAGGAGAGCGCTGAGAGTATTTTGGGTAAGTTTGAGGCGGCTTAAGGCTGTAATAGAATTTTTATAAAATAAGGGACGCCTTTTTGTCAGGGCGTCCTTTTTTTGTGGGTTGTTCTATGGTGATGTGGGGAATGGGGGTGTTGGGAGATTTATACTAATCTTTAAACTGTTGGATTAGTGTTTCGGGGGCAATCCCTTTTTAAACTGTGTGTATTTTGTCAGTTTAAAAAGGGATTGGTATGAGATGAAACCTAAGGGGGGAGAGTGTTGGACAGGCTACGCCGATTAAGTAGATTTACGATAAAAGAAACCGCGAGTCTTAATTTCAAACTGTGTAAATGACCAAATATGACAGGAAATCCCAACAACCGCTTTTGTCATTATATCCATAAAAAAGTCAAAATCAAGACTAAAATGAACGCAAATGCGGTCTTGATTTTGACTTTTTTATGGATTTTTGGCGATTAAGCGGTTGTTGGGTTAATTATGGTCGAATTAAGTTTAATTTTCTGAACACATTTTAAAAATCATACCCCGATAAGAGACTTTAACTCCCTTGCGGTAAACAAAACTTCCCCCCTATATCCTCCCATCTGTTATTTTTATTATCCTATCCGCCTGTTCCGCCAACTCCGGATTATGCGTTATCATAATAACGGTTCTGTCTGACTCGCTGTGTATTTTTTTAAACAACTCCATTATCTGCCCCGCATTATGAGTATCCAGATTTCCCGTGGGTTCGTCGGCTAAAATAAGATCGGGATTGTTTATAAGCGCTCTCGCAATCGCTACCCTTTGCTGCTGTCCTCCCGAAAGCTGGCGGGGATAGCTTTTCGCTTTATCTGAAAGGCCTACCTTTTCCAGCATTTCTTTAACCCTTCTTTTTCTCTCCGATTTCTTTATTCCCGCATAGCCTAAGGGCATTTCTATGTTTTCCGAGGCGGTGCAGTCGTCGGCTAAATTGAACGCCTGAAAAACGAAGCCGATTTTTTTGTTTCTGAAGGCCGCCAGATCTTTAAAGCTTTTTTTAAGTACGTTTTCGTTCTCGAAGTAATATTCTCCGTCGGTGGGGGAATCCATACAGCCTATTATATTTAAGAGGGTGCTTTTTCCCGAGCCGGAGGCGCCTATTACCGCCACGAACTCGCCCTTTTTTATTTCAAGGTTTACCTCGTCCAGCGCTTTGAAGGTGTTTAAACCCGTGCCGTAGCACTTTTCTATATTTTTAAGATTTATCATTTTCTTACTCCTTTTTAAGTATTTCGTTGGGTTCCATTTTGTACAGCTTATACAGCGCCGTAAGGCTTATCAGAATTCCCATTGACGCGTAGATGACGGGAAGGAAAATGGCGGTTAGGGTATCTTCGGATATGGGGATAAAGTCTATTTTTCCGCTTACTATACTTAATATTATTTTTCCGAACAGTTCTCCCAAAAGCGCGCCCGAGAGAATAACCGCTTCTATTTCTATAACCGTTTCAATGTACAGCTCCTTATAGGTTGCTCCCGTAACAAGAGCCACCGCCAGTTTTTTCTTTCGGTTATTGAAAATAACCATTATAAGGCCTATAAATCCCACTCCCGTTATTATCATGGAGGCCGAGGCGATAAAGTTAAGAAGCCCCGCTATTTGAATCTGACCCTTGGCGTAACTCTCGAAAATTTCGTAGGGGGTATAATAAAGCGCTTTTAAAGGCTGTTTGTTGCTGTGGGTTTCCGCTAAGCGGTCGGATATTTCTTTGATGATATTGGGGTTTACGTCTCCGGCGAAGCTTACCGTCAGAAGGGTTTGAAGGGAAGGGATCATTGTGTCTTTGTCCTTAAAATAATCGTTAAAATCCTCCATTAGGTCGAAGGGAAGTATTAAAGAGTCCTTCAAGGGCACGGTGGTGTCTTGATAAATGGGGTACCACATACAGTTTTGGAAAAACATACGGTCGGAATATTCGTTTTTTATGTTCAGGATATTTTCGGTTTTATAGCCTTTATTTTTTAGCCAGCCAAGAAACTCGCTCAACTGAACGTCGTTGGTGAATACGGTATCTTCCATTTCCTCGTACCTGTCGGGAAGAAATGCCGTTTTTTCGGAGGAGAAATTTTTTATTTCTTCGTTTAGGTAATTGTTTGTAAAATACCCGTCAGTTACAAAAAACACCCGTATGTATTTGAATCCGGGGAATACTCCGTCGGTACGGTTCATGTCAAGCTCCGGATCGATAATTACTCCCATTCGGCTGAAGCAGGCGGAGAGGGAAACGGTAATTTCATCGCCGAAGCGGTTTTTTATCCATTGATAATCCTCGTATGTGAAACCGTAGTCCTCGGTTACGGCAAAATAGGAAAAATCGTCGGTCAAATCCTCTTCCGTGTATATTTCGTCCGTCCTGTTTATGTATTTATCGGTTTTTTCCTGAAGCTCTTTTCTTTCCTCCAAGGAAAGTGCGGAATCGTCCCGCCGCATTTCAAAATAATAGGTGTGAGAGGCGGGGTTGTTTTCGGTGTGGGATAAGCTTTTGCTTACAGAAGAGGCAATGCTCTCAAAGACAAGCATAAGAACGAAGGCGATAAGAATCTGAGCCGAAAAAAACAGATAGGATTTTTTCTGACTTCTTATGTTTTTCAGGGCGTTTATGAATAAGTAGCTCATTTACTCACAAGCCTCCTTCCGTTTAATCTTTTAACCATGGCGCAGGCGAGTATAAGCACGTAGACAGAGCCTACGGCGGCGGTAAACATTATTGAGCTTAAGTCCAAAATAAAGGGGAACACCACTATATCGGAGATAAATTGTTTTAAAAATATTACTATCCCCACGTCGGCGGCCACGGATATCAGCATAAGCACAAAAAGCTGAACGGACAAGAAAGCGTAGATTTTTCCTTTTGAAGCGCCTACCTGCATTTTAACCATATAGTTTTTCATATCGTTGTTTAATTTGTTGATAAGAATATTAAAAATGTTCAGCGCCGCGTAGAGAAGCACCACGGAAGCTATGGCCAGCATTATTGTAAGGGCAAAATAGGCGTTTCTCAGATTGATTTTTAAAGAATCGTTTTCTTCAATATCAACAAAATTTTTGTTTTCGATTCCGTATTCCTCGGTAAGGGAGGTTAAGATCTCTCTTCCTTCGGTGTTAAGGTCAATACCTTTTTTGAACTGAACGAAATATGCCAATTCGGTGGAGGAAGGGGAATATATTTCTATAAAGGTTTCCATGGGCATGATGAGGGAGTATTTGTAATCGCCGTATACGCCTTTTACAAGAAGCTTTTCTTCCGTTTCTCCGAGGGTTATATAGTCGCCGGGCATACAGCCTAACTGTTTTTGAAGGGAGATTGTTACGGCGCATATTTTTTCGTTTCCGTTTAATTCCTCGTCGGTAAAAAATTCGCCGTATATCATATTGTAGCGGATTATTTTGTTTTGGTCGCCTTTATAGCCTGCCGTTTCTGCTGTATAGAACTTGTTCCCGAATATGGCGGTGTTTTCTATTACGAAGCTTCCTTCGCTGATAAACTCTATTTCGGGGTGGTCAAGCTTTGCTTTTTCGCAGTCGACGCGGTGTTCGGTTCCCAAGTCTCCGATCATTCCCAACATCCTTTCGTGGTGGTAGGGTATTGTGCCCCATGCGGTTTTAAGCTCGGCGTTTCCGATACAGAAAACCAGCATTGGGAATAACATTCCCAGAGCGAGAGAAACGATTACCGTCAGGTTTACAAATTTGTTGCGGTAAAGGCTTTTCAGGGCGGTTGTTATTGTGTACATTCGGGGTTTGCCTCCTTTTGTGTTTTGACAATTGCTTTTTGCGCGCGGGGCGGGGGTGGTTCCGCCTTGATTTAAGGATAGCATTTTGCAGTGGGATAGTCAAGAGTTTGGGAAAATTTGCGGAGTATTGGGAAAAATTGCAGTGAGGGGGCTTTTGAAAATGTGAAAATATGAAAAAGCGACATATTTTTGGGAGGAATGTCGCTTTTTGGTCTTATTTTGTTGTTGGATTGGGTATATAATGATGTTAATAATTTTTTTATTTTAGGAGAAAAATATGGAATTTTATTGTGAGTTTAAAACCCGCGAATCAAATTTTAACAGCGGTTTCACCAACGGAATGACAATGGTCGGAAGCGATTCCGTTAATCAATGTGAAAAAATATCCGAGGATAACGATAAAACGGTATTCCGGTATATGGATAATACCGTAGAATGTTATCATATTAAAAAAGGCTTTGTTACCGAATGTTACTCCAAATTTACCAACAACGGCTCGGAAACTGTTACTTTAGATATGTTTTCCTCCTTTGCTATAAAGAATATTCACGCCGACATAATCCACAGAGCGGCTTCCTTTTGGAGCGCCGAGGGGAGACTTATCAGCCAAAGACTTGTGGATATGAATATGGAACAGGCTTGGTGCGGGGCTTCGGTTCGGTTTGAGAAATTCGGTCAGGTGGGGTCGATGCCCGTGAGAAAGTGGTTTCCTTTTATAGTTCTGGAAAATACCCGGGAAAGGAAATTTATCGGGGTTCAGCTTTACTGCTCTTCCAGCTGGCAGATAGAGCTTTTCAGGAGGGAAGAGCCTTTGTCTCTTTGCGGCGGTTTGGCGGACTACGACTTCGGACATTGGAGCAAAAGTGTGGGACCCGGAGAGGTTTTTCTTGCCCCCAAAGCCGTAATAGCGGAGGGAGAATCCTTGGAGGAGGTTTGCGACAGGCTTGTAAAGGCGCAAAAACCCCGTATCGCCGAGGCGGATAAGGAGATGCCTGTTATTTTCAACGAATACTGCACCACCTGGGGCGATCCCACCGAGGAAAAGCTTCGGAAAATAGCGGAAAGGCTCGACGGAAGCGGGGTCAAATACCTTGTTATAGACAGCGGCTGGTATAAGGAAGAGGGAAGGGATTGGAGCGGTTCTATCGGCGACTGGAATGTCAGCGAAAAAATATTCCCCGACGGCCTTAAGAAAGTGGCGGATATGATAAAATCTCATGGGCTTATTCCCGGCCTTTGGTTCGAGTACGAAAACGTAGGCTGGGCTTCCCGCGCCTATCATAATACCGATCATCTTTTAAAGCGTTTCGGAACGCCGATAGCTTCCGGGGGAAGAAGATTCTGGGATATGAGGGATCAGTGGGTTATTGATTATCTTAAGAAGAAGGTTATCGGGATTCTTAAGGAAAACGGATTCGGTTATTTAAAGATAGATTACAACGACAGTATAGGAATAGGCTGCGACGGGGCGGAGAGCTTGGGCGAGGGGTTAAGACAGACTGTTTCGGCTTCGGAGGATTTTTTGAGGATTCTTGCGGAGGAAATGCCGGAGCTGGTTATAGAAAACTGTTCCAGCGGGGGGCACAGGCTGGTTCCCTCCATGACGGAGCTGTCGTCTATGTCAAGCTTTTCCGATGCGCATGAGTGCAAGTGCATTCCCATAATAGCGGCGAATCTTCACAGGCTTGTGCGGCCTGAAGAAAGTCAGATCTGGGCGGTGCTTAAGGGGTACGACGATATTCATCGGATAAGGTACAGCCTTTGCGCGGGATTTTTGGGAAGACTTTGTCTCAGCGGTGATATTTTCGATATTTCCGAGGAAAACTGGGAGGAGACTTTAAGCGCCGTTCGGTTTTACGATAAGGTTAAGGAGATAATACGAAGCGGATTTACACGGGTTATAAGGTGCAGCGCGGACAGCTACGGGAAGCCCAATGGGTATCAGGCGGTTTTAAGGACGCTGGAAAACAGGGAACTGTTGGTGGTTCATACTTTTGAGAACGGGGGAAATCCGGATATAGGGGATCTTATTGAGGGGAAAAGGATTGTTGAGGAATGGGGGAGCGAGTTGTCGGAGGATTTCAGGGGAAGGGTGTTTTTGCTGGAAAAATAGGGCTGAAAAAAAATAAAAAGCGGCGAAGCCGCGCAATGTCCTTTTCGCTTCCTTTTCGGACACCGAAAAGGAAGCGGGGTGTGAGGTAAAGTCCCACCGCAGCAAGGCGAGAGCAAAAAACAAGCCGATAATCAGTCGCGTAAAAACAAACGTTAGAAGCGGGCGAAGCCGCCGCTTCGGGATAAAAAGAAAAAACTTAAGCCACAAACCCGCCGACCCCGTTTCAAAACGAGATTTGGCGGGTTTTGCGCCGTAAGCTTGTTTTTTTACTCCGAAGCCCCGCTTCGCGGCTTCTAACGTTTGATTTTACGCGACTGACTTATAAGCTTGTTTTTTGATCTTAACCGGTGGCGGTGGGGCTTTGCCCCACACCCCACTTCCTTTTTGTAGCCCAAAAAGGAAGCGAAAAAAGTATTGCGCGGCTTCGCCGCTTTTTTTATTTTTTTATAAATTTTTCCACCTTTTCAGCTTCGGCATTTCTTTTTTCAGCATTTCTCTCGCTTCTTCTTCCGTTTTACAAGTTCCGTCTTGAACAAGAAAAGGAATACAGCTTTCTATACTTTCCTCCAAAGTTTGATTTTTTACAAACCCTCCGTTAGCAAAGCAATACTTACAATATTCCCGATTAAAACTTCCGTTGGCATTGGTTCCGTAATCGCTTTCCCCCATATTCATTCCGCAGCTTTGACAAATATTTTCGTTCATATGAAAACCTCCCGTAATTTCAATAACATTATTATCCGGATCGGTAAGATGAAAATAGTGATAGGTGGGATACGCTTCCAGTATACCGGTTACGTTTCCGATTTTTAAAACTTTTACCCGCTCGTATTCGGCGTTAAGATCTTCAACCCAGAAGTTCAGGACAAATTTGTAGGGGCTGTTGAGGTCGGTACTGTGTCCTATCAGGTTTTCCTCGTTCATCAAGGCAATACACTTGTTGTCAACGTAAAATTCCACGAATTTGTTCCCGCTTCGGCATCTGTTGTCTACTTTCACGTCAAGAAATTTTTCGTAGAAATCCACGGATTTTTCAAAATCCTTGACTATAAGGTAAATACTGCCTAAGTGAAGCGGATTTTTCTTTTCCTCTTGAATTTCGGGGGTGTTAAGCAAAATGGCGTCGGTGGAAACGTCAAAAAGCTCGCTCATTCTTATGATTTTTTCCACGTCGGGTACGGCTTGTCCCAATTCCCACTTGGAGATGGACTGACGGGAAACCTCGAGCATTTCCGCAAGGCGCTCCTGAGTTAAGCCTTTTTGTATGCGGAGCTTTTGTATTTGGTCGGCTATGGTCATTATCGGTTTTCCTTTCCTTAATGTTGTGATGTTATTTTATCATATATTGTGTTTGCGTTCAACCAACTTTAATTGGAATTTTTGCAACTTTCGGTTGCGGGAGGAGAAATATTTCATATAATGTTCGGTTTTTGTTCATTGTTTTTTCATATTTTAAAAATATAATTTTATCCCTTAAAATCGGTTTTTGAAAGGAGCGGTTAAAGATATGACGAATAATATATGGTCAAGGTACATACAGGGAGCGAAGACACTTTATTTCTCCCGTAAGCTGAGATTTGACGATATGTTTAAGGAAAGCTGGAAAAGGGCTTTTGATTTGGAGGAGGGGAAAAGGCTGAAAATTCTTGAAATAGGGTGCGGGCCGGGGGCTTTGGCGGGGGCGCTTCACCGTTGGTATCCGATGGGCGAGATTATTGCGGTGGATCGTGACGAGGAATTGATTCGGTTTGCGCGGGAGTATGAAAAGGGGGTTGAGTTTGTTGTGGGGGACGCTTTGGCGCTGCCTTTTCCGGAGGGGAGCTTTGACGCGGTTATTTCAAATACGGTTTGCGAGCATATTGAGCCGAAAGGTTTTTACGGGGAACAGCTTCGGGTATTGAAAAAGGGCGGGGTTTGTTTGGTGCTGTCTTCAAGAAAAGGAATTGACGGGACAAAATATAAGGAATTAACCGAATATGAGGAAAAATTCTGGGGAAAAGTAGAAAAGTATGACGATTCCATTAAAAAATTCGGGGTGGGGAAATATTCGGCGGGTGAGTCGGAGATGCCCGTTATTATGGAAAGGCACGGGTTCGGGAATGTGAGCACCGATTTTGTTACGGTTGCTTTGACTCCGGACGATCCTAAGTTTTCTTCGGAGTTTGCTTTTAATATAATAAATGCGGACAGATATTCGGCTTTGGAAAGGCTGGATTCGGTGAGTCGTTCTTTCGGGGAGCGTTTTTTGGATGGTGAGATCGAGACTGTTAAGGGGATTGTGAATGAGAGGTTTGATGAAAGGATAGGGAAGTACGAAAAGGGGGAGAGGGTTTGGGATACTAATGTTTTGGTGGTAATGGTGGTTAGAGGGGGGAAGGTTTGATACTAATCTTTGGTCAGATTATAGACAAAAAATGTTGACCAAAGATTAGTGTTTCGGGTGTAATCTTTAATCATATTTCCGACTTCGTCTACAATATGATTAAAGATTAGTATTATATAAAAAGGACTGTAAAAAAACTAAAAGTCAATGTAAAAACATCTTTGCGGGAAGCGTATTGAAGATGTTTTATACTAATCTTTGGTCAGATTATAGACAAAAAATGTTGACCAAAGATTAGGGAACCACTGATTAAATCGGATGCGCGCATCTTGCTTGCATATTTTCCGTCAGATTGCACAACTTCTCCTTGACGGGCGCTAGCCCGCCTGCGTCGAATTTGTACAATCTGACGAAAAATCTGCCGCGCAATATACACACACCGATTTAATCAGCGGTTCCTTAGTGTTTCGGGTATAATCTTTAATCATATTTCCGACTTCGTCTACAATATGATTAAAGATTAGTATTAACTGTGACTTTTAGTTTTTTTCAGTCCTTTTCCACTATTAAAAGCGTTAAAAAATCAAAGATTGATTTCCTCTCCCCCTCTGTTATCCACCTTTTTGGCCGAGATAACAAATACCGTAATAAAATAACAAAGTATCATAATTAACAGGCTTACTCCTATGCTGCCCCAAATATTGACCATATCCGCTTCGCCGGAGGCCATAATATTGTTTATGTCGGATTCGCCGGACATCAGGATATTCTGAGCCTCGTTTTTTAGGGCGAAGGGGTGAAATTTATCGGCGCCGAAGGAGGCGAACAGTATCGAAAGTATTGCGCTTCCGCCGTAGAGTATTATCGTGGCGATACCCGCTCTGGCGGTGCATAAGCCCAAGGTAAAGTAAAGGGTTATCATAAAGGCGTTGTATACCGCGGCAATTAAGGCGATCAGCAGAAGCTTCACGATGTCAAGCTCGAAGGTGGCGGAAAACACAAGCTTGGTTACCAGTCCCGCCGAGATAATTCCCACAAAGGAGAAAATAGCTATTGCGAGTGGATATACCAGAAATTTCGGGAGCACGTAAAGTTTGGTGGTAAGTCCCGCGTTTTGCGGGATTATCATAGAGCGCTTTTTAAGCTCGCCGCCCGCTCCCGACATTGTAACTATCATAAAGATGAGAAGTAGGGTAGAGGTGGTGTCGCCAAAGGCGCTTAAAATTCCCAGAGGAGCAAGATTTTCGTCCCCGAAAACCGACATAAGATCGGAGGGATCCATATTTACCGTTTTTTCCGTTCTAAACGCTTTGGAGGAAGGGGATTCAAGGGAGATACTGACGGCGACTTCGTTTTTATAATCGGGGGTGTTAATATTATCCAGACTGTTTATCATCATTCCCGAAAGCTTTATCAGAAGAGGGGAAGCTATGGCGAGAGCGATGGCCGCTATAATTATTCCGCCCATTTTAAAGGAGCGGGTAAAAAACATAAGCTCTTTTTTTATTCCAGTTTTAAGCATTTCCGTTCACCACCTTTAAATATATCTGTTCAAGTCCCTCGGATACCGTTTTGAATTCTCTCGGAACTATGGAATTGCGGTTAAAGCACTCGATCAGATGTTTTGTGACCTCTTCCGTTTCGCTTGTTCTTATAACGAAGGTTTCGGTTTTTTCGTAGAAGTCGATTTTATCCACCTGTGGAAGCTCCTGAAGGGATTTTATGGCGTTTACGCCGTTTTCGCAGGTTTCATAGAGCTTTATTTCTATTTCGTTTCTTGAATATTGATTCAGTATGTCCGAAATTTTTCCTTCTACCGCCATTCTTCCGTTTTTAAGTATTCCCACGCTTCCCGCGGCTTTTTCCACGTCTGATAAAATATGAGTGCATAAAATAATGGTACAGCCTGTATCGGACAAAACGCGGATAACGTTCATTACGTCCGCCCGTCCTTCCGGGTCAAGGGCGGAGGTGGGTTCGTCAAGAATCAATATCTGAGGGTGATCAAAAATAATTGAAGCGATACCCAGTCTTTGGTTCATTCCTCTTGAATAGCCCTTTATTCGCCGCTTGGCGCCCTCTCTCATTCCCGTTATCTCCAGCACCTCGTCGACGCGTTTGTCTATATTGTCTTTATAATTGCAGCAGGCGGCGATGTATTTAAGATATTCGTATCCGTTCATATATCCGAACAGAGAGGGGGTTTCGGGAAGGTAGCCCACTTTTATGTTTTCGTCCTCCCTGCCGCTTCCCAAAATTATTTCGCCGCCGTCCTTGGGGATAACGTTGCAGAGAATATTCATTGTTGTGGTTTTTCCGCAGCCGTTTTTCCCCAGAAAGCCGTAGACTTCTCCGTCGGGGATATTCATATACAGACCGTCCAAAACGCGAAAACTTCCGTAACTTTTTTGGAGATTGCTTATTTTGACCATTTTTTTCCCTTTCAATAAATATGTTTTAAATAATTAAAACGTTGTCTATAAATGGTATTGTATCACAGTGCGGGGTAAATGTCAATAGAATTTACAAAAAATATCGGATTTTTGGTCAAAAAACGGTTTGTTCGGCATATTATTAAAGGACAATCTTTTTTTATTTTTCGGGTGTTGTTTTATTTGAGATTTTTAAGGAGGAAAAGATGAAAAACTTAAAGCAGCATATTTACAGACCCTTCGGAATTTCCGTTTTAATCGGAATGGTTTCTTCGGTAATCGCGCTTGTTTTATGTTCCGCTGCTATGTACATACTTCAGCTTCCCGTTGAAACGAACGGGGCATTTGGGGCGTTTTCGCTTACGCTTGGGTGTTTTGTGGGGGGGTTCGTTTTGGGAAGGCAGAAAGGGAGAAAGGGGATTAAGCAGGGGTTTTTATGCGGTATGGCGTTGTTTTTGTTATGTTTGTGCGGGGGATTTATATTCGGTTCGGTAACGGTGGGGGGATTTTTCGGAAGATTGGGACTGTGTGTTTGCGCGGGTATGATTGGGGGGATTGTTGGGGTAAATTAAATTTACTTTTGGTGGGTCTGTAAAAAAAAAGCGGCGAAGCCGCGCAAATGTCCTTTTCGCTTCCTTTTCGGACACCGAAAAGGAAGCGGGGTGTGGGTCAAAGCCCCACTGCCACAAGGAGAGAACAAAAAAACAAGACTATAAGCTTGTCGCGTAAACACAAACGTTAGAAGCCGCAAGCGGGGCTTCGGAGTTAAAAACAAGCTTATGGCATAAAAACCGCCAACTCTTATTTTGAAACGGATTTGGCGGGTTTTTATACTAATTTCATCTTAAAAAGGTTCTAACCTTTTTTTTATACTAATTTCATCTTAAAAAGGTTCTAACCTTTTAAAGATGAAATTACACCCGAAGCACTATTTTCAAATTATCCACTAAATTATCCAATTTTTTTAATTTGAAAATAGTATTACTGTTATTATATCAAAAAAAGAAGCCTTCGAAAAGGCTTCTGAAAATTTAATAATTTATACAGTATAAACGCACCCCATAAACAAAATTTCCCCTTTAATATCCGTAATCGCAAAAATAAACGGTCTGTCCAACACGAAATCCACGTCCTCATAATCGGGAGGTCCGCCCATTGCGCCCACCATGGCGGTAAACGCCGCGGCGGTACAGCCCTCTTCGTCTATAACCACCCTTGCGGCATGCTCCGCTTTATTTAAATAAACTCCTTCCGAATCCTTAAGCAGCGGCGAAAAATCCGCTTTTTCGGAATCGAATACATCGGTTACTCCCAAAGCTTTAAGTCCCTCCGACAATTCCATATCCGAGGAAACGTCAAATTTCGGCAGCCGAATGTTAATATCCGCGTCCTTACGCTTATCCCATGTATTATCCTCCCATTTATCATACTTAAACATCTCCGAAAATTCTCCCGAGTTTAAAACGTCGTCAACGCTCTTTCCCTCGTCGGGAAGAATAAACCACATTTGACCGTCCGTTTCAAAATCCAGCTTGGTTGCTCCGTAATTTTCTCCCCAAAAATAATCGCCCGAATAGGTCTGATTCATAAATTCGGCTTCTGTGTCCCCGTTAAAGCCGTGAAAAATTCCAATCTCGGTGTTCTCCTTGTCAAATTCGTTAGAGCTGTGCCATTTCCCATGAAACAAAACGGTAGAACATAGGCTCATAACGGTATCGGGAGACAAAGTGAAATTGTTCACCGAGTACTCCAAAAGTCCACCCGTCTGATCGTTAAGCCACTTTTTCATGGCCGTGAGCGTTTCCTCCGAAGCCGTATCTCCGCGGTAAACCGAAGCGAAATACTTCTCCGCCACACGGTTGGCCGCGTCGGGGTTTATCTCAATGCCTTTGTTTATCCAAATGGAGTTGGCGAGAACGGTATCCCCCGCTCCGTCGTTTCTGTAAAGAAGCTTCCACAAGGAAGAAACTTGTGTCCTGAGCTTTTCTATGGAATCGGCCTCCGTAAGCTCCAATATCTGCTTTCTGGATTCCCCGCCGCTGATTTCCGCCAGCATGGAAAGAGCGACATAAACATTTACCGGGGAATAAATCCGATTTTCGCCTTCGGAATTTGTCAGAAAGGCCGAAGCGGTTTTCCCGAAAAATCGGGAAAGCTTGTCGCCGTCAATCTTTTCGGAATATTTAAGGCGTTCCTGACGTTCGTCTGACCATATCTTCCACATATCAATCCAGTCGTCTCCGTATAGATAAACCGCGTTGGGGTAAGGCGCAGCGTCGGGATATTTTGCCTGAGCCAAAACGTCGGTATAAAGGGACATATCCAATAAGCCGGGTCTTTTCACATTAACCGGAGGCAAGTTCTGCGTTTTAGTTTCGGTAATTTCCTTGATAGTATCGGTATCTTTGGTGACATCGGCTTCGCTTTTCTGATCGGTACCTTCGGTGTTTTCTTCGGTTATTTCGGGAGTACTTGCGTCAATTGGAGATTCGGCGGTGTTTTCCGTATCCCAATCGGTGCTTTTCGTAACGTCATCCGTATTCGGCGGAACAATATTGTCTCTGTGAGACAGCCCGCCTCCGAATAATACCGCCACTGCGGCTATCGCGCAAACCGCAGCGGACGCCAAGGAAATCCAAAGCATTTTGGCTGTTCTTTTTCCATTGGTTTTCCGCCCCTCCGCCTCTGCGGAGCTTTTCCCATCTCTTTTTCTGTCGGTATCCAAAACCGTTTTTTCGGACAACCCTCCCACCGCGTCACTTAATTTTACTGCCTTTTCCCTTTTACCCAAATCTTTGTTCATATTTTTATTCATAATGTACAACCTTTCTTTTCACATTACTGTATTTATTAGCCTATAAGCGTAAAAATAAGCATTTTACAAGATCCACCCTTCTTTCTCAAGGCTTTTCCTTAAACTCTCCCTTGTTCGGAACAAGCTGCTTTTAACTTTTCCCTCGCTTATTCTTAAGCATTCCGCGATATTCTTTATACTGTCGCAAAAGTAGTAGCGCATAATAAAAATATCTCTTGCCTCTTCTTTTTGTTCATTAAGAAAACCTTCTATGAACAAGGCAAGAGCCGACTCTTCCGCCTGGTTTTCCGGATTTTCCGCCGAACTTGCTGCCAAATCGGGGGAATTGGGTACGCATTCCATAAGCTCGTCGAGAGAGAGCTCATATTCCGACCCCGCTCTTTTCCCGCTTGATCTTCGGCGTAATCTGTCGATGGAAAGCCGCCTTGTGATCTTGCCCAAAAAATACTTTAAGGATACGGGATTATCCGGGGGAATGGCGTTCCAAGCCTTGAAATAGGTGTCGTTGACGCATTCCGAGCCGTCCTCAATATTGTTCAGTATGTTCATAGAAATGAACAATAGGTATTTGGAATACTTGTTTTCGGTCTCTTTAAGCGCATTTTCGTTTCTCGCGAAATATAGCTCGATTATTTTGTTGTCGTCCATTGGTGTACACCGTTCCTAACTGAATTGATCAACGTACAAAATACGGTTTTGAACACGGTTCAATACGTATTTTTCCCTTAACAAGGAGGTTTAACAAGAATTTATTTACCGCCCCGCCTTTCAAATTTGCTCCCAAATCAAAGCGCTTTATATCACCCGCTTTAAACCTACTGATTCCCATTAAAAAGTATACAAAATTCAAGCAAAAACTTCGATATATGGTTTTTGCGAAGATTTTTTGTGTACACCTTCAATGAGGAATTATACTAATCTTTGATCAACATTTTTTGTCTATAATCTGACCAAAAATTAGTATTAGTATTAATTCCCCTCATTATATAATAACGCAAAAAATCCCTTTTGGTTTCAAAAAATCCAAAAAAAATATAAATTTGTTAATTTTCCCCCAAAAAAAGGTTATATAAAATCGAAAATTTTTTTTAAAACCCGTCCTATAAATGTTCATTTTACTTGAAAAAAAAGAAAAAATATGCTATAATAGATATACTATTTATAATAGGGCTTAAATAATGCTATCCACACAATGAACTCTTGAAAGGAAACCGCAGATGAACGACGAAACCAAAGTAGAACACGCTTACGGCGCGGAAGACATACAGATACTGGAGGGGCTGGAAGCGGTAAGAAAACGCCCCGGTATGTACATCGGCTCCACAGGCCCCGGCGGACTTCACCACCTTGTATATGAAATAGTGGACAACGCCATCGACGAAGCTTTGGCGGGCTATTGTACCGAAATAAAAATAAAGATTCTCTCCGGAAACATAATAGAGGTTAACGACAACGGACGCGGAATACCCACGGGTATTCACCCCAAGGAGGGTATAAGCGCCGCCACCGTTGTATATACTATCCTTCACGCGGGAGGAAAATTTGGCGGCGGCGGATATAAGGTTTCAGGCGGACTTCACGGGGTGGGCGCCAGCGTGGTGAACGCCCTTTCCGAATGGCTTGAGCTTACCGTCTGCGACGGGAAGCATATACATTTCCAGCACTTTGACAGAGGTCATTATACCGAACAGCTTAAAATTATCGGCGACACCGACAATACCGGCACCACCGTAAAATTTAAGGCAGACGGCGAAATATTTCACGATATAAATTACGATTACGATACTCTTCTGGATCGTATGAGGGAACAGGCTTTTTTGAACGGCGGGATCAAAATAGATATTTCCGACCTTAGAGACCAAGAAAACGTCAGAAGCGAAAGCCTGAAATACGACGGCGGAATTGTGGAATACGTAGACTGGCTTCAGGAAAAGCGGGGAGCCGAGCGGCTCCACCCCGACGTTATATATATAAAAGACGTCATAGACGACATAATGGTGGAGGCGGCGTTTCAGTACAATACCGATTTCAACAGCGAGGCCTTCCGCTCCTTCGCCAACAATATCCACACGGTGGACGGCGGCACTCATGAGCTGGCCTTTAAAAGAGCGCTGAACAAGGTAGTCAACGATTTCGTTAAAAAATACAAGGAAAAGGAAAACGAAAAGAAAAAGAAGACCAAGAGCAAAAAGGACGAGGATAAAAAAGACGAATTTGTGGCCATAAGCGGGGAAGCCATAAGAGAGGCCATAAACGCGGTTATTTCCGTAAAGCTTCCCGAATGCGAATTCGAGGGTCAGACAAAGGGAAAATTGGGCAATCCCGAGGTGGGTCCGGCGGTATACAAGATAGTGAGCGAAAAGCTCACCTATTATTTCGAGGAACACCCCGACACCGCCCAGGCTATAGTGATCAAGGCCATAAACGGACAGGCCGCCCGCGACGCGGCAAAGAAGGCCATGGAAGCCAAGCGGAAATCCGCCGCAGACGGGGCGGGACTTCCCGGAAAGCTCGCGGACTGTTACGACAAGGATATAGAAAAAACCGAGATATACATCGTCGAGGGAGACTCGGCGGGCGGTTCGGCGAAGCAGGGAAGAAACAGCCGCTATCAGGCTATTCTTCCGCTGTGGGGAAAAATGCTCAACGTGGAAAAAGCGAGAGTGGACAAGGTTTATAACAACGAGAAGCTGATCCCCGTGGTAAAAGCCTTAGGTACGGGAATCGGCGAGGATTTCGACCTGACAAAGCTGAGATACGGAAGAGTGGTTATTATGGCCGATGCCGACGTGGACGGAGCCCATATCAGAACCCTTCTCTTAACCTTCTTTTTCAGATTTATGCGCCCCTTGGTGGAGGAAGGACACGTATATCTTGCTCAGCCCCCCCTGTTTAAGGTGAGCAGAGGCAAGCAGGTAAGGTACGCCTATTCCGACGACGAAAGAGACGGTTATATAAAAGAGCTTCAGGGAGAAAGCGCCGCTAAAGTGGACGTTCAGCGCTATAAAGGCTTGGGCGAAATGGATCCTTCTCAGCTTTGGGAAACCACAATGAACCCCGACACAAGAACAATGCTCCGCGTGACCCTTGACGACGCGGCAAAAGCCGACCTTACCTTCTCCATTCTTATGGGGGACAAGGTGGAGCCGAGACGGGAATTTATCGAGACCAACGCTCGGTATGTGGAAAATCTGGATATTTAATTTAAAATCCTTCCGCTGTGAAAGGAGTAAAAATGAACAGTAAACGATCCAATGAAAAAATAATTCAAATTTTATCAGAAATGCAGCCTATTCATGAGGAAACCGACGAGGAAAGGGAACGAAGGGAGAAAATGACGGAGGAGGCTATAAAAAACGCCGAAGAAGAGGCGCCTTTGGCTTTTCCCAGAAAGGTGGCGGGGATAATCTGCGTCTCCCTATGGCTCTTTTCCATCATCGCCCTTATGTTCGGTTTCGGCGAAATCGGCGTATTGCTTCCTTTTATGCTGTTGTCTTTGGGGGCTGTAAGCGGGTTGAATATACCGGGATTTATTAAGAAGGGGAAGATAACGGACGCGGTAGTGGCGGTGATTGCTTGCGCGGTTTGTTTGATATTTGCGTTGGGGATACTTTTTGTAGGGGGAAATCGGTGAACTCGGCATCAAAAAAACCAAACTTGTTTCCGCTCCAACCCACCTGCGGCGCAGCCGCGAACGGAGCGAATGCGGAGTGAGCCGACGCGGAGCTTGCGGAGCGGCGACAAATTTTCCGTTAGGAAAATTTGGGCTGCGCCCCCTGCTGTTGGGTAGTTATTGGTGTAGGAGTAGCATTGCTTGATGGAACGGTTTGCGGAGTTTGATACGCAAGACAAAAGCAAAGTATTTCACGGGTAAGCACTCATTGGCAATAACCGATAGGTAATCAAGAAAATCGGACGAAAAAGCTTTATTGGGAGCAGTTTTATAAAACCACCAGAGTCAAACAAAACATACGAAAACAGCAATCATCGGAACAACATTTTATTTGAGTGAAAGGCATATTGACAATAAAACACCCAGAGGGGGGTAAGGAAGGGATTCTTAAGGTGAAACCTAAGGGGGGGGAGGAGTGCAGTACTTCTGTTTGCTACGCAAACAGAAGTACGTCCAACACACTTTGCGGACGCTGTCCGCAATTTTGGCTTCGCCAAAACCGTGTATTGGACACGTGCTACGCTTATCTAAAGCTTATTTAATTAACCTGCGGAGCCTGTTCACTTTCTCCCCCCCTTCGGTGTCACCTTATGCCCCCGCGGGAGCGGTTCTGCACGGCTCGTGTAATAAATAAAGCATTGTAAAAAGGAATCGGCTTTCGATAAAAACCTCCACCCTTGCGGTAAGCAAAACTTACTTATTCCCACCACTTGCTGGAGTAGCCCAGCACGGCCGGTGCAAAAATAAGACATTGAAAAAGGAAATCGACCTTTAATAAAAAATATTCATCCCCCTTGCGGTAAGCACCCCCCTCCGCAAGAGAAAGGAACCCACCCCCATGGAAAACTTCGAAATAAAATACACCAACACCCTCTCCGAAATCGAAACCGGCTATAAACTCTTCCAACACAAATACCTCCTTAAACGCAAAATAATCTTTACCGCAGTCTACTCCATCGCCGCCGCGATCGGAGTCGACTTCTTAGTCCACAGCATAATGGAAGGCAATTACGGCAATATGCCCGGCTACATACTCTTAGTGATAGGCCTCGGCATGATCTTTTCCACCTGGGCCCGCCCCTACTACGCCAGAAAAAAGCTTATCAAAACCCTCGAAAGCTTCGGCGATGAGAAATACTCCGCGAAATTCGAAGACGCGAGAATAGTTATAGATACCGAAATCCTCCCCGAAGAGGACACCGAAACCGTTGCCGTAACCCCGAACGGGGTTATGACTATGGATCAGGATATGGAAATCCCCGAAGAAAAAAAAATAACCCACGAAAAAACCAAAATAGAACTCCGATCAAATACCTTGGATTCAATGGAGACAAACGAGCTTTTTCTGCTCTTTCTTAACCGCTCTCTTATCTATATCTTCCCCAAAAGATGCCTTGACGAGGAACAAATAAGCAGGGTAAGAGCCTACTTTGAAGATAAAAACATTTGAAAAAAATCACAAAAAAAGGAATTAAAAAATAATGGACGAACAGCAGACCTCAACAGAAAAGCTCATACAAGTGGATATCGACAAGGAAATGAGAGACTCCTTCCTTGAATACTCCATGTCGGTAATAGTGCAAAGAGCCTTGCCGGACGTAAGAGACGGTTTTAAGCCCGTACACAGACGTATAATATACACCATGGACGAAGCGGGAAATACCTACGAACACCCCTACCGAAAGTGCGCCTACACCGTCGGTGAGGTTCTGGGTAAATATCACCCCCACGGCGACGCCTCCGTATACGACGCCATGGTAAGACTGGCGCAGGATTTCAGCCTTCGCTATCCCCTTGTGGACGGTCACGGAAATTTCGGCTCCATAGACGGAGACCCCCCCGCCGCCTACCGTTATACCGAAGCCCGAATGAGCAAGATCGCGGGCGAAATGATGTCCGATATCAATAAGGATACCGTGGATTTCGGCACCAACTACGACGATAAAATCCCCGAGCCTAAAGTGCTCCCCAGCCGCTTCCCCAATCTTCTGGTAAACGGAAGCACCGGAATAGCCGTGGGAATGGCCACCAATATCCCCCCCCATAATTTAATAGAAGCCATCGACGCCATAAATATGGTAATAAACGATCGGGATATTCCACCCGAACAGCTTATGACCGTAATAAAAGGCCCCGATTTTCCCACCGGCGGCATAATTATGGGCAGAGCGGGAATAAGAAGCGCCTATATGACCGGCAGAGGAAAAATCATTTTAAGAGGAAGAGCGGAAATTGTCGAGGAAAAAACTCATACCAGAATAGTGGTCACTGAGATCCCATATATGGTGAATAAATCGAGACTTTTGGAAAACATAGGCAATCTTATGAGGGACAAGCGTATCGAGGGAATCTCCGTGCTCCGCGACGAAAGCGACAGAAACGGTATGAAAATCGTTATGGAGCTTAAAAGAGACGCCAACGCGAACGTGGTGCTGAATAAGCTGTATAACTATACCCAGCTTCAGGACACGGTGGGCGTTATTCTGCTCGCCTTAGTGGACGGCCAGCCCAAAATACTCACCCTTAAAGAAATAATCACAAATTACATCGACTTTCAGACGGAGGTTATCCGCCGCAGAACAAATTACGACCTTAAAAAAGCCAAGGAAAGAGCCCATCTGCTTCAGGGCTTTATGCTCTGTATCGACAACATAGACGAGGTAGTGTCCATCCTTCGCTCCAGCAAAAGCATTCCCGAGGGCAAGGAAAGGCTTATGGTGCGCTTTAAGGAAGCGGACCTTTCCAGCCTCCTTCACCGCGCCATGGACGATCAATATAAAGATATTGTTTTTGAGCACACAATCGGGCTTTCCTCCGAACAGGCCGACGCTATCGTACAAATGCGATTAGGTCAGCTTACGGGCTTGGAGCGGGAAAAAATCGAGTCCGAGTTGGCCGAGCTTATGGGCAGGATAAAGGAGTATATGGCCATACTTGCCGACGAGGGAAAGGTGCTTAAAATCATTTCCGACGAGCTGGAGGTAATTAAGAAAAAATACGGCGACGAAAGGCGCACAAGCATAGAGGACGTAAGCGGCGAGGTGGATATAGAGGATCTTATCCCCGTAGAGGAAAGCGTTATCACCTTCACCAACATAGGCTATATAAAGCGCCAGCCCATTGAAATATACAACACCCAGAAAAGAGGGGGCAAGGGCGTAAGCGGAATGAAGCAAAGAGACGAGGACTTTATAGAAAACGTCTTTGTCGCTTCAAGCCACGACGATATTCTCTTTGTCACAAATATGGGAAATATGTATAAGCTCCGCTGCTACGAAATCCCAGAGGGGGGGAAGCAGAGCAGGGGAATAAACGTAGTCAATATTTTACAGCTTTCCGAGGGGGAAAGAGTGGCGGCCATGATGAAAACCGCCGATTTTGCGGAAAATAAGTTCTTTATCTGTATAACCAAGCAGGGTAAAATAAAGCGCACCCCCCTTTCCGACTACAAAAATCTCCGAAAGGGCGGCTTAAGAGCGGTGGGACTTGACGAGGGCGACGAAATAGCGGCGGCCTATCTCACCGAGGGGGACAGCCATGTGGTGATAGGCACAAGAAACGGTATGGCTATCAACTTCCTTGAAACCGACATCAGAAGTATGGGAAGAACCGCTCACGGGGTAAGAGCCATAAAGCTGCGCGAGGGAGACAGCATAGTGGGAGCCTGTAAGGTTTACGACGAAAATATGACCATACTCACGGTAACCGACAAGGGTATGGGTCGCCGCTGTCAGGTCACCGATTACAGAGTACAGAAGCGGGGCGGCTTCGGAATACTGAACTATAAGGCTGGTGAGGAAAAGGGCTTCGTCTGCGGTATAAGAGCCTTAGGCGCTGACGACGACGTTATTCTCATAAACACCGACGGCGTTATAATAAGAATAAGAGCCAACGATATAAGGGTAATGGGGAGATACGCTACCGGAGTAAGGGTAATGAGACTTTACGGGGACAGTAAGGTGGTGGCGTTTACCAGAACCGAACATGACGATACACAGGAAACGGAACAGGTGGAGGAAGCCAGCGAGGAGGATATTAGGGAGGCTGAGTTAGAGGAAAAAAATGAGGTGTTGACGGAAGAGGAAAGCGGTTCCGAGGAAACGGAAGAATAATAAAAAAAGAAAAAGAAGGAGCGAAGCGACAATCGTCCTTTCCGCTTCCCTTTCGGACACCGAAAGGGAAGTAGGGGAGTCCGGAGGACGGGGGCAACGCCCCCAAAAACCCCGTATTACCTTCAAACTCGCTTAAAACAAAGACAAAAACGTTTTTACCGATTATAAAAAAACTAAGGAACCACTGATTAAATCGGATGCGCACATCTTGCTTGCATATTTTCCGTCAGATTGCACAACTTCTCCTTGACGGGCGCTAGCCCGCCTGCGTCGAATTTGTACAATCTGACGAAAAATCTGCCGCGCAATATGCACACACCGATTTAATCAGCGGTTCCCTAAGTAAAAAAATCAACCCCCGCAAAATATCCCCCGCCGCAATAAGCCTTTTCCCCACGATGTTATCCACAATGGTTCTTATTTTACATCAGTCTAATCAAACCGACATAATACCGTTAAAATCTCACTCTCCACACAACCCCCAATCCACAGAATAAAACACCTTCCTCGCCGCATAAATATAAAAATAAGAAATTCAAAAACAACCGCATTTATAACCGATAAAAACGCTTGAGCCTTTATTATAAGCGGGTTCGCGGATATTACGTGGCTTTTGGGGGCGTTGCCCACGTCCTTCGGACTCCCCTACTTCCCTTTCGGTGTCCGAAAGGGAAGCGGAAAGGACATTTGTCGCTTCGCTCCTGTTTATTTTTTACTTAAAAATACTATAACCAACCCAAGGAGGCCAAAATGAAAGTAATCCTAATAAACGGCAGCCCCCACGAAAAAGGCTGCACCTACACCGCCCTCACCGAAATTCAATCTACCCTTGAAAAAAACAACATTGAAACCGAAATATTCCAACTGGGTAACAAATCGATACAAGGCTGCATAGGCTGCGGCTCCTGCAAAAAAACCGGACATTGCTTCAACGCCGACAAAGTGGCCGAGTTTCTGGAAAAAGCCGAGGCCGCTCAGGGCTTTATCTTCGGCTCCCCCGTTCACTACGCCGCCGCCGGCGGATCTTTAACCTCCTTTATGGACAGGGTCTTTTATTCCGGCGGAGGCAAGCTTGCGGGAAAACCCTCCGCCGCGATTGTAAGCTGCCGAAGAGGCGGAGCCTCCTCCACCTTCGACCAGCTTAACAAATACTTTACCATAAACTGTATGCCCATAGTCTCCTCCCAATACTGGAACCAGGTACACGGCAATACCCCCGAAGAAGTAAAACAGGACGAAGAAGGCCTTCAGACCATGCGCACCTTGGCCAACAATGTGGCCTGGCTCCTTAAATGCATTGAAGCGGGAAAAGAAAAGGGAATATCTTTCCCCGAAAGGGAACCGGGAATACGCACCAACTTTATACGATAAAACATTATATAACAATAATCCCTCGGCCGATTTCAGCCGAGGGATTATTGTTATTAAACTTTTTAAATAAACTTGTTATACTAATCTTTAATTATATTGTAGACGAAGTCGGAAATATGATTAAAGATTACACTCGAAACACTAATCTTTGGTCAACATTTTTTGTTTATAGTCTGACCAAAGATAAGTATTAATCAGCCCGTTATACTGGTAACGCTTGCGTGAATCTCC
This sequence comes from uncultured Ruminiclostridium sp., assembly GCA_949878745.1. Taxonomy (GTDB): domain Bacteria; phylum Bacillota; class Clostridia; order Oscillospirales; family Ruminococcaceae; genus Ruminiclostridium_E. The sequence goes on along the minus strand of CATLBH010000004.1, from coordinate 6,628 downwards.
TCCACAACCGTAAATACGTCGTTAACGCTGTTGCTGATGTCCGCGGTGCTTTGACTCATCTCGTTAACCGACTGCAATGTGGCGTTTGCAGTGTCATTGGTGCCCTCAACACGCTTGGCAATGTTATCAACGCTGCTGTTGATGCTTTCCAGATTGCGGGAAATGGTTTTGGTGTGCTCCTCGGCGCGCTTAACGGTCTCGTCTGAACGAACTGCAAGAGTGCGTATCTCGTCGGCAACCACTGCGAAGCCCTTGCCCGCCGCGCCTATGTTGGCGGCCTCGATGGAAGCGTTGATAGCCAAGATATTAGTCTGCTCCGCAATGTTCTTGATATCCTTGAGGATCTTGTTGTATCCGCCGATTCCGGTGCTGATATTTTCGGCGGAGCCGATTATATCGTCAACCGCGCGGTTAATATCCACAATACTCTTCTGGAGCGCCTTCATCTCATCAACAATAAGCTCGTTCTTCTCGCGATTCTCGTCGGAGTGGGAAGCGATGGGTCCGATCTTTTCCTGAAGAGTCTTAAGCTCATCCTTTATCTCTTGTACGGAAGCCGAAAGCTGACTGTGTTCAAGCTCAACCTCTTCCTTAAGTCTGTTGATGTTTTTCTTCTCAAATACCACGCAGTTTTCGGGAACGTTGTTGCCGATATGTATGGAGAAAGCCATATGACGGCAGGTGCTGTAGCCGCAGGCGTGACAGTTCACGTTCCTTTCCTCGTCGGTATATTTCTCCATGCTGTTAAATATCTCGTCCAGTTCCTTCTCAGTGGGAGGCATACTGACGGCGCGGTTCTCATAGGTTCTCAGGAAATCCTCCAGCTTGAGAATCTTAAACAGATTGGTATGGAGACGCTTTTTCAGCGAGTTCTTTTCCGTCCATCTCTTGGCGCTGGCCATAATATCGTTGGCGCTGAATGTGCTCAGATTCTCTCTCGAGCCCGCACCGGAGCTGCACCCGTATTCACAGGACAGCACGTCGTAAACCACAGGCAGTTTTGTGGTGGGGGTTTTAAGATATTCGTCGAGATCTTCATATACCTTTTGAGAACCCTCGGAGGTCATAACGTTTAGACCGGGCTGATATACCTGGAGACAATCCTTAAGACCGCCGGGCAAGGGATAAAACGCGCCGTCATAGCCGCGGGTGCCGTTGAATTCGAAATCGCAGTAGCCGTTTTCGAATACGATCTTGTTCGTTTTGAAGAAATCGCTCAGTTTTCTGAAAGTAACGTTATGGGAAATGATCTCCGTATTAACGAACTCGTCCCCCTTTGCCAGACAGGGAGTAAGCCCGATAAGAATATCGTCGTTTTTAAGGTATTTTCTTATGTAAATCGCGGCGCACATCAGAGGACTTTGTACGGGAGAGAGCTTCGGAAGCAGCTCGCTTTTATGCTTCTCGGCATAGTTCACTATCGCGGCGCAGGGCTGAGACACCATCTTTGTACCGGGGTGGGACTTGAGATATTCGATATGCATATATGTGCAGATATCCGCCCCGAAAGCGCCGTCGTATATCTCGCGAACGCCATTGCTTTTAAGCCATTTAAGCACATGACGCCAGCTTCCGTCAAAGGCGGATTTGATGGCGGGAGCCACGATGACGGAAACGTTGCCGCCCTTCATCAGGTCCAACAGCACGTCAATATCGTCAACATAATCTCTCGCGCCGTGAGGGCATGCCTTTATGCACTCGCCGCATCGAATGCACTCATCGTAAACGCACTGCACCTTACCGTTTTCCGTCTTGTTGGCGGAAGGCACGGGACAGGCTCTTATACAGGCGTTACAGCCTATACACTTATTCTGGTCGACAGTTACACGTACCAAAGCTAATTCCTCCGTAATATAAAAAATATATAAAAAGTAAATAATATCCCGAATTTTAATACTAATCTTTGGTCAGATTATAGAAAAAAATGTTGACCAAAGATTAGTGTTTTGGGTGTAATCTTTAATCATATTTCCGACTTCGTCTACAATATGATTAAAGATTAGTATAAGACCCGTTTTTGCTATTATTTACAATTATATCACATTTTTTTTAAAAATGCAACGGGTATGAGAAATTTTTATATTTTTTAAAAATTTTGTGCAAATTGCATTATCAAAAAATCTGTAACCAAATTGTAATTGAATTTAAAATAAACCGTGTTATAATATTTTTAATACTAATCTTTGGTCAGATTATAGACAAAAAAATGTTGACCAAAGATTAGTGTTTCGGGTGTAATCTTTAATCATATTTCCGACTTTGTCTACAATATGATTAAAGATTAGTATAAGATTTACAATACAAAAGCGAGGTAAATAAAATGTTACTGAAAAAAATCTCCACTGCGGCAATAATGTTATCGGCATTTGCGGCGATAGCGGTCTTCGCCTTTTCCTCCTGTTCAAAAGAAAAAAGCCCCGAAGCGCCTTCGAATTCGATCTCAAACGAAAAAGCGGCTGCTTATCCCGACGAATCCCGTTCAATTGCTCCCGAAAGGGAAGAAGCTCAAAAAGAAAAGTCCGTTGAGGAAAAAATTAAGGGGTGTGTTGAGGAGGCGGAAAAAAACGGGGGTAGAGTCTTGGACGCGGTCGCATACGACATCGATTTTGACGGAACGGAGGAAATACTCGTTCTTTACTGTGAAGCTGTGAATTGTATAGCGGTGTTTGAAACGTGGGAAAACGGCGAAACGGTTTTGGACGCGAGCTTTGGGGCGGGTACGCTCAAATGGACGGATTCGCTTGAGCTTAAAAGCTATGAGGACGAAAAGGAGAAATACGCTTATTTTACCTTTCATTATGACAACGGCGGAGTAATGAAATGCGACGTTATCGAAGCCGTAAAAAGGGAAAACGGGGAGTATAAGACGGAATACCTTCTTTCTTGGGGTACCCTTTACTATTCCGATATTCCGGAGCCGATTTTCAAGGAATTTTACCGTATAGGCTGGAATCAAACGGATATCGGTCTTGACGGGGATTACGGAGATATAAGCCGAGAAGAATTTTTGGAAATATATAAAAAGTATTACGATGACACAGATGATATAGATGATAAAAACGGCGCCGAGAATCTCCAAACGAATTATAATTTCACCTCGGTTCTCGAAAATGAGGATATAGAATATCGCGGAATACCTTATAAGGAGCTTGACGCGGAGGAATTTATACAGCTTTGGGCGCAAAGCACAAGGGAATGTAACGTACAAAGGCTTTATACCTTATCCTACTGTGACTGCGGCGATACGGAAAATATGACCGAGGAGGAAAAAGACGGTCACCGAAAAAGCTATGCCGAAACGCTGCTTCGGTTGGAGCTTGAGGGACGTTTGCTTAGCGGGTGTTACGATGTGAAGCTTCTTGAAATCGAGGACGCTCCCGAGGGGTATTACGAAAAAGAGTTGTCGGAGGGAGATGAGCTTCGGTATTGCATTACATATGTAAGCAGAATGTACGAGGACGGGGAGATCAGCTATGAGGGAAACGAAACAAGATATATTGCTCTAAAAAAAATAGGGGGGTATTGGAAAATAGGAATAAACCAAGGTACGGGATTTTTTTCTTTTGAGCAATAAACAGTGACTGTTAAAGCTTGAAAAATTTTACGGCTTGCAATTTTAACATTTATAATATATAATAAATATAACTGTTCTAAAGGAAAGGAGCCTACCGAATGATAAAAATTTCCGTCTGCGACGACAGTCCGGTTTATCTGGAAAAGCTTAGAGATAAAATTACCGGAATAATGGAAAACTGTCGGGTAAGGTGCTCCGTTTCAGTGTTCCCGTCGGGAAAAGAATTTTTGAAGCAGCACGGGGAAACGCCCTTCGATGTTATATTCCTCGATATAAAAATGCCGGATATGGACGGGTTTAAGGTTGCCGAAAAGCTTCGGGAAATCTCCGAAAATACAGTTATTATATTTGTGACCACCGAGGACGCGATGGTATACGACAGCTTCAGTTTTCAGCCTTTTGACTTCATACCAAAGATTCCGCCTTCGAAGCTTAACCCCAAGGAAGGGGAGGATTTTATTTCCGCTCGTATCGAAAAAACCGTAAAGCGCCTACTTCACCGCCTTCTTGCCATAGAAAAAATTGGCATAGATCTGCCCTATAACGAGCAGGTTTATATACCCGTAAGGAATATTCTTTTTCTGAAAACCGTGGGGAACTATGTTGAATACACCGTAAAGGAAAAGGAGCCGATAAAGGTGAGGAGAAAGCTGGACGAAGCTATGAACGAGCTTGACCCCAATCTTTTTGTAAGGCTTCATAAAAGCTACGGCGCCAATATGGACTATATAAAAAAGATAGATTTTTCACAGCTGACGGCGGTATTGAAGGACGGAAGCCTCGTGACAATAAGCCGATCCCGAAAAAAAGAGGTGGAGGCGGCGTATATCGAATATTTAAGACATTTCGGAGGATAAAAAAATGTGGGAAGCCGTTTCCGAAAATACCTTTAGTCTTTTTGACGTTTCCGATCTGGCGTGTATGTTAATTTGGCTGTCAAGAATTTTCCAAGCGTTAATATTTACCCGATTTGTGCTGAAATTTCAGTATACCGATTTGGATTTAACCGCGGGTAAGCTTAAGCTTCTTTCGGGAGCGGCTCTTTACGTGATTTTGCTTACCCTCGCCGATCCCGTTATTCCTTTTTTCGGGGGCACTGAAGCGGTTTCGGTCGTTTTCTTTTTTCTTTTATCCCTGCCTTTTACCGCCGCAAAGCTTTATTTAAAAGCCTTTTCTTCTCTTCTGTGCGTATTTGCGGGAGCAATTTCCCAGAAGGCGGCGGAAACATTTTCGCTTTTGATATTCAACCGTCCTTCGGAGCTTTTGTTTGCCGAAAACATTCTTGCGGAGCCTGCGGTTTTCGCTTCGGTACAATTGATAAATTTGGCGGTTTTTGAGCTTATATTGAGATTTAGCAGAGATAGAGCGAATCTCGAAAAAAAAGAGTGGCTTTTTCTTCTTTGGATTCTGATAATATCCTTTGCCGCCGTTATTTTGTCGGAATATATTCCGAAAGGGAAGGAAAAGGGTTTTGATTCTCTTTTGAGCTTCGGAGTGACGCTGTGTTTTTGCGCGGTGATAATAATTTGCTTTAATATGACCGTAAAGCTGAACAGGGAAAAGGAGGAGAGGGAAAAAACAAAGCTCAGCGACCAACAAAACGAGTTTCGGAAGCATTACGCCGAAAACGCTGTCAAGCAGTACGACGAGATTAAGAGAATACGCCACGATATGAAGCACTCCTACGGAGTAATACAGACTCTTCTCGGGGAGGGGAAAACGGAGGAGATTTTCGCTTTTATACAAAAAAACGCCGAGCTGATAGCGGGCGTTGAAATATTTATGGATTTGGGAAACGATACGGTGAACTCTCTTTTGAACTCGAAGCTCAGCGACGCGAAGCGTAGGGGGATAGACATTATCTGCAACGCGGATATAAGCCTGGCGGGAATCGACGAGGTGGATATTTGCGGACTTCTCGGGAATATGATAGACAACGCCGTGGAGGCCTGTGAAAAATGCGCCGAGGGGAAACGGGTGATGGAAATTACCATGAAAAGCTTTGAGGAAAAGTATCTTTTCGAGGTTTCGAATTCCGTTTCGGGAAACGTTTTTGAGGAAAATTCGGCGCTGAATACCACAAAAGAGGAAAAAGAACTTCACGGCTTCGGTGTGAAAAGCATACGGAGTGTTGCGGAAAAATACGGGGGGAGCGCTTGCTTCGTACAAGAGGGGAATATGTTCAGGTGCGACGCGGTGCTTATGAGGTGATTTGATTTTGGGGGGGTTTGGCTGCGGGGAGAGATTGGCGGCGGCGCAGCCGCGAACGGAGCCGAAGGCGGAGTGAGCCGACGCAGAGCGAATGCGGAGCGGCGACAAATTTTCCGTTAGGAAAATTTGGGCTGCGCCCCCTGCTGTTGGGCAGTTATTGGTGTAGGGACGGTTTTGCTTGATGGAATGGGTTGCGGAGTTTGATATGCAGGATACAAACAAAGTTTTTCACGGGTACGCAATCATCGGCAATAACTGGTGGGACATCGACTTAAACGGACGAAAAAGCCTTTATGGGAGTAGTTATATAAAAGAAAAAGCCTAAGAGTAAAATATAACATACGATAATAGCAATCATCGGAACAGCGTTTTATGAGAGCGAAACTTATATTGACGGTAAAACACCCAGAGGGGGGGTAAGGAAGGGATTCTTAAGGTGAAACCTAAGGGGGGGAGAGTGGTGGACAGGCTACGCCGAAACGGTATATTCTCGATAAAAACAAGCAAGTTTTCACCAAAAACCAACACTGCGCAGCCTGTTCACCTTCTCCCCCCCTTTTGGTGTCACCTTAAGCCCCCCGCGGGAGCGGTTCTGCACGGCTCGTGCAAAAATAAAGCATTGTAAAAGGGAATCAACCTTCGATAAAAGCCTTTCTCCCAAGCGGCAAGCAATTCTTATGTCAAAACACCCCCGCGAGAGCGGTTCTGCACAGCTTGTGCAAAAATAAAGCATTGTAAAAGGGAATCAACCTTCGATAAAAGCCTTTCTCCCAAGCGGCAAGCAATTCTTATGTCAAAACACTCCTCGTGGGAGCGGCTCTGCACGGCTTGTGCAAAAATAAA
>CATLBH010000003.1 GCA_949878745.1 uncultured Ruminiclostridium sp. | reverse complement strand
AAACACTGAATAATTACCATCCTACAACACCAAATCACTGTGAAAAGTAAAAAAACAATTATAAACCGAAAATTATGCAAAAAAGAGGGAAATCATCCAAAAACTCCCTCTTTTTTATGTATTTCCCTTAAAAAAGGGTATAGTTATCCCATAATCGGTTTGAAATCTTTATTTGCGCGCTTTACCATCAACAAATTGGCACACGCAAACAACACGTTCAACTTGTTTAAATTTTTCGCAATTCCACGATACCGAACTTTGCGGAAGTTAAACGTATCTTTTATATATTTAAATGCATGCTCAACCTTGCAGCGCACCGATGATTTGCGTTTTTCAATATATCTTTCCCAATCTATCGCATTGTCGGAAACCCTGGGAAGGCTTTTCGGACGCCGATTTATACGAAAATCTATTTTGCTGAAATGCTCATTGTTTTTTATCTCCTCACGCTTTTCAATGCCAATATATCCGGAATCACCATATGCAAATTCATCATCTTCACGCAATAGTTTTGAAGCTTCGAAAATATCGTGAACATTCCCCGATGTTGCTGTAATAGTGTGAACAATCCCGGTTCCCGCGTCAACTCCGATATGACACTTCATTCCGAATTTCCATTCGTTTCCTTTTTTGGTTTGGTGCATTTCGGGGTCGCGTTTTTTATCCTTTTTCTTAGTTGAACTTGGCGCGTTTATTATTGTCGCATCAACTATCGTACCACCATGCATGATGTGCCCTGTCGCTTCCATTACACGGTTTATTGCTTTGAAAAATTCTTCTCCAATATTGTTTTCTTCCAACAGATGTCGGAATTTCAAAAGTGTTGTTGCATCCGGCGCTTTGCTTTGCCGTTAAAAAAAGAAGTAACGGCAGATTTCATCAACGGCACATATGAAGAAATGTTTTCAAATTGGCGTAATAAAATGTATATTGCATCGGAAGAAAATAACAATCACCTTGCTTTTATGAGCCTGTGTAGTTTTAACGCAATGGTTTCCGCTATAAGTGAAGAAGTGAATATTGCCGAATATAATGCGTTAAAATTTTATGATCCGAAAAACCTTAAAAAAACGGCTAATGAGTTTGATAACCTGTTAGGTGATTATTTGAATGAATATCAGAAGGTAAATTTACAGGTAGAACGGTATAAAGATATAGATTCATTTGTACAGCATTATTTAGCTTATTAAAGTGACGTGTATTTTGGAAGGAGTTATTACGGAGAAAGCAATGATTAAAATTTAAAAAACACAAAATCTATCTCACAAGGGTCTGAAAAATAAACTGTGTAAATACGAATAATCCCCATAAAATAATGCAATACTAAAAACGCAGCGAAACAGGGCAACGCTGAGGAGTGACCCAACGCAGAATGTTACGGTTTGAAAACAAAATGACATAATGATAGATAAAATTGCTAAAATTGATATAACTTTTTTTAAAAACCCGAAATCGACAAAAGCATTAACGCCATCATCGTTTGCCTTAAAAGTCATACCCGGCAGGATATTCCCCGACAGAATAATAAATTGCAATAACGCGCGGATCATTTAAAAGCAAAGATATGGTATCCTTATTAGGTTTACACCAAAAACTTACCATCATAACCCATATTTCTGGTTGCACAGATATAATGCCATAATCGCTCGTCACCTCGCATACGATCTCATCTGCTTTTCGATCTAAAAACCTACACAAATAAATAGGGTCATTTTTAATATTCGGATATGTTTCTTTGTATTCTTTGCGAGCGGCTTCTACATCAAAATGCAAATAAACCATTACACAAGGCTTGTCTTCCTCCAATGTTTTCAAAAGCTCCTGATCGAGACGAATCATTTCATCAAAAGACGTCCATGGGTCGCTGTAAGTCTGTTCCTCCTCGATTGTTTCGAGCGGCAAATTGACAGGCGTTGTTTCTTTGCTCGTTGTTTGCTCCGCATCGAAGAAATTCGATTCGGTATCGGATAAATTCGATTGGGTATCGGATAAATCCGGCTCCGAAGAAATAAAGGGTTCGCTTTCCGTTGTTCCTTTAGCGCCGGGCGCGGCGGGAACGGAAGGCTTACTGCATGCGGTAAGCGCGCATGATATTACCAAAACCGATATAATGATAAGCTTTTTTAAATTTTTCACAGTTTTCGCTCCTTATATAAATTCCAACTTAAAAAGCAAAATGACATAACACTTAACAATACATATTGCTCCCCCAACTAACTCTTTAATTTTTCCGCTTGCTCGGCTGCCGAAACACTTCGTCGGAAATCCTTGAAATATGCACATATTCCTGCGGCTTTCTTCCTCGTCTTTCGACAGACGCTCGCCGCATAAAATCTTCAAGAGTTAATTGGGGGAGCAATAAAATCGCAAAAACTGATATAAACTTTTTCATAAAAAATCGCCTTTCTAAAAATTTTAAATCGACAAAAGCATTAACGCTGTCATCTTTTATCCTAAGAGTCTATTGCGCCGAAAAAAGATGATCAATTCCTATAACGCGCGGATCGTTTAAAAGCAAAGAAATGGTTTCCTTATCAATATTGCACGAAAAATATACCACTATACCCCATAGATACGCTCCCACATATTTAATGCCGTAATCGCTCTCCACCTCGCGTACGATCTTATCTGCCCTTTCAGTTAAAAACTTACTCCAATTAAGGGGGTCATTTAAAATATTCGGATATGTTTCTTTGTATTCGCTGATAGCAGCTTCTTCATCCAAATACAAATAAACCGTTACAGAAGGCTTGTCTTCCTCCACTGTTTTCAAAAGCTCCTGATCGAGAAAAACAGGATCATCAAAAGACGGCCGCCAAAAGTCATTGTAAGTCTCCTCCTCTGTTGTTTCGGGCGGCAAATTGACAGGTGTTGTTTCTTCGCTCGTTGTTTCCTCGCTTGTCGTTTCTTCCGTATCGGAGAAATCCGACTGTGAAGAATTAAATACTTCACCTTCGGTTTTCTCGTCAGCGCCTGTCACGGCGGGATTCGAAGGCTTACTGCAAGCGGTGAGTGCGCATGATATTATCAAAACCGATATAATGATAAGCTTTTTTAAATTTTTCACAGTTTTTTCTCCTTATGCAAATTCCAACTTAAAAAGTCACCTTTCCAAAAACCCGAAATCGATAAAAGCATCAACGCCATCATCGTTTGTCTTAAAAGTCATACCCGGCAGGATATTCCCCGACAGAATAATAAATTGCAATAACGCGCGGATCATTTAAAAGCAAAGATATGGTATCCTTATTAGGTTTACACCGAAAACTTACCATCATAACCCATATTTTTGGTTCCACAAATATAATGCCATAATCGCTCGTCACCTCGCATACGAGCTTATTTGCTCTTTTAGATAAAAACCTACACAAATAAATAGGGTCATTTTTAATCTTCGGATATGTTTCTTTGTATTCGTTTCGAGCGGCTTCTATATCAAAATGCAAATAAACCATTACACAAGGCTTGTCTTCCTCCAATGTTTTCAAAAGCTCCTGATCGAGACGAATCATTTCATCAAAAGACGTCCATGGGTCGCTGTAAGTCTGTTCCTCCTCGATTGTTTCGAGCGGCAAATTGACAGGCGTTGTTTCTTTGCTCGTTGTTTGCTCCGCATCGAAGAAATTCGATTCGGTATCGGATAAATTCGATTGGGTATCGGATAAATCCGGCTCCGAAGAAATAAAGGGTTCGCTTTCCGTTGTTCCTTTAGCGCCGGGCGCGGCGGGAACGGAAGGCTTACTGCATGCGGTAAGCGCGCATGATATTACCAAAACCGATATAATGATAAGCTTTTTTAAATTTTTCACAGTTTTCGCTCCTTATATAAATTCCAACTTAAAAAGGAATTAACCTTTTTAAGTTGGAATTATTTTTAAATTATCCGCTAAAACCTTGCGTTTTTTTCAATTTGAAGAAAGTATTATTCAAAATGGGACTCCCTAAGGCAAAAAGACCTTGAGAGGAATTAAATTCATTTAATCCTGTTCCCATGCCAAGCCGATTCTAACAGTACCCGTTCCATGAAATGAACCATACGGAAATATACGAACCTCGTAATATCCGCTGCCATATTTGCTTAACTCACCGGGTGAAAGCTCAATAATCTCGCAATTTGTGCCTTTTATGTTATCCGGACCAACAGATATTGTAGACGAAGCAACCTGTACCCCATTTTTATATACCTTCATGTCGTAATCCGAAATTTTAATATCCGGTTTTATAATAGTTGAAGGAAGTTCTATTGCCGCAACTTCCCATGTACACGCAATACGAAAAGGCTTTGTGACATAATCGCAATACACCTGTTGCTTAATTGGATTAGATGATGTGAGAGAAGATGTCACATCAAACTGTGCCGCTCTGCCTGCCCTTGCCACACGATAACAAAAATCGGCATCTAACACACCCGCCCCCTCTTGGTTTGAAATTTCCTTGCCGATATATGACATTGATGTGCCGCAATTTCTTGTCGCGCTGGCAAGGAGGGCAGCTTTAATCTTTTGAGGTTGATTAGCAAAAGCGGAATTTCTTGCAATCATTTGAACAATCGTCCCGGTTACATGAGGAGCGGCATAACTTGTCCCCACTCTATCTCCCATAGAATAGATGTTCACATACCCGGGTGCGCAGAGGTCCGGTTTATTAATAGGCGTATTTACCACATAACAGCTTCCTTCCGCAAACTTAAAAGCTCCAGACGCGTCAGGATTCGTTCCGTTAGTTATAGCGGAACCGACAGTAATTGCGTTGCCGGCTATACCGTAAGTATTCACATAGTAACTATACCCACCGGTTTCCATTGCTTGTCTATTTCCGGCAGCAACAACAATTGGCACTCGTGTATTACGTATCAAGCAATCTATTTCATTTGATATTGATGTGTAACCGCCATTGTCAATTTGACCCCAAGACATGTTAATTACATGCAATGAGTAATTTTTTATTAAATTATTACAAATATCCGCTACCGAAGCACTGTCAACTGCATAACTGTAAATCTTGCACGAAGGTGCAAATTTTTTTATTATTCCACTTGTCCGAGTAGCATGATCATTAAAATCCCCTTCATTAGCGTATTCTATATTATTCGAATCACTTCCCATTTTGCTCAGGTCAGGGTGGCAATTCTCAATAAGGCCAACTCGAATACCGCTTCCGCTGTATCCGCTCTCGATAAAAGTATTTCCGCCAACAATCTTATATGTATTATCAATAGTGTCGAAATCTTCTCCGACACCTTCAATATAACAATCGATCATATAAACTGCCGGATTTTTTGCAATTTCAAAAACCTCTGTCTTGGTTAATCCGACATCGCGAATAAACGGCGTAAACAAGCCTATACTTCCTACTTTAGCGTCTTGAAGGCATGTTGACGCGATAAACTCGTTGTTTTTAGCGCTGTAGTAATCCAACAAAACAGAATTTCGTTCTTCGGAAATCCTATCATAAATTCTTAACGCGTTCAATTGAACTGACTCGTTCTCCGCGTCGGTCAAAGAAACTGTGTCTGCATTAAGTGCTGCCATCTCGTTTGAGGAAATTTTTGCACGTGCAACAGCTTTTTGTTCCACACCGTTCAAATCAATGTTATCCTTAAGTTCAATTGTCACCGGAATTATGTCATCATCGGCAACCTGCGACAGACGCTCACGAAGAGAATCAGTCAACACCGAAGATAGAACGACATCGGTATCCGCCACTGCATCGCCAATTATCGTTGCACTTACGGTTTGAAAGCAAAATGACATAACAATAGATAAAATTGCTAAAAATGATATAAACTTTTTCATAAAAAATCGCCTTTCTAAAAATTTTAAATCGACAAAAGCATTTACGCTGTCATCTTTTATCCTAAGAGTCTATTGCGCCGAAAAAAGATGATTAATTCCAATAACGCGCGGATCGTTTAAAAGCAAAGAAATGGTTTCCTTATCAATATTGCACGAAAAACTTACCACTATACCCCATATATGCGCTCCCACATATTTAATGCCGTAATCGCTCTCCACCTCGCGTACGATCTTATCCGCCCTTTCAGTTAAAAACTTACTCCAATTAAGGGGGTCATTTAAAATATTCGGATATGTTTCTTTGTATTCGCTGATAGCAGCTTCTTCATCCAAATACAAATAAACCGTTACAGAAGGCTTGTCTTCCTCCACTGTTTTCAAAAGCTCCTGATCGAGAAAAACAGGATCATCAAAAGACGGCCGCCAAAAGTCATTGTAAGTCTCCTCCTCTGTTGTTTCGGGCGGCAAATTGACAGGTGTTGTTTCTTCGCTCGTTGTTTCCTCGCTTGTCGTTTCTTCCGTATCGGAGAAATCCGACTGTGAAGAATTAAATACTTCACCTTCGGTTTTCTCGTCAGCGCCTGTCACGGCGGGGTTCGAAGGCTTACTGCAAGCGGTGAGTGCGCATGATATTATCAAAACCGATATAATGATAAGCTTTTTTAAATTTTTCACAGTTTTTTCTCCTTATACAAATTCAAACTTAAAAAGGGATTAACCTTTTTCACGCTAAGTCACCTTTCCAAAAACCCGAAATCGATAAAAGCACTAACGCCATCATCGTTTGTCTTAAAAGTCATACCCGGCAGGATATTCCCCGACAGAATAATAAATTGCAATAACGCGCGGATCATTTAAAAGCAAAGATATGGTATCCTTATTAGGTTTACACCAAAAACTTACCATCATATTAAGAAAGTGCTATGTAATCCTCTGAGGATTCATTTTTATAAATGGGATAAACGTTCTATGTCAATATACGGCTGACTCAAAACCCTTATTACGTCGACAATCAAAGTATAGCATATTATATTATATTATATTATATCCCATTTTTCAATAACTCCCTATTTGAGAAAAATTCACACAAAAAGTGAATCCTTCTATCTCACCGCCGCCAACCTCCCCTTATCCATCTCACAAACCGTATCGCACAGCACATCGATATCCTCCCCCGAATGCGAAGCAATCAAAATCGTTTTCCCCCGCTCCTTCAAATCCAGCAAATACTTTCTCATATCCTTAACCCCGTCCTTATCCAACCCGTTCATCGGCTCGTCGAGAATCAACAGCTCGGGATCCTCCATTATAGCCTGAGCCAGTCCCAGCCTTTGTCTCATTCCCAGCGAATATTTGCGAACATGGCGCTTTAACTCGGGGTCAAGTCCCGTTTGCCTCATAACCGCCTTTATATCCTCGGCGGTAATTTTTTTCCTTAAATCCGCCAAAAGCTTAAGATTCTTAAACCCCGAATAATAGGGAATAAACCCCGGCGTTTCGATAATAATCCCCGTCCCGTCGGGAAAGTCACAGTCCCTTCCTATCCTCTTTCCGTCCACGGTGACAGTCCCGCTTGTGGGCTTCACAAAGCCGCATATGCACTTCATAAGCATGGTTTTTCCGCTGCCGTTCCTGCCGATTAACCCGTGTATTTTCCCCCGGGAAAAACTCACCGAAACATTTTTTAAAATTTCCGTTTTTTGAAGGGTTAAATTTAAATCCATAACCTCGATCATAGTTAATTCTCCGTAAATCTCAATTTTCTTACCGCCGGAAAGTTAAGCGCCCCCAGCGCCGTAATTAGAACGCCGAAATACAGATAAGACCCCCACATGGGATATATCTGACGGCTTAATATTTCGTCATAGTGAAGCCAGATAACGGCATTCGCCATCGGAAACGCCCATTTCGTCTCCGTCGCCAAAGCCGTTGTGATAAGCCCCAAAAGTATTATCGTCAGCGCGGCGGCCAGCCCCACCGTCCCGTTGTTAAACAAAATTTTAAAAAGATAAATTATAAGGGAAAGTATAAACAGATAAGCCGACAAAAGAATAAACGTTTCCGCCACGGCCCTGACCATACTAATTTGATTATATATATTTGAGGGCAATAGAAGCGAGTCGAAATTGAAAGCTTCGTTTGGGAACCTCGCGTTATATTTGGTTACTGCGTCGCTCCAGCTTGTGTCGAACCGTCCTCCCGAAAAAACGAAGCTGGACAGCAGTATAAACGTCAAAAACGCGAAAATTGCCGCTAAAAGGAACAAAAACTGCCCCCAAAGCCAGTTCCGCTTACCGATTCGGCTTATAAAAAACAATGTGTTTCCCCCAAGCCTGGGATAATCGCTTAAAAGTATTAAAAAGGAGAAGGGAATCAGCATCAGAAGCATCTGCGAATTTCCAACCGATATAAAAGGCTCGAATATAACCAAGGTCTCGCCGAATCTCTCCGCCCTCGCGGCGAGCGGATCGATAGCCAGCCCCTTAATGAAAATCAAAAGCGCCCCCAAAATTATGATTCGCGGATTTGTGATCCAGCTTATAAATTCCGATTTCGCCACGGAAAAAATCTGCCGCGTATTTTTAAGCACCGCAATCCCCCCTTTTCCCTTCCGCGATAATATATATTGCGAAAAACGCCGCCGAAAACGCCCCGAAGTTCACCAATATCCATATGTAGTCGGGGCTTCTCCCGATATATATCATAGCGTCCGGACTTATAATACTTAAAAAATTCAGTAAACCTACGTTTATATTTTCAATATCCCGTATAGCCTTATGGCTTTCCTCGAGAACGAACTGACTTATTCCGTACTTGATAAACAAAGGTATGCACATTATTAAATACTTGTTTCGCATAAAGCTTGTCAGAACCATAGCGGGCATACTCCAAAACGCCGAGGTCATAAAAAGCCCCAACAGCGTTAAAGAAAAGCTGAAGCCGCCGTCTCCGCCGTACACCGCTTCATAATCCTCCAACGCGGGAAAATTCAGATATACAAACCCGCAGAATAAAGCGTACCCCAGCGCCACGGCAAGACCGCCGCACAGCACGCCCGAAAAATATCTCGAAACGCTGAATTTAAGCCTTGACGAGCGGAAAATCCCGTATCTTACCGCCCCCGCCTCTCTTTCCGCGCATATCGTCGGCACAAAGCAAAAAGAAGATATAATAGGCAAAAATGCGATACTCCAATTACTGAACACATTTTCCATTATGGATTTATCGCATAGCTCCCGTTCTTGAAACATTTTGCTCACGTCTATTTCCGCCAGCGCCCCTATTACGTTATATCGGTTGTTTGTGAAATTGTCGGTATAAACGTTGGAGGAAAACAATAAGAGCAGCATAAACAGAACCGCGGCGTAAAATCCGCCCGACGTAAAAATTTTTATTAAATCAGACCGAAAATTTCTCATACTTTCTCCCGCCGTTAATATTTTTGAAGGTAATAACACTTGTAATCCTCTGAAAGCGCGTTAACATAACAAGTGTACTCCAACCCGTCATTTTCGTTGTACAGCTCCATTTTCCAAGCCGGGAAAGTGGGACGTCTTACCTCGGAAAAATTATATCCGCTAATACTGTCGTTGAAGCAATATACAAATCTCACGCTCTCTACCTTAAAATCGATATGCCCCGTCATTTCTTCCGAAACTATTTCCAGCGCCCTTTTCAAAGATACATGTTCCTTATACTGTGTTTCGTCCACTACGGTATCAAGCTTAAACGCGCCGTAAAATCCGTCCACATCGTCCGTGCTTATCATATGTCCGTAACCTAAATATTTAGGAGTTCTTTGTGTTCTTTCTCCCGTGGCAAAAGATTCCGCTCCGTCAAAAGGAATAGAATTATATTTGGCGGAGGTCGTGAAATATAGGCAGTTTAAATCATCGTTTACATTGTAAATATCTACCTTATTAACATTCATAGTAAAAAACTGATTTATATAGCATGGAATATTGTTTATATACTCCTCATAAAAGGCAGCGGCGTCTTTAACGGAAATCTCTCCGTTTAAAAGCTTGACCTTTTCCTCGCTGTCGGGATCACACGACTTTACAAATCTGAAATAAGAGCTCGCGTAAAAAAGCTCGTCAACTTTGGTATAGTCGTTATTTTGGGCAATTCGGTTAGCAACTCCTTTGTTTACTATTGAAATATCGTTTCCGAAAGGACTTCTGGCCACAAGATTGACCTTGTCCTTCTTGTCCGAAAAATCTTCGTTGTAAATGAACAGCATCATTTCCTCTTCACCGCTCACCAGCTGTTGATATTTATCCTTGATTTTATTAAAAAATCTTGATATTTTTGTGATATTACCCTTTTCGTCCGTTTCATATTCTATATCGGAGCTCCCCCCGTTATAATAAAAACATTCCTCGTCAAATTCGTGCCCCGGAAATAAATAAGAAAAAGCTTCTTTGAAGTTTTCTATCCCCTCCTCAACGGGCAGCGGCTCAATCCCGCCCAAATAAAACGTACTGACATGGTCTATGCTTTTGGGAGCGTTGACATGAATACCGTCGCTCGCGGTAAGGTTCGGCATTTTGTTAATAAGCTCCGCCGCTTCCTCTTGGGTATAATCGATGCGGGGATTATCGTGATTTATCTCCGCCGAATCCCACGGAGCAAACAATATATTCATATCCGAAATGTCCTTAAGCTCATCGGTATTCCTATAAAAAGGCATCTCCGGTATTTCGGCTTCTTCCGTTTCGGAGAAATCCGACTGTGAAGAATTAAAAGCCTCATCTTCCTTTTTCTCGTCAGTGCCGGTCGCGGCGGGGTTCGAAGGCTTACTGCAAGCGGTGAGTACGCAAACTGTCATCAAAACCGATACAATAAACCTGATTTTAAAATTCTTCATTTTTTCTCTCCGTTAATATTTTTGAAGGTAATAACACTTGTAATCCTCTGAAAGCGCGTTAACATAACAAGTGTACTCCAACCCGTCATTTTCGTTGTACAGCTCCATTTTCCAAGCCGGGAAAACCGGCTCTCTTGTCTCCGAAAAGTTATATCCGCTGATACTTTCGTTGAAACAATATACAAACCTTACGCTCTCCACCTTAAAATCAATATGCCCCGTCATTTCTTCCGAAACTATTTCCAACGCCCTTTCCAAAGACACATGTTCCTTATACTGTGTTTCGTCCACTACGGTTTCCATTTTAAATGCGCCGTAAAATCCGTCCACATCGTCCGTGCTTATCATATGTCCGTACCCCAAATGCAAATAATACCTTTGGCTCTTCTCACCCGTCCCGAAGGATTCCACTCCTCCGAACGGGATAGAGTCATATTGGGGCGAGGTTACGAAGTTTAAACAGTTCAGCTTATCGTTGACTTCGTAAATTTCCACCTTATTCACGCTCATAGTTAAAAACTGATCTATATAACATGGAATATTGTTTATATAATCCTCATAAAAGGCAGCTGCGTCCTTAACGGAAATCTCTCCGTTTAAAAGCTTGACTTTCTCCTCGCTGTCGGGACTGCAGGATTTTATAAATCTGAAATTAGAGCTTGGAGTAAAATGTTCGTTCACTTTCGCATATTCGTTATTTTGGGCAATTCGATTTGCCACTCCCTTGTTTACTATTGAAATATCGTTTCCGAAAGGACTTCTGGCTACAAGATTGACCTTGTCCTTCTTATCCGTAAATCTTTCGTTATATATAAAGAGCATCATTTCTTCTTCGCCGCTCACTAGCTGCTGATATTTATCCTTGATTTTATTAAAATATCTTGAGATTTTTGTGATATTACCCATTTCGTCCGTTTCATATTCTATATCGGAGCTCCCCCCGTTATAATAAAAACATTCCTCGTCAAATTCGTGCCCCGGAAATAAATAAGAAAAAGTGTTTTTAAAGTTTTCGATTCCTTCTTCAACGGGAAGAGGGTCAACTCTGCTTAAATAAAAAGTGCTGACGTGATCTATGCTTTTCGGTGCGTAAACATGAATCTTATCGCTTGCGGTAAGATTAGGCATTTTGTTAATAAGCTCCGCCGCTTCTTCACGGCTGTAATCGATTCGCGGATTATCGTGGCCTATCTCAGATGGTTCTGTTGGAGCAAACAAAATATTCATATCCGAAATATCTTCCGCTTCTTCCGGAACCACATAGGTTGTAGAAGCCGGAACGGCAGTTTCTTCCGTTTCGGAGAAATCCGACTGTGAAGAATTAAAAGCTTCATCTTCCTTTTTCTCCTCGGTTCCTGTAGCGGCGGGGTTCGAAGGCTTACTGCAAGCGGTGAGTGCGCATGATATTATTAATGCCAGTAAAACGACACGCTTTTTTAAATTCTTCACAGTTTTTTCTCCTTTAAGATGATTACGATAAGTAATAATGTGTTTTTTGGCTGTACAAGCCAAATCTTGACTATGCAAGTCAAATGTATTATATTTATTTAATTGTTACCATTGTTCCGCTGGCGGAAAAAATATTGTCATAGGTGGCAGTTTCAGCAGATAAATAATATTTTATTCCTCTCACCTCACTGGTTACCCTCGGAACGCAAGTAACCGACTGGGAAGCGGTGGTTAATGTTTGTATCGGCATTGTAGCATTACTGCTTGTACAAACTATTGTAATTTCTCCTCTTCCTCCATTTACGGTGTTACTTGCTTTATTGCAGTATACTCTGTTTCCGTATGTGGAATACGTCATATACAGCGAGCAGGTAATGGTTGTAGGCTGCGGAGCATATTTGACGTTATTGTGAGATACGCTCCAACTGGCGTTGTCAGTGGGGGTTTCTGCACTTACACTGCAGCAAAAAGCAGATGTGGCTATAGCCGCCGCCATAATTAAAGATGTGATTTTTTTAAACTTTGTCATAATGACCTCCTATTATTGTCCCGATACCCAAAGGTACCCTTTCTTAAAATGTCCCGAATCGAATATAAAAACAATCTTATCCGCTCCCCTTAACCGCAGATCGCAGCGCCGTAAACATTCAAAATGAAATTAGCAACCCGCCAAAATCACCTCTCATAAAAAATTCTTAGACCTCTTACTTAATTGACAGGCTTCTCGTCGCTGTAAACCGTAATGGTTTCTGTCTTACCGTACTTGTCAATCAGCGTAAACACGGATTTCACGCGATATGTGCCGCTTGTAAGACCGCTTTTTGTGTTTGCCAAACGAGCTAAATCACTGTTTTCCGTTTTTGTCCACGATGCATCGTCAACGCTATCCCATATCCAAAGCCAGCCGCTGTATTTTTGCAGCGTTTGTTCAATGGTTATTTTAACAGCATTGTCTCCGCTTGCTTGACTTACACATTCGGCTTTTGTCCCGGTAATACCCAACTCCGAATATGCGTTCTTTGCAACATCGTACAACGGGGAAGCACTGTCGCTGAACGAGTATGCCGAAACATTTTTCGCGAAAACGGTTGTCGCATAGCATGTACACAAGCAAGCAACCGTCAAAGCCGACGCGGCAATTTGTCTGAACCGCATTTTAAATCACTTCCTTTCGTCAAAATATTAAATTTTTCGAGGATTTTTACCCCTCTATAATATTAATCCTTTTTTTGAGTCAAAAAGGTACCCCCAAAAATCTAATTTTCCAAAATTTTGGCACTTTCAGCTAAAATTAAAAGCTCATTTTTGGATAAATTTCCGACAATTTCCAATATATAGTCGCCGTTATCCCATACCACTATCGAACTGTCGTGTTTATTATCACTGAAGTCAATACACAATCCGGCGTGACCGTTAACATCGATCTCTTCAAAATCATGCTTTTCCGTGTTGTAATGGGGAGAAAAACAATTTTTTGCGCATTGGCTGAACGAAATGCGTTTCCCCGAGGATTTATCTTCATAAACGGTATAGACATCAAATGATAAAGAATCATGCTTAGTCATTTCAAACCCGTCGGGCAATTCGGAAAGATAGTATTCATATTCAATCGTCGTGAGACAGTTTTCCGTATTTACGGCGAAAATCTGTGTACTGTCATTGTATACCGTCCCGTAAAAGTTTCTTGAAAAAAAGGCAATCGTAAAACCTGTGACTATCGCCGCGCATAAAATCAAGATGAAAAAAATTATAACCCTTTTACAAAATCGCAAATTCTTGATTTGCGGGGTTAGAACTATTGCGGGGGAGCTTGCTGTCGCATAAGTATTTTTCTCATATAAAACAAATATACGCTTCATAGCACGCCTATGGCGAAGTGAGGGCTTAAACGGCGGAACCCTGTTAAGCTCGGCTGCTTCCTCTTCGCAGATTTCAGCCAATATACTTTTGAAATCGCTCTCATTCATAAATTTCATTCTCCTTCCGAACATATTCGCGAACGGACTCTTTTGCCAATCGGAGCCTTTTCTTGACAGCCGATTGGGAAATATTCAGACTTTCGGCGGTTTCGGCGGTAGAAAATCCCATCAGACACCTAAGCGTTAATACGTCCCGCTGCAGCGGCGGAAGCGACTCTATAAATTTTTTAAGCTTGTCCCTTGAAACCTTACCGATTATGCCGTCCTCAAAAGAAAAAGGGTTATCGTCGTAAGAATCTTCTTCGTCGAGTTCCTCGAGCGTCACTTTATTCTTATTGTTGAACATATCCGAAGAAATGTTTCTGATAACGGCGACCATGAAGCCGACCCTATTTGTCGGGGAAACGCCGAAAAAAATATCGGGCTTGTGGGCTATTGCGCTGAAAGCTTCTTGAACGGCGTCCTCCGCGTCGTATTTGTTATGTAGATATACGTTTGCTATGTTGAAGAAACAGTTTTTATAATTTTTATAAAATTCCTCCAACGCCCTCCTTTGAGAATCGTTGTTAATTACCGAAAACATCGGATAATACCTAATTTCGTTAATATTAAACCGAGTTGCTATGTATTGATTTCTTATATTATTGTGCAAGATAAAATATTATACAAGCTAAATTAACAATTTTTCTTCTCTTCTAAATCTTGTTATTCACCCTTATCTATATTTTAACATTATTCAAAAGAAAAATCAATATAAAATTTTGTATTAAACTATTTTTCACATTTTCCCCCGAAATATAAAGCCTGTTTTTACAAAATATCCCACTCCCTTTTTCGCCAAATCCTCTAAACACTTTAAAAACGGTTGAATCGTCCCTAAAATTCAAATAAGCGGTTATTGCAATCCTTTGGTATATTTGTTACAATAATAGCAGAATCATAAAGGAGGATTCATATATGGAAATCAAAAAAACGCTTGGTTCCAATATTGCCCGTTACCGAAAAGAACAAAACTTGACTCAGCAGGAGCTGGCAAATAAGCTTAACATTTCCTATCAGGCGGTAAGCAAGTGGGAAACCGGTCAGACTCTCCCCGATCTCTGCCTGATTCCGGACATAGCGTCGGTTTTAAAAATAAGCGTAGATCGTCTGATGGGCTGCCCCCATAACTTCGACGCGGAAAACGACTACGAGAAGCGCTATGATTCCGACGAGTATTATTGGGGATTAAGACCCTCGCGTATGTGCCTGAAAATTCTTGAGCTTATGCCTCCGATACGCCCGCTGAGTTTGTTGGATATCGGCTGCGGTGAGGGAAAGGACGCCGTTTTCTTTGCCCGCTGCGGCTATATCGTCAGCGCCTTTGACGTTTCCGAAAAAGGAGTGGAAAAAACAAAGAGGCTGGCGGAAAAAGCGAAAGTAAAAGTCGACGCTTTTAAGGCCGACCTTATTGATTTTAGGATTGACCGCAAATTCGATATTCTTTTTTCCAGCGGAGTTTTTCACTTTATCAAGCCCGAACTGCGTATTGAAATTTTTGAAAATTATAAGCAATATACCGAAAAAAACGGTGTAAACGCCTTTAATGTTTTTGTGAAAAAACCCTTTGTTCCCATTCCTCCCGATAAAGACGAAAAGAGATATAACTGGAAAAGCGGTGAGCTGTTCACCTTGTATCATGATTGGTACATTGAAAGCTGCTTTGAAGAGGTATTTGACTGTAATTCGGGAGGAGTACCCCATAAGCACGCAATGAACACCCTTTACGCAAGAAAAACGGCGGAATAACCGCCGCCCTTCCTATCTCTTGACCCCGCTTTTCCTCTTCCTCAAAACCAAATTCCAAACCACCGCTCCCCCGAAAAACACCCCCGTCCAACAAGCCATACACCCCGCAATGGAAACGTCCAGCAAAACCGCCGTATGATACCCGAGAAGCCCGCTTAAAAGCCCTATCCCCACCGCGATAAACAGCATTTTCTTAAGATTTTCCGTAATCAGATACGCCGAAGCGGCGGGCGCAATCATAAACGCCGTCACCAGAACCGACCCCACCGCTTCAAAAGCCCCCACGGCCGTAAGGGAAGCCACGGTCATAAGCGAATAGTGCAGAATAACCGGTGAAAATCCCATTACCGCCGCCAATACGGGATCGAAGGAAACCACCTGCAATTCCTTATAAAACACCGCCGTAAACACTATATTTATAAGGAGCAGGCTTCCGCTAACGTAGAGCCCCTTTGCCCCCAAGTCAAAGCCGAAAATCACCATTCTGTCAAAGGGCGCGAACGCCAGCTCCCCCAACAGCACCGAGTCGGTGTCCAAATGCGCCGTACCCGCGTATTTTGTGATCAATATCACCGCCGCCGAAAAAAGAAGCGGAAAAACTATCCCCGTGGCCGCGTCCTCCGAAACCGTTCTTGTTTTGGAAAGAAGCTCGGTGAGCCACACCGTGATCGGCCCCATTGCCGCCGCTCCTATCAGCAAAAAAGGGGAGGACAAGTCGTTTACCGCGAAAAACGCCAGCACTATTCCCAAAAGTATCGTATGAGTGATACTGTCGCTTACCATACTCATTTTCCGAAGCAGCAGGAACACACCGGGAATGGCGCAGGCCGCCGCCGTAAACGCCGCTATAAGCTGTATCTCCAAAGACGCGCTCAATTGTTCCCCCTCCCTTCGTTATCCTTACTTTCCCCTCCGAAGCTCACCGTCAGCCTGAGCCTGTTCATCTTTCTTTTCATTATACGGCTTATGACTCCTCTTTTGGGAGCAAATAAAACGCTGGCTGCCACCGTAAGTCCCGAGACTACGACAATGGCGGGTCCCGTGGGAAGCCCCTCCCCCACCGCGCTGGCGTAAGCGCCCAATACGCCGGAAGCTCCCCCGAACAGCGCCGCCAGAACTACCATAACGCTCAGCCTGTCGCTCCACTGTCTCGCCGCGGCGGCGGGCGCGATCAGCATCGCGCTCATCAGCACCACCCCCACCGTCTGAATCCCCAAAATCACGGTTATTACCGTCATAAGCGACAAGACAAGGCTGAGCGGCTTTTCGGGATAACCCGACTGCACCGCGAACTCCGGGTCAAAGGAAAAAACCTTAAATTCCTTCCAGAAAAGTATTACCCCCAAAAGCAAAAACCCCGAACACACGAGAATCAAAAGCACGTCGCTTTTGAGCATCGCTGAAGCCTGCCCGTAAATAAAGGCGCTTAACCCCGCCTGCGTAGCGTCGGGCAGCTTTTGCGCGCAGGTCAAAAGCACGGTTCCCAAGCCGAAAAACGAGGACATCACCGTGGCCAAAGCGGCGTCAAACCTTACCTTCGTCTTTTTTACCGTAAAGGAAATCAAAAGCGCCGCCGTCAGCCCCGAAAAAAGCGCCCCCGCCAACAAAACGGCGGTATTTTTTATCCCCGTGAGCAAAAACGCCGCCACCACCCCGGGAAGCGCGGCATGACTCACCCCGTCCCCCAAAAGACTTTGCTTTCTGAGCACCGCGAAGCTTCCTATTACTCCGCTGATCCCTCCCAAAGCCAGGCAGCCCAGCGCCACCACGATAAAAGTATAATCCTTAAAAACCGTCATATAAAATTCCCCACATTCGCGGCGCGGTATGTACGGGTCAGATTCTCGTCGGTAAATACCTTCCTAACTTCTCCGCTTGCCACAACCTTTATATTTATCAATGTTACCCAATCAAAATAGTCGCTGACGGTGGACAGATCGTGATGTACGGCCACCACCGTTTTTCCCTCGCTTCGAAGCTCCTTCAGCAGGTCGATTATCGACCTTTCCGTCGCGTTGTCCACTCCCTTAAACGGTTCGTCCATCAGGTAAATATCCGCCTTTTGCGCCAAAGCGCGGGCCAGAAAGGTGCGCTGCTGCTGCCCCCCCGAAAGTCGGCTTATCTGTCGGTCGGCGTAATCCTCCATGCCCGTCTTTTTCAAACATTCCATGGCGAATTCCCTATCCTCCCGCCGAGGTCTTTTTATCCACCCCAATCTTCCGTAACACCCCATTGTCACCACATCGAGCACGGAAACGGGAAAATCCCAATCGGCGCTTTCGCTCTGAGGAACATAGCCTATACAGGGCTTTTTCCCTTTTATTTCGGGGAAGCTTATCTTACCGTTAACCGTGGGAATAAGCCCCAGCATCGCCTTTATCAGTGTCGTTTTCCCCGCTCCGTTCGGCCCCATCACCGCCGTAAGCATGCCCCTCGGCAACTCCAGATCCACATTCGACAAAACGGGCTTCGAGTCATAGGCCACGGTGAGCCGACTGACCTCCACCGCGTATTCGTTTTCCGCTGAATTATTCATATATCTCTTATCCTTTCCGATAAATACGTAATTTCAGAATTTGTTTTTATTTATACTGGGGGCTATCCGAAAAGTCGCAATTTGCATAATTTCTACTGACTGCGGACGCTTTCTGCGTCAAAAATACTCGGAATACTTTAGTATTCCTGCGCTTTTTTCCTTGAAATCCTCACGCATTTAGCGAAATTGCACAAGATTGCTTAGTTTTCAGATACGCCCTAATAATCATTTTGACACAGGATAAAATCAAAGTCAAAATTATTATTACACCCAAAGCACTATTAACCGATTAAAAACCATTTATCCAATTTTTAATCAATCAATAGTATTAAGCTCTTCCGCTATCGTGTCAATATTATGCTTAAAAGCGGAAATATAAGTATCCGTTCCGCTTTTCCCGTCTCCTATGGAATCGCTGTACAAATACCCCCCGAGCCTTGTTTCAAAGCCCCTCGCCTTTACCGCCTCTATCAAAGCTTCTATATTTTTAACCGGAAGACTGCTCTCCACGAAAACCGCCCCTATCCCGTTTTCGGCGATATAATCCGCCAGTCGGCTCACGTCCGCCGTTCCCGCTTCGGAGACGGTGCTTATTCCCTGTAACCCCTTCACCTCGAAGCCGTAAGCCCTTCCGAAATAACCGAAAGCGTCATGCGCGGTTATAAGTACTCTCTTTTCTTCGGGCACCTCCCCCGCTTTTTCCCTTACGTATTCCTCCAGCTTATCCAGCTCTTCCGTATAGGAAACGAGTTTTTCCGCGTAATACTCCCCGTTATCGGGATCAAGCTCCTCCAGCCCCTTCTCCACCGTCTTCGCCGCCTCCTTCCAGAGAGAAACGTCGAACCAAATATGGGGATCGGGTATGCCGTCGTTTATTATAAGTCTGTCCTCGGCTATCCCTTCGGAAGCGCAGACCACCTTTTTTCCGCTTTCTTCCTGAGCCGAAATAACGTCCCCCATTTTTCCCTCCAAATGAAGCCCGCTGTACACCACCATATCCGCGCGTGTCATTTTCGTTATGTCACCCGCCGAAGCCCGGTATTGATGCGGATCCACCCCGCTTCCCATAAGTCCGTAAACGGTCACTTTATCGCCGCCGATTTGCTTTGTGAGGTCGGTCAGCATTGTGGTTGTGGAAACTACGGTAACGGTTTCTTTATCGTCGGACGACGAAACGTCGGCGCAGGCGCTTAAGGTTAAAAAGAAAGAAATTGTAAGTACCGCCGTTAATAGACAAGGCACTCTCTTTTTTAAAAGGGTCATTTTTTTCTCTCCCTTGTGTAGTTGGTTTTATACACTGTTATTTTATTCGCCGGAAGAAAATATGACACAGATTTTAAAATATTAAGAAACTGTTCCAATAGGAATTGGCGCACGTCTTTTCG
Organism: uncultured Ruminiclostridium sp.; assembly: GCA_949878745.1. Taxonomy (GTDB): domain Bacteria; phylum Bacillota; class Clostridia; order Oscillospirales; family Ruminococcaceae; genus Ruminiclostridium_E. The sequence continues at coordinate 94,215 of CATLBH010000003.1, read as the reverse complement.
GCATATTTTGCCGCTGACTGCGTAAAAAATCCTTGACGGGCGACAGCCCGCCTGCGGATTTTTGCCTTGTCATCAACAAAATATGCTCGAAAATCCGCACACCATTCCTATTGGAACAGTTTCTAAAAAAACCACTTGACATTGACGTAGCGTCAAAAATCCGCACACCATTCCTACTGGAACAGTTTCTAAAGAAACAGCCGGATTTTTCAAAAAGGGGAAGCCCCCAATAAAGAGCTTCCCCTTTTACGTCCAATAATATCTTAATAAAACTTAACAAGTATCGTAATAATACACAACCCCCGCCCACAAAATTCTCCTACTCATTGTGCACCTATCCGAAAATCCTCCCTCCCCCTTGACATTTCTCTCCGATTTAAGTATAATATAAATCGACACAAAGGAAAATAAAAAGAAAGGAGTTTCCAATGTCAGAGCTCATAAAAAACAAGACTAAAAACACTCCCCCCTGATACCCCAACACTTTACGAAAATTCCTAATACTAATTTTTGGTAAACATTTTTTGTCTATAATCCGACCAAAGATTAGTATTAGGAACTCCTCGTCCTACACGCCGAGGCCGCTCATTGAAAACCGAATAAAAAAACCACCCCTCACCACTCCCTACATATCCCCGTCAACCCCCTCCCGCTCCACAACATATAGAAAAATCTCTATTCTCTCCAAAATCCGACCTTAAATTTTATGCACTTTCTACAAAAAAACCTTAGAATTTTTTTCGTTTTTTCCCTGTGATAATAATTTCAAAAGGTTGATTTTTCCCTCTTTGTGGTGTATAATTTATCTTAGTGGAAAAACCGTCACTTTTGTGGTGAAAAATTAATTTTAATGAAAAACCCTTTCACAAAAGGAAAAACGGCGATTCAATCGGATTCGCGATAAGAAGGGATAAGAAGGAAGGAGGGAAAACTGCCGTGTTAGGCGAATTTAAAAGCACACTCGACCCCAAAGGCCGTATGAATTTTCCCGTAAAGCTTCGCGAGGAGTTGGGCTCTTCCTTTGTCATCTCAAAAACCATTGACAAACAGTGTATAAAAGTGTACTCAAAAACGGACTGGGAAGCTCTCGTAAAGTCCATACGGGAAATGCCCCAGGTAAAAACCGCGGTAATACAGCGTTTCCTCTTCGGAAGCGCCTTCGAGATAGAACCGGATAAACAGGGGCGCGCGCTTATTCCCGCCCCCCTGCGTGAATACGCTCAGCTTAAAACGGACATAGTAATAGTAGGCCTTGAGGGCAGAGCCGAGATCTGGGATAAGGAAAGCTGGGACAAGTTCAATTCCTCTCTGGATATGAAGGAGCTGCTTGCCGCCGCTATGGAAATGGGTCTTTGATATGGAGTTTCAGCATAAATCGGTGCTTTTGCGGGAAAGCATAGAAGGTCTGGCCGTAAAGCCGGACGGAGTTTATATAGACTGCACCACGGGCGGCGGGGGACACAGCCTTGAAATCGCCGCGCGTTTGAGCCCGAAAGGGGTTCTGTTTTGCTTCGATCAGGACGGTGAAGCCATTGAAGCCGCCAAAACGCGGCTTTGCGAGTATTCTCCCGTTTTCGTAACACGCAACTTTGCGGAAATGGGAGAGGCGCTCGCCGAATACGGAGTAAAAAAAGCCGACGGTATCCTTATGGATTTGGGAGTAAGCTCCTACCAGCTGGATAACCGTGAGCGGGGCTTTTCCTATCACGACGACGCTCCCCTCGATATGCGAATGAGCGGTAAAGGCGAAAGCGCCCGCGACGTGGTGAACGAATACGGAGAGGACGAGCTTATAAGGATACTCCGCCTTTACGGCGAGGAAAAATACGCCGTAAGCATAGCCAAGGGAATCGCGGAATCGAGAGCGGCCGCCCCCATAGAAACCACCTCCCGGCTTGCCGAAATAATAAAAAGTCATGTCCCCATGAAGGCGAGAAAAGAAAAAAATCCCTGCCGAAAAACCTTTCAGGCCATAAGAATAGAGGTCAACAGAGAGCTTGAGGTTCTTGAAAAGGGAATAGCGGCGGGCTTTGAGCTTCTTTCCCAAGGAGGAAGAATGGCGGTTATAACCTTCCATTCCCTTGAGGACAGAATAGTGAAAAACGCTTTCAGGGATTACTGTACCGGCTGTACCTGCCCGCCGGATTTTCCCGTTTGCGTATGCGGAAAAAAGCCTGCGGCGAGATTGGTGAACAAAAAGCCCATAGAAGCCGAAGAAACCGAGCTTGAGGAAAACCCCCGAAGCCGAAGCGCAAAGCTGAGAATCCTCGAAAAGCTGTAATACTAATTGTAAATAGTATATAATCGGATTTTCGGTATATTCGGCGCAAAGGCTCTCCGATAGGAAGGAATGATAAATATGTACGCGTACAATAAAAGCAACGTAGCATACGATCTTTCAAGATTTGACGTAGAGGAACGGGTACAAAAGCCCAAAACCGCCCCCCATATAAAAATTCACGCCACATCGGTGGCCAAAAGCGGAAACTGGTTCGCTACAATAGTTCTGGTGGCCTTCGCGGCGGTGATAGCCTTCTTTTTTGTGAGCAGCAAGGCGTCCCTTTCCGAGGTTTCCACTCAGATAAGCGGCAAAACCACCGAGCTTCAGGAAGCGAAAAGCGAAAACGCCCGCCTCCAGGCTCGGCTTGACAATATGGTAACCCTCAGCAAGGTTGAGGAAATGGCCGTATCGGAGCTGGGGCTTCAAAAAACCACCAAAAACCAGGTCAGATACATTTACGTTCAGGACAGAACGATGGTACAGGTGGCCGAAAAGGAAGAAAACGTATTTGTCTCCCTTAAAAACTGGCTGGACGGAGTCTCGGACTATCTCGGATTTTGATTTTGATTTTTATGAGGACAAGTTCTAATATACAGCTTGTTCTCATAAATTGTATCAAAATAATTTGTTTGTCCGAAAAAGAAAGGAAAGCGAAATATGGCCAACACTCCCACCAAAAAAATGCGCAGACGCGTTTTCGTCGGTGTTTTTACCTTGCTTATCGCCTTTACAGTCTACATATGCGTAAGACTTTTTAACGTATCCATTGTACAGTCGGAATATTACCGCTCCAAGGCCAATGACCAACAGCTCAGCAGCTTTTCCATAAACGCCAACCGAGGCACCATTTACGATGCCGACGGTAAAATTCTGGCTCAAAGCTCCACCGTCTGGGACATTATCCTTAACGCCAACAGCATATCCGAATACGACAAGGCGAAAACCGAGGAAATCTGCAAAGGCGTAGCCGAGATCTGCGGCGTGGATTATCAAGAACTGGTGGACGAATGCGAAAACACCAATCACAGGTATTATATAGTAAAAACCAAGGTGGATAAGGAAACCGCCGACGCAATAAATCAGTTCAGGATAGACAACAAGCTTGCCACCTATTCCGTTGAAGCGAGAGAAAACACCAAAAGGGAATACCCCAACGAAACTCTTGCTTCCTCCGTCATAGGCTTTACGAATTTTGACGGAGACGGCGTTTACGGAATCGAAGCCTATTACGACGATTATCTTCAGGGCGTGGACGGAAAGGTAGTGACCGCCCTCGACGCCAACGGCGAAGCGATGCCCTATCAGTACGAAACCAGATACGAAGCCAAGGACGGAAACGGTCTTTACCTGACCATAGATTCCACCCTGCAATACAGCCTCGAAAAAAACCTCGAGCTGGTTCTTACCCAACAAAACGTTCAGAACCGCGCCTGCGGAATAATAATGAACGCCAAAACCGGCGCCATACTGGCCATGGCCAGCGCCCCAAGCTATAATCTGAACCGACCCTCCGCCATGAGCGATTATTTTCAGGCTAAGCTTGACGATTACGAAAAAGAATTAAGAGAGGATGAAAAAAATTATACCGAGGAGGAAATAGAATCCCTTTTGAGTCAGAAACGGGCGATATTCCGCGAAACCCAGTGGAACAACAAAACCATCTCCGAGCTGTATATTCCCGGATCGGTATTTAAAGTGGTGACCGCCGCCGCCGCCGTGGAGGAAGAGCTTTTAGGCTCCGATTCCTACGTTACCAACTGCTACGGCGTGGCCGACGTTGCGGGTACAAAGATAGAGTGCTGGAGCAGCGCGGGTCACGGCGAGGTCGACCTCCAGAATGCTCTGATAAGATCCTGTAACCCCGCTTTTATAGCGATAGGACAGCTTCTGGGTACCAAAAACTTCACCGACTACTTTGAAGCCTTCGGTCTTACTGAAAAAACGGGCGTGGATCTCCCGGGAGAAAATACGTCGCAGTATGTTCCCTATGAGCGTATGGGGCCCGTAGAGCTTGCCAGCTCCTCCTTCGGACAGACAAGCAAGCTTACTCCCTTACAGATGATAACCGCCTACGCCGCCGTAATTAACGGAGGATATTTAGTCACCCCCCATGTGGTGGATAAAATCGTGGACAATACGGGAAACGTTATAAAATCCAACGAAACCACCGTAAAAAGACAGGTAATAAGCGAAAAAACCAGCGCCGCCATGCGTATGATGCTTGAAAACGTGGTTAAAAACAACGGCGGCTCCAACGCCTATATGGAGGGCTACAGAATCGGCGGAAAGAGCGGCACCTCGGAAAAGCTTGACGAATACCCCAAGGGAAATATGAGATATGTGGGCAGTATGTGCTGCTTTACCCCCGCCGACGACCCCGAAATAATAATGCTTGTTATGGTCGACGAACCTATGAACGGTCAGATTTACGGGAGCCGCGTCGCCGCCCCCGTTATCTCTGCGGTGTTCGGCGAATGTCTCGAGCATATGGGAATTTACGCCCAGTACACCGCCGAGGAACTGGAAAATCAGGACACCACCGTTCCTTATGTTTTGGGAGCAGGCGGCCTGGCCGCAATCAGCGCCTTAAAGAAAGACGGCCTTAACTACGAATTCGTGGGGGACGAAAACGGAATCGTAACCGCAACCGTTCCCGGAGCGGCACAGATGATCCCCAGAGGCGGAACCGTTGTAATCTATATGGACGACAGCGAAAAGAAAACCGTCACCGTACCCAATGTTATCGGAATGAGCGCGGAACAGGCCAACAAAGCGATAACCTCCGCGGGTCTCAACATAAGACTCTCGGGCGGAGCCGCGGAAAACGAAAACGCCGAGGCGGTGAGCCAGTCCATAGATCCGGGCACCGAAGCCTATAAAGGCGCGGTAGTGGAGGTAACCTTTTATCTGGACGACGAAACAGGCTGATACCCTTTAAGATTCTTTGCGGATTTCTGCTCCCCGCAGCGCGGAACGCTTCCGTCACTTATTTAAACGTCAGCTAACCGAAAGGAATGATTGATCGAATGACTTTGTATGAGATTTGTCCTTTGGCTAAGGAAAAGGGAATTTCCGATACCGAGATAAACTCGGTTACCGACAACACAAATAAGCTCCAGAAGGGCGACGTCTTTGTCTGTATCAAAGGCAAAAGCTTTGACGGACATTCCGCCGCCGCCGAAATGGAGAAAAAGGGCGCTTCTCTTATAGTGGCGGAAAGGGATACGGGCTGTGAAAGACAGCTTCTGGTACAGAACACAAGAGAATATTACGCTTATCTGGCCGCGAATTACTACGGAAACCCCCATAAAAAGCTTAAAATGATAGCCGTGACTGGAACCAACGGAAAAACCACCGTGACTCATCTTATACAGCATATTATCTCCGCCTGCGGCAAAAAATGCGCCTGTATAGGCACTGCCGGGTGCGACCTTTGCGGAAAATTCTACGAGTCCGACGGCGACGTACCCACCACCCCCCTTCAAATGGAGCTTTTCGGCTATCTGGCGGAGGCGGTGGAAAACGGCGCTGAATACTGCGCCATAGAAGCCTCTTCTCAGGCTCTAGTTCAGGGAAGATTGTACGGTATACAATACGAAATAGGTATATTTACCAACCTCACCCAGGATCATCTGGACGTTCACGGCACAATGGACAATTACTACAAGGCCAAAAAATCCCTTTTTGACCACTGCGCCAAAGCCCTGATATGCGTGGACGACAAGTACGGAAAAAAGCTGATGAAGGAGCTTAATATCCCCAAGGAAAACAAAAGGGATTACAGCATCACCGACGCCGCCAATTATTACAGCGTAAACATAAAAACCGCCCCAGCCTACGTAAGCTATTGGTTCAGCAGCGACAGGGACGAAAAATCCTTCCCAGTAAAATTCGGAATGCCCGGAATGTTCAATGTGGCCAATTCCGCCGCCGCCTTGGGAGCCTGCCGCGAGCTTGACTTTGATATAAAAGAGTGCGTAGCCGCCCTTGAAAGCTTCAAGGGGGTGAACGGACGCTGCGAGGTGCTTTACGACGGGGATTTCACCGTGATATGCGATTACGCTCACACCGCCGACGCTCTGGAAAAAATACTTTCCTCCATCAAGGCCTTCGCTCAGGGAAGAATAATTTGCGTGTTCGGCGCGGCGGGGGAAAGAGACGCGGATAAGCGTCCCGATATGGGCGTTGCGGTGGGAAAAAACTCAAATCTGGCGATAGTGACCAGCGACAACCCCCGCTTCGAGGATCCCATGAAAATAATAAGACAAGTGGAAAAAGGCCTCGACAAAACCATGGTGGTTTATACCGCCATAGAGGACAGACACGAGGCTATCCGATACGCGATGAAACAGGCGAAACCGAAGGACGTCGTCGTGCTCTGCGGAAAAGGACACGAAACCCACCAAATATACGGAGCCGATTATCTCCATTTTGACGAGCACGAAATAGTGAAAGAGATTTTGACGGAACAGGGAAGAATAAAGGAATAAACCGAAAAAATAAAGGCAAACATTATACCCCCCCTCCGAACGGGACGTTCGGGTTAGTTAAAGACAGGTATTTTGAAAGGGCTGTGTGACGATGATACTTTGGATAATACTGATAACCGCCGTGGCTGCCGCCGCCGTAACCGCCTGTATGGGCTGCTGGGTAATTCCGGTAATGCGTAAGCTGAAATACGGTCAGACAATTTTGGATATTGGCCCGAAATGGCACAAGGAAAAAAAACAGGGAACTCCTACCATGGGCGGGCTGATGTTTTTTATCGGCGTGACAGCGGCGGTAATTTTAGGTTATATACTCCTTTGGAAAAACAATTATATAAGCTTTGACATTATAGGAACGGGCGCGGCCCTAAAGGGAATATCCGCTCTGATAATGGGGCTGTGCTTCGGCTTTGTGGGTTTTCTGGACGATTATATAAAAATAAAGAAAAAGCGCAACGAGGGGCTTACCGTTATACAGAAAATAGTGCTTCAAGTGCTTATTATCGCCGCTTATTTCACTTCCCGCGTATTAAGCGGAGATACCTCCACCGTTATTAACGTTCCCTTCCTGTTCCAGATAGACCTTTCTTTTTTCTATTATATTTTAATGGGATTGGTAATGCTTTATCTGGTCAACGCCGTAAATTTAAACGACGGTATCGACGGACTTTGCGGGAGCGTATCCTTTATTTATTTTCTCGCCTTTGTGCTGATAACCGCCAACATAAAGCTTTACGGGATGACAATCGTGTCGGTGGCGGCGGCGGGAGGCTGCCTCGGCTTCCTTTTCTGGAATTTTCCCCCCGCCAAGGTTTTTATGGGCGATACCGGCTCCCTGTTTTTGGGGGGAATGGTGGTGGGAATAGGCGTGGGATCGGGCTGCGAAACGGCGATGATCATCGCGGCGGCGGTTTACATCTGGGAAGCGCTCACCGTGCTGATACAGACCACCTATTTTAAGATAACCCACGGAAAAAGACTGTTTAAAATGACCCCCATTCACCACAGCTTTGAGCTTCGGGGCTGGAAGGAAATAAAGATAGACGCGGTATTTTCGCTGTTGGCTATATTGGCGGGGGCTGCCGCGGTGGCACTGTCCTTGCTGCAATCGTAACTTTTCTAAAAACCGAAAGGAGCTTTTAAGTGACCGAAAGAACAGTAACCGCCGGTAAAATCTCGGCAAAAAAAACCTCCTCGGGCAATGGCAATATAAGGCTTTCAGATAAAAGAAAAACCGCTTCCGCAAATATATCCCCGCAAAATCGGGATAAAAGAAACGCCTATCGGGACGTAAGAAAAGCCGCAATGGGCGGCACGGCGGTCTCTTCGGCGGCGGGCGCGGCAGCGAAAAGGCCGAAATCGATCCGCGCGGAAAAGCCCAAGAAAAAAACCGTCTGGGTAAGAAGCGGATTTGACTATCCATTGTTTACGATAGTGCTTGTATTGCTTGCCTTTGGGCTTATAATGATGTTTTCCGCCAGCTACGCGGTGGCGTACAGCACCAAGGGAGACAGCCTGTTCTATCTGAAAAAACAGGCGCTGTTCGCCGTGGTGGGTTTGGCGGCAATGATAGCGGCGGCCAACTTCGACTATCACATTTTCTCGAAAAAACTTGTCCTGTATTCTCTCGGCGGCGTTTCACTGGTGCTTATGGGCGCAGTAAAGGTGGCCGGTTCCGTGGGAAACGGTGCGGAAAGATGGCTTGAGATAGGCGGCATAACCTTTCAGCCTTCGGAAATACTTAAATTCGCCGTAATAGTGGTTTTTGCCTATATGATAGACAAAAGATACGGCTATCTAAAGGATTTCAAAAAGGGTTATATCCCTTTTATGATAGTTCTGGGCGTGTCCTGTTTTTCTCTTATGATACAGCCTCACCTTTCGGCAACCATCATAGTGTTCGCCATAGGCTTCTCAATGATGTTTGTGGGCGGGCTTAACCCGAAACATCTTTTTATAAGTATTCTTATTATGGTTCCTTTGGTTGTTTTGGGAGTAATGCTTCTGAAACAGCTGGGCTACGATTACTTTGACGCCCGTATAATAAGCTTTTTGGATCCCGAAGCGGATATCCAAAAGGACACCTTCCAGACCTACCAGTCATTGGTAACCATAGGAAGCGGCGGTCTCTTCGGATTGGGCTTCGGAAATTCGCGGCAAAAATACGCCTATCTTCCCGAAGCCAGAAACGACTTCATTTTCCCCATAATCTGCGAGGAACTGGGTTTCGTTGGCGCGGCTCTTGTAATACTGCTGTTTGTTCTTCTTATATGGAGAGGATTTTATATCTGTATCAAGGCGAGAGACAAGTTTGGAATGATGCTTGCCTTCGGTATCACCTTCCAGATGGGTCTTCAAGCCCTTCTGAATATCGCGGTGGTAACCAATTCCGTACCCAATACCGGTATTTCTCTTCCCTTCTTCAGCTACGGCGGCTCCGCCCTGCTTATGCAGCTGGGCGAAATGGGAATACTGCTTAACGTTTCGAGAAAGGCGGCGCTTAAGTAATCGAAACGCCCCCTTATGTCTGAAAAAATACGATAACGAGATTTTTAAAATAAAAAAGGAGCCCCAAAAATGCGCGTTCTTATAGCGGCGGGCGGAACGGCCGGCCACATAAACCCCGCTCTTGCCATAGCGGACAAAACGATTAACATATTCCCCGACAGCAAAATTTTATTCGTGGGCACACCGAACGGAATGGAGGCCAAGCTTGTAAAAAAAGCGGGCTATGACTTTCACGGAATAAAAATGGCGGGTATTCAGAGACATCTGTCCATAACCAATATAAAAAGAAACGCAAAAGCCCTCTATTACTACGCGGCGGCTTTTCCCCGGGTAAAAAAGCTTATCGAGGAATTTAAACCCGATATTTGCGTGGGGACAGGCGGATACGTATGCGGCGCGGTTCTCAGAGAAGCGGCGCGTATTGGGATAAAAACCGTCACTCACGAAAGCAATTCTTACCCGGGAATCACCACAAAGTTGCTTTCCAAAACAGCCGACAAGGTTTTCGTGTTTTCCGAGGATACTCTTAAGCACCTTAAGCATCACGAAAAATGCGTTATAACGGGAAATCCCCTGAGAAACAATATCCCCATCGAAGAGAGAAATTCGGCGCGGAAAAGGCTGGGGCTTCCCGAAGGCTTTACCGTCCTTTCTCTCGGCGGAAGCCTCGGAGCCAACAGGATAAATTCCGCCGTGGCCGAGCTGATGGCTTGGGAGCAGTCAACGGGCGGAATAAATCATATACATTCCTACGGAGGAAACGGAAAAGACACCTTCGGCGGGCTGCTTGAGGAAAACAAGGTGGATAAAAATTCCGAAAGACTTATTCTTAAGGAATATATCGACAATATGTACACCTGTATGTGTGCCGCCGACCTGATAGTGTCCAGAGCGGGCTCAATGACCCTTACCGAAATAACCGCCATCGGAAGACCGTCCGTGTTGGTGCCTTACCCCAACGCCACGGAAAATCACCAGTACTATAACGCGAAAACCCTTGAGGACGCAAGGGCGGCGATACTCCGCGAGGACAAGGATCTGGACGGAAAATGGCTTATCGAAACGGTGAGCAGCTTATATAAGGATACCGTAAGACTTGAGGAAATGGGAGTAAGAGCGAGACAATTGGCCAAAACCAACGCGGCCGACGTTATACTCAGCGAAATACTCGATCTTGTGAAATCGTAACATTTTAACCAAAAATCACCCTTTGGCATACACTGAAAGGTAAAATGCTTTAGAAAGGGTGATTACTATGGCGGAGCAACAGCGTATCGTTATAAACGGCGGCAGGCGGCTGGAAGGCGAGATCTCCGTTCAGGGCGCGAAAAACAGCGCCCTGCCGTTATTAGCTGCCTGTGTTCTGTGCGGCGGGGAATCGGTGCTTCATAACTGCCCGCGGCTGTCCGACTGTGACGCTGCCTGTCGTATACTGGAATGTCTCGGCTGTAAGTGCCGAAGGGAGCAGACCACCGTTACCGTTAACGCTTCGGTGATAAAGGGAACGGAAGTACCCGCTTCCCTTATGCGGGAGATGAGGTCGTCTATTGTCTTTCTGGGACCCGTGCTGACAAGATGCAAAAGCTGTCGGCTGTCGTTTCCCGGCGGCTGTGAATTGGGCCCCCGACCCATCGATTTCCATTTGGCGGCGCTGAGGGAAATGGGGGCGGACATCGAGGAAAAGCACGGGTATCTGGAGTGCACCGCTCCCAAGGGACTTCACGGCGCGAGAATAGCGCTTTCCTTCTCCTCGGTGGGCGCTACGGAGAACATAATGCTGGCGGCCTCCCTCGCACGGGGAGTTACCGAGATACACAACGCGGCGAGAGAGCCTGAAATAGTCGATTTGGCGAATTTCATCAACAAATGCGGCGGAAGAGTCAGCGGAGCGGGGGGAAGCACCGTAGCCGTGGAGGGCGTGGAAAGCCTTTCCCCCTGTGAACACAGGATAATGCCGGACAGAATAGCGGCGGCGACTTACTTATGCTGCTGCGGCGCGTCGGGGGGAGAGCTTATACTTACCGACGTGAACAGCGGCGACCTCAGACCCATAACGGCGGTTTTGGAGCAAATGGGGTGCAGCATCTACTCCTACGGCAAAAAGCGGGAGGAAAACAATATATTTATCAATCTACACCGCCCACTGATATCTCCCGGAACCATAAGAACAAACGTTCACCCGGGATTTCCCACCGACGCTCAGCCGCCGCTTATGGCGCTGGCGACAATGGCCTCGGGTACCACGGTGTTTGTGGAAAACATTTTCGAGAACAGGTTCAAGCACGCCTCGGAGCTTACCAGACTCGGCGCGAAAATAAGCGTAGAAGGAAAGGTGGCCGTGGTCACGGGGGTGAAAAGTCTCTCGGGAGCGGAGCTTGTGGCTACCGATCTTCGCGGCGGAGCGGCCTTGATAACCGCGGGACTGGCGGCGGAGGGAACCAGTAAGATATCGGGTATCTGTCATGTGGACAGAGGGTATGAAAGTATAGAAAAAGTTCTCAGAAGCGTGGGGGCGGATATAAAAAGAAGTTGATCTAATCTTTGGGCAGGCTGCGGACAAAAAATGCCGACCGAAGATTGGTATTAATACTAATCTTTGGTCAGATTATATACAAAAAATGTTGACCAAAGATTAGTGTTTCGGGTGTAATCTTTAATCATATTTCCGACTTCGTCCACAATATGATTAAAGATTAGTATAAAAGGAAGTTGAAAGGAGGAGAGTCGGCTTATCGGTCGAGTGTAAGGAAAATGCCCGAATTTGAAAGAAAAAAAAGAAAAAGCCTGAGCGATCAGCAGCTTTTTGACGAGTATTACGGTATCGACAAGAAAAAGCCGGTGAAAAACTCCTCCAAAAGCAAAAAAAACGTAAAGTTACAGGGAAATCCGAGGGGAAAGTCCAAGTCCCCCAAAAGGGAAAATCCCCCCGTAAGTCCCGAAAGACAGCGGATAAAAGAACGGTATCCCGAAGAAAATGCGGTAAGAACCGAAAGAACCTATCCCGGAAAAAAGAAAAAAGCTTCGGCGGGAAAAAAAGCCGGTGCCCCCAAAAAAAGAGGAAAAAGCGCGGCCAAGGGAAAAAACAAAGGTTCCTATCAAGGAAAAGGCAGAAAAAAACAGCGTCACGGGAGCTATGTTTTATATTATTTTCTCGGCGGGATAGTCGCGGTGGCGGTGGTAACGATTTTGTCCGTGACGGTGCTTTTCAATATAAAGCGCTTCGAGGTTACAGGCGAAACACAGTACGCCGACGAAGAGATCATCGAGGCGGCGGGAATAGAGATCGGAGAAAACCTTCTGAGGATAGATATAGGCGAGGCGGAAAAGAAAATAACGTCAAAGCTGGTGTATATCGACAATGCTCAAATAAAAAGGGGTTTTCCCGACAAGCTGGTGATAAACGCGGAACCGGCGGTGCCAATGGCCTGCTTTTATATTTCGGGAAAGTATTATCTTGTTTCCGAAGCGGGAAGGGTGTTGGAAATATCCAACAAACGCTTTGAGGTGCCGATCGTAAAGGGTTATGTTTTCAACCCGGAAAAGGAAGGGAATCCCGAGACCGAAACCCGCGAGGGGGGAGCGCTGGAAGAGGACGGTGAAAAGAGGATAGCTGCGGCCGTGAATATTATCGGATATATGCGAAGCTCTGGGCTTGACAAGGACTTTGTGATCGACCTTACCGATATACTCAGCATTAAGGTGACCTACGACAACAGAATAGAGATGGAATTGGGCACTACGGCCGCCATGGACGAAAAGATTTTTAACGCCGCCCGCCTTATTCTCGATCACAACGAGATCGCGGAAAACGAAAAATGCGTTCTTATCCTGACTAATCCTTATCGCGTTCCGAAACAGGCCATAAGGGATCAGGGCGCTCAGACGGAGGGGTATATCGTCACCACGGAAAGCGAGCCGGAAGAGACGCAGCCGGAGGAAAACACGGAGAGTACCGCGGCATCGGAATGACGGTTTAAAAAAAGTTTGGTAAAAATTACATATTTTTTTGTAAAAATGAGACAAAAAACAGGGTTGTTCTTTAAAAGCGCGGCGCAAAGGGGCTTTTACGTTGTGAAAAACCCTAAAGCTTGGTAAATTTTTCTTTTTTTGCAACAATATATTGTAAAAATCCTCTTAAAAATAACAAAATATTTTTAAAAAGGTATTGAAATCAGAACAAAAATCTGATAAAATTATAAGAGCGTGAAAATTCTGACCAAATCAGTGGAGGTACAAAATGGGCGTTTTTATTGATGAAGAAGGATTTGAATATGAACAGGACAATCTTGACGAAAGTGCCGTATATGACGTAAAAATAAAGGTAATAGGTGTAGGCGGCGGCGGCGGCAACGCTCTGGAGTACATGGCTAAGCTGTACAAGAAGGAAGCCGACGAGTCCGAAGCGGCGGGGGGAGACGTAATGTCCGACCTTCGCGATAAAATAGAGTTTATCGCCGTAAATACCGATGTGGCCGCTCTTAAGAATAAGGATAAGACCCTCATGCGCCGTATCCAGATAGGTAAAAAATGCTGTAAGGGAAGAGGCGCGGGCGGCCGTCCCGAGGTTGCCGCCGAGGCGGCGAAGGAAAGCCGCGAGGAGATAGAAAAGGCGATAGAAGGCGCTTCCATTGTGTTTATCGGCGCGGGAATGGGCGGCGGTACCGGTACCGGAGCGGCTCCGGTAGTGGCCGAAATCGCTCAGGAAATGAATATTATCACTGTGGGAGTTGTTACAAAGCCCTTTGAGTATGAGCGGGAATATAAAATGAACCAGGCGATAAAGGGTATCGACGAAATGCGAAAGCACGTTGACTCTCTTCTTATAATCCCCAACGAAAGACTTCTTCGCACCAACGAAAAGATGCTCAGCTTTAAACAGGCGTTCGCCATGGTGGACGACGTGCTTTACCGTTCGGTAAAGATCATTTCCGACGTGGTATACGAAAGCACCACGGGCAGAATCGGCACCGACTTTGCCGACCTATGCTCCATTCTTTCCAACTCCGGCGACGCTCATATCGCTTTGGGTACGGGTACAGGCGAGAATAAGATTCAGGACGCGGTATCTCAGGTTGTAAACAGCCCGCTGCTTGAAACTTCCATCAATCATGCCACCAAGCTGCTGGTTAACGTTACTCTTTCCGCAGACAGCGGTATAAGTGATCTCCGCGATATTATAAGCCTTATTTCCGACGCCGCCGATCCTTCGGTAGAGATGATTCAGGGCGTAAGCCAGGACGAAAGCCTTACCGATACCATCAGTATCGCGGTTATTGCCACCGGATTCAAGGAGGGAGGCGCTACCATCAAGTCTCTTACCTCCCAAAGGAAAGCGGAGGCTCCCGTCGCAGCAAAAAAAGAGGAGGTTTCTTTGTCACCCTTCGGAGGCTCTGTGTTTGACAGGGACGATGATATAGTAACGTCCAAGAACCCCAGCGACGATCTTTCAAAGATTATTCAGAATACTTTGGGGGATTTACAGGCCAAGGACAGATTTGAATCTTTGAATTCCATATTTAATCAGAGGGATAAGTCAAGGTATTCTTCTGATGACTGATGTTACAATGTAATAATTTAAGGGGATGTAACCCCCCCAAAAAAAAGAACTGCAATTCCTCCAAAAAGGATTGAATTGCAGTTCTTTTTTGTGATATAATTTTAGTTGAAATGAAAAATCAATCACAAAACAATTATACACCATATCAGCTGAAATTACCGGTAGGTTTGGAAGAATTATCGAAATTTCTGATCCTGTATATACATTTTGTGAGGTGATGGATCATATAGACCTGAATAAATATCTTGTGGTTGAGGAACACAAGACAGGGCGTCCAAGATATGACCGCGTCACCTTGCTGAAGGTTGTACTTTTTGAGTTTATGGAGCATGGATACTCTCTTCGTTAAGAGAAATCGAAAAGCTTTGTAAAACCGACATCTGTTTGCGGCAGAGGCCATTTGCAGCATTGCGGTTTCTGCGAACAATCTGTGCAATTCTCGCATTTTAAAAATCATACCCACAATGCTTTATCCGCTTGAAGATACCGGTGAAGTAAAAAGAGCAGCGTTTTTTCTTCGCTGCTCTTCACCGTATATCTTGCTGCTGCGTTGGGTCGCTCCTCAGCGTTGCCCTGTTTCGCTGCGTTTTTAGTATTGCATTATTTTTTGGGGATTATTCGCATTTACACAGTCTATTTTTCATACCAAACTCTTTTTAAACTATGGATAAATCCATAGTTTAAAAAGAGTTGCACCCAAAACACTAATCCCACAGTTTTAAAAGGGATTAGTATCAGACCCTTTTTTTCTTATTCGTTTTCCTTGGGCTTATCCCTATAAACCACAAGCCCCTCAACCCGTTCAACACACTTTTTAAACCGACAATTCCCTCTAATATTATCAAACAACCCCCGATTCCTCTCATCCTCCATAAATTGCAGCACATTTGAGGGAACAATACAGTAACAGTAGCCCACTTCATTCCAAATATAAATAAACCGTACCTCCTTCCCCTCCGAAAAATAATTGAAACTGGGTCGCTGCCAATCCTCCTCCGCTGTAAACGAAACGTCCGCGAGAAACGGCGAGGAACATCTCAGCTTCACCGGCTCGGTTATCTCCATAGCCTTCTCCAACAGCGAAACCGCGTCCTCTAATATTACCAGCGCCCTTTCGTTATCTCCTAAGGCGGAAAACCTGGCGGCTGCCCTCAAACCGATAAACACCCTCTCATGAACCCAGAAATCCAACTCTCCGTTGCCCGACACTGGGTGCTTCTCATCGGGAACCTGATCGCAAAGCTTGTTCAAAAAATCCATATGCAGCCCGCTGAGCAGCATACCGACTCCCAAGTCGCTTGGCCTCCCCAAATTGATCCACTCTGCCTCTCCGCCGATAATCCTGTCAATATAATTAAACAGCGTATCTTGTCTTATCGGTTCGAATTTATCCCAATCCCCGCGCCTTAAATACCGCATATTCAAAAGCGCCGTTTTGCTTTGATCCTCCTCCGACGCGTAGCGTTGGAGAAATTTATCTATATGCTCTTCCTCCTCTATTATCATCATATACCGAATTATGGTATTTCTGTCGGTCATATCGAGATCGTTCCGCTCCAGCGCCTGCTCCATCGTCAGCCTTATTTCGGGCAGCAGCTGAGGGAAACGGCGGGTCATGTTAATATTCACGGAATACATTAAATGAAAAAACGAAAAATGGTTCAGATGACTGCGCCGTATCTCACGGATAAGCTCGATCATTCTTTCGGGAGAGGCGTCCTCACTATCTGAAAGCTTTGCCAGCTCCCTAAGAACCTCCTCAGCCGCCAGCTCCCGCCGCGTTTCGGAAATGTCAAGAAGCTCGTCGGCGCTCACCCCGAATATTCCCGTCAGCGCGGGCAGCAGCTCCATATCGGGATAAGTAAGACCGTTCTCCCACCGGCTTACCGACTGAAATGACACCCCCAGCTTATCCGCCAGCTGCTCCTGCGTGAGATTCATTTTCCTGCGAAAGCCTCTTATGTTTTCCCCTATGTTCAGTTTCATTGATAATCCTCCTATGCGCGGCTGACGCGAAAGCCTTTTTCTGTCGACAAATAAAGTATAGCATATTATACCCGCTTTTTCAATAACTCCTTATTTGAGAAAAATTCACTTAAAAAGTGAAATTCCCGCCCCTATACTTTGGCGCGGGAATATGTTATACTAATCTTTAATCATATTGTAGACGAAGTCGGAAATATGATTAAAGATTACACCCGAAACACTAATCTTTGGTCAACATTTTTTTATCTATAATCTGACAAAAGATTAGTATAAGACATATTTGGCTCAATATGATAATATGTTTGTTTTGTTGCTTGCACGCCATAAATAGAAATACAGTTTGTTTTAATTCCATTCAAATACTCCATAGTTTTTATTAAAGTATTATTTGTGGATAACTGTCACAATTATAGCATATTCCACAGCTTATTTCAATATATAACATTGAAATAAGCCTGTCACAACAGCAACAGGCTTATTTTACCCCTCAAAATAGGGCTTTCTTATTATAAGTGTCAAACTCTTTTTCCTCACATATTTCATATTCAAATATATGGAATTGTGTGAAATTATATTGATTAGGTGATTATGAAAAACTTTGATTTGGCTCATTATAAAAGGATTTATAGAGTTATATGAAGATACGTGGGATAATCCATTAAATAATTAAGCCTAATTTGTGCCTCATAAGAATTATTTCTTTGGAGAGATTTTTCTGTGAGACATTTTAGAAAAATATGCTGAAGCTATATCAGCAAAGCGCCGTATTGAGCTTTTTTCCTCCAAGCAGGTGAAAATGAAGGTGGCGAACGGTTTGGCCGCCGTTTTCGCCCACGTTTGTCACAATACGGAAGCCCTTCTCCAGATTGTATTCCTTAGCCAGCCGTGCCGCAACGGCAAATATTTTTGACACCACAGCGGAGTTTTCGTCGTTGAGCATATCCGCGCCGTCAATGTGATTTTTCGGGATAATGAGGATATGAACCGGAGCCATGGGGTTTATGTCGTTGAAGGCGAGTATTTCATCGTCTTCATAAACCTTTGTCGAGGGAATCTCTCCCTTTATTATTCTGCAAAAAAGGCAGTTTTCCATTATAATGTTTTTCCTTCCTTTTTATTATTTGAGCATTTCCGCAGCTATGTTCTTTACTTGAAGCAAAGCTTCGTCGATCTTGGTGTTGTCGCCTATGCCCGACATAGCCATATCGGGTTTTCCACCGCCCTTTGCGCCGGTTATCTCGGCAACCTTGCGAACTATCTGCCCCGCGTTTGCACCCTTGGCTACCGCTTCTGGACTGCATGCGCACACAAAGTTGCCCTTGTTGTCGCTTACTCCCGCAAGTACCGCTATAAAGCTGTCGTTTTTGCTCTTCATACCGTCCATAACCTTGCGCAGGCTATCGCCGGAAGTGCCTGTAAGCATCGCGGTGATTATTTTTATGCCCTTTACTTCTTCGACATTGTCGTAAAGACCGCCGAGCTGTGAAGCGGAAATTTTGTCGTTAAGGCGATCGATTTCCTTTTTAAGCTCGTGGACTTCGTTCTGTAGGCTGACGCAGCGGTTTATAATGGCGTCTTCTCCCGAAGCCTTGACGGCAGCGCCTATTTTGGCCAAAATCACGTTTATTCCGTTTAAGGCTTTTATTATCTCGCTGCCGGTTATAGCCTCAATACGTCTGACGCCGCTGGCCACTGAGGTTTCGGCGGTTATTTTGAACAATCCCGCCTGAGCCGTGTTGGTAAGGTGAGTACCTCCGCAGAATTCGGTGGAAAAGTCAGGAACGGAAACGACTCTTACTATTTTACCGTATTTTTCGCCGAACAGAGCCATTGCTCCCCGCTTCTGAGCTTCTTCGATAGGCAGCTCTTCCGTTATAACGGGCACCGCCTTTAAAATTTCCTCGTTCACGAGCTTTTCAACCTCCGCGATCTCTTCCAAGGTCATCGCGCTGAAATGTGAAAAGTCGAAACGGCATTTGTAAGGATCCACATAGGAGCCGGACTGGTGAACATGGTCGCCCAATACCTTGCGCAGAGCGGCCTGCAAAAGGTGGGCGCAGGTGTGGTTTCTCGCGGTGGCGCGGCGAAGCTCCTCGTCCACTTGCGCGGTAACATTGTCATTGACGTAAAATTCGCCGCTTTCGGTGTGACATTCGCAAACGTATTGTCCGCCCGGCAATTTTTTCGTGTCGATTACGCGGAGGATATTATCACCGTTTGTGATAACGCCCTTGTCGCCTACCTGTCCGCCGCTTTCGGCGTAGAAAGGCGTTTTTTCGATAAGCGCTACCACGTCGTCTCCTTCGGAACAGGAGTCGGTCAAAGCCCCGTTTTTCAAAACAGCCTTAAGAATGGTATGACACGACAATTCCTTATATCCCACAAACTCGGTTGTAAAATCGTTGAAAGCGTCGTTGGAGGCTTCGTCCCAGCCTCCCTTGAAGGCCTGATTTGAGCGGGCGGTGGTGCGCTGAATGTCCATAAGCTCACGGAAACGGTTTTCATCGAGAGAAAGGTTCTTTTCCGCAAGGATTTCTTTTGTAAGATCAAGCGGGAAACCGTAAGTGTCGTGGAGTTTAAATACGTCCTCGCCGCTTAAAATGCTTCCGGTTTCCATTTTGTCAATTATATCCTGAAGGATCTGAGAGCCTTTTTCAACGGTTTTGTTGAAGCTGTCCTCCTCGTTGCGAAGCACTTTTTTGATGTATTCTTCCTTTTCCTTTACCTCGGGGTAAGCGGATTCGTTTTCTTTTATAACGCTTTCCGCCACTTTATAAAGGAAGCTTTCCTTCATTCCCAGTAAACGTCCGTGCCGTGCCGCGCGGCGGATAAGACGTCTTAAGACGTAGCCTCTTCCTTCATTTGACGGTCTTACTCCGTCGCCTATAAGAAAAGTGCTTGCTCTTACATGGTCGGTGATTACGCGGATTGAAACGTCGTCTTTTTCGTTGGCCTTATATTGTTTTCCGGTAAGCTCGCATATGGTTTTGATGATATTCTGAGCGGTGTCTACCTCAAACATATTGTCAACTTCCTGCATTACACAGGCAAGGCGGTCGAGACCCATTCCGGTGTCAATATTTTTATTGGCGAGCATTGTGTAATTGCCCTTGCCGTCATTGTCAAACTGAGTAAATACAAGATTCCATATTTCAATAAGGCGGTCGCAGTCTCCCGCCTGCTCAAAATCTATAAACGGACCGTATTTTTCGCCTCTGTCAAAGTGTATTTCGGAGCAGGGGCCGCAGGGGCCGCTGCCGTGTTCCCAGAAGTTGTCTTTTTTCCCCAGCTTTACGATTCTGTCACGGGGAACTCCTATTTCTTCCGCCCATATGTCGCCCGCCTCGTCGTCCTCTTCATAGATGGTTACCCAGAGTCTGTCTTCGGGGATTTCAAGCACCTTTGTAAGATACTCCCACGCCCACGCTATGGCCTCGTGTTTAAAGTAATCTCCGAAGGAGAAGTTTCCGAGCATTTCAAAATAGGTTCCGTGTCTCGCGGTTTTTCCCACGTTTTCTATATCGGGAGTACGGATACATTTCTGACAGGTGGTCACTCTCTTGCGGGGAGGCGTTTCAACACCCTGAAAAAATTTTTTCAGAGGGGTCATACCCGCGTTGATAAGCAATACGGAGTTGTCCCCCTGGGGCACGAGGGGAGCCGAATCCATACGGAGATGCTCCTTGCTTTCAAAAAATTTAAGATAGCTTTCTCTTAAATCGTTAAGGCTTGTCCATTTCATATCCTATGCCGACCTTTCATATGATGAATTTGTATTATTAAAATTACGATCAATAATTATTATAGCAAAATTTGGCTAAAAGTCAAGTGCGGAAGTAAAGTAAAAGTTATTCGAAGGCGACATCGGCACCGAGATTCTTATAATCTTCAAGAAGCGTGTTTATAAGTTCCTTTATTCTTTCCGAAGGCCTTTCAAAGAAAATATTGTCTATATAAATTATTTTGTAATTTATTGCCGCGTTCAGCTGTGACAGTATTTCGTCGTTCATTAACGTATCTCTCGTGTATTTGCCGTTAAGCAATATAACATCGGGTTGGTTCTCCAAAAGCAGGGATTTGTCATAGGTATATCCGCTGCCTTCCTTGGCGAGATTTGTGCCGAAACAGGATAAAACCGCGCTTTCAAAAGTATTTCCTCCCGCTACGGTAACGTTTTCGGTAACGTATATGAATTTACCTATATTTACGGCTTCGGCGTTGCCCAGAAGCTTTGATATTTCCGAATATGCTTCCTCGCCCTTTTCTGTTCCCGTAAACAGACCCTCGTATATAAGTCCGATGGCGATATATATGGAAGAAAAACCTTTTAAAGTGGTGGGCGCGGGAATAAGAACGGTAGTGATCCCCGCTTGTTCCATTGTGAAAATATCTTTTGAAGCAAGAGGAGTCGAAGTTATTACCAGATCGGGCATAAGGTCGGTTATTGCGTTTATATCGGGATTCGCGGCGGTGCCTACGTCTTTGGCGGCAAGAACCTCATCGGGATAGTCGCAGTAGCCGCTTCTGCCGATTACGGTTTCACCGAAGCCCATTTCAAAAATTGTTTCGGCGACGGCGGGGGACAGACATACTACCTTTTCCGGCCTGGCCTTTATTTCCGTATGATTGATGGACAGGGGGTAAGGCGCTGGTTCGGCTTCCGTGGTGGTTTCTTCCGTTTCCGGAGGCTGTTCCTCGGGCTCTTTTTCACATCCCGCCAAAGCTGCAATAAGTATAGAACAGCTTAGCAGGAGGGCAATCGGCTTTTTGAAATTTATCATCGTTATCCTTTCAAAGTCTATCCGTTTCCATTCCTAACGATATTCTTCCTTCGAGAATATCCACATACTGTTTTGCAATGCGGGGCGAACGTCCGCCGCGTTTTAAGGCGAAGCGCTCGATTCCCGCTTCAAAGGCTTCGCTGTCGGTATCTATTCCTCGATCGGCCGCTATTTTTTTGGCGATGTCTATAAATTGGTCTTTATTGGGGACGGAGAAGGTGACAAACAGTCCGAACCTCTCTGACAGCGACATATTGTCGTCCACCGCGTCGCTTTTGTGAATGTAGTTTTCCGCCCGGTTAGCGGCGGTTTCCTTTATGATATGACGGCGGTTGGTTGTGGCGTATATAAGAACGTTGTCGGGTTTTGCGGAGAGCGAGCCTTCCAAAGCCTGCTTTAGAATAAAAAAGCCGTCGTCGTCTTCGGAAAAGCAAAGATCGTCAATAAAAATGATAAAATACAGCGGAACGGAGGATATTTTTTCGTACAGCTCAAAAACGGAGGAAACCTGTGTTTTGTCAAGCCTTATCATTCTCAGCGGCGGGAATTCGTTAAGCAAAGCTTTCACCGTGCTGGATTTGCCTGTCCCTCTGTCGCCGTAAAGCAGGGTATTGCAGGCGGGCTTTCCGTTTACGAAGCACATTGTATTGTCCACTATCTGTTCTCTTTGCACTTCATAGCGCTTAAGGTCGGAAAGCTTTACCCGATCGGGATTTGTCACCGGAACAAGGGATTTTTTTGATTCGTCATAGCTGAAGGCTCTGTAACGGGCGAAAATTCCGCTGCCGTTTTTTTTGCATCGGTCGATAAAATAATCCGCCGTGTATCTGAATTCGCCTTTATCGTATTCCGGCAATTCCGATAAGTTCCTTCCAAGCGCCTCCGACATATACTTTTTAAAATCCGACGCCGACAAAGCGCAAATTTCTCTTATTCTCTTTATATCATAGCTTATGGCGGCTAAAATCGCGGGATTTTCCGTTTTAAGATATTTCTCGATCAACGGCTGTTCGGAATATATCAAGGTATCGTGAACAAAGTCGGAAAAGCTTTTATCTTTTAACAGAAGGTCGGAGCAAAGCCTTGTATACGCGTTTACCGCGTTTTTCCCCCCCGCCGTTATGCGTCGGTAAGCTTCGAGAAAATCGCTTTTGTTAATATCAAAAGCGAAAAAATCTTCCGCTGATGGCAATTTCATTTTACCGCTGTCCTTTCGCCGTTATTTTTCCGCAGTATATACCGAATATTTATTTGACAATAGGTCGCTTTACGTCATATTGTCGTTCAGGACGTCATCTTTAAGTCTGTAAAAATCTTCGAGGGTGCAAAGAGTTCCGCATCTGTTCCGATAACTTGCCGCATTGTTTATTCCTTTAAGATACCAGACGGCGTGTTTTCTCGCTTCGCGCATTCCAACGCTTTCTCCCTTAAGGGAAACTATTAGCCCGATATGTCGGGACAGTATTTCAAGCCTTTCTTCAAGGCTTTTTTCGGGCAAAAGCTCGCCTGTCTCGAAATAACGCTCGATTTCTTCAAAAATCCAAGGCCTGCCGTAGCTTCCCCTGCCTATCATAACAAGGTCGCAGCCCGTTTTTTTGTACATTTCTTCGCAGCTTTGCGGGTCGGTTACGTCTCCGTTTCCTATTACGGGGATTCCGACGGCTTCCTTTACTTTGGCGACGGATTCCCAGTCGGCTTTTCCCGAATACATCTGCGTTTTTGTCCGCCCGTGCACCGCTATTGCTGCCGCTCCGCTGTCCTCGGCAATTTTTGCCGCTTCGACGGCGTTGATATTGCCGCTGTCCCAACCTAAGCGTATCTTTATCGTTACGGGTATGTCGGTGGACGATTTTACCGCTTTTATCAGTTCGCCTATAAGTTTGGGATTTTTAATAAGAGCGGAGCCGGCTCCGGTGCTTACTACTTTTGGTACGGGGCAGCCGCAGTTTATATCGATAAAATCGGGCCTATATCCTTCGGCGATTTTCGCGGCCTTTGAAAAAAAATCGGGCTCGCTGCCGAAAAGCTGTATCGCCATGGGTCTTTCTTCTTCGGTTACTTCCAAGAGGGAGGCGCTTTTCCTGTCGGTATAGCATAAACCCTTGCAGCTTGCCATTTCGCCGCATACCAAAGCAGCGCCGTATTTTTTGGCCATAAGCCTGTACGCGGTGTCCGCCATTCCCGCCATTGGGGCGAGGGCGGCCGTTTTTTTTATTCGGACATTTCCGATGTTAATATAATTCATTACAATTCATTATTTGTTTTTATGCTTCGCCTGATCCTTGGCGCGAAGCTCGTTGTTTAAAATGCGCTTTCTGATTCGAATACTGTTGGGCGTTACCTCCACAAGCTCGTCCTCTCCGATAAATTCAAGGCTTTCTTCAAGGCTCATACGCTTATAGGGTATAAGGCGAAGGGCTTCGTCGCTTCCGCTGGCTCTTGTGTTGGTAAGGTGTTTTTTCTTGCACACATTTATGTTAATATCTCCCGTTTTCGGGGAAACGCCTACCACCATTCCTTCGTATACCTCGGTTCCCGCGTCGATAAAGAGCTGACCTCTGTCCTGAACGTTAAAAATGCCGTAGGCACAGGCGGTGCCCGTTTCAAAGGCTACGAGGGATCCCGTGGTTCTGGTGGGAATGTCTCCCATATACGGCTGATATCCGTCAAAAACGGTGTTCATCACTCCTTCGCCCTTGGTGTCGGTAAGAAATTCGCTTTTGTATCCGAAAAGTCCGCGTTCGGGAATAATAAATTCTATGCGGGTTCGGCTTCCTATGGGGTTCATGGAAACCATTTCGCCCTTCCGAATGCCCATTTTGCTCATAACCGCGCCAACCGAGTCGGAAGGCACGTCTATTACAAGTCTTTCCATAGGTTCGCATTTTACTCCGTCGATTTCCTTGTACAGTACGCGGGGCGTGCTTACAGACAACTCATAGCCCTCTCTTCTCATGGTTTCTATCAGAATGGAAAGGTGCATTTCACCTCTTCCCGCCACGTCGAAGCTGTCGGTGGAGTCGCTGTCCTTTACCCTTAAGGAAACGTCTTTTAAAAGCTCGCGGTTGAGTCTTTCGCGTATTTGACGTGAGGTAACGAATTTTCCTTCCTTTCCCGCGAACGGGCTGTCGTTTACCGAGAAGGTCATTTCAACGGTAGGTTCGGATATTTTTACAAAGGGCAGCGGTTCGGGATTTCCGGCGCTGCATACCGTTTCGCCTATGGTGATGTTCTCTATGCCGCTGAATGCCACTATATCGCCTACGGTAGCTTCTCCCACCGGCTTTTTTCCGAGTCCGTCAAATTGGTACAGGCTCACTATCTTGGATTTATAGGGGGAGGTTCTGTTATGATGGTCACAGACCGTCACCTCCTGATTTACCCTGATTTTTCCTCTTTCCACGCGTCCCACCGCGATTCTTCCCACATAGTCGTTGTAGTCTATGGAGGACACCAGAACCTGTAATTCTCCGTTTTCGTCCCCTTCGGGGGCGGGGATATGCTCCACTATCTTGTCAAAGAGCGGAACGAAATCATTTCCCATATCGTCGGGATTGTAGGAGGAACAGCCCATTCTTCCGGAACAAAATACTACGGGACTGTCCAGTTGTTCTTCGGTAGCGTCCAGGTCAAGGAGAAGCTCCAGCACTTCGTTAACCACTTCTTTATTTCGGGCGTCGGGGCGGTCGGTCTTGTTCACTACCACTATGATCTTATGGCCAAGCTCCAGCGCTTTCTGGAGTACAAAGCGGGTTTGCGGCATTGTGCCCTCAAAGCTGTCCACAAGAAGCAGTACGCCGTTGACCATTTTCAATATACGCTCCACTTCTCCGGAAAAATCCGCGTGACCCGGAGTGTCCACTATGTTTATTTTAACATCCTTGTAGTATACGGATGTGTTTTTCGCCAATATCGTGATTCCTCTTTCACGTTCAAGGTCGTTACTGTCCATTACTCTTTCCACGGTAGCCTGATTTTCGCGGTATATTCCGCCTTGTTTCAGCATTTCGTCAACCAAGGTGGTTTTACCGTGATCTACGTGGGCTATTATAGCGATATTTCTTAAATCTTCTCTTACCAAGGGAATCTCCTCTTTTCTTTTTTCTGTTAAGTTGTAATGCGGCAAAACGGCTTGTCCGCTTTCCGATGTGGATAAAAACAAAATAAAGTATAAATATCAATACTTTATTAAATACCAATACTATATTATACTCTTTTTTTTGACATTTAGATAGATACTTTTTCAATAATCTTGTTTTTTCCTTTGGATAAGGAATTGGAAAAATTGCACAATAATAGTATAAGAATCTATCTACGCGCCATCCCTATGTGGACAGGTTCTAAATGTGCCTGTCCTCCGCATATAAATAAAAACAGCGGGAAACCCCGCCGTTTTTTTCGAATTTCGATCAGCAGCCGCAGCCGCAGTCGTTATTGCCGCATCCGCAGCCGTTGTTGTTGCATCCGCATCCGCAGTTGTTGCTGTTGCCGCAGCCACAGCCGTTGTTTGCGAAGGTGTTGCCGCATCCGCCGCAGCCACCGCAAGTGAAGAGAAGAATAAGGATTATGATCCAGCAGCAGTTGTTACCAAACATATTGGTTTCCTCCTTGGTTGTTTAAATTGTTTTGAAACGTTTCATACTACAATATATGCCGATGGGGTTTTTGTGTTACAAATTTTCCGTATTCCGGAAAAAGAAAAATAAAAGAAAGGAATTAAAACAGATGATAGAATTCAGCGGCTTTACCGAAAAGGCCAATTCCGCGCTCAACAGCTCCATAAAGACGGCTTCTTCCCTCGGGCACACATATGTGGGGAGCGAGCACATTCTTTGCGGGCTTTTATCGGACGAGAGCGGGGTTGCGGGTCATATTCTGCAAAAACAGGGAATCAATAAAGAAGGCGTTATATCCAAGTTGAGGCAGTCGGTTGGAAGCGGAATACCCACCAATTTAGGCGTTTCCGACTTTACTCCCCGAAGCAAGCGAATACTTGAAAAGGCTCTTACCGAGGCGAGAAAGGAAAATTCCTCTTTCGTCGGAACGGAGCATATACTTTATGCTATGTTAAGCGACGAAGAGTGTTACGGAAGCGTTTTTTTACGTGAAATGGGGCTTGACATAGAGGGAAGCCTTAAAGACTGCCGCGGGGGGAAAAAGGACGGGCCCATGCCCTTTACCAAACGGCGCTCCGCTTCCGACGGGCTTATGAACAAGTACGGACGCGATCTTACCGCCATGGCGGAGCAGAACAGGATAGACCCCGTTTTTTGCAGAGAAAGCGAAATACAGAGAATGATACAGACCCTTTTGCGCCGCCGGAAAAACAATCCTTGTCTTATCGGGGAAAGCGGCGTCGGAAAAACCGCCGTTGCGGAAGGGCTTGCCCTTAAAATAGTTTCGGGTGACGTGCCCGATATGCTGAAAAACAAAAGTATTTTTATGCTGGATATTACGACCATGATTGCTGGGGCAAAATACAGGGGTGATTTTGAGGAAAGAGTAAAGACAGTGATGGAAGAGGTGATAAAGGACAAGGACACTATACTTTTCATTGATGAGATACACAATATTGTGGGCGCGGGCGCGGCGGAGGGAGCAATAGACGCGGCCAATATACTGAAACCCCTTCTTGCCCGCGGTGAGATACAGCTTATCGGCGCCACAACGGTGGACGAATACAGAAGGTATATAGAAAAGGACGGCGCTTTGGAACGCCGTTTCCAGCCGATAAACGTCGAAGAGCCCGACGAAGCCTCGGCGGAAAAGATTCTTATGGGGCTTAAGGATAAGTATGAAGCCCATCATAAGATAAAAATAAGCGATATGGCGATAAAAGAGGCGGTAAAGCTGTCGGTAAGGTATATAAACGACCGCAGGCTTCCCGACAAGGCGATAGACATTATTGACGAGGCGGCGGCGGGACAGCGGCTTAAGGTTTTTTCGGAAAGTCCCGCCGTGAAAAAATTGGAGGAAAAGCTTAAGTCTTGTCGGGAGGAAAAAAAGAAAACCGTTGAGGCGCAGGATTTTGAAAAGGCGGCAAAGCTCAGGGACGAGGAACAGTCCTTGGAAAATCTCATAGAGACCGAGAAGAAAAACGGAGCCGACAGGGGAGAAAATTACAGCATTGTGGACGAAAACTCCGTTTGCGAGATAGTGTCAAAATGGAGCGGTATACCCGTGGGAAGGATCACGGCGGAGGTGTCGGGGGCGCTTTCGGAACTGGAAACCGAGCTTAAAAAAGAGGTAATAGGTCAGGATAAGGCGGTGGAAGCGGTAGTAAAAGCGGTGAAAAGAGGCAGAGCGGGTCTGAAAGCGCCCGGAAGGCCGATAGGCTCGTTTATCTTTCTCGGACCTACCGGAGTGGGTAAGACAAGATTATGCAAAAGCCTTGCGAAGGCTCTTTTCGGGAGCGAGAGGGCTTTGATACGTCTCGATATGTCCGAATTTATGGAGAAGCACTCGGTGTCGAAGCTTATAGGCTCCCCTCCGGGATATGTGGGTTTTGAACAGGGGGGAAAATTTGTTGAGGAAGTGCGCCGCAAGCCATACTCTGTGATAATGCTTGACGAGATCGAAAAAGCTCACCCCGATGTTTTCGATTTGCTTTTACAGGTTCTTGAGGACGGTATACTTACTTCCGCCGATGGAAAAAAAGTCAGCTTTGCCAATACCATTATAATAATGACGGGAAATATAGGCGCGAGAGAAATCGCTCAGAAACGCGTAAATATGGGCTTTGGCACCGACAATGAAAACACCGCCGCAAGGGAAAGAGTCGAAAAGGAGCTTAAAAAGCTTTTTAAACCCGAATTTCTTAACAGAATTGATGAAACGGTAATTTTTGAGCCCTTGTCCGAGGAAGCCATGGGAAAAATATGTCGGCTGCTTCTGGACGATTTGTCCCAAAGAGCGGAAAACGCGGGAATTTCTCTTTCCTATACCGAAAAAGCGGTGGAAGGACTTACAGCCAGGGGGACGGACAAAACCTACGGCGCAAGACCTTTGAGGAGATTGGTGGTATCCGAGGCGGAGGACAAGCTGGCGCAGCTTATAGCCGATGGGAGTATAAAAAACGGCGACAAAGCGCTGCTGGACTATAACGGAGAGATGGAGGTCAACAAGGTAAATGTGTGAAATTTTTTCAGATACTTGCTTTTTCAGATGAGAGGTGATAGAATAGAGAACATAGTATAACAACGAAAAAGGCGTCGGAGGATTGACATAATACAATGGATACAAAAAACAGAGTGGGCTTTCTTGACGAGGTGAGAGGCTTCGCCATCATATGTATGGTGGTATATCACCTGATGTTCAATCTGAAATTTATGTTCGGGGTAGACGTTCCCGTTTTTTTCGAAAGCTGGTTTGACGTTATAAGAGACATTTTCGCGGGAGCGTTTATCTGTATTTCCGGGATAGTCTGCAATTACTCCCGAAGCAATCTTAAGCGAGGGGTACAGTGTTTTTTTATCGGAATGATATTTACCTTCGTTACCGCGTATGTTACTCCCGGTTCGCCCGATGTTTTCGGAATACTCCACTTCCTTGGCGTAAGTATGATGATATACGGGTTATTTGAGGGAGTTTTTAAAAGGATCCCGCCCTTTATCGGCATATCGGCGTGCGTTTTCCTGTTTATTATTACCTTTAATTTTAAGACGGGATACAGCGGGACAGGGGAATTGTTGAAATTTAAAATGCCTGATTTTCTTTATTCAACGGGTGTTTTGTTTCCTTTGGGCTTCACGGATAAAAGCTTTGTTTCTCTGGATTATTTTCCGCTGTGTCCCTGGCTGTTTCTTTTTCTGGCTGGTTCGTTTTACGGGGTATATGTTAAGGAAAAGCGCGCTCCGAAATTTTTTTACTCTACCCGTATCGGTTTTTTGGCGGCGGCGGGGCGTTATTCCATTTGGATTTATGTTTTGCATCAGCCGATAATATATCCGATTCTTTGCCTTATTTTCGGAAAGAGTTTATTTTAACCGACGCTTGACAGCTTGGTCTTTTTAGTGTATAATATAAACATACCTCCGGTATGTAATTGAAGGTGGCGATAAAATGGCGAGGAACAAATATCCGGAGGAAACGGTAAACCTTATTCTCGAAACGGCTCAGCGGCTGTTTAAGGAAAAAGGCTACGAGCGAACGTCAATACAGGATATAATCGACAATCTGGGCGGTTTAAGCAAAGGCGCCATATATCATCACTTCAAATCCAAGGAGGATATACTTGACGCGGTTATGACCAAGTTGTCCGAGGCGTCAAACAAAGCGCTGCTTGAAATACAGGATCGTTCCGACCTTACGGGAAAAGAAAAGCTTAAGCTGCTTCTCACTGAATCGGTGAACCGTTCGGTTCATGATAAGGTCTTTGCCGCCGCGCCTAATATCGGCGCAAGCCCGAGACTTGTTTTTTCCGTCATACGAGACACCGTGGATTATGTCGCGCCGCATTATGTGCTCCCGATTATCGAACAGGGGATAAAGGACGGGTCGATAATTACCGAGTACCCGAA
This sequence comes from uncultured Ruminiclostridium sp., assembly GCA_949878745.1. Lineage (GTDB taxonomy): Bacteria > Bacillota > Clostridia > Oscillospirales > Ruminococcaceae > Ruminiclostridium_E. The sequence goes on along the minus strand of CATLBH010000003.1, from coordinate 64,096 downwards.
GGAAATCGCCGAGCTTATTATGCTTGTGGGCAATCTTTGGCTTGACCCGATGATATTTGACGACGATCCCGAGGGAATTTACAGAAAATGCAAAGTATTTGACAAAATGCTGCGCAGCTTCGGGCTGGATATTTTAGACGAGAGCGTTTACGGAAGATTAAAAGAGCTTACCGAAATTTATCGAAGGAACAAATAGTAATACTGTAAAAATTTTTCCTGCCCTGTAAAAGGGCAGTTAAATTTTGACAAAATACATACCGACGGTTGGTATTATAAATTTATTGTTAAAAGAACGGAGGTAATTTATGAAAATGTTATTTAAGCGAGACTTTATAATGGTGGCAATAGGGCAGATAATATCTCTATTCGGAAACGCGATACTGAGATTTGCTCTTCCGCTTTATCTTCTGAGGGAAACGGATTCCGCGTCGTTGTTCGGGATAGTTACGGCTTGTTCGTTTATTCCGATGATTGTTTTCTCGCTTCTTGGGGGAGTTATAGCGGACAGAAAAAACAAGCGGAATATAATGGTGATTCTGGATTTTGTCACGGCGGCGGTTGTTTTGCTCTTTTATCTGGCGCTTGGGAAGGCGCCGGTTGTGCCGCTGATGATTTTAACGCTAATGGCGCTGTACGGCATATCGGGAGCGTACCAGCCTTCGGTACAGGCCAGCGTTCCTTTGCTCACGGAAAAAGAAACTCTTATGAAGGGCAACGCCGTTATAAATACCGTGAGCACGCTTTCGGGACTGCTGGGGCCTATAGCCGGCGGCGTGCTGTTCGGCTCCTTCGGCTTATCTCCCGTTCTTTTCATAAGCATAGCCTGTTTTATTTTGTCGGCGGTTATGGAGATATTTATACATATACCTTTTGAAAAAAGGACGGAGGAAAAGGGCGTTTTACGGACGGCCGCTTCCGACGTGAGGGAATGTTTTTTGTATATGAAAAAAGAGAATCCCGATTTGCTGTCGGTGCTGATTGTCATAGCCTTTTTTAATTTTATTTTTTCGGCAGCAATGGTGGTGGGGATTCCCGCGGCGGTGGTTAGTATATTGAAAATGTCCGACGTCGCTCTCGGGTTAACCGAAGCGGCAATGGGCTTGGGAGGTCTGGCGGGCGGAATAATAGCCGGCTCGGCGGACAGGAAGCTTAAGCTTAAAAACGGGTGGATCGTGCTTGCGGTATGCTCGGTTACGGCATTTATTATGGCGGCTGCGCTTTTTGAGCCGGTGCCCGAAAGGGCAGGATATTTTATAATAACCGCCGCAAGCTTCGCGGCAATGTGCGCCTCTTCGATGTTTGGCGTATTCGTACTCACGGCCGTTCAAAGCAGAACCCCGCCTCATTTGTTGGGAAAAATAATGGCTGTAATAATATCGGTGTCCACCTGTTCACAGCCGTTGGGACAGGCATTTTACGGCGTAATGTTTGATTTGTCGGCCGAAAGGGCTTATATAGTAATGATCGGTTCTTCCGTAGCTTCAATGGCGGTAGCGCTGGGGTCGAAAAAGGTATTCGGTAAACTGCGCTGACTGTTTTTCAAGGATTTTGCGATTTTTTTTAAATTTTTTTGAAATTCTCTCTTTGGTTAACATTCTCTCAACAAATAAGGGGTTTAAAATTTTCCGTTTTTTTGTTATTATATTAAAGGAAGCTTCCGAAATACCGACAATCTTTACAAGAGCTTGTGTTTTTGGCACAAACACCGCTTAGAAAGGATCGCTTAAAAATGAAAATAACTTTGGGACAAAATTTACGGGAATTGAGAAACAAAAACAATATAACCCAGGAACAGCTTGCGGAAGCCTTGGAGGTGTCGCCGCAGGCGGTGAGCCGGTGGGAAAACGAAGCCGCTTTTCCCGATATCTCCCTTTTGCCGGTTATAGCCAATTATTTTGACGTTACGACGGACTATCTTTTGGGAGTTGACACCGTTCACAAGCAAAAGGAAATAGACAAGGCGGTGGAAACGGACCAAAAGTTGAGAAGCGAAGGTAAAACAAAGGAATCGGTACGGTTTCTTCGGGAAAAAGCAAAGGAATTTCCTTCCGGTCATGTAATTTTGCACCGCCTCGCCTGTTCGCTGTTTTCTCTTTATCATCAGAGCGGCGAGAAATTTTCCGCCGAGGAAACAAGCGCCATGGCGTCGGAAGCGGCGGAGCTGTGCAAAAGGGCGCTGAAATACTGTGGCGGCGATCAGTTATTTATAGGTCAATGTAAGCAGACCTTGGCGTTAAATTATGTGGAAATGGGCGAAAAAGAAAGAGCCGAAGAGATTGCCGACACATTGCCGAGCTTCTGGTGCAGCCGTGAAATGGTACACCCGAAAACGGTTGAGCGCAGAGAGGCCCTTAAGGAGTATCAAAACAATCTTCTTATGCTGACAGACGCGGTGATTATAACCATGGGAAGGATAAAATCCTGTGAAAATTATACCGACGGTCAGCTTCTGGAGCTTTCTTCGGTAAGAGAAAAGCTGATTCTTCTTTTAGCGGGTGAAAATCCCGATTGGCTGAATGAGAGACTTTTTAATCTGGCTTTAATAAGAGCGAAAATTTATTTGAAAAGCGGGGAAAAGGAAAAGCTTGGGGAGGAATTGAAAAAGCTTTCGAAATACGCGCGGAATTACGAGGAAAGAGGGGAGGGAAGGGGATACGGCGTGTTCTGGCTTTCCGAGTGCGGAAACTGTATCGGCGATTCCACAAAACATTCTCCCGAAAGCCTGTATGATGTGCTGAATAATTTTATTGAAAAGAACGGTATAAAGGTTTAAAAAAGGAGCTGTAAAAAATAAAAGAGCGGCGAAGCCGCGCGATGTTCTTTTCGCTTCCTTTTCGGACACCGAAAAGGAAGTGGGGTGTGGGGCAAAGCCCCACTGCCGCTATTTGAGAGTGAAAAACAAGATTGTAAGTTTGTCGCGTAAACACAAACGTTAGAAGCGGGCGAAGCCGCCGCTTCGGGATAAAATAAAAAACTGACGGTAAAAACCCGCCAAATCCGTTTCAAAACGAGATTTGGCGGGTTTTGTGCCATAAGCTTGTTTTTAACTCCGAAGCCCTGCTTCGCGGCTTCTAACGTTTGTTTTTACGCGACAAATTATCAGCTTGTTTTTTTACTCTTAAATAGCAGCAGTGGGACTTTGTCCCACACCCTACTTCCTTTTCGGTGTCCGAAAAGGAAGCGAAAAGGACATTGCGCGGCTTCGCCGCTTTTTAGTCTTTTTGTTTTTATTTACCCCAATTACATTTCAATTACGACGTCATTATTATCCTTAAGAATCTCCGCCTTAATAAGAATTCCGTCAATCTTTTCGCCGTTAACGGTAACCGACTTTACACCATGCTGGTTTCCGTCGGGGTTCTTAACGGTAACATTCAGTTTCTTTCCTCTGAATGTCTTTTCCATTGTGTATTCTTTCCATGAAGAGGGAATGGAGGGATCGATAACGATTCCGTCCGTCGTGGGATTTAAGCCCAAAATACCCTCGGTGGTTCCTACCATAACGGTGGAAGCGGTTCCGGTAAGCCAATGAACATGCGCTCTGCCGGCAAAGGGACTGTCCTTGCCCTCAACGAACTGTCCGTATACATAGGGTTCAAGGCATCTGGTTTCGATTTTGTCATTGTAGGTGGCGGGGGCGGCTTCCGTCCAGTACTTGTAGGCCATATCGCCTCTTCCCAGCTTCGCTTCGGCCAGTATCAGCCAACCCTGAGGCTGAGAGAATATGCCCGCGTTTTCCTTGGTGCATCTGTTGAAGCACTGCATAAGTGCTCCGTCGAAGCCGTGTTCAACATAAGGCGGGTACATAACCATCGCTCCGTAAGGAGTATTGAGCTCTCTTTCAACGCTGTCCATGGCTTTTACGCCCTGTTCGTGTGTAGAAAATCCGGATATAACCGACCAGGACTGGGGGTTGAGCCACATGGAGGCTTCGGGATCGGTGCGCTGACCGATAACGGTTCCGTCCTCCTTATATCCTCTGATCCAACGGTCTTCGTTCCAGCAGTCGGCGAGTATCGCGTCAAGCTTCGCTTTGATTTCGTCGAGATACTTGATATATTCCGTATCGTTCTTTTCTTCGGCGTAGCCGCGAAGGATCTTTATAGCGTAGACAAGCTGGAAGGCGACAAATGTGGATTCGCCCTTTTTGCCCAGTCTAAGACAGTCGTTCCAGTCGGCGTGGAGACCGGCGGGCATTCCGTGGCTTCCCAGATTGTTCATGGAGAACTCGATGGCTCTCTTTAAGTGGTCGTAAACCGTACCCTTTTCGCCGTCGTTGGCATAGAAAATTTCTTCGTCAAGGAACGCGCTGTTTCCGCTTTCGGAGATATACTTGTAAACGGTGGGGAACAGCCAGAGAGCGTCGTCCGCGCGGTAGGAGGGGTGACCGGTCTCCTTTACGTAGGCGGGATCGTCGGGAGTGTTTTCCTTGCCGGCGTTATGGGTATACTTTACAAGAGGAAGTCCCGCGCCGTTGGTTACCTGAGCGGAAAGCATAAACTTAATCTGCTCGTATGCCATTTCGGGAGCAAGATGAATAACGCCCTGGATATCCTGTACGGTGTCGCGGTAGCCGAAGCCGTTGCGGAGACCGCAGTACTGGAAGGAAGCGGCTCTTGACCAGATAAAGGTGATAAAGCAGTTATAGGCGTTCCACACATTTACCATATTGTTGAAGTTATCGTCGGGAGTGTGTACCTGTAAATTGTTAAGCTTGCTGTGCCAGAAGCTCTTAAGCTCCTTAAGCTCCTTTTCCACAACACCCTTTTCCTGATACTTTGCGATTATTTCCTTGGCGATATTTTCGGGTCTTTGTCCCATAAGATAGGTTATTTCCTTGGTTTCGCCGGGCTGTAACACGATATCGCTTTGAAGCGCGCCGCAGGAGTTGGTGTTATAGTTCAGGTCGCCCTTTAAGCCCTCTTCGATTCCCTTGGGGTTAGCGTAGCTTCTGTAAGCTCCCACAAAAGCGTCGCGGTCGCCGCAGTAAGCGTTAACCTCCGCGCCGGCGGCGCCTAAGAATCTTTCGTTGTTGGGGTTTTTGAACACCTCGTTCTGCTTCTGGAGAATGAAGTTGTCTTTAAAATAGGTGCGGGTAATGAACAGGGTGTACTGGAGATTTACCTGATCCTGTTCATAGTTGTTATCGTTTACAAATTCGCAGTAGCCTGTTACGGACAGCTTGCGGGGCTTGGTGTCGTTATTGGTGATTTTCGCCGCCCATACCTCATAGGTAGCGTCTTTGGGAACATAGTAGGTCACTTCGGATTTGATGCTTTTGTATTCCGAGGTGATAACGGAGTAAGCGGTGCCGTGGCGGCACTCGCTCTTGAAGCTGTCTAAGGGCTTGCACACGGGAGCCCAAGAAGCCGACCAAAAATCGCCGTCCTCATTGTCCTTGATATACACGTATCTGCCGGGCTGGTCGTTGGGCACGCTGTTGAAGCGGTAACGGATAACGCGTCCGTTGGCTCCCGACTTTACGAAGCTGTAACCTCCCGCGTTATTGGAGATAATGGCGCCATATTCGGGGGAACCCAGATAGTTTGCCCATGCCGAAGGAGTGTCAGGGCGGGTAATGACATACTCCTTGTTTTTTTCGTCGAAATGACCGTAATTCATATTGTTTTTTCCTTTCACTGCCTTAATACCTCACGGCTTAAAGCGTATTAACAAATATTTACTGTTATCATTATAACAAGAAAACGTTTTCTTGACAAGGGCGGTTTTTTGTACAAATTATTATATTCTTTTTTGTTGATTTTAACCATTGATAAAAAGAAATTAAAAATTTATGTATAATTTTGGTTGACATTAAAAGAATGATTTGATACACTTTATTTTTATTAAAGAATATTGACAAACGGGAGAAATAAATGAAAACCCTTATATTAAACGGTTCTCCGAGGAAAAACGGGAACACGGCCGCTCTGATAAAGCTGCTGACGGAAAATCTTGCGGGAGAATACAGGATAATAAACGCTTTTGAAAGCAATATTTCCCCGTGTGTCGATTGCGGATATTGTCGGAAAAACGGCGCCTGCGCTTTAAATGATGATATGAGCGGCGTTTACGAATATATAAAAGACTGTGACAATATAGTAATAGCTTCTCCCGTATATTTTTCGGAGCTTACGGGGCCGCTGCTGAGTGTGTGCAGCCGATTTCAGGCTTTTTATTGTTCCCGCAGGTATTTGAATATCGAACCGATCGGTACGTGGAAAAAAGGCGGTGTTATATTAGTCGGAGGGGGAGACGGAAGCTTTGGAACGGCCGAAAAAACGGCAAGAATTTTATTGGGACAAATGGGGACAAATACATTTTTCCCGCCTGTTGTCAGTCAAAATACCGATATTATTCCCGCTTCGGAGGATAAATCGGCGGTTGATGATATTATAGGGCTTGCGGATTTTTTTACAGCTAATACTAATCCCTTTTAAAACTGCTGGATTAGTGTTTCGGGTGCAACCCTTTTTAAACTATGGATTTTATCAATAGTTTAAAAAGGGATTGGTATAAGCTTTAATCGGTATTGATAAAAAAGGGTTTCGTTTGTTCGCCGAAAGGAAAAAATATGTTAACTGTTGAAGAGAGAATATATGTTCTTTCCTTCCTTTGGAAGGAAGCGGAGTATAATTTCGCTTTCTGGGAGAAACGTCCCGAAATCGATTGGGATTCCGAGTATAAAAAATTTCTTCCGCTTGTGATGAAAGCCAAAGACGATCTTGAATATTATCTTTTGCTGATGCGTTTTTATGCGTTGCTGCGCGACGGCCACACCTCGGTATTGCTCCCTTATTCACTTCTGGAGGGAAGAAGCGTTCCCTTTGGGGTGATACGCGCGGAAGGAAAATTTTATTTGTCGGGAGTTGTCAGGGAGAGGGAGGAGCTTTTACTTTCGGAAATAACTCATATACAAGGATTGCCCATATCCGATTATATAGAAAAATATGTATATCCTTATTATTGGCACGAGCTTCCCGAGAGCCTTTTCGCGTGCAACGACTGCATAGAGACCTCGATAATGTTCAATTTTGGAGTTGACGCGCCAATAAATGTTGTCACCCGCAAGGGTAAGTTCAGCTTTACAATGAGCGAAAACCTTGAAACGGCTTGGGCGGATACAAGTGTGAAATATCCGGAATCATTTGAAGAACTTTTCCGTTCGGAAAGTCTTGTTATTTCTCTTACGAAAGACAATATTGCTTTGATAGAAATTTTTGATTTTCACTACCCGCAAATTACGGAAGAGTTTGCGGAAAACATTGAATTCTTAAAGAGCTTAAACGGATATATTATTGACGTCAGGGGGAATTCCGGAGGTATGGGTGATCCGCCCCTTGAAATAGCAATGTACTTTATAAGCGGAAAATTCTCCGTAAAATCAGACCCCAAAACTCCTTCTCACAGCGCAAAATACCATGCTTTAGAACCGTATATAGACCGTGATAATCCTGATCTTTCCGACCCTTGGCAGCGTAAAATATATGAGGTAGCTTCTCATACATATTATGAAAAGCTTGCCGAAAACGGCGAAAATAACGGATATATAGATTTTGACGAACGGGAAACCGCGCTGACTGCTCCCGCGATAATATTGGCCAATTATGGCACCGCGTGTGCCGCGGAAAGCTTTGTATCGTATTTTAAAATCACCGGAAGAGCAAAAATTGTAGGCACAAATACCTTCGGATCCGGCTCCGAGGCAATGATAAGGGATTTGCCCCTTGGCGGAAAAATGTGGCTCGCCACAACATCGGCCGGTTTTATTGACGGCAGCGAGTATGTTAATGTGGGAATAACTCCCGATGTGGCGGTTGAAAAGACCGTAAAGGACATTTCCGAGGGAAAAGACGTAATTTTGAAAAAGGCCTTGGAGCTTCTGAGGGAAAAAACGGTTTAGTAATTGCTTATATATACGCCGCTTAATGCTTTTTGAACAAAAAAACACCGCCCGAGAAAACCCGAACGGTAAATAAAATACCTGTACACTCATATTTTAACACATCTGATGAGGCTTGTCAAGTTTAAAAACAAAAAAATATATAATTTATAATACAAAATTGGAGGAAAATCGACTTATTTTGATTTATAACAATGATTTGTAATGGCGAGAATTTTATTTAAATATGCTTTTAGTTTTAATACTCATATAAAAGAATTTTTTTTGCAGCAGTTATTGACAAATGAGCAATAATATGGTATCATTTACATTAAAGAAAGGCAGGTGACTGACATGATTATTTTAATAAAAAGGGAATATCTGTCATTCACATTCTGCGCCTTGCTGCGGTCAAAAGCCCGAATGTAACATATGATAATATAAAGCCGTTCCCGATTTTTGAGAGGGGACGCTTTTTTGTTTTAATAAGCGTCCGAAGAATTATGACCGCGTAAAGGAGTACATATGACAAAGGATATTCTTATCACAGACTTTTTCGACCCTATGTTTATGACAATGTTCAGGCGGTATTTTGACGAGCTCGAAATAAAAGTCAGTGACTGGGAAGGGCTTTTTTCGGAAATGAACACTCAGAACGGCGGAAATTGCGCTTATATAAGAGTTTGCGGCGATAATCCGATAGGGTTTATCCAGTTTACGGCGGTTACGCTTGAAAACTGGTTTTTCAAGGAAAAGCTTGGGTTTATTCGGGAATTTTGGGTACAAAAAGAGTTTAGGAGGAATGGCCACGGTTCCGCCCTCTGTTCCTTGGCAGAAAAATATTTTTTTGATAACGGGATAAAACGTATCGTTCTGACAGCGGAGGAAAAAGCAAAGGAGTTTTATTTCAGACGCGGTTATGAGGTATGCAGGGGCATGGAAGCTATAAACGGCATGGACGTTTGGATCAGGGAAATATAGGGGGCGTGAATTATGGAAAAAATTATCACAATTTCCGTAAGCGATTATCTTTCCTTTGAGCTTGCCGAAAAAATTTCCGCCGCGCAATGGCACAGTGCGGACTGGCGGGGCAGGATCGTCCGTTTTTTGTACGATTATAAGTCTGAAAGCGATATTTTTAACGTTGTCGCATTCGCCGAGGACAAAATTATAGGACGAGTTCAGTGCATACAAAGTATTGAGGACCATAGAATATGGTGCGTGGGCGATTTGTTTGTAATACCCGAATATCACCGCCGCCATATTGCCGAAAAAATGCTGAATACGGCTTTGGAGACAATGGGCGGAAGAGGCTGTCGGATTGTCAGAAGCTATATTGAGCCCGATAATCTTCCCTCTCTCGGTCTTCATAAAAAGCTCGGTTTTCAAGAAGCGGAATACACACGGTTTGACGGGCTGATAAACGAAGATGATATTATGCTTGAAAGAAAGCCGCGGTTTTTTACCGTTGCGCCTGCGGATGAAGAAGAGGCAATTTATATTTGCGAATGTTGTGAAAAAAATGCGGAATCGCTTCATTTTGGAGAAGCCGTTTCTCCCGAATTTTATCGGAACATTAAAAAAATGCTGTCAGATCGTGACCCCGACGAAGCTAATTTTTTAATTTACATTGGAGCGTTTCCCTGCGGTTGGCTTAAGCTAAACGGCCTTGAAAACGCGGAATCGGCTTGGATCTCAATGCTTGTCATTGAGCCGAAATTTCATCGGATGGGAGCGGGTTTCGCCGCGGTGGAATATGCCGAGAATTTTTTTCGGTCGCTGAACAAAAGAAAGGCGTGCATTCGGACAACGGAGGATAATATTGCCGCAAGGGGTCTTTATGAAAGCTGCGGCTATGCGGTAAAGAAAACGCTTGAGGATACCGCCGCCGACGGGGTTCAAAGAAAGTGGACGGTTTTTGAAAAAGAGTTAATTTAAAAAAGAACCGTGTTCCCGACAAAAGCGGGGACACGTTTTTTGTCGGGAAAATTTATCTTGAAATGATAAAAAAACTATGTTATAATAACCTCATACTAATCCCCATTAGAAAGTGTACAAAAATTGGAGCAAAAACTAAATACAATTCCGCAAATGCCCCTCAACGGCGTATAAAATGGACTTACGAAAAGCAACGGAATTAATAATATGAAACGAAAATATAAGTTGGCTTATTTTCTCGGTGGATTTATTCTGGGAGTACTGATTACGTCCGCTTTATGGATTTTTTTTAACAATCGCTGCGATATTACCGATAACGCCGAAATCACCGATATTACAACCTTCGAAAGCAAACACCCCCTTCAAACGGAAAGCGAATCGGCTCCCATTTCGGAAAGCCCTTCAGACTCCGCCGAAAAAGAAGCGCAAACGCCTTTACCATCGAAGGAAAGCGATTCACTCCCGCAGCTCCCCTCCGAATCCGAGCCTGTCCCGACGGAAACGCACGTCAAGGCATGGGACGCTGGCGCGGTCTACAACGGAGGCGATAAGGTGAGCTATCGGGGACGGATATACCGCGCCAAGTGGTGGACCCAAGGCGAAAAGCCCGACAGCGGAGATGTTTGGGAGGATCTGGGAATAACGGACGGTGAGCTTGCGCCTCCCACGGACGTGATTAATACCCCGATCGACGCTTCCGAGCCTAAAAATACGGAGCTGTCCGACTTCAAGGTGGTCGGCTATTACCCGAGCTGGGCGCATAACAAACTGAATACCGTGGATTTCGAAGTGCTGACGCATATTTGCTATGCCTTTGCCATTCCCACATCGGACGGAACACTTCGAGATTTGGAAAATCCCGAAGCGGCGGCCGAGCTTATCAAATCGGCTCACAAAAACGGCGCTAAGGTTCTTCTTTCCGTCGGCGGCTGGAGCTATAACGACGTTCCTCTGGAGGGAACCTTTATGAAGGCGACCTCCGACAGCGAAAAAACGCTCCGTTTCGCCGAAAACATTATAGCGATGTGCGACAAATACAACTTTGACGGCGTGGATATGGATTGGGAGCACCCGCGTGTTGACGGCACGAGCGCAAAACAGTACGAGGAACTTATGCTGATACTCTCGGAAAAGCTTCACACCGACGGAAAGCTTCTGACAGCCGCTGTGCTCAGCGGCGTAACCGCCGACGGCAACATTTACTACGATGCCGCCGCCCACACCAACGCCGTACTTAACGCCGTGGATTTCATAAACGTTATGGCGTATGACGGCGGCGACGGCGCGCGGCACTCCCAGTACGACTTCGCCGTAAACAGCGGCGAATACTGGAAAAACACCCGCGGCCTCCCAAGCTGTAAGGTAGTACTCGGAGTCCCCTTTTACGCAAGACCCGGCTGGGCGGGCTACGGCACGATTCTCGCCGACGTTCCGGACGCCTGGAACAAAGATAATGTTACATATAACGGTATGGATGTTTACTACAACGGCGTGGAAACCATAAAGAAAAAGACCCGCTATGCCAAAGAAAATTTAGGTGGCGTTATGATATGGGAGCTTACTCAGGATGCCTCCGATCCTGAAAAAAGCCTTCTCCAAGCGATCGGAAGCGCCGCGCGCTCGCCTTAAGCTGAAATCGGTTGCTCCCGTTAAGCCTTGAAGTTTTTTTGTCAATCTCTTTTTAAGCTGACGCAATATCACCGATTTAAAAACCGTAACCTCCTCCAACGCCGCCCTGACGAAGTCGCTTGATTACATCAATTCCAATTTTGCCGCGCACATTTCAATGAGCGACCTTTGCGCCGCTTCGGGAGTCTCTAAGGAGCATTTATGCACGCTTTTACGAAACAAGCTCGATATGCGCCCCATGGAGTATGTTGCCAAGCGCCGTATTCAGGCGGCAAAAGAGCTTTTGACGGGAACCGACAAAATTGTTGAGACCATCGCTCTGGAAACCGGCTTTTGCACCGCGAGCTATTTCTGTAAACTTTTTAAAAGATACGAGGGAATATCTCCCATGCGTTTCAAAAATGCCAAATGAAAACGGCTTGCGAGTCAAAAAATATAAAAGAGGTAATCGAAATGAGTAAAAAACCCGCGTTTAACCCCTACCTTCCCAGCTGGGAGTATATCCCCGACGGCGAGCCTTACGTCTTCGGCGGCCGACTGTACGTTTACGGATCCCATGACTTTTACAACGGCTATGTTTTTTGTTTGGGCGACTATGTTTGCTGGTCAGCGCCTGTTGACGATTTGGGTAATTGGCGCTGCGAGGGCGTAATTTACGAGCGCCGCGCCGACCCGATGAACAGAGACGGAAAAATGTGCCTTTACGCGCCGGACGTAACCGTGGGAGCGGACGGCAGATACTACCTTTACTATGTTCTTGACAAAACGTCGGTTATGTCCGTCGCCGTATGCGATACCCCGGCGGGAAAATACGAATTTTACGGATACGTTCATTATCCCGACGAAACAAGACTCGGAGAACGCGGCGGGGACGAGCCCATGTTTGACCCCGGCGTCCTCACCGAGGGAGAAAAAACCTATCTCTACAGCGGCTTTTGCGGAAGGGGAGATAAAAGCAGAACCGGCTGCCGCGCCGTTCTTTTGGGAAAGGATATGCTGACTGTGCTGACCGAACCCGTAACGGTAATTCCCGGCTGCGAATACAGCTCGGGAAGCGGCTTTGAGGGTCACGCCTTCTTTGAGGCCGCTTCCGTCCGAAAAATCGGCGAAAGGTATTGCCTTATATATTCCTCCGAAGTCATGCACGAGCTATGCTGCGCGGTAAGCGACAATCCCTTCGGAGGCTTCGTTTACGGCGGAGTGCTGATAAGCAACGCCGACGTTCATATCGATACTTACAAGCCCGCCGATATGCCCATGGCCTGCGGGGCTAACAACCACGGCAGCATAGTGGAGCTGAACGGCAGCCGGTATATCTTTTACCATCGTCACACCAACGGAACATGGTACAGCAGACAGGGCTGCGCGGAAAGACTGATTAAAAAACCAGACGGTGCCGACGGCTTGTTTTATCAGGCCGAAATGACCTCCTGCGGATTAAACGGCGGCCCATTGGAGGGACAGGGAGAATATCCCGCGTACCTTGCCTGCAATCTCTTCACCGAAAAGCACACGCTTTACGTGGGCGACGCCAACGCCCCGAAGATTATGCAGGACGGCAGGGACGGAGATAAAGAAACAGGCTATATCGGAAATATCGCCGACGGAACCACCGCGGGCTTCAAATATTTTGACTGTAAGGGCATAAGCAAGGCTTCCGTCTCCGTAAGAGGCTACGCAAAAGGCAAATACCTTCTCCGCACAAAATGGAACGGTGATATTCTTGCGGAAATACCAGTGGAATTCAGCAACGTATGGGAAACTTACAGCGCGGAATGTTTAATACCCGACGGAGTGAACGCGATTTATCTTACATTCAGCGGCGATGGGAATTCCATGCTGAAATCCTTCGCTTTGGAATAAGAACCTTTTTACAAATCAAAAACGGAATTTATATTCTCTGTTATAAGAACCTGTCCACATAGGAATTGTCACGCGTCTTTTCGGCAGATTTTGCCGATGACTGCGTTTCGTCATTTGCTTTGCTGTCGGCGCGTCCTTGCGCCGACTTTGGGCAAATGACCGAACACCTCGTGTGTTAAAATTTCTTGACTTGTGACAGCAAGCCGGCGAAATTTTGCCTTGTCCTCGACAAAATCTGCTCGAAAATCCACGCACCATTCCTATGTGGACAGGTTCTAAAAATAAAAGCGAATACTATCCGTGTACCTTATTAAAGAAAGGAACAACATCAATGCTGCAATTAAAAGATATAGTAAAGCAGTACGGCGAAAAGGACAACACCGTAAACGCACTTAAGGGCGTAAACATCACCTTCAGGGAAAACGAGTTTGTGGCGATTTTAGGGCATTCGGGCTGCGGAAAGACCACTATGCTTAATATTATAGGCGGTCTTGATCATGCCACCTCCGGCGATCTTATCATCAACGGCGTTTCCACAAAAAAATTTAAGGACAGAGATTGGGATGCTTACAGAAATCATTCAATCGGCTTTATTTTTCAAAGCTATAATCTTATCCCGCATCAGACCGTGCTTTCCAACGTGGAGCTCGCCCTCACTATTTCAGGAATATCAAAGGCCGAGCGCAGAAAAAGAGCCAAAACAGCCCTTACAAAGGTGGGATTGGGAGATCAGCTGCACAAAAAGCCGAATCAGATGTCCGGCGGACAAATGCAGCGCGTGGCCATCGCGAGAGCGCTTATAAACGATCCGGATATTCTTCTTGCGGATGAACCTACCGGCGCCCTTGACAGCGAAACCAGCATTCAGGTAATGGAGCTTCTTAAGGAGATCGCAAAGGATAAGCTGGTGATTCTGGTAACTCACAACCCCGAGCTTGCGGAGCTGTACGCCACGAGAACAGTAAAAATAAGCGACGGAACGATAATAAGCGACAGCGACCCTTATGAAGCGCCAAAGGTGGAAAAAACGAACGACGCCTCAAAAAAACGCGTTTCCATGTCCTTTTTCACCGCCGTCTCCCTTTCGCTCAACAATCTTCTGACCAAAAAGGGGCGCACCCTTCTTACCTCCTTCGCGGGCTCGATAGGAATTATAGGTATCGCCTTGATCCTGTCGCTGTCCACGGGTATAAACAACTACATCAATGCGGTTCAGGAGGAAACTCTCTCCTCCTATCCCATAAACATTATGAGAGAAAGTACCGATTTGGGCGGTATGTTCGGTACGATTATGGAAAGACATGAAAACGAATATCTGAACGGCAGTGAAAACAGGGAAAGCACCGTCCGCGCAAATACCGACATATATGAAGTTTTCAACGCTTTTAATTCCTCGGCGAAACAAACCAACAATATGAAGAACTTTAAGGAATACCTTGAAAACAGCGAGGACATTATAAATAACGCCAGCGCCGTGGCTTACTTCTATAATACGAAAATGCCGATATTTACCGAAGATATAAAAGGAAAAATAATCGAATCCGACCTAATGAAAATAATGTCCTCGGCAAGCGGCATGGAAAACAACTCAATGCTTAACGACTACGCCGCCATGATGGAATCAATGGGCACAATGGATATCTGGGAGGAGATGCTCCCAGACGAGGACGGAAAGGGCATAAACGATATACTGCTTAACCAGTACGATCTTGTATACGGAAGCTGGCCGCAAAATTACAACGAGGCGGTGCTTGTTCTCACAAAAAGAAACCAATTGCCCGATATAGTAATGTATACGCTCGGCTTAAAGGATACCGAAGTTCTCCCAGATATAATGAAAACCATAATGCGAGGAGATGTTATAGAGGATTACGGACAGACCGAGTGGACATATGAGGAAATCTGCAACAAGGAATACAAGCTTATCCTGCCTTGCGAATATTATCAGAAAAGCGAGGTAGGAAGCGGGTACACAAACCTTTCCGAAAATGAAAAGGGTCTTGAATATCTGTACAACTCCGACGATGTGGGAATTAAACTGAAAATAGTTGGCTTTATCCGCCCCAACGAGGAAGTGACCGCAACCATGCTTCAGGGATATATTGGTTACACCAAGGAACTGACGAATTATGTTATAGATAAAACCAACGAAAGCGAAATCGTAAAAACACAGCTTAGTCAAAAAGAAACCGATGTTATTTCCAATCTGCCATTTATGTCAGACGACTATACCGAGCCGAATATTACTGAAAAAACCAACAGAGTAAAGAGTTTCATAGAAGACTCCGCGGCAAGCAAAAAAGCCGAAATATACAAATATATAGCTTCCCTTCCCGACCCGGCGGAGGTCAACTCTTATGTGGAACAGTATTTGGCACAAGTTACAAGAGCCGACATAGAAGCACAGGTATCTCAAAATTACGCCGAAAGCATGGGAGTTGACGCCTCTTCCATTATGTCCTATATCTCGCAAATGACCGATGAAGAAATATTCGGCTTTGCTGGTGACGCTATAGCCGAACAGTATTCGGCACAGTACGCGGCAATGGCGGAACAGAAATTGGCGGCAATGACAATGGAGCAGTTGGCTGCGGCACTGGAAATGACTGAGCTTACTGACGCGCAGTATGAAAACCTGTTTTTAAAATACACTCCCGACAGGTTTTCCGAATCCGATTACGACGACGTGCTTGAAGAATTGGGCTACGCGGATTTCAACGATCCGGAATCGGTTAAAATTTATGCGAAAACCTTCCGCGACAAGGACAATATTTCCTCAGCCATAACCGATTACAACAACAGCGTATCGGAAGAGGACAAAATAAAATATACCGATTATGTGGCTCTGCTTATGTCCTCGATAACCGATATCATAAGCGGTATCTCTTATCTGCTCATTGCCTTTGTGGGAATTTCTCTGGTGGTTTCCTCGATTATGATAGGTATAATAACATACATCTCCGTTCTTGAGCGCACAAGAGAAATAGGCATATTAAGGGCAATAGGCGCGTCCAAGGGCGACATATCCACCGTGTTCAACGCGGAAACGCTTATTGTGGGCTTGGTATCGGGAATAATAGGCATAGGCGTTTCCCTGCTGATGATTATTCCCATTAACGCCATTGTGTTCAGCTTAACGGGGATCGCCGGATTAAGGGCTACGCTTCCTCCCATAGCGGCGGTAATTTTGGTGGCAATAAGCATGGCGCTCACATTGATAGCCGGACTTATTCCTTCAAGAGTGGCTTCAAAGAGGGATCCTGTGGAAGCGCTGAGAACCGAATAATGTTACAGTTATTTTTCAAATTTGTACCTTTCGGCAAAATCTATCAAAAAAATTGTAAGTTATGTCAAAGAAAAAAATTGTGAAAACTATTGCAAATTTACGTGAAATATGGTATCATATTTAGTAAGAATAGGAAAGGAGGGAAACTTATGCAAATTGAAGCGTTGGTAAATCCACCTCAATCAGCACAGGAAGCATCAATAT
Source organism: uncultured Ruminiclostridium sp. (assembly GCA_949878745.1). GTDB lineage: Bacteria > Bacillota > Clostridia > Oscillospirales > Ruminococcaceae > Ruminiclostridium_E. The sequence continues at coordinate 47,294 of CATLBH010000003.1, read as the reverse complement.
CCAAACAAAACAGCATTAAGCTTCAGAGAAGCGAATATGCGGAGGAACGCAAAAAAAGCGACGGTTTTGTCGGCGACTGTCCGGCATGTCAGTGTGAAAAATGCCGTGCCCGACGTTATCAGGACGGATCAAACGACAGCAGGGTTTCTTTCCAGATGCCTACCGTTATGGATCCTGTCAGAGCCAAGACAAAAGTTATGTCCCATGAAATGGAACATGTGCGCAGCGAACAGCACAAGGCGAAGCGCGAAAACAAGGTAGTGGTAAGCCAAAGCGTACGAATTATGACCGATCGCTGCGAAGAATGCGGCACAAGCTATGTGAAAGGCGGATTCACACGGACTATAACCCGCCCTAAGCTTGTCGATTTTCGAAAAATGCTTTCCGGTCTTTTGGACGGCAGTGAAGAAAATAAAAAGCTTATCGGAATTGCTTAAATAAACAATAAAGGAGTATTTAAAACCAAAAAATAGAACGGCAATCCTACCCAAAAGGGTTGGGTTGCCGTTTTAATATAATTTCCCTATTCCGCAGAACTCAAATGCGGACAGGTTCTAACTCAAAGTCTCAAAATTGAGGTTCATAATATGCTCCGGTGTACTCCATAAACACTTTGGTTTCGCCGGGCAAGAGCTTCAGTCGCTCTACGAGCTCCTTTAGCTCTTGCCCGTTGTGCGAAACCTCAAAGGGTTCTGCCACGACTATCCCAAAGGGCTGCACTATTGCAACCATACTTTTGCCTTTTGCTACGTCGATACCTATTGCGCTCATTAACATCTCTCCATTCATAATTTATGATCGGATAATCCACGCTTTACTCATTACCTATTCTGTCTACTGAGTGATGCGAGCGCTCTACGGTTGGCTCTACCTGCAAAATCGAATGCTGTAATGAAAGTATGGATGACTGTCTTTAACACGGGCGTGGTGTCCATAGAAAGGAATCGTCAGTCCTATCACTGTTTTCATTATAGCTTAAGTAATAAGTGCGTGTAAATCCATGGCTGGCTTGTCGTGGATTTACCGACTAAATATATTATAGTAGAAAGGAATAAAAAACTTGTTAGTTTATATCCGCGAACCCACCGATCTCCAATGCGGTCAGGCTGTACTGGCCATGCTTTTGGGCGGGAGTGTAGAAAGCATTTGCGACGAACTCCAAAACGAGCGGGAAACTACCCTTCGCGAAATGAAGCGAACTTTGGAAAATCACGGATTTAATCTGTCCCCCGAAAGAAAACAGGCTCTCACAAAAGCAAATCTTCCCCCCATAGCCCTTCTCAGCCTTGAGACCCCCCGCTGCTGGCACTGGTCGCTGTACGCGGAGGGAATTTTCTACGATCCCGAACATGGAGTTATGGAGGATTTTCCCGACTGTAAAAGAAAATATTTTTGGGAGATCACCGCCCCGATTTCGTCATAGTTATTATAATGGGGTAAAGTCTTTAGCGCGGCGGCAATATATAATTTTTTCCAATATATGGTTTATCTGATATGTGGCAATATATCGTCAAAATTTCTTGACAGGCTAATCGCATAAGCTGCCCGCCTGCATAATTTTTCCTTGTTTTCGGAAAAATTATGCTCGAAAATCCGTGTCCCCCTCCTATGAGAACAAGTTCTGATTTTGTACTATTACAATTAAAAAAATCCCTCCTTCCGTTAAATTTTTTTGTTGTTTTTTCTATTTACATAAACACGAAAATGTTATATAATTTATACAGTACGACAGAAGGAAAGTGATAAAATGGTAACGGATATGAGTAAGGGCACCCCCTGGAGAGTGCTCCTGAATTTCAGCCTCCCCCTCCTTTTAAGCGCGGTGTTTCAGCAGCTTTACAATATGGCGGATACCGTGATAGCGGGAAGATGTCTCGGCGAAAACGCTCTGGCGGCGGTGGGCTCCTCCTTTCCCATAACCATGATCTTTATGGCCTTCGCCTTAGGCTCCACTCAAGGGGCGTCGGTGGCCATAAGCCGTCTCTTCGGCGAAAAAAAGCTTACCGAAATGAAAACCGCCATTTTCACCACCTATATTTCCATAACCGCCCTAAGCCTGATTTTATCGGTTTTCGGCGTTATTTTCTGCTCTCCCATGCTTGAAGCCATGAACACCAACGCCGATATAATGGCCGACGCCGCCGATTACCTGAGAATTTACACTTTGGGGCTTGTGTTCCTTTTTGCCTACAACATAGCCACCTGCGTTTTTTCCTCTTTGGGGGATTCTAAAACCCCTTTGGCGCTGCTCGTTTGCTCCTCCGTGGGCAACATAATACTGGATCTTGTTCTGGTGGAAGCCTTTGAAATGGGCGTGGGGGCACTTGCTCTCGCCACTTTGGCGGCTCAGGGCGCGGCCTCCGTTGCGGCGACGCTTATCTTGCTTCGCCGCCTTAAAAAAATCGAAACCCCTAAAAAACCGCGTATTTTTTCAATAAACGCCCTGGGCAAGATCTCCCGCCTTGCGGTTCCCGGAATATTTCAGCAAAGCTTCGTCTCGGTGGGCAGTCTTTTTGTGCAAAGCCTTGTAAACAGCTTCGGCGATCCCTCCGTAATAGCGGGCTTCGCGGCGGTGAACAAAATAAACACCTTTTCCGTAACCATGATAGTGACTCTCGCGGGCGGAATATCCAATTTCACCGCTCAGAATATAGGCGCGGGAAAGCCCGAAAGGGTTAAAAGCGGCTTTAAAGCGGGAATGCTGATGAGCGAGCTTTTAGCGGTAGTTCTGTCGCTGATATCGGTAATATTCGCCCCCAAACTTATGGCTCTTTTTGTGGAGCAGCCTACCGAAACCGTAATTTCCACCGGCGTTGATTTTCTAATCATAGTTTCCCCCTTCCTGTTTACCGTTACGGCGAAGCTTGTGGCGGACAACGTGCTTAAAGGGTCGGGCACGATGGTCTTCTTTATGATATCCACCTTTACCGACCTGATTCTCCGCGTGGGACTTGCCTATATTTTCTCGGACTTTATGGGCGTAACGGGAGTATGGTGGTCATGGCCCCTGGGCTGGGGCATCTCCATGTTGGTATCTCAGGTCTTCTATCACACCGGACTGTGGCGAAGAAAACACGCGGTTTAACCGAAAATAAGGAAAGGGGCGGTCATAAAAATGGAAAAGAATTGCGATATACTGATAATAGGCGGCGGCGCGTCGGGTCTTGCCTGCGCCCTTTCCGCCTCGAATACGGCGGGAAATCCCCGTATAATCATAGCCGACCGTATGCCCAGAACGGGAAAAAAGCTTTTGGCTACGGGAAACGGCCGCTGCAATATGAGTAATCTGAACCTGTCCGAAAAATTTTACCACGGAACCGTCAGCGTCGGCTCCTTAATCTCCGAGTTTCCCGATATCCGTCCTTTTATGGGAGCACTGGGCTTGTTCACATACGCGGACATTGCGGGAAGAATCTACCCCCTTCCCAACACCGCCGCCTCGGTCAGCGACGCGCTGCGCCTTGCCGTAGAAGAGAAGGGAATCGACGTTCTTACCGACTGCGACTGCTCCCAAATAAAAAAGGAAAACGGCCGCTTTACGGCAATTACAAGCCTTGGCAGTATAAAAGCGAGAACGGCGGTTTTAGCCTGCGGCGGTATGGCCGCGCCCGTTCACGGAAGCAACGGCAGCGGCTTTGTTCTGGCGGAATCCATGGGTCTGGAGCTTACCCCCCCTTTTCCCGCCCTGTGCCCCCTCACCGCCGAGGGAGTAAAAGGGCTAGAGGGCTTAAGGTCGCCCTGTAAAGCGGAGCTTATTATAAACGGAAAAACCCTCGCCGCCGAGGAAGGCGAAGTACAGTTCACCAAAAGCGGCCTTTCGGGAATCTGTATCTTCAACCTGTCCGCCCGCTTTAATAACGAGCCTTGTTCCGTAAAGCTTGACCTTTCCCCCCGTCTCCCCATAAGCGAACTTAAATCCGTGCTCTTCTCGGCTCTAAAGGCAAGAAGCAATTTTGAAGCACAGGACGGCTTTACCGGCGTTTTTCCGAGACAGCTTGCCTTATATCTCCTGAAAAGGTCGAATATCCCCCTGTCGAAAAGCTGCTCGATGCTCACCGAAAAAGAAACCGAAGCCATAGCGGAAACGGCAAAGGCCCTTTCCTTTAAAATCACCGGAAGAAGCGGCTTTGACTCCGCTCAGGTCACCGCCGGCGGAGTAAAGGGCGGCGAAGTGAATTCGGACTTTATGGCGAAAAAGGTAAAGGGACTTTTTTTGTGCGGCGAAATACTGGACGTATGGGGCGAGTGTGGCGGCTATAACCTTCACTTTGCCTTTGCTTCCGGCATAAAAGCGGGAAAAAGCGCCGCCCTCTTTTTAAAATAGTCCCTTATCCTTTTGCGTGTTGTCATAATAAATACGAAGAGGTGAAACGGGAATGTGCTTGGAATGTTATACAAATCAAAGCAGGGCAACCCCATTGTTAAATCCCATAGATTGTTTAAAAAATCACACACAGTATATATGCGGAACATGTGGACGTTGTGTCTGCATTGAGCGTGACCCGAAACGCGGATTGCAGCGATGGAATTTCCCGTTCAAATCATTGGAAATCGCCAAGCTGTACTTGCGGACAGCTGATTATACTATGAAAAAATCCTGCGGCATCTATGAGATAAAGAATGGAACCGGAAAGATTTCCTACAAAATTTTAGCAAATATTGAGGGCTTGTATTTATTCCTACAAAAGAACAGCGATAAAACATGCGAGCGTATGGTCCCGATTTTTACAGTTGGGGAATACAGAGAGTACGAAAAGACACAAGTGCGAAAATTGACAGATGATGAGATAGCGAAATATATGAAAGAAAAACAGGAAAGGTATACTAAATGATAAAAATAAACTCTTTGTCCCTTCCCCTTAACCATAACGAAAACACCATAAAAAAAATCGCCGCTAAAGCAATCGGTCAAAGAGCGGAGGACATAAAAAGCATAATTATACTGAAAAAGTCCCTCGACGCCCGAAAGAAAAACGACATACATTACGTGCTGACCGTGGCGGCGGAAGTAAAAAACGAAAACGCCGTCCTGAAAAAATACGGAAATACCGAAAAATACATCCCCTTCTCCCCCCTTTCCGTACCCAAAAGCGGCCTTAAAACCCGCCCTGTGGTAACGGGCTTCGGCCCCGCGGGAATATTTGCCGCCCTTATCCTCGCAAAAGCGGGCGCAAGGCCGATAGTTCTGGAAAGAGGAGAGGACGCGGACAGCCGCAAGAAAAAAACCGACCTCTTCTGGAAGAGCGGAATTCTCGACGAGGAGTGCAACGTTCAGTTCGGAGAGGGCGGCGCGGGCGCTTTTTCCGACGGAAAGCTGAACACGGGCACTCATAGCCCACTTATCCGCACGGTGCTTAAGGAATTGGCCGACTGCGGCGCTCCCCCCGAAATCCTGTATCAAGCCAAACCTCACATAGGTACCGACAAGCTTCTTGTTACCGTAAAAAACATAAGGGAAAAAATAAAGTCCTTAGGCGGGGAAGTGCTGTTCGGCGCCAAGCTGTGCGATTTTGAAGCCGCCCAAGGAAAGCTTTCCTCCTGTACCTACGTAAAAAACGGGGAAAAACAAACCCTTGAAACAAATAACCTTGTTCTGGCCTCGGGACACAGCGCAAGAGATATCTTCCGACTGCTCCTGAATAAGGGAATAACGGTGGAACAAAAGGCCTTTTCCGTTGGAATGAGAATCGAGCACCTTCAAACCGATCTGAACCGCTCCATGTACGGCGAAAACGTCCCCCTTGATCTGCTCCCCCCCGCCGACTACCGTCTGGCGGTACATCTGGAAGACGGAAGAGGGGTTTACACCTTCTGTATGTGCCCCGGGGGACAGGTGGTGGCTTCCGCCTCCGAAAAGGAAACCATAGTCACCAACGGAATGAGCTACTACAGCCGAAGCGGTGAAAATGCCAACAGCGCTATTCTGGTGGGCATAACTCCGGAGGATTTCGCCGACCCCTCCCCCCTGGCGGGAGCGGAGCTTCAAAAAGAGATAGAAAAAGCCGCCTTTTTTAAGGCCGGCGGAAAATACCTTGCTCCCTGTACTACAGTGGGAAAGCTTTTGGGAAGCGTTTCGGCTTTTGAAACGGGAAAGGTGAAGCCCACTTATCTTCCCGGTACCGTATACGTGGATCCAAGGGAATACCTGCCCGAATACGCGGTGGAATCCGTCAAACGCGCCTTGCCGATGTTTGCCCGAAAAATATCCTGCTTCGGTGATGTCGAAGCGGTATTGATCGGTCCCGAAACCAGAAGCTCCTCCCCGGTGAGAATCACAAGGGGCGAAAGCCTTGAAAGCGTGTCCCTTAAGGGGCTTTACCCCTGCGGCGAGGGCGCGGGCTATGCGGGAGGAATCGTTTCCTCGGCGGTGGACGGAATACGCTGCGCCATAGCGATTTTGGAGAAGATATAATATATGAATAAACACCTTCCTTTTGCGCATAATAAAAGCGAAAGGAAGGTGTTTTTATGCAGCTTGAAGGCTCAAAAACTCTGGATAATTTAAAAACCGCTTTTATAGGTGAAAGTCAGGCGCGTAACAAATACAACATTTACGCCGAACTTGCCCGAAAAGAAGGCTACGAACAAATAGGCGACATTTTTGACATCACCGCCCATAACGAACGCGCTCACGCCGAGCTGTGGCTGTCCCTTATGAGCGACGGAATACCTCAGAATACTGCTTCGGCTCTTGAGAACGCGGCGGGAGGGGAACACTACGAATGGACGGAAATGTACGCGGATTTCGCGAAAACCGCCAGACAGGAAGGCTTCGACAATATCGCCGTTTTGTTTGATATGGTGGCCGCCATTGAAAAGGATCATGAAGCCAGATACAATTGCTTCCTTGAACAGCTTAACGGCGGAAAGGTGTTCACGAAAGACGGGGAAGTGGTTTGGGTATGTCGTAACTGCGGCCATCTCCACACGGGAAAAACCGCGCCCCTTGTGTGCCCCGTATGTAAGAAAAAGCAGTCATACTTTGAGGTAAAATGCGGAAAAGTACAATAAAACGTACAGATAAATTTTTTTGCGTTACATTTTTGTTTCTATCCCATAAAACGGACAAATAAAAGACGGCGCGTTTTTGTAAAAATTCACCGAAAAAAACAGCTTGACCGATTTCGGTCAAGCTGTTTTACGCTTTGTAGAACCTGTCTTCACAAGATATGTGCGCGTATTTCAAGGAATTTTGACGCAGTCCTCGGCAAAATTTGCCGAAAAGAAGCGTACAATATCTTGTGAAGACAGGTTCTACAAAGCGCTACTACCCTAAAACGTCTTTCAACGCTGCATAACTTAAAAAAGGTTATGGCTCAGGGTGGTGAGAGAGTGATAAGAAAATGTTATTCACCCTTCTGCTTTGCGAAGCACTCACTGCAATATACAGGTCTGTCATCACGGGGCTGGAAAGGAACCTTGGCTTCTCCGCCGCAAGCGGCGCAAACGGCAGTAAACATTTCCTTGCTTCTGCCCGCGTTCTTTCTTGCGTCACGGCATGCCTTACAGCGCTGAGGCTCATTTACGAAACCCTTTTCAGCATAAAATTCCTGCTCGCCCGCCGTAAAAACAAATTCAGCTCCGCAGTCTTTGCAAATAAGTGTTTTGTCTTCGTACATTTTGTTATACCTCGCATAAAAATTTTCCGACCTCGGACGGATTCGAACCGACACCTTTGAATAAATGAATAAACAACGCTCTTTAACTTAAGCTACCCGGTCATATAAAAGGAGCAATCAAAATCTGTTCCCTAATATAAATAAAACAAAAACAAGCGGGATCAGCATTAAACGCTTTTCCGAAAAAGCAGATTTATCACTGCATGATATAAACAGACTTCTATTTGTCGGAAAAATGAAAAATCATTGCTCCATGTCCTTAAAGCAATTGCGCAGCTTTGCTTTTGCCCTTGTAATCGCGTTATCCACCGCTTTGGTGGATATTCCCAGCTTTTCGGCGATCTGAGTGTAGCTGTACGCAGAAATGTACAAATAAAACACCTCTCGTTCTCTTTCGGAGAGAAGCTCGTCCACCTGCTTCAGCATTTCGTTGTTTTGCTCTTTCAATATTATCAGATCCTCTGTCGCGGGATTTCCGTCGCTTATCTCTTCGAGAAACGATTCGTCAAGCGGCATCGATAAAAGGGAATTAGCGGAGCTTTTCGCCGCCGAGCGCATCTTGTTGGAAATACAGGCGGAAGCGAATGCGGCAAAAGAACCCTTTTCGGGATTATACGATCTTATGGCGGACAAGAGTCCCAAAAAACCTTCAGATACCAGATCGTCGCATTCAACGCAAGAATTCTTAAAGCAGTACGCTTTTGCCTTTATCATCGGCATATATCTGCGAATAAGCAATGCGGTATACTGGTTATGTTCGGACGTTACGCCTTCCTCTTCGGCTTTGGCAGCATCCAGCAAAAGTTGTTCATCGGTCATTCCGATTCCCCTTCGGTAGTCTAAATTATAACACTAAATGTATGCGGAGTCAACTAAAATATAAAATATTGTTAAATTTTGTTAGTTTTACCACAAATGTAATAAAAAAATTATGAATTATTTACTTTATTGCTATGTATTTACAGTGACTGCCTGTCGCATATAGGCTTCACGTCCCGTTTTAAATAAGTTTCCTCCGTGGCAGTCTATGGCGACTATCAGGGGAAAATTTCGGATAAATAGTTTTTTAACGCTTTCACAGCCTAAGTCCTCAAAGGCAATGACTTCGCAGCTTTCGATACATTTACACGCCAGCGCTCCCGCGCCGCCTATCGCGCAAAAGTATACCGCCCCGTTTCGTACTATCGCACGGGAAACCTCTTCGCTTCTCTCTCCCTTGCCTATCATCGCCTTGAGTCCCATGTCCAGAAGCCTCGGAGCGTAGGGATCCATTCTTCCGGAGGTGGTGGGGCCGCAGGAGCCTATGGCCATTCCTTCCTTGGTACCGGTGGGACCCGCGTAATATATCGCGGCGTTTTCAATGAGAAAGGGAAGCGGCTTCCCCTCGTTCAGAAGCTGAAAAAACCGCTTGTGAGCCGCGTCGCGTCCCGTATATATAAATCCGCTGAGTTCTACCTTGTCTCCCGCTTTTAATTCGGGAGCAATTTTTGCAAGTTCATCCGTATCAGCTTTCATTTATTTGCAGATCCTTTCTTAAAGCATACCGTTAAAGGATGCGTCCGTGCTCATATCGTCCTCGTCGTCGGCTTCTGCGGCGAGAAAAGAAAAGTCAAACAAATCCTCGTTCTTTCCGCCGTTTCCTCCGTCCGTTTTTTCCTTTCGGGGAAACCCCGCCAACTCCATGCCCGCCTCAACGTTTTCCGCTGATATACCGAGGCCGTCGCTTCTTTCGCTTTCGTCCGCCGCCGTAACGAACATTTCCTTAAAGGCGTCAAGCTCCTCCTCTTCCCGTTCCTTAAGCATTTCTCCCAGATCCTCTTTGATTTCGCCGGGATTTATAACAATGTCGGACAGCGTAAGCGCGTCCAGATCGTCGCCTTTAATGGCCTTTCTTTCGTTTTCCGTGATAAAAAACTCGTTTTCGGCTGTCGTCGGGGTAAGAAGCTTTTCAAACTCGTCGTCGGATATCTTTCCGTTGTCGGGCTCGTCGGCCAGCAAAGAGCTTAGATCGTCGTCCATATTGAATTCGGCGGCATACTGCCTGTGATCGGGCGCTTTTTTCTCTTCCCTTTTCGAGGGTGAAATCCTCGGCGAATAAACGGGTTCGCCCTCGTCGGCGAGAAGCTCGCCGAAGCCTTCAAATTCCTTTCCCGTTTGCTTGGGAGCAGGCTCACTGTATTTGGGCGCAGCCTCGGCCGTTTGTTCGTAAGCGGTTTGCACCGCGTCTTTTTCGGGCGCTTCGGAAACAAATTCGTGAGGAACCGACCCAAAAACTTTTTTGTCGGCATATCGCTCGGAGTAATTTCCGATATCCCGCTTCGATTTTTCCGGCAAAGGCTCCCTTATCGGTTCGGAAACGGTCTTTGAAAGAGATTTCCCCTCATTTTCCGTCTCCTCTTCAAAGTCGGTATTATCAGTTCCGCCGAAGTCTTCGCCGAAAGGAATGTTTCCATCGCTAATGTCCCTTTGAGCGGGGTTCTTTTCGGATAAAGCGCTTTCTTCCTCAAAATTCTGCCCGTCGCTTTCCGTCGCGATGTTCACGGCGCTTTCAAAAAAATCGCCTTTCCAGCGCTGTTCCATTTCCTGAAGGGTTTTTTCCACAGAGCCGCTTATAAAGCGAAGCTCTCTGGTAAACTGCATATACGCCTTGGCGGCGCGCGCTCTTATTACTCCGTCGGAATTGTTTTCGGAGGTGGCCGCCGAAAGCTGTGTGCGAAGGGAGGCAATCTTCTCCTTGCTCATTCTCAGCTCGTCCTCCAGCTCGTTTATACGATCCTGCTGCTGTTTTAAAATCTGATTGCGCTCGCTCAGCTTTTCCCCCCACAGCTTTTCCGTTTCGGCGCGTATTACCTCGCGTTCATGATTCAGCGCGTCGCTGGAGGCGGCGGGATTTTCGAGAGCGGAGGAGAGCTTCTGCTGGAATTCCTCCTCCATTGTCTTCATTTTTCGTCTCAGATTTGCGATGTACATATTAACATCGTTTTTATCGAAGCCGAAGGTAACCGTTTTAAAACCGCCGTTTGATTCCGAACCGGGAACTTTTTTTGATGACGCCATAATTAACCTCCAAAGAGCTGCTTAACCGGTAATGCTTGCCGAGGGTCATTGATATAAGGTGCGCTTTAAATGAAAAAAGCGCGACAATATACGCGTATTGCGGGTATTTTTGCCGCTGACATTTTTTATGTAAGCATTTTTTAAGTAAAAAATTTCAATAAGCATATAGTATAATTTATCAATATAATTATACCAGTGAAGGCCGCTAAATGCAATAGTGATATTTCCTAAAAAACGTGACTTTTTTTTAGCATGCTATGCCGAAACCTTTCGCCCGCCCAAAGATATTATCCCCAATTCAACACGTATAATAAATTTTTTTCCAAAAAGACTTGTAACCAAATCAATTTTAGTGTATAATGTAACGTGTATGAGAGCGTACCCTCGTTGAACGAAAAGAGAAAATCGCGGGAACATTCTTTTTCGGAGCCGAAAACAGGGATTTACAATTTATTCCGGCGCGAAAACTCTCATACGAAATTTTCTTCGTCAGTCAGGAGGGAATACAATGCACGAAAAAACAATGACCTTTTCGGTGCGCGATGAGCGCGAATCCGAAATGAAGGAGATACTTTGCACAGTTTACGAGGCTTTGAAGGAAAAGGGCTACAACCCCATAAATCAGCTTGTGGGATATATTCTTTCCGAGGATCCTACTTATATTACCACCTATAAAAACGCGCGCAGTCTTATAAGACATATTGACCGCGACGAACTGCTTCAGTCCTTGGTCAGAAATTATCTCGGCGAAGAGTAACCAAGAGCGACTAATAGTAACTAAATAAGTGGCCGACTGATCCTCGGTCATTTTTTTTGAAAAACAAGAATAATTTTACAGCGGTATAAAAAGCATAATAGAGCGTTTTTTCAGCAAAATATTGACATACAGGCTTTGTAATTTTATAAAAAAAAGCTTGCCAACCTAAGCTGAAAGGATTGTTTATTATGAAAATAAAAGCCGCGCCGCTTTCTTTTATCATTCTATCGGCCGTACTGCTTTCGGGCTGCGCCTTCGACGAAAACGGAGCCGCTCCCGGCGAAACTGAAAGCGCCTCGCTTCGGGAAACCGAAGGTATACCCGACGAAGACGCTTTAAACGGACTTAAAACCGCCGAAGCCGAGGCGGAGAGGATAGGGGTTATGTTACCCACAATCGCCGATTCCGTTTCCGCCGACAACACACTTATAGGCTGGGGTCTCGGCCGCGACAGAGACGATTTCGGCCGCCCGATAGACGCCGTAAAGGCTCAGGAGAAATACGGAGGCCGCTCCGCCCTTTTTATCGATACCTCCGAGGAAAAACGTGTTTTTCTCACCTTCGACGAGGGCTATGAAAACGGCCACACGGCCGCCATTCTCGATACCCTCAAGGAAAAAGGGGTTCACGCGGCGTTTTTTGTGACCTACGATTACTGCGTTTCCTCTCCCGATTTGGTGAAGCGAATGATAGCGGAGGGGCACACGGTGGGGAACCACAGCTATACTCATCCCAGCTTCCCCTCCCTTTCTCCCGAGGAAACGGAAAAAGAGGTTATGACCCTTCACGATTACGTTAGGGAAAATTTTGGGTACGAAATGAAGCTTTTCCGTTTTCCAATGGGCGAATTCAGCGAAAGAACGCTTATTCAGATGGAATCCATGGGCTACACAAGCGTTTTCTGGAGCTTCGCCTACAAGGATTGGGATCCCGACAGCCAGCCAGCCCCTTCCGAAGCCTTGAAAACGGTTACGGAGTCCGTTCACAGCGGGGCGATTTACCTCCTTCACGCAGTATCCGAAGCCAATTCAAAAGCCTTGGGCGGCATAATAGACCGCTGGCGGGAGGAAGGCTATGAAATAGCGGATATAGACGCGCTTTAACCTTCTCAATTGTCCCTGATACGGAAAAATAATTTTGAAACGCCGTTTTCATACGGTGAAAAACGGAGGTATCCCTTTGTCGGAAACGTTTATATATGTGACGCCTATCGAGGGTATCACCGAGAAGCAGCTCGCGGCCGCGTCCGAAAGGCTCCCCCAATGGCGCGGGAATTATATTAGCGGAAAAACCCTTTCGGGAAAAACAGAGGGCGCCTTTTCCTATCTGCTGCTTCAAAAGCTCGTTTCGGAGCGATTCGGTATGACCGATACCGCTCCCTTTACATACGGAAAATTCGGAAAGCCATATTTTTCTGATATTGACGTTTTTTTCAGCATAAGTCACTGTAAAACCGCCGTTGCCGCCGCCGCGTCAAGAGCCGAGGTCGGTGTCGACGTTATGGACAATCGATCGATAAACGAAAATATAGCTCCGAGAATTTGCAGCGAAAGGGAACTGGCAAAATTCAATAGCGCAAAGGACAAGCAGCGCTTTTTAAGAGAACTGTGGTGTAAAAAAGAGAGCCTTGTCAAAAAAAGCGGCACGGGTTTCAGCAAAGGTTTCACCTCCGCGGACACCGAGGATTTCCCCTTTTATCTGTTCGCCGCCGAAAAATATACCGTATCCTCGGCTTCGGGGACGGACGATACGGTAATTTTAACCGAAATTCCTTTTACGGCGCTGTTATGACACTCGTTATTCCTTTTCCCCGTTTTCCTCGGGATATTCTTCCTCCGCTTCCGGGAAGAAAGCTTCGAAGGAAGCTTCCTCGGACAAACTTTCGCTCATAAAATACCGAAGCCTGAGATAGGTTTCCTCGCTTATGACGTGCTCCACTCTGCAAGCGTCCAGCTCGGCCGTGGTCGGATTTACCCCAAGCTTTTTTATAAAAAAATCGCGTATCACAAGATGACGGTCATATACCTGTCTCGCCCGTTTAAGTCCGTTTTTCGTGAGCTTTATCTGCCCGTCCGCAGCCATTGTTATATACCCGAGCTCTTTTAATATGCTCATTCCTTTGCTTACGCTGGGCTTGGAATAGCCCATTTCGGTGGCGATATCTATTGAACGCACGTATCCGGTGCGGTTATGCAGAATATATATTGTCTCCAGATAATCCTCGCCCGAACGCTGTATGTCCATAACGGATACGCTCCTTCCTTTTTGCGTTAATATCTGATTTTCAATTGGTACTGACTCGATTGAAAATCGGCGTATTCATCAGCCGACGAGATTATTTTAACATATTTTTGCGGATTTTGCAAGGATTAAATGTTTTTTAAAAAAGTCTCATAAAAGAAAGGAACGTTAAAAGAAATGTCCGAACCCAAAACCAACGCTATGCGTATTCTCGAACAAAACAAAATCCCCTACGAATCCCACTCCTACCCCCACGGCAAAGAAGCCCCCGACGGCGAAACGGTGGCTAAGCTTTTGAACCGGGACCCGCAAAGTGTGTTTAAAACATTGGTTACCAAAGGGGGAAGCAATTATTACGTTTTTGTCATTCCCGTTTTAAAGGAACTTGACCTGAAAAAAGCCGCGAAATCGGTGGGTGAAAAGTCGGTGGAAATGATTCCCGTTAAGGATATAAACAAGGTGACCGGTTATATAAGGGGCGGCTGTTCGCCCGTGGGAATGAAAAAACAGTACAAAACCGTGTTCGGAAAAGAGTGCGAATCGCTTCCGATAATCATAGTAAGCGGCGGAAAAGTTGGGCTTCAGATAGAATGTCCCGCCCCCGAGCTGGTAAAACTGGTGGGAGGGACTGTAGGAGATATCACTTTCTGATCGTTCTCAAGCCTTTTATTTGGCAAAAATGCAAAAAAAAATTTTTTTTTCCACTTTTTTTGCCAAAAACATTGACAAATGTTTTAAAACTCAGTATAATTCATATATATTACGTTTTACGGAGGATATTTAAAATGACTAAGGCAGAACTTGTATCAGCTATCGCTGAAAAGACAGAACTGACCAAGAAGGATTCCGAAAAGGCTCTTGCGGCTGTTGTCGATAGCATTACCGAAGCCCTCAAGAAGGGCGATAAGGTTGCTCTGGTCGGATTCGGTACTTTTGAGGTAAGAGCTCGTGCGGCAAGACAGGGTATCAATCCTCAAACCAAGAAGAAGATTAAGATCCCCGCAACAAAAGTTCCCGCTTTTAAGGCAGGAAAGGCTCTTAAGGAAGTTGTTGCAAAGGTTAAGTAAAGACATTTTTAATGAAAACAGACGCTTACAAGAGCGTCTTGTTTTTTGTGGTACGCATTTTTATCACTTTTTATCCCTTATACTAATCTTTGGTCAGATTATAGACAAAAAATGTTGACCAAAGATTAGTGTTTTGGGTGTAATCTTTAATCATATTTCCGACTTCGTCTACAATATGATTAAAGATTAGTATTACCAAAAAAACTATTGCAAAAAATCAAAAAATGTGTTATTATATAATAAGATACGAATCCGTTAAAATCGGGTTTATTCCCGTTTAAAACGAAAGGAATCCAAATGAAAAATATAAAGAAAAGATTTTTGAGCCTGTTTCTGGCGGGCTGTATGATTGTTACGGGAACGGGCTGCAGCGGTGGCGGCGACCCGGAGAATCCGGAGGAAACCTCCAATACAGATTATGTGACGGTTACCGACGAAAACGGAGAAGCCGTTACCGACGAGAGCGGTCAGGTGGTGACCTCGTCGCTGATTGACCTCCCCCCCGAGTTGGAACTTAAGGTTGGTTTTATTTATGCGGGTACTGCCGGAGGCGATTCAGCAAGCGAGGTGTTTGAGGCCGCAAGAGCGGAGATAGAGCGCTCCGTGAACGGCGCGAAAACCTGTTACGTGGAAAATGTTCTTGTTTCTCAGTTTGCAGACGCTACCGCCGCGCTGGTGAACGCGGGCTGCAACGTCATAGTGGGCACCAGCAACCGTTTCGCCAACGTCATACACGAGGAAGCGGAAGCCAATACCTCCGTTTATTTCATAAGCTTCGGCGGAGAAAGAACCCGATCGAATCTCGCCGTGTTCCAGGGGGAAATGTACAAGGGCTCTTACGTATGCGGTCTCGCGGCCGCCTTTAACTCCGACAGCAATATTCTGGGCGTAGTGGCCGACCGTTCCGTAATGTCCGTATACAACATAGTGGACGGCTATATTCAGGGAACAAAGGAGCTTAACGACAAGACTCATCCTGATGTGCGCCTTAACTGGGCGTGGGGCTACAGCGACGAGGAAAATAAACAGGCGATAGACGATCTGGTGGCTCAGGGCTGCGATGTAATCTTTACCGCTACATATTCCAAATACGCCGTACAGTACTGCGAACAGATAGGCGTAAAGGTGATCGGACTCGCTCACAATATGCCCGAGCTTGCCCCCAACACTTACCTTTCGGGCTGTTATTACTATCTCTCCATTTTCCTTATAGACCAGCTGCGAAACGTGAGATATGCCATGGGTAAGGTTCCCACCGTTTATATGGGCGGAGTAAGGGAAAAGGCGGTTCGCGTTATTGATTTCAGCGAGATATGCCGCGAAGGCACCGAGGAGATATGCGACGTGCTGTATCAGCTTGCTTTTGAGGAAAAAACCCTTATTTTTACCGGAGAAGTGAAGGATACCGACGGCGTTGTTAAAATAGAAAAGGGCGCTACCCTTACCTCCGACGAAATCATAGGCATTGACTGGATAGCGGATAACGTTTCCCTCCAAAAGGATTTTGGCGCTCCCCGTATCGACCCCGAAGGCTCCGACCTGATCGTGTATGAATCCTCCCCCGACGCGGGAGAGGGAACCGCCGAATAAACTTTGACGAAAAAAATTCACCTAATCGGAAGTATGAAAAAAATTAAAAACTGCCGTTTTCCAGCGGCAGTTTTTTTGCTCCGTAAAAGTTTATAAAAACCCAATTCCGGCAATACTAACTCTGTCAAAGAATAAACGAAAGGAAACAAAAGATATGTCAACCGTAATTGTAACACAGGATAACATAAGCAACGAGATTTTTCACAGCAGCGTCCCCGTTCTGATTGATTTCTGGTCCTCTCACGACCGCGAAAAGAAGGCCTACGCCTCTCTGGAGGAAATCAGCGAGGAAATGAAGGGCGTGGCCAAAATCGTCAGGATTAACGTCAACGACGAGCCGGACATAGCCTATCGCTTCAGAGTCAATCAGGTGCCCACCATGCTTGTCTATCGGGGAGGCGCGGTGACGGATACGATAGTCGGACAGGCGGACAAGGGAACCATAAAGTGGCTTCTGGGGGATAGAGCATAGTGATTTAAAAAGCTGTAATCCCGGTGTCAGCCGGAATTACAGCTTTTTATATTCGATAATTATAAAAGAACTATATCATTCTTCAAGAAAATACGTCGCTTCCATATCCGCCGTCGCCATGGCAAAGGCCAAGGGGTACTTTTCCAACGCGCTTCCCACTATATTGCTGTCCTCGCCGCCCGAGAATCCCATATGCCAGCGTATCGCCATCGCCTCGTCCCGATTCAGCCTCATAAACCCGCTTATCATATACACGGATTTCTCCCCGTGTCCGTAGGGCAGCTTATCCTCATACCTATAACAGGGGACTTTTTCCCACACGCCCTGATCATTTTTCACGTTCCGAAAGTCTCTTATGTAAACGTCCGTCTTACAGATATCGTGAAGAAGGGAAACAATAGCCACCGTTTCCTCGGAAAAACTCAGCTTATATGTTTCCTTTACCCGTTCTCTTGAAAGATAGTCCGTAAGACAGCGGAACACGTTTATGGAATGCTGGGCGAGACCTCCTTCATAACAGCTGTGGAATCTCGTGCTGGCGGGAGCCGTGAAGAAGTCGCTTCGGCACAGATAATCCAGAAGTTTGTCCGCGCCCTCCCGCTTAATATTTTTTTCATATATCTCAATAAATTCTTTTTTAATTTCGCTTGCGGCTCTTTTTTCCATATCCTCAGTTTACGTTAATCGCCTATCTCGATGGATTCGGGGAATATTCTCTCGCTTTCCTCTTTGTTAAGGAAGGTGGTGCTTACATATCCCTGAATAATCGCGCCGTCGTCAACGGTGATGGTGGAGGCGCTTATATCCCCGAATACCACGGCGTCGGCTTTGAACTCCGCCTTTCCGGTTACTTCTACATTGCCCTTAACCTTGCCGTTTATCTTGGCAAAGCCCGAATTCAGATCGCCTATAAGAAGCGTGTCTCTTCCTATTTCCACGTCGCCCTTGAGCTGGATGTTTCCCTGAACCTGCGATACCATCATATTGGCGTTGCTGCAAATGATATCCCCTATTATTCTTCCGTTCAGATCTATATCCTTTGTGGTCTCCACATCGCCCCTTATGTCCCCGTCAATGCTCATATTGGCGAAGGAGCGTACGTTTCCGTCGATTATGGTGTTTCTGGAAATAACGGTAAGCTCGTTATCGGGAGCGTCGCGGTAATCGCGCTGGTTTACATTGCCGATGGGATAGGCCGGCCGTCTGCCGTCACCGTTCTGGGGCTGCTGCCTTTCCCGCGGGTCGTAGCGCTGCTGATTGTTGTTGAAGCTGCGTACATTATAGTTGCGTTCCGAAGCGCCTGAGCTTTCGCGGCCGTCTCGGCGGGCGTAGCCGTCGCCGTTCCGGCTGTTATCATATCTGCGGCGGTCGGAATTTTCACCGCCGCCGTTATAACCGTCCTGAGGAGCGCCGCCGTATCCGTTTCGGCCGTCGTTATAGCTTCCCTGAGAGCCGCTGTATCCGCTCTGCCCGCCATAGTTCTCCTGCTCCTCGTTCTGTCGGTTTCCGGAGGGTGAGGTATTCGGTCTTCCGTAAGCGTCTCCGCGCCCGTCAGTATACGCCTGTCCGTTATATCCCCGTTCGTCGTAGGACTGATCGTCATAGCGTTCCTGTTGGTTATTGTCGTAAGGACGATTGTCATAGGAGCGGTTGTAATTGTCGTTTCTGCCCTCGGCGGACTGAGAATCGTAATTCCTTACGCCGTAATTGTCGTCGCGGCGGGCGTTGTCGCCATATCCTCCGCTTCTGTTGTCGGCGTATTCGCGGTATCCGTTTTGATCGCGATAATCGTTTATGTCCCGATAATCGTCGTTTCTCGGTCTTGAATAGCCGCGGCTGTCGTTATAGCGGTCTCTTCCCCCTTGGTTCCTGTCGCCGTCCGCAATGGGTCTTGAGCCGTCGCGGGTGTTTTCCCGGCGGTATGCGTCGCTGCGGTCATTGTACCGGTCAGCTTCCTCGCGGTAATAAGGACGGCTTGTTCCCTCTGTGAAACGGCTGTCTGCGGAAAAAGACGGATCGTTGTCCAACGCCTTTTTAAGACCCGCCACCTGAGCGTTTCTTTTTTTGTCATCCTCTTTCGTATTACCGGTAAGCTCTTTTACCGCCTGCGAAAAATTTTCCTTCAGTCCCATTTTAAACGGTCCTTTCATTTAAAAATTCGGCAAAAACCGATTGGCTTCATATGCTATGGTATAGATTATCCAAAAGACACAAATATACATATTTATCATACAATAATAAATCTTTTTTGTCAAGAGAAAAGCCGAAAAAATGTAAGGTTTGCCAAAATTTTTATGTATTATGCCAATTAGAGGCCTGTTTTTTCGTCAGTTTGGCGTGAGACTTTGGGCTTGTTTGAAAATAGAGGAAACGACGGATTTTCGACTCAAAATGGTTGGCTTCAAGGAAAAAAACGCAGTCAAACCGTCGTTCGACAAGGCTTTTTGACGCAAAAGATGACCGTTTTGGGGCAAAAAGACGGCGTTTCCGATTTTTCAAACAAGCCCTAATACCTAAAAGGAAATATATTCACCCGCTGTATTATGTACTCGCGCCACATTAAGCGTAAAATCCTTTTCCGCCGCGAGACCCTCGGAGAAAAGCCTGTTCTTTACCGCGTTATAAGCCAGCTCCGGCGTGTTGTTTTCTTGACTGAGATGTCCCAGCACCAGGCTTACCGTCCCTTTTCTTACCAGCTCCGCGCAGAATTCAGCAGAATCGGGGTTGGACAAATGCCCCTTATCCGAGGCGATCCGCGCTTTCAAATAGGCGGGATAGCCGGGATTGCTTACCAGCCTTTCCGGCTGGTAATTGGCTTCGATAAACACCGTGCGGCAGCCCGAGAGGTTTTTCCTAACCGTTTCGGTAACGTGCCCCAAGTCGGTGGCAAAGCCGAGCCTTTGCGCCCCGAAGTCAAAAACGTAACCCACGCTCGCTTCCGCGTCGTGAGGGGTGGGAAAACGGCTTATTTCCGCGTCAAAATCTATCTCCCCAAGCTCATTTACGCTTCTGAGGTCGGCGGTGGAAGTCACATTCCCGTGCTTAACAAGATAGTCGAGAATAGGCTCCTCCGCGTAAATCGGTACGTTTACGCGTTTTGTGAGAGTCAAAAGTCCCTTTATATGATCGGAATGCTCGTGTGTGACAAGAACGGCCTTAACGGCGGAGATATCCGCGCCGACAGCGGAAAGACCCTCGCGAAAGGCTTTATAGCTGCATCCCACGTCTATCGCTATCCCTCTTTCCTTTGTTCCAATAAATGTTGAGTTTCCTTTGCTTGAGCTGCATATCGAAAGAAGCTTCACGGTTTTCTCCTTTTTTCGATTTTATTTGATTTTACTTTTGGTGGCACTGTGTCGGTTTGGGCGGCCGCGTGATACTCTTAAAAAAACAATATTTATTGGAAAAAAAAGCCCATATAATCCGCGCCAACTCCGAAAACGTTTTAATCGAGAAACCTCCCGCCTTCGGCATTGGGAAGCTTCTCGATTTCCAACATATATATACTCACCTCTGTTGCAAATTCCGCGTGTTTTCGCTGTCGTCCCTGACTTGCCTCCGCCTTGACACGCAAAATTTCTGCTCGACATTGTATTCACCATTTGCAATAGAGGCGAGTATAAAAAGTTCTGAATTAAAGCGCCTTTCTCATTCCGTCCGTAAATACCCGTTTTACGATATCCGCTCCTAAGTTGCGGAGCTTTATCTCCATATCCTCATAGCCCCGTTCAATATGAAAAATGTCCTCTATTTCGGTGGTGCCTTCGGTGGAAAGTCCGGCGATAATAAGCGCCGCGCCAGCTCTGAGGTCGGAGGCTTTAACGGGCGCGCCCGTCAAGTGCCCTACGCCTTCTATTATGGCTACCTTTCCGTCAACCGAGATATCGGCGCCCATTCTTCTAAGCTCGTCCACATAGCGGAACCGATTGTCAAACATACTTTCCGTCACTATACTGGTGCCCTTGGCCATAGTGAGGAGAGCGGTGAGCTGCGGCTGCATGTCGGTGGGGAAGCCGGGATGAGGCATTGTTTTTACCGTTGTCTTTTCGTATCTGTCCTGTCCGATAACCCGAAGATACTCGTCGCGTTCTTCTATAACAACGCCTATTTTCCTGAGCTTTGATGTGATCGGCTCCAGATGCTTGGGGATTATGTTGTTTATGATAACGTCTCCCTTTGTGGCGGCGGCGGCTATCATATATGTTCCCGCCTCTATCTGGTCGGGAATGATGGTGTATTCCGTTCCGTGGAGCTTGTTCACTCCGCGTATTTTAATTACGTCTGTGCCCGCGCCCATAATATCGGCGCCCATAGAGTTCAGGAAGTTGGCGAGATCCACAATGTGGGGCTCCTTAGCGGCGTTTTCCAGAATGGTGAGCCCCTCCGCCTTACACGCCGCCAGTATCGCGTTAATGGTGGCTCCTACGGTCACGCGGTCAAAATAAATCTGCGTTCCAACCAGCTTGTCCGCTTTTATGTCGACAATGCCGTGCTCGATATTGTAATCGGCGCCCAGCGCCTTAAAGCACTTAAGGTGCTGGTCTATGGGACGGTCGCCCAGATCGCATCCTCCCGGCATTGACACTCTCGCTCTGCTGAAGCGGTTCAGCATGGTACTCAGAAAATAATAGCTCGCCCTCATGGAACGCGCCATCTCATAGGGAACTACCATATCGCGGATATGTGTCGCGTCCACCCTGATTGTGTTTTTACCCAGTATTTTAACGTCGGCGCCCATTTCGGTGAGAATTCTCAGATCGATGGACACGTCGTTGATTTCGGGAACGTTATACAGGGTACAGGGACCCTCCGCCAGTATCGCGGCGGGAATAATGGCCACCGCGGCGTTTTTCGCTCCGCTTATATTTACGGTTCCCTGAAGTCTTCTGCCGCCGTTTATAATAAATTTATCCAATTTTAATGCCTGCCTCTTGTTTTATTTGAGGTTCACGAAGCACCCTTACTTTTTGCCATAATTTTACCGCAAAAATTTTCGGAATCATCTGAACAATAGTAGTATTTCAAAATGTCACCAAGATATTATATCATAAACAAATAAAAAATGAAAGGAAAAATCAAAAAATCTACATATTAACCAACAAATTCCTCCGACGGAAATTATTTTTCATAATTCGTCCAACTTTTTTATTTGTCCTTCAATATCTATGTTCTGTTCTTTTTTCGCATACAATATATTGATAACCCTTGTTCCTTATCAATTCTATGCTGCGGAATCCGTGGACTCGGGTGTTTCGGTGGTGTCTAAGGTTTGGGCGGTGTCCTGTGTTTCTTCCGTGCTTTGGGTTTCGTGGGCGGTGGTGGTTTCCGCCGCCGTGGATTCTTTTGTGGCGCGGGTGGCTCTGGTTTTTTCCTCGGTGGTGGTCTCTTCGGGGGTTATCCTGAGAATTTCCACCGATTCTATAACGATGTCGGTTATGGGCTTCGAGGCGATTCCGTTCGAGTCGTCGGAGGTGTTTCCGAAGGCGGTTTCCACCTCGTTTATCGCTTTTAAAGTGTTCCAGCCGTCAATCACCTGACCGAATACGGTGTCCTCTCCGTCGTATTCGTAAATGCCCCCCACCTGTTGATAGCGCTCTTTCACTTCGGCGGGAATGGAGTTAAGCTTTGTGTAGTAATCCTGGTAGTATTTCTTGTCATCGGGAAGAAGCCCGTTCATTATTTCCTCGTTGTCCAGGTCTTCTTTCAGCTCGGCGGCGATTTCATCTATGTTAACGGTCTCGCTGCTGTTTACTATGTAAAACTGGCGGTAGTTGCCCTTTGAGTTTTTCGCCATACAAACCGCTCCGTAGTAGTGGTTCATATACCTGTTTGTTTCGGAGGCGAAATACTCCTTGTCGGAAACTTCCCCGTCATATCCGGTCCCCGAAAGGGAACCGCCCTGTATCAGCTTATCCTTTACCACTCGGTGGAATATCCTGTTGTCGTAAAATCCGAGATTGACGGTCTCTATGAATTTTTTCACCGCCTTCGGAGCAACCTGAGGAAACAACTTTACGGTGATCTCCTCCTCGTAATCCTTTACTTTTATTACCGCGAAAATATCGTTTTCATCGAGATACGCTTCAACGGTGTTTCCCATAAACGGCGTTTCCTTTGAACAGCCCGACGAAAAAGCAAGGGAAAGAGCGGCGGAAACCGCAAAGACAATTTTTGTGATCTTATTCATGATAACTCCTTTTCGGGACCCGCACAATTTCCGCACAGGCCTTCATATGTCATTTAGAATATTTTGTTATTTCGACGCTGTAAACTATTATATCGTCAATCGGCTTATATGTTTCGGTGTTATACTCGGCGTCCACTATTTTCTCGAGCACGTCCATGCCTTCAACTATCTGACCGAATACCGTGTAGAAGCCGCTCAGATTGGGGAGGGAGCCGTGTTCCACCCACGCCTCTACAAGCTCGTCCGGAAAAAGCTGTTCCCCGTCTCTTTGAATCCCCTTAAGATCGGAAATCTGCTCTTCCGTAAATTCTTCATAGGTGTTGCAAAAAAAGTACCTGCTGTCAAAATATCCGGTGGTGAGGGAATAAGCGCACAGCGCCCCCTTAAAGGGCCACAGCTTGGGCGAGTATTCGTTTTCAATAAGCTTTCCGTCGTCGGTGGCTCCCGTGGCTCCGTCGTTTGAGGAGCCGGTGGCCACAAAAAGCTTTTCATAGTTTTCGTATATCTTCGTGTTGTTGTAATAGCCCTCGTTGGCGCGGTTTACGAAGTTCTGAACCGCCTTGGGGGCGTATTCGGGGTAAAGCACCGCCGTAATGTCCCCCATAGAGGTTTTTATTACCGCCGCCGTTTGGCCTTCCTCCGGCTCCCGAAGCTGAATAAGCTCCATCTCGGAGAAATCGTAGTCCAGAACCGCGCTTTTTACGTTGCCCCCAAACAAGGAGCAGCCGCTCAGCAAAATCGCCGAAGCGGTTACGGCGGAAAAAAACGCCATGGCTTTTTTAAACGTCATTTATTATAATATCCTTTCAGTTCTTTCGGATTTTTCGGAAAATCGGCATTAGGCATTACTTATATATTATATAGGTAAATTGTCCTAAAGTCAAGTGAAAAAACGGTAACAATTCGGCAATAATTTTCGCTTTTCCGAAAAATGCGCTGTAATAAGAAATTACGCTTTTTTTATATTCGTTCCCTGTCTCGTTTCCTCCACAATATACCCCCTTGCGGCTATCTCGTCCCTTATGCTGTCGGCCATGGCGAAATCCTTGTTCTTTCGCGCTTCCTTGCGCTTTTGCGCCAGCTCGAGTATCTCGGAGGGAATTTCTTCCTCTTTTTCGTAAAGTATGCCCAATACCCCCGTCAGCTCCTCAAAGGTCTTTTCAAAGGCTTCGAGGCTTCCTTTCGAGGTTTCGGGATCGGCGAGAGCGGTGTTTATCTCTCTCACCAGCTCGAATACGGCGGTGATTCCGTCGGCGGTATTAAGATCGTCGTCCATAGCGGTTATAAACTGTCTTTTCCTGTTTTCACAGATTTTAAGGGCATATTCTCCCACCGTTCCCTCCTTGGCGGCGGGAATCGCTTTTTTAAGCGTCGCGCGGCAGTTTTTGAGCCTCGCGAGAGAAGCCGCAGCGCTTTCCATCACCTCACGGGTGTAATTCAGCTGTACCCTGTACTGCACCTGTAAAAGCATAAATCTTACCGGTTCATATCCGAAACGCTCCGACAAATCTCTTACAAGGAAGAAGTTTCCCTTTGATTTGCTCATTTTTCGGTTATCCACGTTCAGCATTCCCCCGTGCATCCAGATGTTGGCCAGGGGATATCCGTTTGCGCACTCGGACTGGGCTATTTCGTTTTCGTGGTGGGGGAAGATAAGGTCGGCTCCGCCGCCGTGTATATCCAGGGTGCCCTTTACAAAGTGGCTTGACATTGCGCTGCACTCAATGTGCCAGCCGGGTCTTCCGTGTCCGTAGGGTGAATCCCAATAAGGCTCTCCCTCCTTTGCCGCCTTCCATACCGCGAAATCCATAGGGTCGCGCTTCTGTTCTCCCTCCTGTCCCACTCTTTCGCTCGCTCCCGCCCTGAGGTCGTCAAGGGGCATATGGGAAAGCTTTCCGTATTCGGGATATTTGTTGGCGGCAAAGTAAACGTCCCCTCCCGATTGATAGGCGAAGCCCTTGTCAATAAGCTTTTTCACCATCTCAAGTATAATGTCCATGCTTTCGGTGGCCTTCGGATGAATATCCGCGTCCGAAACGTTAAGACCTCTCGCGTCGGTAAAATATTCCTTTATCATCGCCTCCGCGTGTTCGAAGGGCGAAATCCCCTTTTCATTGGCAATTTTTATGATTTTATCGTCCACATCGGTAAAATTCTGAATATAGCATACCTCGTAGCCCCTGTATTTCAGATATCTGCGAAGGGTGTCGAAAACGCAAAGCTGTCTGGCGTTCCCCACATGGATATAATTGTAAACGGTGGGGCCGCAGACGTAAATGTTCACCTTATTTCCGTTTACGGGCTTGAATTCCTCTTTTTGTCTTGTCATTGTGTTGTAAAGAAGCATTGTCGTATCCTTTCATTTAAAAAAATAATAAAATTTTTTTATTGTTCCGTATTTTCGATCTCTTCCAGTATCTTATCCAGCTCTCTTTTTATGCCGCACATTTCCTGCGAAACGGGGTCGGGAAAATGAATCTGATCCAGATCGCCAACCCGTATTCCGTCCCGCTTAACTATCCTCGCGGGCACTCCCACGGCGGTGCAGTCCGGGGGAACCTCGCTGAGAACCACCGCGTTGGCGGCGATCTTGCTGTTGTCTCCCACTTTAAAGGGACCCAAAACCCTTGCGCCCGCTCCCACCATTACGTTGCTCCCCAAGGTGGGGTGGCGCTTACCCGTTTCCTTTCCCGTCCCTCCTAAGGTAACTCCCTGATAAATGGTGCAGTTGTCGCCGATTTCGGTGGTCTCGCCTATTACCACGCCGCTTCCGTGGTCAATAAACAGGTTTTTTCCTATTGTTGCTCCCGGATGTATTTCTATTCCCGTTTTTTTGAGGGCTCTCTGGGATATTGCTCTTGCGCGGAAAAAATGTCCTTTAAGATAGTGCTTATGCGCTTTCCGATATGCTCTTATGGCTTTAAAGCCGGGGTAAAGGAGAAAGACTTCTATCCTGTTTTTTGCCGCAGGATCGCGCTCTATAATAGAATCAAGCTCGGCCTTCAATTGTTCAAACATCGTAATAACCGTTCCTTTCCGTATCGATATAGATGAAAGCGAACCGAAAAAACAAAAACCGCCCTTCCTTTACGAAGGCGGCATTTCTGTCACGGTTCCACTCCGATTTTCCTTTTTTACAGTAAAAAGGCTCTTACCCTTAACGCGGGGTACGGGCGGAAATACTGGAAATTTCCTTCCGCCGACTCACGGCCGCACCTTCAAGCGCTCCGAATACCGCTTTTCAGCTTTCGCGGCTCTCTGTGAAACGGGATACGCCTTACTCTGACCGATCTCAGTCTTTAATACGATTTTTTATTACGATACATTTTATGCTTTACCCTGAAAATTGTACCATATTTTTTTGAAAATGTCAACTTGAAATATCGTAAAAAGTGTGGTAAAATTATTTTGGGAGCAATTTATGCCGATCTTCGTCCGACGAATTCCATACCCGAAACGAGGATCGCGCCAAACGGCCAAAAACGTTCATTACACCGTCCGGAAAGGAGCGGATCCGTATGAAGAAAAAACTTAACAGGGAAGAGCAAAGGGATAAGCTGCAAAAGATGATACGCCGTAACTGGATATTGGCGGCGGCGTCATTGATGCTGGCGGTTGCGGCTTATTTTATATTCAGGTAAATCGTATTATTGGCGGAAAAAACCGCCGCTTGGGGCAACTTTGTCAAAAACAAAGGTTTTTTGTCCCAAGCGGCGGTTTTGTATTAAGAAACCATTCCTATTGAAACAGTTTCTGAGATTTACTTGATTTCCAGCCTTCTTACAGAGGGCTGCGTTTTTTCTTTTTTGGGAAGCGATATCGTCAAAACCCCGTTCTTATATTCCGCGTCAATCTGGCCAAGCTCACATTCGGACACGTTAAAGCTCCTCTGATAAGAGCAATAAGAGCGTTCCCTCCGCACATAGCTCCCCTTTTTGTCCTTCTCGTCGCTGCTTGAGCTGTGCTGAGCGGATACGGTGAGACAGTCGCCGTTAAGATCCAGCTTGATATCCTCCTTCTCAAAGCCGGGGAGCTCGCTTTCCAAAACGAACTTGTCCCCTTCGTCCCTTATGTCGGTTTTACAGCTGGTGATCTGGTTTCCCTTAAAGAAGTCGTTCTCGAATTCGTGAAAAGCGTTAAAAAGGTCATATCCTTTTCTTTCAAACGGTGTAAGCATACTCATAATCAATTCCTCCTTTGGAATAAGCGTGTTTCAAAGATTGGGCTTTACTGTCTGCCGTAATTATTCGGCCTTTTGTTTATATTGCCTTATCTTTGAATTTGTTGTCTTTTCCTTTTGTGACTATAATATTATACCTCTTTCTTGACAGAAATATTACGTTTATGTGACAGGAAAACGAAATTAGCACTCTCAGCCTGAGAGTGCTAAAAATCATATATTTCCTTTTAAAACCAGCCCGCATCACAAATCAGAAAAACTTTACCTCCCCTGTCTTTTCAACCTTTTTAACCTCCGCTTCGGCGGAATACCCCAAAGCCGCCATACCGTAAACCGTGTGATCCGACGGAATTTCAAATTTGGCGAGAACCTTTCTCACCTCTTCCTCATCGCAAATTCCGTTAAGCTGGTTGATCCATACCGACCCTATTCCCAGCGAGTGGGCGGCGAGGAAAATATTTTCGAGAGCGCAGGCGTTATCGTCGCGCCCGTAGGGCGAAGCGGCTCTGTTGGAGGGAATAATAAGCGCGGCGGGGCTGTACATATCGTATCCCTCTCTGCCAAGCGCTTTTCCCATAACGGAAGCCAACCCGTCAATATCCTCCCTTTCCGTAAGCACCGTAAACCTCCAGGTTTGAAGATTTCTTGCGCTGGGCGCATATAAGGCGCACTTTACCAATATTTCCAAATCCTCCTTAGGTATCTTCCTTTCGCCGAACGCCCTTATGCTTCTTCTTGATAAAATATTTTCGATAACCTGATTCATAATCCTTCTGTTCCTTTCTTTAGGCTGTAATTCCGCGTATTCTTAATCTCCCGTGGATTCCCTCAGCACAAGACTGTGGGGCAGCATATACACGCTCTTATCGGGAATTTCGCTTTTTATATTGTTTATAAGCTTTTCGATAACAAGCTTTCCCTGAAGAAAACAGGGCTGCTCCACCGTGGAAAGATGCGGCACGAATATATGGGAATAGGCTATGTTGTCAAAACCGAAAAATATAACGTCCTTGCCTATATTGACTCCCTTTGAAATGGCGTAGTTCATAGCGCCAATCGCTATCATATCGGAAATTGAAAAAATAGCCGTGGGCGGCTCCTCAAGCCCCAGAAGATAGCGGCAGCCCGTTGTGCCCGACTCGGTTTCGTAAGTCCCCAGATACACCAGCTTTTCGTCGAAAGGTATATTGTTTTCCTTAAGAGCCTGACGATAGCCTTTTTCCCGATCCACCGAGCTCTGACTTCTGGTTTCGGTGGAAATAAGGCCTATCCTTCTGTGTCCCTTGCTTATAAGATAGTTGACCGCGTCCTTTCCCGCCTTTACGTTGTCTATCGTGACGGTCAGTACGTTACAGCCTTCCATGCGCTCCAGACAAAGGGCGATATTGTGATTTTCCGCGAGCTTCGATATGGTGGAGGCCTCCTGCTTCGCGCCCAGAAGCACCGCGCCGTCCACCGAATGGGAAAGCAGCATTTTGAGAAGGTGCATTTCATGCTCCGGGTCGTCGTGGGTGGTGGCTATGAGAACGTCATATCCTTGGGCAAATGCGGCTTCGTCCATACCGCGCAGTACGTCGGAATAAAAGCTCTGCTCCGTGGCGGCGATTATGGCCAGAATACGCCTAGTCTCGCTTTTGCGCAAATCCCTTCCGAGACAATTGGGGTTGTACCCCATTTCCTCCATAACTCTGGTGACCTTTTCCACCGTTTCGTCCGAAACGTTCGAATGCTTGTTGAGCACTCTCGATACCGTTGCCACGGAAACGTTGGAGGCTCTGGCAACATCTTTTATAGTAACGCCCATAATTACCATCATCCTTTCATATTTATAATATTTTACCATACGCGGGCTTTAAATACAATCGTTTGTTTCGCCTAAAAAAACGTTTTCTTTTTATCTAATATGACTTAATGTAATCGAATACACGAGTTATATTTTTACGCTTGGCAATATTTACAACACTGAATTAAAAATTTTGTAGATTTTTTTGCTTTACTTTTTTCCTAAATTAACTTAAAATATACTTAACAGTTTAGGTGAAAAGGGAAAGGAATGGTACATAAATGATTAAAAAAACCGTAACCATGAGCGACATTGCCGCCGAACTGGGGTGCAGCACCGTAACCGTATCCAAAGCTCTCGGCGATAAGGACGGAGTTAGCGAGGAACTGAGACAGCGCATTAAGCAAAAGGCCAACGAAATGGGATACCGTGTAAGCTATACGTCCAAAAATACCGGAGAGCCGCTCACCTATAACATAGGAGTATTGGTGGCGAAACGTTTTATCAGCGACGCCAGCGCTTTTTATTGGGTGGTCTACCGCTATATAGTGGAGCTTCTTCAGAAACAGAGCTATTACGGAATTCTGGAGGTCATTCCCGAAAAGGACGAGCGCACGGGACAGATGCCCAACTCCGTCACCGACAGGAAGGTGGACGGAATAATAGTTTTGGGACAGTTTTCGGACGATTATGTGGAAAAAATACTCGATTCCCGTATCCCCGTTGTGTTCCTGGATTTTTACAGCAGCCGCTCCGACGTGGAGACGGTGCTGTCGGACAACTTTTTTGGCTCCTACACCATTACCAATCACCTTATTGAAAACGGACACAAGCGTATCGGCTTCGTGGGCACGATAACCGCCACCTCAAGTATACAGGACAGGTTTATGGGCTATTACAAATCCCTTCTGGAACACGGCATACCCCTACGGGACGACTGGATAATCAACGATCGGGACGAGGACGGCTTAAGCTATAAAACCATAAGGCTTCCCGACGAAATGCCCACCGCTTTCGTGTGCAACTGTGACCGTATCGCCTATCAGCTTATAAATCAGCTTAAAGTGATGGGCTATCACGTGCCCGACGATATTTCCATTGTGGGCTATGACAATCATATTTATTCCACCATAAGCAATCCCCGAATCACAACCATGGACGTGAACAGCTGCCGTATGACCACCGAGGCGGTGGAGATTATGGTGAAGAAAATACGCGACAACAACTATCACTGCGGAAGAATATTGGTTACCGGAAAGCTTCTGGAACGGGACAGCGTAAAAAATCTCAAAGAAGACGGCGCGGAGTTTTTCGGGTAAAATTTTCAAGTAAAAGGAGACAATATGTCAAAAATCGAAATAAAACAGCTCGAACGGGAAAAATGGGAAGGTCACGAGCTGGAATTTTCCTACTCCACCGACGGATACTATTCCTTCGATGTCTCCGATTGGGATTTTAAGCTGAAGTTCAACCCCTACGGAAAAACCCTGAACAAAAAATTCACCGACAGGCTTTTCGAGAACTGGGCGAAAGGCGCTCTCGCCTTCGGCGCGTTTTCGGAGGGGGAGCTGGCGGGCATAGTCGAATTTTTTTCGGAGAAATGGAACAACCGACTGCGAATCACCAATTTGCTGGTATTTGAAAGCTTCCGCGGCAAAGGCTTGGGAACCGCTCTGATGAACAAGGCTCTTGAAACGGGAATCCGAATCGGCGCGCGTATGGCCGTGCTGGAAACCCAGACCTGCAACCCGAGGGCGGTGGAATTTTATCTTAAAACGGGCTTTAACCCCATCGGCTTCGACCTGTTTTCTTATTCCAACGAGGATACCGAAAAAACCGAGGTCAGGCTGGAAATGGGAAAAATACTTAACCGTTGATACGAAAAAAGGGAGAAAGCCATGGAAGACGTAAAAGAAAACACCCCTCCCACGGAAATAAAGCGCTTCACCGCCGGTGAAAAAACCGTAACCGTTTACCCCGCCGCCAAAGGAAGCCCGGCGGTTTACCTGAACACCTACGGCGATCAGGGCGGGGAAGTATGGAACATTATAAGCGGCGGCGGTATTTCGCTGATAACCGTAACCGATCTTGACTGGAACAGGGATATGTCCCCTTGGAAAGCCCCCGCCGCCGTAAAGGGCGACGACCCTTTTTCCGGGGGAGCGGACGAATATCTTAATCTACTGCTCGGCGAAATCCTTCCCAAAGCGGAGGAATATCTGGGCGAGGTTTCCCGAAGGGGGATCGCGGGTTATTCCATGGCGGGAATGTTCGCCCTTTACTCCCTTTACCATACCGATATTTTTGACGCGGCGGCAAGCGTTTCCGGCTCACTCTGGTTTCCCGGCTTTAAGGATTATGTTTTTTTAAATGAAATGAAATCCTCCCCGAAAAAGCTCTGTTTTTCCTTGGGCGACGGGGAAAGCAGAACCCGAAACCCATATCTCCGAACCGTTTCGGAAAACACCGAAGCCATAGCGTCCTTTTATCGGGAAAAAGGCATTGAAACGCTGTTTAAGATTAACCCCGGCGGCCATTTCACCGACTCCTCCCAACGAGCCGCCCATGGAATAAAGTGGATTTGTAGTTAACCTCTTTTTATTTGTTTTTTGGGGGCAAGTTATCGTGTACGGAATATAAGAACATGTCCACATAGGAATCGGCACGCGTCTTTTCGGCAGATTTTGCCGATGACTGCGTTTCGTCACTTGCCCAAAGTCGGCGCGTCCTTGCGCCGACTTTGGGCAAATGACCGAACACCTCGTGTGTTAAAATTTCTTGACCTGCGACAGCAAGCCGGCGAAATTTTGCCTTGTCCTCGACAAAATCTGCTCGAAAATCCACGCACCATTCCTATGTGGACAGGTTCTAAACGTTTTTATTATACCGCGATACAGTGATATACGGACACATTAAATTGAAAGGAACTTAATATAAATGACTCTCTGCGAATACGCGAAAAAAATAACCGACAATATAAAAAAGGTTATAAAAGGGAAGGACGAACAGATTTCCGCCGTGGTTTCCGCTCTTCTGGCGGGAGGAAATATCCTTCTCGAGGATCTTCCCGGCACGGGGAAAACAATGCTTGCCCGCGCTCTGGCCAAAAGCCTTGACTGTACCTTTAAACGAATACAGTTTACCCCCGATCTTCTGCCCTCCGACATAACGGGAATACATTTTTTCAACATAAAGGAACAGGAATTTATCCTCCGAAAAGGCCCCGTATTCTCCAACATTCTTCTGGCTGACGAGATTAACCGCGCCACCCCCAGAACCCAGTCGGCTCTGCTGGAATGTATGGAGGAAAAACAGGTCACCATAGACGGGGAAGAGCTTAAGCTCCCAACCCCCTTTATCGTTATCGCCACACAGAATCCCATAGAGACCGCAGGCACCTTTCCCCTTCCCGAAGCGCAGCTGGACAGGTTTATGATACGCCTTTCCCTGGGTTTTCCCGAAAAGGAAAGCGAAATGTCCGTATTGAAATCCATAGGCGCGAAACACCCCATTGACAAAACGGAACCCGTCGCCGACGGAGCCGCCCTTTCCGCGATACAGTCCGAAGTGCTGGAAATAAAGGTAAACGACGCGGTAACGGAGTATATCGCCGATATAGGCGAGGCCGTGAGAAATCACCCCGACGTGGTGATGGGTATAAGCACAAGAGGTCTCCTCGCCCTGAAAAAAATGTCTCAGGGTATAGCGGCGGTACGGGGCGGAGCGTTTGTGACACCCGACGACGTACAGAAAGCGGCGGGATACGTAATACCCCACCGCCTGATCTGCCGAAGAATGGCTAAGGAACAAGGCTCCGACCCTGCGACGGCCGTTGCCGAAAGCGTGATTTCCCGCGTAAAGGTTCCAACGGAAAATACGTAATACTAATCTTTGGTCAACATTTTTTGTCTGTAATCTGACCAAAGATTAGGGAACCACTGATTAAATCGGATGCGCGCATCTTGCTTGCATATTTTCCGTCAGATTGCACAACTTCTCCTTGACGGGCGCTAGCCCGCCTGCGTCGAATTTGTACAATCTGACGAAAAATCTGCCGCGCAATATGCACACACCGATTTAATCAGCGGTTCCTTAGTATAAAACGCTTAATAACCGAAAACTCAAAGATTAACCGTAAATTTATTCTCCCCTTTAACAAGAGTAGTTTCCCCAAATCCTTCAATAAACACCTTTTTTCCCTCTTCGGTTTTAAGAACAACCTCCCCCTTACCGCCGCTCCATTTGAGATCGGCGGTTATTTTTCCCCTTAATACAAGTCCCTTCGCCGCGCCGCTTTTCCATTCCCGAGGAAGAGCGGGGAAAAATACGATTCTCCCATTATGGCTTTGAATAAGCATTTCTGCCACAGCCGCCGTTGTGCCGAAATTTCCGTCTATCTGAAAAGGCGGGTGGTTGTCGAAAAGATTCGGGAGCACCGATATCTCAAAGTACTTTTTTATATCCTCCCAAGCCTTCTCCCCCTTTCTCAAACGCGCCCAAAGATTGATTATCCACGCCCTTGACCAGCCCGTATGACCCCCGCCGTTTTCAAGCCTTCTCACCAGCGTTTTTTCCGCCGCCTCGACAAGCCTTTTATCCGAAAAGTCTATCAGGGAACCGGGATAAAGAGCGAAAAGGTGTGAAATATGTCTGTGCCCCTTGTCAACCTCCTCCCACGGCTCCGTCCATTCGCGTATCGCCCCGCCCTCGTCAAGCTTTATGGGGGGCAGCTTTTTCAGTATCTCTTCATACCGTTCCTTTTCCTCCCGCGACACTTTTCCCGATTCCATCAACCCCCCGAAAAGCTCATAAAGTATCTGACTGTCCATTGAGGTTCCCGCACAAAGGTTTCCCGTCTCTCCCCCGGGAATACGGTAACAGTTTTCCGGTGAGGAGGTGGGGGAAACCACAAGCTCCCCGCGATCGTTGGAAATCAAGGTGTCCTCAAAAAACAGCGCCGCCTCCTTGACGTAGGGAAGATATTCCTCAAGAAAGCTCTCGTCTTCGGTATAGCGATAGTGCTCGAAAATATGGAGACAAAGCCAGGCCGCCCCCATCTGCCAGTAGCTGGAAAAGGGCAAAGTGTCCTGAGGGGCACAGTCGCCGTGTATATCCGTATTGTGATGTGCCACCCACCCACGTGCTCCGTACATTTTTTCCGCCGTCTCCCTTCCGTGGGGATACATACGCTTAATATGCTCAAAAAGCGGCAGGTGCGCTTCGGATATATTACAGCTTTCAGCGGGCCAGTAATTCATCTGTGTGTTTATGTTTATGGTGAATTTGCTGTCCCAGGGCGGCGTAAAGCTGTCGTTCCAAATCCCCTGAAGATTGGCGGGAAGGCTTCCCTTACGGCTTGAAGCGGCGAGAAGATAACGCCCGTAGGCAAAGGACAGGTTCACAAGCCCGATGTCCTCTCCCCCTTCCCGAGCCGCCTTAATTCGACAATCGGTGGGTATACTTTCTTTTTGGGGGCAGTCTACGCTGATTTCGCATCTGCCCATGATTTCCGAAAAATCGGCGATGTGCCTTTCCTTAAGCTTTTCATACCCTTTTTTCTCCGCAAGCTCCAGTATCTCCGCCGCCGCCTCAAAGGGATTATCGCAATAAAAGCTTGTTTGCGCGGCGGCCAACAGCACCGAATCCTCGCCGCAGAAAAGCGTTCTCCCGATAATGCCCAAGGAGCCTTTCACCGCTCTTATACAGAAGCAGTATTTCACCCCCTCGGCTCCCGCCCGTCCCTCCATACAAAGGGTGTTTTCGTCGATTTTCCGAAGCCTATCCATATACACGCCCCGCTCGATTACAACGGATATTTTTTCCCCGACGTTTTTTAAAACCATCACCTTGTCGGGATAGGAAATAAAGCTTTCTCTTTCGCACCGCCCTTCCTTAGTCCTATATGTAACCCGGTGTATCCCGCCGTCTATGTCAAGCTCCCTCACATAATCCTCACAGGGTTCCATTGCGTATATTCTTTCGCTCCAACTGTCCCTAAGCCCGAACATAGAGGTTTTTTCACCTCTTTCGGGAATAATAAACAGGTCGCACAGCGGCTCATAATGACTTTGAAAATCGGGTATCGCCGCCATGGAAAGATCGGCGAGCCTTTCCGCCTCCCTTATTTTTCCCAGGGCAATAAGGCGGCGAATTTCGGGAATGTTCCTTTTCGCGTCGGGATTCACGCGGTCGCGGAAGCCTCCGTACCATAAGCTGTCGGCGTTAAGCTGAAAGCGGTCAATTATGTTCCCCCCGAAACACATCGCTCCCATAAACCCGTTTCCCAAGGGAAGCGCGCCGTTCCAATTTTCGGCTGGATGCGTATACCAAAGACGTTTCATATAAAATTTACCTGTTTACGGTGTTGACCGTGCCTTTCTTTTGTGTTATAATTAATACTAAGAAATTGTTCCAATAGGAATTGGCGCACGTCTTTTCGGCATATTTTGCCGCTGACTGTGTTAAAAATACTTGACGGGCTTATCGCGTAAGCCGCCCGCCTGCGGATTTTTGCCTTGTCATCAACAAAATATGCACGAAAATCCGCACACCATATCCTATTAGAATAGTTTCTGATCTTTGGTCAGATTATACACAAAAAATTTTTTACCAAAGATTAGGCTTTGTTTGAAAAATCGGAAACGTCGTCTTTTCGCCCCCAAACGGTCATTTCCTCTATTTTCAAACAAGCCTTGGTGTTTCGGGTGTAATCTTTAGGGAACCGCTGATTAAAGCGTAGCGTAACACAATCAGCCGCGTGAATACGCTGCTTTGAACGGGGCGATTGTGTTTTAATCAGCGTTTCCTTAGTCATTTTTCCGACTTCGTCTACAATATGATTAAATATTAGAATAGGCTAATAATATGGAAAGGGAATTGCCATGAAAAAAAAGGATGAAAAAAAAGACGAAAATCAGGTTCTCAGAATCACTCCCCCTAAGAACGCCCCCAAGGACGGCAAGAAGAACGCCTCCGAGGACGAGGAAGTGCTGGTTCGGGAATGCCTTGAGGAAATTTACGAAAAAATTGTCTCAAATTTGGGCGGCGATATACTTATGAAAATGAACGGGGATAAGGACATAAATAACCCCGAGGAATTTTTGGCGTTGGCGAATACCGCCTTTAACGGAAAGGATTCCCTTAAAAACGCCAAAAAAATCCTGGAGAAGGATCCCGATAACCTTGACGCCGCCTCCGTTGTCGCCTACGCTTCCACAAACTCCTTAAACAAGCTTATCGACAAATACAAAAAGCTTATAGCCGAAGCGGAAAAAAAGCTCGAACAAGACGGATATTTCGGTGAAGACAATGTGGGCAAATTCTGGCTGATTCTGGAAACGCGGCCTTATATGCGCCTTTTGCTGTCCTACGCGGATACGCTTGTGGAGTGCGGAAAAATGCGCCTTGCCGTCGAGGTCTTCGAAAAAATGATCGGGCTTTGCGAGATGGACAATTTGGGGGCAAGATATCGCGCCATGCATATTTACGCCTATCTGGAGGACGAAGAGTCGGCGCTGAAGCTCCTGAAAAAGTATCCGGACGACGATACTCAAATGCTTTTGCCCCTGTCCGTACTGTATTATAAGCTGGGAGACCTGAAAAAGTCGGCTAAATATCTTAAAAAACTGCGGGACTTAAACGAAGGTACTCTGGAGTTTTTCGAGGAAGCGGACGAAAACGATTTTGAAAGCATAATGTATAACATAAATCCCATCGGATACAGACCCGACACCATAGAAGAACTGATCGAGGAGGGAAGCGAAAACTTTTTCCTGTTCGACTCCGCGTCGTCTTACTTCGAGTGGGGCTTAAGCAAGCTCAGAACAATGAAATGATCAGATCACTTCCCGTAAGGACTGTCAAATTCCTTTTCCGCCTTCTGCACCGCCTCCTCGAGAGTCATTCCCGCGAAGAAAGGCGCGTTTAAATACCTTCCCGATTTTTTATCGTCCACGAAAGCGCCTACCGCTATACCCGGTATGGCGCTTTTCGGGTCGTTGGGGGCGTTTTCCCCTCCCAGATCCGTTCTGCACCAGCCGGGATCGGTAAGGTTTATCATTACGTCGGTGCCGTTCACCCTTGAGCCGAGATCGATCGTTATTTTCTCAAGAGCCGCCTTGCTGGCGGAATATCCCGCCTGTTCGGGTTCAAGCCGTATCCCGCTGGTGGTGTTTACTATCCTTCCGAACCCCTGTTCGATCATTTTGGGCATAAAGTGATAGCAAATCATTGCGGGGGCGACTGTGTTTGCCATAAAGCTTTCGGTGTAGTCGGAAACGGGGGTCTTAAAATAATCGGTGCGATAGGCTATCTGCATTCCCGCGTTGTTAAGCACTATGTCTGCCTGCGTCCCCCTTTCGTCGATTTCTTTTAACATACGCTCCAAGGCGTTCGGGTCGGAAAGCTCCGCTCCTACGGAATACGCCTCGACTCCGAGAGCCTTCACCTCCGCCAGAATTTTATCGCAGTGTTCTTTGGTTCTTCCGTGAAGAATAAGGTTACAGCCCCTCTCCGCCATCATTTGCGCGGTAAGATATCCTATTCCTCTTGCGGCGCCCGTAATAAGCGCCCATTTTCCTTTTACGTCAACCATTTTTATAACCGTTCCTTTCTCTTTGAGCGGCAATATTTCGGATTCTCGGAACCTCTCTTTATCTGCCGCCTCTGATTTCGTCTTTCGCCTTTTCCAGTGCGCCGATAACCTTATCGCACCATTCGTCGAATTCCTTATCCTCCGTCTGACATTCCTTATGGCCGAGAACATATTTCAACGTCCTCTTAACCCCCTCCTCGAATCTTACGGAGGGTGCAAAGTCGGGTACCGCCCTTTTCAGTTTTCCGTTGTCAAACACCACCGAGTTGGATTTATCCCCTATGAGACTTCCCTCGAAATCATAATCGCTTACCGCCGCCAGAAACGCGGAGGAAACGTAATAAGGCTTATATTCAACGTTAAGACAGTCCGCGATGGTCTTATATATCTGATTCCAGGTGAGAGTCTCCTCCGAGGTTATCTGAAACGCTTCCCCTATGGCGTGAGGATTGCCCAGAAGCCCGATAAAGCCCTTGGCGAAGTCTCGGCTGTCGGTCATTGTCCACAGCGAGGTGCCGTCCCCGTGAACGATAACGGGCTTCCCCTCCAGCATACGCTTGATTACCTGCCAGCTTCCGTTTTTTCCATGAACTCCCAGCGGCACGGCCTTTTCACAATAGGTGTGGCTGGGGCGCACTATTGTTATCGGGAACCCCTTTTCCCGATACATTTTCATCAGATATTCCTCACACTCTATCTTGTTTCGGGAATATTCCCAATACGGATTGCCGAGCGAGGTTCCCTCGTCTGTCACATAGTCTCGGGGCGGCTTATTGTAGGCGGAAGCGGAGCTTATATACACAAATTGCCTCGTCCTTCCGTTAAAAAGACGGAAGTCCCGTTCCAATTGCGGCTTTACAAATCCTATAAAGTCGCACACAACGTCGAAATCCATTCCGTAAAGCTTTTCCTCGGCCTCCTTTTCGTCATTTATGTCGGCTTTGATAAAGCATATCCGAGAGGGAAGCTCCCCATTGAGATTTCCCCTGTTCAAAAGATAAAGCTCATGCTCCGACTCGGCGAGTTTTTGCGAAATCGCGGCGCTTATGGTTCCCGTACCGCCTATAATCAGAATTTTCATATCCCTTGCTCCTTTTGAATTCGATTAAAAACAGGTTTTGAGAGCATATCTAAATATGTTCATCATAAAAACCGACAAAATTCTCGAACAACTCCAGATTCAATGAATCACTCCATTTCTCCCTGTCAAGGTTACGGTGTATATAGTCGGCTTTATCCTCCGAAAACCGTTCCTTGTTTTCCGCATTGTTATAGTCATAGTCAAGCGTTTTGAGCCATTCGTCAAATTCCGCGTTAAACTCATTGCGATATGTGTCGTCATTGAAATAGTTATGTCCTTTATTCTCAAGAGGAATAAAGCTAAATCGGGAATCGTCCTTGTACTTTTCATAATAAATTTCATAGCCGTATTCCACCGGAACTACTTCATCGTCAAAGCTGTGCACGATCATAACGGCGGCATTGCTTTTTGAAAATCCGTCCGTCGCGGTATTTGAGGCATACTTGCCGTATTGAATCTTCTCATGAAGCTTCACGAAGGGTAACATCAAATAAATTCCGTTCCCAACCTGTTTTTTCCCCTCCGCTTCAAACATATCCGATGAAGCGTTAAAACCCGAACACGCTATAACCGCTTTTACTTCGGGGTGGTATGTAAGTACGCTGCAAACGCTGTACCCGCCCCAGCTGTGCCCGAATAAAGCGATTGGCAGACTCGGGAAATTTCCGCTTTCTTCCACAAATGTGATTGCACAGTCAAGGTCTATTGCTCCCTGCGGAAGTCCTCCGACCCCTTCCCCCTCGCTTTCGTCATTTCCCGTAGCGTCATAGGCGAAAACATAGTATCCGTTACGGGCAAAATAATTCGCACAGTCCATGTAAGAATTATGCCCGCCGCCGCCAAAGCCATGTGCCATTACAATGATACCGCGCTGGTTTTCTCCCGAACTGTACATATATCCCGCCAGCTTCTGCCCTTCGTTGGATTCGAAGTCATATCTCGTGCGCTGTAATCCGTCAAAATCATCAACGTACAGCATAAGCGGCTCATAGCTCTTAAATCGCCGATTAAAATTCTCGTTATATACCGTTACACTCAATATCCAATCACCGACAATTATCAGTACAGCCAGGACAGGTAATACGATCGAGAGAATCTTTTTCTTCTTGGATTTCGGTTTTATTTTTTTCATTTTTAAACCCTTCTTTCTTAATAAGTACAAGCTCTTATTAAACTTCTGCCTTTAAGGCTATTTTATAAATTTCCTCAATATCCGAAGAAGAAAGCTGAACAAAACCGCCAGTTTTTCCGTCTCCCACCCCCTGCTTTTCAACCAGCGCGGGAATATCCTCTTCCTTT
Organism: uncultured Ruminiclostridium sp.; assembly: GCA_949878745.1. GTDB lineage: Bacteria > Bacillota > Clostridia > Oscillospirales > Ruminococcaceae > Ruminiclostridium_E. The sequence continues at coordinate 7,368 of CATLBH010000003.1, read as the reverse complement.
GCCCCAAGCTCCAAAAGATTGATGGGAAGCCCCAGACCGTGAAGGAATTTCCTGAACGCGTCAATCCCCGCCTTTGCCGTGACCTCGGGAGCCTCAAAATTCATTTCACAGCCGAACACCCTTACCGCCAGCTGTGCGAACCTCATAACCCCGCGCTTCATCACAAATTCCATCCAGGCGGGCATAATTACCGCCAGCCCCGCCCCGTGAGCCACGTCGTACCTTCCCGAAAGTTCGTGCTCTATAGCGTGACTGTTCCAGTCCTGGCTCCTTCCAACGCCTAAGCTGTTGTTGTGAGCCACGGTGCCCGCCCACATTATATTTGCCCGTGCTCCGTAGTTTTCGGGCTCCCTTACGGCTATAGGCGCTTCCTTAACCATAGTAATAAGCACCGCCTCGCAAAGTCTGTCCGTTATCTCCACTTCCTCGGTATTTGTGAAATATCTTTCGAGAACGTGCGCCATAATATCCGCGGCGCCGCAGGCGGTCTGATAGGGCGGCAGAGAAAAGGTAAGCTCCGGATTCAGTACGGAAAATACAGGACGTATCAGAGCGGAGTTTACGCTTCGTTTAAGCCCCTCGCTTTCCTTCGTGATAACCGAAGAGCTCGACCCCTCGCTCCCCGCGGCGGCAATGGTGAGCACCGTCCCTACGGGCAGCGCTTTTTTTATTTCGGATTTTCTCAGGTAAAGCTCCCAGAAATCCCCCTCATAAAAAACCCCCGCCGCTATCGCCTTAGAGGAATCTATACAGGAACCTCCCCCTACCGCCAAAATAAAATCAATCCCTTCTCTTCGGCAGATTTCCGTTCCCTCATATACAAGCGTATCCCTCGGATTCGGCTTCACTCCCCCCAATTCGGTATAATAAAGCCCTTCCTCCTCGAGAGAGCGCTTGACGGTCTCCAAAAGCCCCGATTTAACCGCCGAGCCGGAGCCGTAATGTATAAGAACCCTTCTTCCTCCGTATTTCTTTACATATCTTCCCGTTTCTTTTTCTCTCCCTCTTCCGAAAACAAATTCGGTGGGACTGTAAAAATCAAAATTATCCAAAATTTTACCTCCTTGTAAGTGACTAAGTGACTGAAAAAATCTCTACCGTTTGGGGATAAAGGATTTTATCGAAGGGCTATTTCCTTTTTACAATGCTTTATTTATTGCACGAGCTGTGCAGGGCTGCTCCCGCAGGGGAGTTTTGACGTGAGAACTGCTTACCGCAAGGGTATAAAGGCTTATATCGAAAGTCGATTCCTTTTTACAATGCTTTATTTATTGCACGGGTCGTGCAGAACCGCTCCCGCGGGGGGCTTAAGGTAACAGTGGGCACGCATTGATGCCGCCGCATCCATGCGGCGGCCCTGGGCTTGCCCCCGACGGCATCGTGCCGTCCCAAAGGGGGGAGAAGGCGAACAGGCTTCGCAGTGTTGGTTTGATTTATAATGTAGCTTGTTTTATCGTAAAAATACCGATTCGGCGAAACCTGTTCACCACTCCCCCATTAGGTTTCACCTTAAGAATCCCTTCCTTCCCCCCCTCTGGGGGTTTTATTGTCAATATAAGTTTCACTCGAATAAAATGCTGTTCCGATGATTGCTGTTATCGTATGTTTGGATTAACTCTTAAGTTTTTTCTTTTATATCACCGCTCCCAATTAACCTTTTTTGTCCGATTTTCTCAATTGCCTATGAGTTATTGCCGATAATTGCATACCCGTGAAAAACTTTGTTTGTATCTTGCCTATCTCCCTCCGCAACCCGTTCCATCAAGCAAAACTGCTCCTACCCCAAAACTACCCAACCGCAGGGGGCGCAGCCCAAATTTTCCTAACGGAAAATTTGTCGCCGCTCCGCATTCGCTCCGCGTCGGCTCACTCCGCCTCCGGCTCCGTTCGCGGCTGCGCCGCCAATCCTCCTTGGAAACCTGCCCCCCTTTAAATAAGGGTAAGAGACCGGTGCTCCGCACCGGTCTCGAAACGGAAACTACAATACGTTTTCTTCTAACTGCATCTTATCTTTTTATTTTTTCACACCGCTTAAATCCTCTTAATCCTCCTAACCCTCCCTAACAATATGAATTTCCACCGCCTTGTAATCCCCCCACATATCCTCAATAAGAATCCCGCCGCACATCAGCGCCTTTCCGGTAAAAGTCCCCTCTCTCCCCTCTATCCTATAAATCCCGTCGGGCGAAAGTCCCTCCGCCCTAACGGAAATCCGCTTCATATTCGGTACCTTGCGGAATATCATTCCCTGAATAAGCGCCTCCGACCGATCCTCCGACGCGAATTCCCAAAGAGCGTAATTATCCCTCAAAGGATCGCTTAAGCGGTAATATTTTCCGTTGTGAATAAGCGGAGCGTATTTTTTAAAGCTTTGTATCTGCTGTGACACAAGCCCCTTTTCATAGTCGGAAAGGGAATTGGGGTCAAGCTCGTACCCGAAGCTTCCCGCCATAGCCGTGACCGCTCTGGATTCCATTGGAGTGATCCTTCCCGTCTGATGATTGGGCACCACAGAAATATGCGACCCCACCGCCGAAACGGGATAAATAAAGGAGGTGCCGTACTGTATTTTCGTCCGCTCATACGCGTCCGTATCGTCGCTGCACCATATCTGAGGACAGTAGTACAGCATACCCGCGTCAAACCGTCCGCCTCCTCCGCTGCACCCTTCAAACAAAACCTCGGGAAACTCCTTAGTCAGCCTTTCCAGAAGCTCGTAAAGCCCCAACACATACCTGTGGGACAGCTCCCGCTGCCTCTCGGGAGGAAGCTCCGCCGAATACAAATCGCATATGCTTCGGTTAGCGTCCCACTTTACATAGGAAATATCCGCGCTCCTAAGTATTTTGCTTATGGAATCGTACAGATAATCCCTTACGTCCTTCCTGGACATATCCAGAACCAGCTGATACCGTGCGCGGGTGGGCTTCCTTCCCGGTATGGCTATCGCCCAATCCGGGTGAGCGCGGTAAAGCTCGCTGTCCTCCGAAACCATTTCCGGTTCGAACCAGATACCGAATTTCAGCCCCAGCCCCTTGATTTTTTCCGCAAGCTTTCCCAAGCCGCCCTTAAGCTTTTTCTCGTTGACAAACCAGTCGCCCAGTCCCGAACAGTCGTCGTTCCTCTTCCCGAACCAGCCGTCGTCCAGAACCAGCATATCCACACCCATTTTTGCCGCTTCCTCGGCGATACGGAGTATTTTTTCCCCGTCAAAGTCAAAATAAGTGGCTTCCCAGTTGTTAATAAGCACGGGTCTCTCCGAAAGCTTGTATTTCCCTCGGCAGATATTTTCCCTGATAATTTTGTGGAAATTTCGTGAAAGAGCGCCCAGCCCCCCGCCGCTGTACGTCATAACCGCCTCGGGGGTGTAAAAGCTCTCCCCGCCCATAAGGTGCCAGCCGAACAGATCGGGATTGATCCCCATTACCGCCCTTGTCTGCTCCAGCTGGTCGTATTCGATTTGCGTGCTGAAGCTTCCGCTGTACACGAAAAACGCCCCGTAGCATTCCCCGTGCCTCTCTCCGCAGTCGGGAGAACAAATTATGAAAGAAGGATTCTGCTGATGGCTTGAGGTACCCCTCAAAGAAGCGCTTTCCTGAATGCCGTGGAAAAGGGGAGCGCGTTCGGTCTGCCTTTCCATAGCGTGCCTTCCGTGAAAATGTATCCAGTCCCATTTCCCTTGGGGCAGCTCAAGACAAAGCGAAGCGGCCTTTCCGACAAATATCTCCTTTTCGCCCCCATTGCGTATTTCGGCGCTCCTTGTGATTATATCCTTATCCCCCAACACCCCGTATCTGAGCACCACCTCCGTGTCCGAAGCGGTATCCCCAAGGGTTATTTCCAAAGTCTCCGCTTCCGATTCCTCCGCGTAAACGGCGGGCAGCGAAGGTATTTTGTACTTTCCTTTAATAACGTTATGGCTTTTATACCGAAGATCCAGCGCCGAGCTCCCGTTGGAATGGGTTACCTTCACTGCGGGAACTCGGTAATCCCCCACGCCCCCGCAAGGGTATTCCAAAGGCATTGTGTCGAGTGAATAATCCCTCTGATTTCCCGCCTCGTATATCGATCCCGAAAACCCCACGTCGGGACGAAGGAGAAGGTAATCCATATCCCGTTCGGTGATTTCCCCGTACCATATATGCCTTAAAACCCCGAATCCGTCCGCTTTCATCTGGTATTCGCTGTTTAAGGTGCGAAGCGAGAAAAAAATCTCCTTTTCCTTTTCGTTAACTCTGATGTCAATGCTCATATCATAGGCTCCTTTCAGCCGTTGCCCGTCTCATCGGGATTTGTTCCCATAACGTCATGGAAAAAACCGTCCAGGTCAACCACATAATAGTACCCCGATTTTTCCGCGATAAACCCTATCTGTCTCTCCGAATACCTGTAACATTCGATTTCTCTGTCTCCGTACTCGTCCCCCTCCTCGGCGCCCATCACCATATATCGGTTTAAGCCGTTAAGCGCTTCGCTGTGGGGATAATTTCTCCCCCCGCTCACCGTTTCCCAAGGAAAAGTTAATACGATAAGCGCGGAATCGAACTCGTACCCCTCCGCGAAATCCACCTGTAAAACCTTACCTTTAACATAGCCGTCGAAAACGCCCTTAAGCTCCGAAACCGAAACGTTTCCCGAAGCGTCCCTTTCACCGTCCACATAAATTTCCGTCTTATAATAATTTCCGCTGTTAAAGCCGTCTATCTGCCCTCCCGTTATTTTCTGAGCGTCCCCCGTGTCTATTTCGGAAAGGGTAGGTACAGCTGCGGGAACCGAGCTTTCCCTCTCCTCCTTTTGATTGGGGGTAGTCTCAGCGGTTTGGGCGGCCTGTGTTTCCTCTTCCTTCACGGTCGCTTCCGTTTCCGAAGGGGCGGTCTCGGCGTTATCGAAAACGTTTTCCTTTACTGTTATATCGTTTCCCGAAGCGCTGCCGTCCCCCACGGGAGCAAGAGCGGTGGAATCCCCCCGCCCGTCTTCCGTCCGATCCTTTTCGGGAAAATCCGTAACGTCGTTTTTATGTGCTATGCTTCCGTCGCCGTAATACGGCTCTATCCCCAAAAGCTTGTAAACAAAGCCTATAAAATCCTCCTGAAATTTTTCTTCGGCTTCCTTCTCGGCGGGGGATTTATTCTCTCCCTTTCCGGGAAATTCCACATACCCCCCCTCGATAAGCGCGGGAGTCTCCTTAAATTCAAGCTCCGAGGGCGACAGCGTAACATTCGCGGTAAGTATATTGGGCACTGTGAGCTCAAACACCCTATCGTCCCCTTCGGTGCTGAGCCGCGCGGTCATTGAAAGAGCGGGCTGATTGGCGGCGGATACGCTTATATCCCCTTGGAAAAGCTCTTCCGTAACCGCAAGCTCGGAATATTCCGCCATTATCGCCTCCGATCCCCCGTCGGAATACGTAACGCCGCAGACTAATGTTCCGTCGTGAATTTCCCCTTTCTTCCCGCTTACCTTGTCGTCGCAGGTCAAATACATCTCTTCCGTGATCAGCTTTTTCCCGCCCGTGTAATCGAAGGAATTCTTTAGGGATTTGAAATAAATATGAGTGAGCTGTCCCTTTTCCATGGGTATTTCGTAAATGTTTACATAAATCTTCTTGTTAAAGCTGTCGGTGATATCCGCCGCATCCCTTATCCCGCCGTCGCTCATTACGGCAAGGCTCACCCCGTCGCTTTCCGCTCCCGCTGAAGCTTCCGCGTCGGTCAAAACGATCTCGCGGCCGATAACGGTCTTGTTTTTCACATAAACGGTCATAAAGAAGGAGCTTCCGCTGCTCTCGGCTCCGCTTATAATATCCTCAAGCTCCTTCATCATATCCTTGTAATAGTCGCTTTCCAAAAGCTCCGCCTTATTTTCAAACCCCAGATTATCACAAATCGCTTCTGACGCCGTTTCGTTCTCCAAAAGCGTATCCAGAGTCCCCTTTAATAGCTTGGCGATTGCCGCTCCGTCAAGCCTTACAATATACCTGTCCGCCTTAAAAACGTTTCCGTTAACAGTAAATTCAACGTTTTTCTCAACTTTGGGGTCTCCCGCCAGCTCAAAGTAAATATCCGCAATCCTGCCGTAAACGTCGTTATATATTTCTTCGAATTCCTTGCCGTTCTTTTCCTTGATTTCGGGGTTAAAATAAAGGTAAAGATCGGATATTTCGGGCATAAACATAACGCTTGTGAGATTTTCCCTGTCGGTCCAGCTTTCCAGCGAAAACCTGAGCTCTCCCAACGCCGCCTCCATGGTTCCGTAAACCGTTTCTCCGCTTACCGCCGAATCGGTCACAAGGGAAAATTCGCTAAAATCCATATTTGCCAACTCCGCGGCGGGAACCGAGACCTTTATTTCCGCTTTTTTGGGAGCGCTTGCCTTGTTTTCTCCCGAAGCCTCCTCGTATTTTTCAAAAAGCGCGGTACTGAGCCCCCCGAAATAATTTTCCTCCGCCTTGCGGTAGGATACGGTATTGTTCATCAGAATAAAGAAAACAACCGCCGCCGCGATGATCGCTAAAACCACGGGAATTATTATCGCCAACGGATTCATCCTCTTTTTCATCGGAGTAAGGCTGCCCGAATAAACGGGCTCCCGGTACCCGTAAAAATCCTTTTCGGAAGAAAAATCCTCCGCTTTGTAATGAACCCGTCCCTCATACTGTCCTTCCCGAGTGCCGGAATATGTATTTCCCATATCCGCTCCGTTTCCGTAAACATCGCCGTCCCCGTTTATTCCCTCATTCCCCCCGTCCGCATTTACCGTGCCGGCCGCGTTAGCAGCGTTAGCCGCGCCGTTTACCCCGTTTGCGCCGCTTACCCCGTTTCCGTCGTTAACGCTTTTCCCGTCACCCGCATTCCGCTGTGCAAAAACAGGCTCCTCCTGCCGATACTGTCCCTCCTGCGCCTGCCTGAGTACATTCTGAAACTGCTCCTCATTCTGCGGGAAGCTGTAACCGCCGTCCCCCTGCTGTTTATTGCCCATATTGTTATTCTGCTCCATGTTCTCCTCCGATTTCTGTATTGTTTGAATTATCTTCCCGATAAAAGTCAACTATGCCCTTTTATTAACGGAATCCTCAAGTCGCCGTACGTCTTCGATACTTAACCCCGCAGCTTCGGCTATTTCGTCAATAGGTATTGTTCCCAACGCCAAAAGTTTCAAAGTTATTTAATTATTATACCATAAAAAAGGCAGACAGTCAATAAATAACGTTTTTATACTAATCTTTAATCATATTGTAGACAAAGTCGGCAATATGATTAAAGATTACACCCAAAACACTAATCTTTGGTCAACATTTTTTTGTCTATAATCTGACCAAAGATTAGTATTAAACGTATTTTTCTTATCCGAAAATACCGAAAACCATAT
>CATLBH010000002.1 GCA_949878745.1 uncultured Ruminiclostridium sp. | reverse complement strand
CTTTTGGTTGGCTTGATAAGTGCCGCAGACTTTGGAAAAATTGTGAAAGGCTTTTGCAAAATTCTTTCCAAATGATCTCGCTGGCTTTTATCCGTATTATTCTCAAAAGATACTAAACAGGCTCTTATAAGTTATATTTTATATTTTAATACTCAAAACGAGAATTGTAAATACTATAATTTGCATTTTGTGTATTTAACCAAAATATTTTTTCCCTTACTGTATAATATGTCTAAAGGAGATGATTAAATGGCTTTCGGTGAAAAACTATCTGAACTTCTTGAAGGAAGAGGTATTACGCAAAAGGAATTTGCCTTAACACTTAATATAGCGCCAACAACTCTTAACGGTTATATCAAAAATAAGCGTCAGCCGGATTTTGAACTTGTTAAGAGGATATCGAGCGTTCTGGAAGTATCGGCTGATTTCTTGCTTGATAACGGTAGTAATTTTAATATTACCTCAAAAGAAATTTCTCTGATTTATAAGCTGAGAACTCTTTCGGAGGAACAGCAGTAATTGATATACGAGTTGATAAATATTTCCGCAAAAAATAAGACTAACAGCACACACTATCATTAACGCGTTTTTTATTAAAGACGTATTTGTCCGCATTTTCCGTAAAAACCAAAAGAATAAAAATTTCGTAATTCAATATTAAAATGCTTTATATCCCTTGACAAAACCTCCGCCAATATGATAAAATATAAAATGAAATGGCTTTAAATAATATAAGGAGAATAACAATGGACTTGATCAATGAGCTTGAGGCTTTGGGCGTCAATACACAGGAAGCGCTCCGCAGATTCAGCGGAAACAGCGCGTTATATGTAAAAATGCTCGGTAAACTTACCGCCGCCGCCAATGATTTGGAGGTTATGCCATGTCTTGATAAGGAGGATTATGAAGCGGCAGTGTCAAACGCACACACTCTTAAAGGCGTAACCGGAAATCTTTCCCTGACTCCTCTTTATAATGCGTATACAGAGATCACCAATTTGCTTCGCGAACAAAAATACGATGACGCAAGGGCGGCTTTGGAGAAAATACTTCCCGTTCAGAATGATATTCTGTCATGTATAGAAAAAAGCAAATCTTGACTTATCCCGATCTTAGACTATTGGAGGTTTTACAGTGAGCAAAGACAATAAAAATGTTATTCTTATCGTAGATGACATAGAAATCAACAGAGTTATCTTAGCTGAAACATTCAGGGAAAATTATGATATACTCGAAGCCGAAAACGGTGAGGAGGCTTTAAAAATCATAAATTCCGACGAAAGGGTAGTCGCCGTTTTGCTTGACCTTTTAATGCCGGTTATGAGCGGAATTGATGTGCTCAGGGAAATGAACAAAAACGGGACCATTAACAATATACCCGTCTTTATCGTTACCGCCGCCAACGACGACCCCATGTTGATGGACGCGTATAATCTGGGCGCAACGGATATTATATCAAAGCCCATAATGCCCGACTTCATTAAGTGCCGTATAAACAACGTTATCGAGCTTTACCGCCATAGATATGACCTTGAATCCCTTCTTGAGGAAAAGGTGGATAAGCTTAATCTGATAAATCAGTCTATGATAGAAGCTCTCGCCAATATTATAGAATTCCGCGACGGCGAATCAGGCGAGCATGTAAAGCGCATCAGCAGTCTTTCAAAAAAGCTGCTTGTAAAGCTTTGCAAAATGTATCCCGAATACTACCTCCCAAAATCAGAGATCGATAAGATATCCAACGCCTCCATTCTTCACGACGTGGGTAAGATCGCTATCCCCGATAGTATTCTCAATAAGCCCGGAAGACTTACCAAAGAGGAATTTGAGATTATGAAGAGCCATTCGGTAAAGGGATGTGAAATTTTGTCGCATATACCGGATTTACTTGATGAGGATACATATAAATACAGCTATGATATTTGCCGTCATCACCATGAGCGTTGGGACGGAAGGGGTTATCCGGACGGCCTTGCCGGCGATGAGATTTCAATTTGGGCGCAGGCTGTTTCGATTGTGGACGTATATGACGCACTGATTTCTCCCCGTGTGTATAAGGCACCTTTTCCCCACGATGTGGCGGTTAAGATGATATATAACGGTGAATGCGGTACCTTTAATCCCAAAATACTTGAAGCATTTAATGAAGCCATCGGAAAAGAGGTATGACTTGTTTTTTCTGAGTCGAATAACACGCGCTGCATTATAAAAACGCCGCTTGAAGCTTTCTTTTAGCGGCGTTTTATAAAGGAGATATTCATAATGGAAATTATATATACCGATGAGAAAAAATTCACAAAGGAACAGCTTAAAACGCTGTTTGAGTCCGTTAACTGGTTTTCCGCAAATTACCCCGACAAGCTTTTTTCGGCGCTTAACAACTGCGAAACAGTGTTTACCGCGTGGGTGGACGGGGAACTGGCGGGACTTATAAACGCTATTGACGACGGTGCGCTGACGGCATATGTGCATTATCTTCTGGTAGACCCTAAATATCAGAAGGCGGGAATAGGAAGACGCCTTACCGATATGGTTAAGGAGAAATACAGAGATTATTTATGCATTGCCCTTTCAGCGGAAAACCCGCCCTTGGTCGGTTATTATGAGAGCCTGGGCTTTGAAAAGGCGGAGGGTGCGTCTTTTATGCGTATTCTAAATAAATAGGGTGTTTCACTTGTCAAAAATGAGCTGTTTATATTCGCAGGGCGAGAAGCCCTCGGATATATACAGCCTTTTTGCTTTTTCGTTTTCGGGCGTAATTTCAAGGCGGATCCTTCTTACGCTTCCGTCGGTTTTAAGGAACTCGATAAGCTCTCTCCCTAAGCCTTTTCCGCGAAAACTCGGCTTAACGTAAAGCTCGTCCAGCCATAGCGTTTTTCCTCCGCCTTCTGTGGTGAATGTGACGGCGATCGCCGCATAGCCGGCGGCCGTTCCGTCGGATTCAAGCATATACAGCTTTATAAAGGGGTTATTGCTTATTGCCGCCTCAAAAGCCGATTCAAAGTTTTCCTTTGGTATGCTGTGAGATACGGCGTTTGAATTATAAAAGCTGTCGGCCATACCGATATATTCTTTTTTATCCGACAGATTTATTTCTCTTATCACTTTTTATATGCCTTTCGTTTATAATATTTTGGTTTTTTCCTCTATTTTATCTTCAAGCAGTTTTATCAGGCTTCTTCTCAGTTCGTTTACGGCTGCCGCCGATATTGAGATATTTTCGTCCACAACGCATCTTACGGTCTTCGCTTCAAAGACAGTACCACCTAACTTGGAAATTCTTTCGGAAATTTCTTTTTCATCGGTACATCTGTTGATAGCTTTTTGAGGTGCTGTTCCGAAGACTTCCGCTTCAATCTCGCCGCATACCGCTTTGCAGTACAGCGGCATATCCTTCTTAGCCGCAACGAGAAGATCTAACTTGTATCTTTTGAAGGGCTGTCTGTAAAGAGCCCTTATTTCTTTGAGCGCTTCCACCGAGCCTAAGGAATCTTCCTTTCGCCTTATTCCGCTCATGTTCGAAAAGCTTCCGTCGAAATAGCCTTTGGTGAAGCCGCTTCTTGAAAAAACCGATCTTAAAAGCTGCGTATCCGTTTTTTGTCCGCTCAGCGCCGCTTTGCACTGTCCCGACGCCGCTTCCACGTATTCGGGTCTTTTCATACGCCCTTCGATTTTAGCGGAGGTAACGCCTACTTCCTCCAAGCGCTTCAGTTCGTCAATCAGTGAAAGATCCTTCAGAGAGAGAACGTTATCCCGTTCGCCGCAAGTGTAATTTAGACGGCATGGCTGTGCGCACAGGCCGCGGTTTCCGCTTCTTCCGCCGATAACGGCGCTCAGGAGACATTGACCGCTTAAGCATACGCAAAGGGCTCCGTGTACGAAGACTTCCGTTTCTATATCAACAGCGGAGGTTATTTTTTTTATTTCCTCAAAGGACAGCTCTCTTGGGAGCACTACGCGCTTAAAGCCGTATTTTTTCGCGAATTCCGCGCCGCTTGCCGAAGTAACGGTCATTTGCGTGGACGCGTGAAGCTTGAGGGAGGGAGCTGTTTTTTTTATTACACTTGTGACGCCTAAATCCTGAACAATAACGGCGTTTACATTTGCCTCTTCGGCCTGAAGTACGGTTTTTTCCAGCTCCTTTATCTCATCGTCGAATACAAGCGTATTTATTGCGGCGTACACCTTGACCCCTTGCCGATGGGCTTTTTTAACGCCCGACTTAAGCTCGTCGAAGCTGAAATTCGCCGCGTTTTTTCTGGCGGAAAAGGACGACAGACCCAAATACACTGCGTCCGTTCCCGCGTTAAGCGCCGCGTCAAGCGATTCTGGGGAACCGCAGGGAGAAAGAATCTCTAACATATGGTCATCTGAACGTCGCCGGACAGCGCAAGCTGCTTTTCAAGATCGGCGTTTTTTGATTTTATGGCTTCCGTTTCCTCTTGCGCCTGTCTAAGCTCCTGCTCTTTATCCTTTACGTATTGATTAAATGTGATCTCGTAATTTGAAAGAGTGGTTTGCATCGCGGCGTTCGCTTCCTCCTGCTCCTTATTTTTGTTTTCAAGCTGAGATATTCTGTTTTTCAAGTCTTCCTTTTCCGCCTCAAGCTTTTTGTTATATTCCGACTTAACGGCTTCTATTTCCTTTTCCTTCTTTTCGCTTAAAAGCTTGCTTTCCTTTTCATGTTCGTCGTAAACCGATTCCAGCTCCTGCTCGTATTCCTGTTCGAGGGTTTCAAGCTGTTTTTCGTATTCCGCCACTCTCAGGCGAAGCCGTTCCGATTCCTCGTTTTTGACTATCGCCAGTTCTTCAAATTGTGATCTTGCCGATTCGGAGGATTGCTTCAGCTTTTCGTTTTCTTCGCTAAGAGCGGTTACGTCGGCTTTAATGCGCTCGATTTCCGCTTTTAAAGTGCTTTCGGTTTCTTTACTTTCTTTTAATGCGGTTTCGGCGGATTCCTTTTCGAATTTAAGTTGTTCGTTTTCTTTTTCAAAGGTGTTATCGGCAATTATTGCCGCTTGATCATCAACTTTTTTCAACATTTCCTCTATGCTGAGTTTAAGGCTGCTCTCGTTTTGCCTGCTTTGCTCAAGCTCCTTGGAAAGACTCGCTTTTTCGCTTTTTAGCTGTTCTTTCTTTATGCTGTCCTCGGTGATAATGACCGCTTGTTTTTCAAGCTGCTTGTTAAGTTCGTCTATCTGAGTTTTAAGGTTATTTTCCGCCTGTCGGCTTTGTTCGAGAACCGCTGTGATCTTTTCCTTTTCTTTTCTCGATTCGGCTGCCTGCTCCGCCATTTCTTTCCGTATATCGTCGAGTCTGTCTTTAGCGTGGCGAAGCTTGTTTTCCGCTTCGTCGGCGGGTATGTAATTCTTTCTCAGAATATTTTCTATATCGCTGATTAGAAGCATGGCGGCTAAGGTGGTGATCTCCGTTTCACTCATTCCCCTTGCCTTACGGGAAACAAAATGTATTGTCTGTTCAAGCTGTTCGGCTAATTTGATTATTTTTTCGGGGCTTTCGTCCGTTTTAAGGCTGTAGTCCCTCTGGCAAATTCTTACTGTGACCTTTTCCATATGTAAAATTTCCTTTCCGCTTTTCAAGCAGTTATATATATTATACCCGATTTTTATAATTTTTTAAAGTGTTTTTTTAAAAATAATTTCTTTTTTTATGAAATATAGGTGAAATCGGCAGCAAATGTCTGTGTTCACCGAAAATATCACTATTGTTTCTTACATTTTTGTTAAGCTGCGTATTGATTTTTTTTGTTTTTCGTGTTAAAATACTATAACTGAAAAAATTGACAACAAAGGAAGAATTATGTTTAAGCTGTTAAAATATCTTAAGGGATATATCCCACAAAGCATTATTGCTCCCTTATTCAAATTTCTTGAAGCAAGCTTTGAGCTGGCGGTGCCGATAGTAATGGCTAATATTATCGACATAGGCGTTAAAAACCGCGATGAAGGTTATGTTTACAAAATGGGTCTTGTTCTGGTGATTCTCGGAATATTGGGTCTGGCGGCGGCGATAACCGCTCAGTATTTTGCGGCAAAATCGGCGTTGGGCTTCGGGACCGCTTTGCGCAAGGATTTTTACCGTCATCTTAATACGCTGTCTCACGCTGAAATAGACAAAATAGGCACGCCCACCATGATAACCAGAGTCACAAACGACATAAATCAGGCTCAGACGGGCGTAAATATGTTTTTGCGGCTTTTTCTAAGAAGCCCTTTCATCGTTATCGGCTCAATAGTGATGTGTCTTACCGTAAGTCCTTCGCTGACGCTTATTTTCGGAATTGCAGCTCCCGTTATCGGGCTGATAATATATCTTATAATGACAAATACGATACCTAAGTATAAAAAAATTCAGTCGAGACTGGATCGCGTTTCATTGCTCACCCGCGAAAATCTTTCGGGGGTAAGGGTTATCAGGGCTTTCGCGAGACAAAATAACGAAAAGGAAGACTTTGACGAGGAAACGGGCGAGCTTTTAAAGGCTCAGGTGAGAGTCGGAAGAATATCTGCTTTGCTGAATCCCCTTACCTTTGCGGTGGTGAATGTGGCGATAGCCGCCATTCTTTGGTTCGGCGGCGAATCGGTGGACAGCGGCGCCATCACTCAAGGCGAGCTTATCGCGTTGGTAAACTATATGAACCAGATTTTACTCGCTCTTATAGTTGTGGCAAACCTTATAATAATCCTTACAAAGGCCAGCGCCAGCGCTTCGAGAATAAACGATATTTTTGCGATAACCCCTTCCGTTACCGACGAGGGTAACGTATATGTCGAAGCCGTAAACGGCGCTCCGGCGGTTGAGTTCGGAAACGTTGTTTTTGCTTATCACAAGGATAAGCCTTCTCTCGAAAATATAACTCTTACCGTCGGGAGGGGCGAAACGGTAGGCGTGGTCGGCGGTACCGGCTCGGGTAAAAGCACTCTTGTAAACCTTATTCCGAGATTTTACGATATTACCGAAGGCGGGCTTAAGATAGACGGGGTAGATGTGAAAAAATACCCTTTGAGTCAGCTTAGGGAAAAAATAGGAATTGTACCTCAACGAGCGCTTTTGTTCAAAGGTACGATACGTTCAAATATGCTTTGGGGCAATAAGAACGCTTCCGACTACGAAATATGGTTTGCACTGGAAACGGCTCAGGCGGCGGAGTTTGTGAGAAAGCTCTCCGACGGTCTTGATTCAGTTGTGGAACAAGGGGGAAGAAATTTTTCGGGAGGACAAAGACAAAGGCTTACCATAGCGAGAGCGCTTGTAATGAAACCCGATATAATCATCTTGGACGACTCCTCTTCCGCTTTGGACTTTGCCACCGACGCGGCTTTAAGAACGGCTCTGAAACGCGATCTTTCGGGCAGTACCGTTTTCATAGTGTCACAGAGAGCTTCTAGCGTAAAGCACGCGGATAAAATAATAGTTCTTGACGACGGACATGCGGCGGGGATAGGCAGTCACGGCGAGCTGTTTGAGAACTGTCAGGTGTACCGCGAAATATGCCTGTCGCAAATGTCCCAACAGGAAGCGGAAAAGTAAGAGCAGATTTTTCACGAAAGGAATATATTTGATTCAAGATGGCAGACAGAAAAAAAAGTTACAGTAAAGACACGTTGAAGCGCATATTGATATTTACAAAGCCGCATTTGCACTATCTTGTACTGGCGGCGTTCTTTTCGGTGATAAACGTTGCGCTTACGTTATATATCCCGATTCTTATAGGCGACGCAGTCGACTGCGCTATAGAGGCTGGCAGGGTGGATTTTAAAGCAATGCTCCCAATATTAATAAAGCTTGTAATTTCCGCGGCGGCGGGAGCGGGGGCAAGTTGGCTGATGAACCTTTGCACCAACAAAATAACTTATCTCACGGTTCGCGATATACGCCGCACCGCTTTCGGCAAGCTGCTGACAGTGCCATTGTCATATATGGATTCTCATCCCCACGGCGATCTTATAAGCCGTATGATCACCGATACCGACCAAATATCCGACGGTCTCCTGATGGGATTTACTCAGCTTTTTACGGGTATAGTCACTATTTTGGGCACACTTTTCTTTATGCTGTCCATAAATGTGTGGATAACTCTTATCGTGGTACTGATCACGCCTTTGTCTTTTTTTGTGGCTTCTTTTGTAGCCAAGCACAGCTTTGATATGTTCAGGAAGCAGTCGGAAACCAGGGGGAAAATGACCTCTCTTGTGGAGGAAATGATAGGCGGTCAGCACCTTGTTAAAGCGTTTTCCCACGAGGGCGAGGCGGAAGCGGAGTTTGGCGCAATAAACGAGGATTTGCGCCAATACAGCATTAAGGCGATCTTCTTTTCTTCTCTTACAAATCCCTCTACCCGTTTCGTCAACGGACTTATATATGCGGGTGTCGGTGTTTTCGGCGCAATAAACGTCCTTTCCCCTTCGGGAGCGATTACGGTGGGGCAGCTGAGCTGTTTTCTCACCTACGCCAATCAGTACACAAAGCCGTTTAATGAAATATCGGGTGTTATAACCGAGCTGCAAAGCGCCATTGCTTCCGCAAAGCGCGTATTTGACGTAATAGACGCCGAGGCAGAGGAAACCGACGCGCGGAATGCGCGTGTGCTTTTGCCGGAAAATGTTGACGGAAGGGTTGACATTAAGGACGTATCCTTTTCTTATTCTCCCGAAAGACTTCTTATTGAAAATCTCAGTCTGGCGGTAAAGAAAGGGCAGCGCATTGCCATAGTGGGCCCTACGGGCTGCGGCAAGACCACGCTTATAAACCTTCTTATGAGATTTTACGACGTGAATTCCGGTGAGATTCGCGTCAGCGGTACTCCCGTTAGGGAAATTACCAGAAATTCTCTTCGCGGCTCTTACGGAATGGTTCTTCAGGAAACCTGGCTAAAAAGCGGAACCGTATTTGAAAATATCGCCTACGGTATGCCCGAAGCTACCGAGGAGGAGGTAATAAACGCCGCGAAGGCCGCTCACGCCCACAGCTTTATAAAAAGACTTCCCGACGGCTACAACACAAAGATATCGGACGATGAAACAAACATTTCACAAGGTCAGAAGCAGCTGCTTTGTATAGCGAGAGTTATGCTGTGTCTCCCCCCCATGCTTATACTTGACGAAGCCACCTCGTCGATAGACACAATGACGGAAATACGCATTCAAAAGGCGTTTGCGAAGATGATGAAGGGGAGAACGAGCTTTATTGTCGCGCACCGTCTTTCCACCATAAAAGAAGCGGACTGTATTCTTGTAATGGAATCGGGTCATATTATCGAGATGGGGAGTCACGAGGAGCTGATAGAAAAGGGCGGATTTTACGCTAACCTGTATAACAGTCAGTTTAAAGTCACCTGATAATTTTGGGGGAAATCAAACAAATGGAAACTGATATTATAAGCGAAAAAAACGGCTATACAATAAGGCGTGCGGCAGCCGAGGACGCGGAGAGTTATTACGAACAGAATTATTGTCCTTTAGACAAGGAGACAGCGAGATTAACCGGCTGTAAGGAAGAATTCACAAAAGAAGAGGTGATTTCCTTTTTTCTGAAATCCCTTGACGCCGATGACAGATACTTCTTTTTAATTACTGAACCTAACGGGAAAATAATAGGCGAAAGCGTTATCAATGAAATAGATTGGGATTCACGCCGCGCCAATTTCCGTATCTGTATTTTCCGAAATACGGAAAGGGGAAAAGGGATCGGGACTTGGGCGACGGAAGTTACCCGCGATTTTGCCTTTGAAAAGCTGCGTTTGCACCGTTTGGAATTGGACGTATACTCGTTTAATCCGAGAGCGGAAAAGGTATATTTCAAAGCCGGATTTAAGAGGGAAGGGGTTTTAAGGGACGCCGTTTTGGACGGCGATAGATACGCCGACGACATATTGATGTCAATTCTGGAAGATGAGTGGAAAACAATAAAAGGGGCTGTAAAAAAATAAAAAGCGGCGAAGCCGCGAAGCGGGGCTTCGGCTTTAAAAACAAACTTACGGCATAAAACCCGCCAAATCTCGTTTTGAAACGGATTTGGCGGGTTTGTGGCTTAAGCTTTTTCTTTTACCCCGAAGCGGCGGCTTCGCCCGCTTCTAATGTTTGTTTTTACGCGACAAGCTTATAATCTTGTGTTTTGCTCTCGCCTTGCGGCGGTGGGGCTTTGCCCCACACCCCGCTTCCTTTTCGGTGTCCGAAAAGGAAGCGAAAAGGACAGTGCGCGGCTTCGCCGCTTTTTTATTTTTTATTTAAATTTTATCGAATACAAATTCGCGTGTTCCGATATTCTTATCTTAAGATCATGAACGCCGCTTATTTTCTTTTCAAGACGCACGTCATAGCTTTTAAACTCCTCCCCGTACACAAAGGGCTTTAATTCGGCGGTTCCTATACCTTCGCCGTCAACCTCAAACGAAATACGAGTAGCCATACCGTCGTTTGAAGCTTTTATTCTGATAACCTCGCAGCCTTCAAAATCGCAGTCGTAAAAAATAATTTCGCCGCCGAAAAGCCTTGTCCCTTTAACATATTCTTTTAAAGAGCCGCTTGCCGCCTTTATTGAAACTCCGTTTTTATCGTCGTAGTTTATGGCGAGGGTTTTCTTATGCATATTTCTTGGCGCGCGCTTTTCGCCCGTCAGGAAAACTTCGGCGCTTACCGCAATATTTTCGCTGGAATGTCCTGCGTAAATAAGATATGTGCCTTCGTCAAAGCTGTAATCTTCTTTTTCTGTATCCCAGCGGGCAAATTCCACCTTGTCAACGGTAAATTTGAAGGTTGCGGTTTCACCCGCTTCAAGGCGCTTTCTTGTAAAGGCGCAAAGCTGCTTTAACGGGCGCTTGAATCTCGGCGCTTTTTCGGAAAGATATATTTGAACAACTTCATCGCCTCCCATATCGGAGGTGTTCTTCACGGTTACGGATACTTCGAAGGCGTTCTTTTTGTCTTCTATCAAAAGGTCGCTGTACTCAAATGTTGAATAGCTGAGTCCGTGACCGAAGGGATAAAGAGGCTGCCTGTCATAATAGAGATAAGTGGATTTTGTTTTGATAATATCATAGTCGTTTATGGATGGCAGCTCCTCGGTGGAGCGGTACCAAGTTACGGGTGTTCGGCCCGCGGGGTTATTGACGCCCATTATAGTTTCCGCGACGGCGTTGCCCATTTCCGCGCCGCCATGAGCCGTGTATATTATCGAAGGTACGATACAGTCCAATTCGGGTATAGCGTAGGGATAGCTTGAAACTATACACATTATTGTGTTAGGATTGGCTTTAACGGCGCTTTTTATCGTTTCACTCTGGAAATAAGGAAGTTCTATGCTGTCTCTGTCGTAGCCCTCTCTCGCTATTATAAGCGGGTGATTGCCGACGCACGCGATAACGTAATCGCAGCTTGCCGCAACGTCCGCAGCAGTAATTATACCGTCGCTTATTATTTCTTCTGTGAAAAGCTGATCCTTTTCGGTTCTGCTCGCTTCTTTTGCGGCAAGGAAGCCGTTCTCGTTTACATGCACGTATTTGTTGTTCCAGCTTTTATAAGCCACTCCTCCGCTTGTTACATACGGCTTGAGTATGGGCATAACGAACCAGGTGAAAAGGGAAGTGCAGCTTGCCTTGTACGTTCCCTCAAGATTCACGTATTTGCCGTTCTTTACCGATTTTAAAACAATTTCTCCGCCCCAGTCCTCTTTGACGAAATGACAGCTTTGATCGGCTGACGTTCCGTCGGCGGTTATTGTTTCGTCGTCGTTGACTTTAAGATACATTCCCGTAGCCGAGGATTTTATTGCGATAATATCGCGGCAGTCGTTATAAACTATCTCCGTTTCGGGCAGCAGCAACTTAAGCGCGTCAAGTATGGTAACGTAATATGAGCTGGTACCAGTGTACCAGTCCCGGAAGCTTTCGTTTCCGTGAGCGCCCAGAACGGCCAGCTTCTTGATGTTTTCCTTTTTGAGAGGGAGCAGTCCGCTGTTTTTTAAAAGTGTTACCGCTTCTCTTGCCGCCTGAAGATTAAGAACCTTTGATTTGAAGCAGTTTACGCTGCTCTGCGGAATATGTAAATAAGGATTGTTTTCCGGCGGGTTGAATTCGCCCAAAAGGAATCGGGGGTAAAGCGCGTTGTATACAGCCTTGTCAAGCTCCTTTTCGGTAAGCAGCCCGCTGTCTATTGCGCATTTTATTGCTTCGGTCACAAGATTCGGATCCTCGCACATAAGATCGGTACCGTTTTTTATGGCGAGAGCCAGGGTTTCGGCGTGATTTTTGGTAAATCTGTGCTCATTTACCGTTTGCGAAACGTCCGCGCCGTCGGTAACGGCATATTTCATACCCCACTGTTTTTTACAGATATCGTTTACATCGGGGTTTATCAGGGCGGGGAGCCCGTTTATCTCATTGTACGAGGTCATAACGCCCAGAGCGTATCCGGCCTTTATGGCGGGACGGAAGGCGCGGTAGTAATATTCGTGTTTGGTTCTCGGCTCTATATTCGAGCTGGAGGAGGCTCTGTCCTTTTCGTTGTTGTTGGCGTAAAAATGCTTTAAGGAGGGGGAAACGCGGTAATAATCCGGATTGTTTCCCACTAAGCCCTTTGTATAGGCCTTTACGCTTTCCCCCGCAAGCAAAGGATCTTCTCCGTAGCATTCCTCGTTTCTTCCCCAGAGGGGATTACGGGCGAGGTCGACGGTGGGACCGAATAAAATAAGGTGGTCGCGGTCGGTATTGTGTTCGTAATAGCGCACCTCAGTTCCCGCCACCTTACCTATTTTTTCCATAAGCTCGGTGTCGAACATTGAAGCCATTCCTATCGGCTGTGGGAACACCGTTGCGGGTTCGTTCTCCTCATGAGAAACATATCCTCTGGCAATCTCGGTTCCCACTCCGTATTTTTTTATGCCGAGTCTCGGCACGGCTTTCTGACTTGTAGGGATAAATCCCGCTTTTTCTTCCAGGGTAAGGAGTGAAATAAGGGATTTAATTCTTTTTTTCAGGGGTAGGGAGGTGTTGAGGTAATCGTGGTTATTCATTTTTGCACATCCTTTTCTTTGCATAATTTTTCACAGATTATTCTTGCGGCCTTGTAAATATCGCCGCAGCCCAAGGTGATAATCAGATCGCCTTCCCGCGCGTTTTCACAAACGTAATCAGCCACCTGCTCGAATTCGGGGAACCATACGCAGCCGTTAATTTTTTCGCACAAATCCTTTGCGTAAATATTATAGGTGTTTTTTTCGCGGCTCCCCATAATTTCGGTAAGCACGGTTTTATCCGCTATGGAAAGAGCGGAAGCGAATTTATCCAGAAAAGTATAGGTTCTGGAGTAGGTAAAAGGTTGATGTACCGCCCATACCCTCTTGAAATTCATCTTTTTGGCGGTAGACAGTGTCGCGGCAATTTCGGTAGGATTGTGCCCGTAATCGTCCACTACCGTGATTCCACCGTATTCGCCGTATTTTTCAAAGCGCCGTCCCGCGCCTTTAAACTCGTCAAGACCTTTTTTTACACCTTCCGCGTCGGCTCCGGAATAATAAGCGGCGGCTGCGGCGGCAAGTGCGTTAACGATATTGTGTTCCCCCGGAACGTGTATTACCGCTTCACAGAAAGGAGCTTTTCTGTGCATAATGGTGAAGTAGGTTTCAATGTTCCCTTCGTTTCGGATGTTTTCGGGATACCAATCGTTTTTTTCATCTCTTCCGAAGGTTATTATATCTTTGTTTGTAACCCCATCAAGCGCCTTTTCGGCATTGGGATCGTCGCCGTTGATTATAACCGCTTTTGAAGCGTTTTTACAAAATTTATTGAATGAGGATACTATATTGTCAAGATTTTTAAAGTAATCAAGATGATCCTCGTCAATGTTAAGCACTACCGCCACATCCGTGGAAAGTCCGAGAAAATGATCGAGAAATTCACAGGCCTCGCATACGAGAGTATCGCCTTTTCCCGCCAAACCGCTGCCGCCTATGGCTTTCAGCTTTCCTCCTATAACGGCGGAAATATCCATATTATCGGCGAGCAGTATCTGGGTAATCATCGAGGTGGTAGTGGTCTTTCCGTGTGTACCCGAAACGCATACGGCGTTTGGAAAGCCTTCGGTGATCAGCCCCAGAAGCACCGCTCTTTCAACGGTTTTAACGCCACTTTCTTTTGCCGCACTAAGTTCTGGATTATCGCTCATAATGGCCGCGGTGTAAACTATAAGATCGGCGCCTTTTATATTTTCGGCTTTTTGACCTAAATACACGGGAATTCCCATTTTTCTCACTAAGTCAAGGGTTTCCGTCTCGTTGTTGTCGGAGCCGGTAAGGTAAAAGCCTTTGGAATGAAGTATCTGCGCCAGCGGGTACATACCGCTGCCGCCTATTCCGATAAAATGTATATGCTTTTTGCCGGTAAGAAAATCTTCCATATCTTTTCCTTTCAAAAAGGTAATATAGATTATGAAGCAAAGCCGTATTTGTTTTATGAATATTTCCGTCCGCCGCGCGAAAACTATTCTTACATTCACATTTAGGAAAGGAACGCAAAAAAATGAATATCAGCGATGTCAGAATCAGGAAAACCATGAATGAAGCAAGGCTTCGTGCCGTTGTCTCCTTAACGGTGGACAACTCCCTTGCCATACACGATATCAAAATAATACAGGGCGACGAGCGGCTGTTTGTGGCAATGCCCAGCAGAAGGGACGATGCCGGAAATTTCAGGGATATAGTTCACCCCATAAGTCCGGAGGCACGCGAGGAGCTTGAACAGGAGATACTGTCGGTATACAACAGCTTTATTTCGTCAAGTTCTCACGTTCAAGAAGGAGCTTAGTTTTAAGAAGCGCGAGCTGTGTTTTGGCGTCGGTGATTTCGCCGTTCATTACCATTTCCACAGCCTTTTCAAAGGGTATTTTCTTTACATCAAGAAATTCGTCCTCGTCAAGCTTTTGCTCTGCCTGGGAAAGCTCCCGGGCAAGGTACATATGAATGACCTCCGTGTCGTAAGCGGGGGTAGGCAGGAGGCAGCCGAGATAGTCGTATTTTTCGGCGGTACAGCCCGTCTCCTCCTTTAGCTCGCGTTTTCCGCACTCGAAATGATCCTCCCCCCATTCAAGCTTTCCCGCGGGGATTTCCGTAAGAACCTTATGATGAGGATATCTCAGCTGAGTCACCATTATTACCTCGTTTTTGTCGGTGAGGGGAACTACGCAGACTCCGCCAGGGTGTTTTATTACCTCGCGTATCACTTCGCTGTTATTTTCCAGAAGCGCTTTATCTCTGTAAAGCTTTACAATTTTTCCGTCATATACAAGACAGCTTTCCAGTGTTTTTTCTTCAAGATGCATTTGTTGTATGTCCTTTCATTGCATATCTAATAAACCACGGCGCCGTATTTTCCGCATATTTCCTCAAGCTCTTCCTTTGGAATCAGTGTGTCACTGTCAATTAAGGCAATGCCCTGATAAAGCATAAGCGCCATTTTCAGCGCGAGAGGGTCTTCTGACAGAAACATAACGGGGAGAGAGGACATATGGGCGTTGCGCGCAAAGTCTATAGCGTCGTCGTTGGTGTTTATTTCAACCCGAAGTATGTCACAGGAGGTTTTGCATATATCCGATATTATTTCTTCCATATCGGGAAGGCACCGTATGGGCTCCGAAATTTCGGTCGTGTCGGCTTCGAGAAAAAAAGTATCCGCGTAATAGGCGAAAACAAAGAAATCGTCGTTACGCGTTATCTCCGAAGCCGAAGCTGACCAGCCGTCGGCGCTTTTTTCCCGAAGCCTTATGTTTATATCATCGGTTAGGGAATATTCTGCGTAATATGCCCCCGAAAAAACGGGAATCTCATCGCTTTCACATCTCAGATCCGCGATCAGCGGTATTTTTGCGTAGCGAATCAATTCCTTCGCCGCTTCATTATATTTTTTCGATTCGCGGAAGTATATTCCGAAAGCGTCCGCTCCCATTTCCTGAGCCGTTACCAGTCCCCCCAGAGCGGAAATTCCCCCCGTTTCGCCGGAATCCTCTTCCTTTGGGGCAATCGTCACGAAAACCGACTTTTCGGTCTTTTTGCAGGAAAGCAGCGCGGCTCGCATATCCGACATTGAGTATATATCTTTTATGATATACAAATCCACAAAATTTTCCAAAGCGTGAATCTGTTCGTCATAGGAGGTTATAAGCTCGGTAAAGCTTATTTCGGAAAACGGATCGATATAAACACCGCTGGCGCCTATTACTCCAGCGATTTTTTTTCCGCTTGCCGCTTCGGAATGTTTTACGGCTTCGGCGATCTTTTTGTTTATCTCACCGCAGCTTAAATTTCCCGTATCCGTTTTTGATTCCTTAAGCATAAAAACGTTAAGCCTTTCGGTAGGAAGTCCGAAGATATCCGCATAATCAATATTGCCCGTTTTTATGTCAAAATATACCTTATTTTCCGGAATATCCGGGCATATTTTATTGGAGGATTTATCGAAAAGCTCCGGAAACAGGTTTTCGGAGGCTGTAAAAATGTAACATCGGTTATGACCGTCGTCCGTATTCATTTAATTATTCCTTTCATACTCTTTTACATTTTTTCGGGAGCGTCAACTTTAAGCAGGTCAAGCAAATTTTTTATCACGATCTTCGCGGCGGAACAAAGAGAAAGTCTTGACTGAAGCACCCTCTCTTCCTCGCCTTTTATGGGACATGCGTCATAAAATTTATGGAAATGCTGCGCAAGCTCCACCAAATATCTTGTGATGACCGATGGATTGTATGTCTTGGCGCCTTCGCTTACAATATCGGGAAGAGCGGCTAAGTGCCTTATAAGCTCTATTTCGGCTTTTTCGGAGTAAACCAGCTCTGTTTCGGAAATAAATTTACACTCGTTTCCTTCCTCCCTCTGCTTTTCCAGTATTCGGCATATTCTGGCGTGAGCGTACTGGACATAGTAAACGGGATTGTTGGAGCTTTCCTCTATGGCAAGGTCAAGGTCGAACTCGAAATGAGTGTTGGGATCGCGAAGGTTAAAGAAGAATCTTGCCGCGTCCATGGGTATTTCGTCGAGCAGCGTCGAAAGGGTAATGGCCTTTCCGGATCTTTTTGAAAGCTTTACCGTTTCGCCGTTTCTCACAAGCCGCACCATCTGCATAATCACAACGTCAAGCCGCGCCGAATCCACGCCCAGCGCGGTAAGCGCCGCCCTCATTCTCGGAACATAGCCGTGATGATCCGCGCCCAGAACGTCAATGGCCGTGTCAAAGCCTCTTTTGACAAGCTTGTTGTAATGATACGCTATATCGGGAACCGAATAGGTGGGAACTCCGTTTGCCCTTATAAGCACTCTGTCCTTGTCGTCCCCAAGCTCGGAAGATCTGAACCACAGCGCACCGTCCTGTTCGTATGTGTAGCCCTTTTCTTTAAGCAGCTCGATCACCTCCGCCACCGAGCCGTCGTTGTGAAGAGTGCTCTCCTTAAACCAGGTATCGTATTTTATCCTGTACTTTAACAAATCCTCTTCCAGCCCCTTTATGTTTATGGGGAGGGCGTAGTTCACAAGCGCCTGTCTGCGCTCTTCCTCGCTTGCCTTTAAGTATTTGTCGCCGTATTCCTTTGCGAAATTTTCCGCGTGGTCGATAATATCCTGACCGTGGTAGGAATCCTCCGGCATTTCCACGGGGTCTCCGAAATGCTGACGATAGCGTATGTCAAGGCTTAAAGCGAATTTGTTTATCTGATTTCCCGCGTCGTTTATATAAAATTCCCGCTCCACATAGTATCCCGCGTATTGGAGCAGGGAAGCGAGGCAGTCCCCCAAGGCTCCGCCTCTCGCGTTGCCGATGTGCATGGGACCGGTGGGGTTGGCGGAAACGAATTCCACAAGCACTCTTTTTCCTTTTCCGTCGTCGGTCTTTCCGTAATTTTCTTTTTCTTTGAGCACTGCGTTTACCGTGCCGGAAAACCAGTCACTGCTCACAAAAAAATTCAGAAAGCCGGGGTCCGCTAATTCGATTTTTTCAAAAACGGTGCCCTCAAGCACCGCGTTATCCACTATCATTGAAGCGATACTGCGGGGATTTTGCTTAAGCGTCTTGGCGGAAACCAGAGCGGCGTTGCAGGAAAAGTCCCCGTGGCTCTTATCGTTGGGAATTTCCACCGCGAAGGCGGGCAAAGGCTCGGCCGGCAGCTTCCCTTCGGCCACGAGCCGCCCCAATGCGTTAAGCACGATTTCTTTTACGTCGTTTTTTGCGTTGGCTACGGTGTTTATCATTGTTTTGGCTGTCTCCTTATAATTTATATTTTATGCTTTGTCGTTACATTCCTCGACATTTACAAATATTTCGTTTTCCGACAAAAAGTCCGAATTTACGTCTATTGTATATTTCATGTACAAATCGCCGCCGGCGTCTCCGATTTCGTTTTTCAGCTCGTCTGTGTTTATGCCTATCATAAAATCCCCGAAGGGGGTTCCGTAATGGCCGTGGTGTTTTTTTCCCTTTTCTATAAACAACGTGGAATTGGCCTTTCCCGTTCTTGACATTTTCACAAAGCTGTCGGTGACGTCCAAAGCGACTCGGCAGCCTTCAAATCCCATTACCTCGGTTTCGTCATAAATTATTCTGTATCCGTCGGCGTCCTTTAGCCTTGAGAGTTTTCCGAAGGTGAAAAGTTCGGTTACTTCTCCGTCGTCCTCGTCGGCGGACTGTATCGTCTTTATTTTTATACGGACATCTTTATTCATTTCCCGCTCCATTCTGTTTAATATTTTTATGCTTTTGACTCTAATGCGTTATTTAACATTATTTCGAGTATTTCCGAGTAAGTAAGCCCTCCGGCCGATAAAAGCGACGTGAGAGCGCTTTCTCTGTTAAAACCGGGTACTGTTGACACTTTTGTTCCATACAGCTTATTGTCTGTGGAAAGCAAAAAGTCGATCAGCGCGAAGCCTTGACAGTCTATTACCCTAAAAGCCCGTTTAGCGGCGGTTTTTATTTTTTCTGTCATCTCTTCTGGTATATCCGCCGGTACCTTAAATCTTGAAGTTTTGCTGATATAATTGTTAAGACGGTCGATGGTACTTTCCACTGGAACCGTTTCGCCTATATCGGAAACGGTTATAAGTCCCTCTTTTTCGTATACGCAGCAGCAAAGATTCCTTCCCGTTATAAAGCTTTCCACCACCGCTTTATGGTGATGGGAGAAGGCGATTTTTAATGCGGATTTAAGCTCGTTTTTGTCGAAGGCTATGTTTGAGCCGATAGAGGAGCTGCAGCTCGAAGCCTTTACCCTTAAAGGATAGCTTAGTTTTTTTTCGCGCTTATTTATTATTTCGTCGATATAAGGCATATCGCTGCGTTCCATGCAAAAATATTTTACCGTCTCTATTCCCGCTTCGTCAAGCAGTAGGTGAGTCATGGATTTATCCACCGCGGAGGCCGAGGCTTCGGGGTTGCTCCCCAGAAATGGGATACCCGCTAATTTGCACAAGCCCTGTATTCGGCCGCATTCGCCGAATTTACCGTAAATTACCGAAAAAATGACGTCCACACGCTGAACCGCCATCACGGAGCTGTCAATAAGCTTTATTATGCCGTGGTGTACCGCGTCGGGACTTATAACGGCAGGGCAGCAGTCCGAATCGTTTTCCCAACTCCCGTCGGCTATTGCTTCGTAATTTCCGGGATAATAAAGCCATCGTCCCACTCTTGTGATACCAATGGGAATAACGTCGTAATTTTCACCGGATAATGTCGTTATCACCGAATATGCCGATCTTAAAGAAACCGAATAATCCTTTGACTGTCCTCCGAACAGTACAGCCACTTTAGTTTTTGCCATTTGCTCGCTACCTAACCTTTATTTATTTCATCATACTATTAGGAAATTATACCATACATATAAAAAATTTGCAAGAGCCGGTATAAATTTTTATGTATCATTATCGGATAATTCAGACTTTCCCGCCGATCTTTTTATTGATTTTCGGCTTTATCCATTTTCTGAATCCGTAAAAAAGATAATTAAGGCAGAGATCGTAAAGCAAAAAAGCAATGTTCGCCGCGCCCCAAAGCACATAAACAGCCATTTCCCCGAACATTTCAAGACCTTCCAGTATCTGCTCAAGATTCAGTATATGGGAAACAATCTTGAAAGCCGTTACTACGGCGGCGTTGAAGATAAGAAATTTTATCGCATAGGAAAGAAGCTTGGGCTTTATTTTTTCCGTCGGCTCCTTTATCAGAGGGTAATATCCGAAGAAAAAAATGTAGTAAAGATCCGCTTCGATTTCGGGCACTATCATAAAGCACAAAAGCGCCGACGCGGCATAGGAGAGCAGCCCCCATTTTCTGCTTATCTGATCCGATACGGTCCAAATGCATATTCCCGAAAAAGCAGGCAGGACGTAGGTCATTGACGGAATGAGAGCCAGCAGCATTGTTACAGTGCTTAAAGCGGTCATAATTCCGCAATAGGCAATTTTAAAGCTTTTTCCGCTTCGTACAGACATATTTTTTCAGCGTTCCTTTCTTCGACGGTGGCTTATAAATTTTTTGAGTATTTTTCGGTGCAATTTTCTTTAAGTATCCTTCCGTCGCGGAGAAGACTTCGCAGAAGCTCGCGGTTGTCGCCGGCGATAGCGTCGCGGTATTCGGTAATGCTTCTTATTATCTGATTCAGCTCGTTCAGAAGAAATTCCTTGTTGCACATAAACAGGCTTGTCCACATATCCTCGTTAAGTTTGGCCACTCTTGTAAGATCCATAAAGCTTCCCGCAGAAAACCCGTTGAAATCATTGACCGAGGGGCTTTTCACATAGGCGTTGGAAACCACGTGGGCGAGCTGGGAGGTGTAGGCTATTATTTGATCATGCCTTTCGGGAGAGGCTATCACGGCCTTGCTGAAGCCTATGCTGCCCGCTAAAGTGGAAAGCAGGTCTACGGCGATCTGGGGAGTACTATCGCCGGGGGTGATGATAAAGCTTGCGTTGTCAAAAAGACTGTCGGTGGAATAGTCATAGCCGCTGAACTCTCTGCCCGCCATGGGGTGGGTTCCCACAAACATTACGCCTTTTTCCTCAAGAACAGGCGTACATGCGTCCACGATCGCCTTTTTGACTCCGCAGGTATCCGTTACAATGCTCCCTTTTTTGAAATTGTCGGCGTTTTCCCGTACGAATTCGCATATGGTTTCAGGATACAGACAGATAATGCTGAGGTTCGCTTCTTTAAGCTTATCGGCCGTAATTTCCTCGTCTATGGCGTTCTGCTCCAAGGCTTTTTTTATAGTCTCCTTATCGCGGTCTATGCCCATTATGTGATGAAAAGTGTGCTTTTTAAGACTTTTGCAAAGGCTTCCGCCTATAAGACCCAAGCCGATTACAGCAATATTCATTTATGCTATCCCTTCCTTTTGTAAAAAAATAACAGAAGTACAATCACTTCTGTTATTTTAACACATTTTTCATTAAATGTCTATAGGCAACCTATATTTGCCCTTTTATTTTGTTAAGCGCACCCTTTTCGAGCCTTGAAACCTGCGCCTGACTTATGCCTATCTCATTCGCCACCTCAACCTGGGTTTTACCCTGAAAAAATCTCAGGTTAAGTATTTTCTTTTCCCGCTGTCCTAAGTTAACAATGGCGTCTTTGAGAGCGATTTCGTTAAGCCAGTTTATATCGTTGTTTTTGTCGCCCACCTGATCCATAACATATACCGTATCTCCGGATTCGGAAAATACGGGATCGTAAAGAGATACGGGATCGCTTATGGCTTCGAGGGCAATAACCACGTCCTGGCGCTTGGCGTTTATTTCGTTGGCGATTTCCTCGATCGTTGGTTCGGCCGAGCCCTCGTTGGTGAGCTTTTCCTTTGCCTGCATAGCCTTATAGGCAAGGTCGCGCATCGAGCGGGAGATTCTGATGGAGCTGTTATCGCGTAGAAATCTACGTATCTCGCCTATTATCATAGGCACCGCGTAGGTGCTGAATCTTACGTTAAGGGAAAGATCAAAATTATCTATCGCTTTTATCAGGCCGATTACCCCCACCTGAAACAGATCATCGGGATTTTCACCCCTTCCAGTAAAGCGCTGTATAACGCTCAGCACAAGGCGAAGATTGCCGTTGATAAGCTCCTCTCTGGCTTTCATATCCCCGTCCTTTATTTTTTTAAGCAGCTCGATCTTTTCGCTTTCCTTAAGTACCTTAAGCTTTGCTGTGTTTACTCCGCTTATTTCTACTTTATTATAATACATTGGATCACTTCCTGCCTTTAATTTTCTTTACATAAAAAGTATGGACAGGAAGGTTTTTCTTTATTCTTGGTATTTTTTTCAAAAGCGGATTTTGAAGTGAAAGTTATGTGAATATGGGACGATTGCTATGCAGATTCTTAATTGCACAGTCTTTCAAGATCTTTTTTCAGCCTTTTTATGATTTTCTTTTCAAGTCTTGAAATGTAGCTTTGCGAAATGCCTATTTCGTCGGCTACGTCCTTTTGCGTCATTTCAACTCCGTTTTTCAGCCCGAAGCGCATTTCCATAATAGTTCTTTCCCTTTCGGGCAGCGCGTTTACCAGATCCCTTAAAAGCCGGTGTTCCACCTCGTTTTCTATATTTACATTCACAACGTCGTTTTCGGTGCCCAAAACGTCGGACAGCAGCAGCTCGTTTCCGTCCCAGTCCACATTCAACGGCTCGTCAATTGATATTTCATGCTTATATTGACTGGATTTTCGCAAAAACATAAGAATTTCGTTTTCAATGCACCTGCTGGCGTAGGTGGCGAGCTTGATGTTTTTTTCCTTGCTGAAGGTATTTACCGCCTTTATAAGCCCTATCGTCCCTATGGATATCAGGTCTTCAAGCCCCACGCCCGTGCCCTCGAATTTTTTCGCTATGTATACCACCAGCCGCAGGTTGTGTACTATAAGAGACTCCCTCGCCTTTTCAAAGTCCGTGTCCATCATATCGAACACCTCCTGCTCCTCTTCCTTCGTGAGCGGGGGCGGGAGTGTGTCGGAGCCGTTTATATAGAAAACGTTTCCGGTTTTAAATTTAATTTTAATAATGATTTTTTTAAGTATTTCTGCCGCCTTCATTGCTTGCCTTTCCTTTCTTTTATAGAATATTCGGATTAAAAACGGCGTCAAATTCGCCGCCGTTCAACCCGTTTTTTGTAAAGCCTATCAGCGCGTTCGTTTCCTTTTCCCCATCGTCGGATTTTATGACAAGCTTTTGGGGTTTGAAGCAAAGAACGATCCCGTCTCCGGATACGGTGTGACAGGGGACTATTCTGATCCCCTTCATATCAACGCTTGCGGGATTGTTTCCCGATAAAATGTTTATTATGGAATCTGGGCATATTTTCAGGCATTTTTCCGCGCCGCAAAAAATTATCGGAAGACCTGAAAAAAAGTCGGTAAGCTTGTTTCCGCTGTCGGGGATCCCCTTAAGCTCCGCCGTCCCTTTTTCGGTGGTGATTTCAATAATATATTTTTTATCAAGCAATGTTTTTGCGTCCAAAACACGTCTTATTGCCCTTAAAATAATATAAGCTCCGACGGTGGCTAAGATAATGACTATAATCGGAAGCTCAAAATAGCTTATTCCGTTGTTATATATCATACCCGTGGGAGCGAAAAAAAGCCAGAGGGCAAGCATTATTCCCGCGTATACGCAGTTTATAACAAAAAAAGCGGCGGAATTTTTCACAAACGCTTTTATTCCCCCGTATCCCATAGATAAAAGCACGATAAGGGAGGATATCGCAAGCTTTATTAACAGGTTAACAATAACTGGAAGGGGAGGGAGCAATATAACAAGCGAGGATAAAGCGCCCGCCAAGCTACCCGTTAAGCGCCTTAAAACTCCCGCGTGTCTGTGGGTGAAGCAGCAGGTGCCCGCTATAAGAAAATATGTAACGTAAAGATTCAGAAAAAGTAAAATATCGATGTAAACAATTCTCATTTAATCACCGTATATGATTATAGCCTATTTCGAATAAAAAACGTGTCGAAGCTGTTCCTCTAAAAAAATTCTTTTTTGGGTAAAGCTTGTTCTATTAGTCCGCCGACGGAATAAAATGTAATACTAATCCCTTTTAAAACTGTGGATATTACGTCAGCTTAAAAAGGAATCGGTATAATGACCTGTACGTTTGTGCGCGGAGGGAAAACGGATTCTAAGGAGGGTTAAATATAATGAAAAAAAGCGGCGGTTTTTTTAAAAACACCGTTATACTCTTTGCGGCGATGTTCATAACAAAGATCATCGGGGCCGTTTTGAAAATTCCTTTGACCAATATGATGGGCGGAGTCGGAATGGGATACTTTTCTACCGCCTTCAGCTTTTTCAATCCCGTTTACACGGTTCTCGCCGCTGGCCTGCCCGTTATAGTGACCCGACTTACGGCTCAAAGTATAGCGGGGGGAAGATACGCGGAGGCGAGGCGCGTAAAGTCGGCGTCTCTTACGATAGCCGTTATTGCAGGGATTGTCGGCACCGTTTTTATGTTCCTGTTCGCTCCGATCTTTGTGAAATACGCGGCGGGTTCTCCGGAAAGCCTTTGGGCGGTTATGGCTGTTGCCCCTTCGGTTTTGTTCTGCTGTCTTGCCTCGGCTTACAGAGGTTATTTTGAGGGACTTTACAATATGCTTCCCACCGCCGTTTCACAGGTTACGGAGTCGGTGATTAAGGCAATATTGGGCTTGGGACTGTCCGGCGCGGTTCTTTATTTGGGACGGGAGGGAACCGTCCCGATGGAGAACGTTCTCCCCCTCGCCGCCGCCGCGGCAGTTCTGGGCACCACTATCGGAGAGCTTTGCGGCACTCTTTCTCTTATTATAAGGAGCAGGGCGAGGACGGACGGCATAACCGCCGCCGATCTTGAGGCAAGTCCCGAACCGCCGCCCAAGCTTAAGCTTGTCAAAAGAATAATAACGGATTCTTTGCCCATATCTTTGGGGGCGGTAATAATAAATTTAGGCTCCTTTATCGATCTTCTTACAATTTCCGGCGGTATTCAAGAATGTCTGGTGAAAAATCAGAGCTATTTTTTCTTTAACTATTCTCTCGCTCTCGAAGCGAGCGGAATAGAAGCGTTCGGGAACTTTGTTTACGGAAGCTATACCGGCATAGTGCTTTCAATGTTTATGATAATCACTTCTCTTACGGCGCTTATGGGCAAAAGCGCTTTGCCCCGAATAACCGCCGCTTTCGAGCGTGTAAATAAGGAAGACGTTAAAAGAAATATCAGCATTCTACTGAGCGGGATATTTGTTATAGGCTTGCCGCTTTGTTTATCCTTGGGAGTTCTTGCCGAGCCGGTTTTGTCGCTTCTTTATCCCGTAAGGGCGGCGGAGGTAAGCGTAAGCGTTATGCCTATGACCGTTCTGTGCGCGGGGGGGATTCCGATAGCCCTTTGCGGGGGGCTGTTTTCCGTATTTCAGGCGGTAGGACGGTTTGACCTTCCCATAAAGCTGATGATGACAGGATCGGCGGTGAAGCTTATACTTAACCTGCTTTTTTTGCGCGTGCCTTATATTTCCGTATTCGGAGCGGCTTTGTCGACGGTGATTGCGCATATTATCGTTATGAGTCTCGGTATAATTTGCCTTAAAAAGGCGGCGGGCGTTTCCGTGAAAATATTCCCGCTGTTCGTCAAGCCTTTTGCGGCGGCGTTTGCCTGCGCTCTTTCGGCTTTGCTGTCATATTATTTGTTATATGACAATTTTACGGAGCTTTTAAGAATGGCCTTTACCGTTTGTACCGGAGGATTTGTTTATATTATGCTGCTTTTGCTTTTGGACAGAAGAATCGTATATGCCGTTTTTCGCTTTAAGAAAGCAAAGTCGCAAATATAGACAAATTTATTGAAAATCGGAAATAAAAATTGTATATTTTTTAGCGGGCGTAAAGCTGTTTTTTGGCTTTGCGCCGTTTTTTGTGAAAATAAGGTGAACAAGCTTGGGTTTTAACAAAATATCCTTGCAAAATTTTTTTTCCTGTGATATAATAAATTGTTAAAATAGGAAAGACATACAATAAACGTATGCAAGGTAATCGCCCAATGAGGATAATAGGTATCGATCCGGGCTACGCGATTGTGGGCTTCGGAATAATCGAATATGAAAACAGCCGTTTCAGAGTGATCGATTACGGAGCCGTAACTACCCCCGCCGATGTTGATTTCAACCGAAGGCTTGAGATAATATACGACGATGTGAGCCGTATTTTGGATATATATAAGCCCGAAAGCTTGGCCATTGAAAAGCTGTATTTTCAAAATAATCAGAAAACGGCCATCGACGTGGCGGAGGCGAGAGGGGTCATTCTTTTGTCGGCAATAAAAAGGCGGCTTCTTATAAGAGAATACACCCCATTGGAGGTAAAAAAATCGGTTACGGGTTACGGAAAGGCAGTCAAAAAACAGGTTCAGGAGATGACTAAGAGAATCCTGCATCTTTCGGAAATACCCAAGCCCGACGACACGGCGGATGCTCTTGCGATAGCCGTTTGTCACGCTCATACCGATAATTCGCTCTTGGCGGGATTCGGTAAAAAAATTATATAACGCAAAGGAAAGATAAAATGATTTACAGTATTAACGGTGAGGTAACGCATCTTGAACAGAATGTTATCGTTGTG
The DNA here is from genome assembly GCA_949878745.1 of uncultured Ruminiclostridium sp. GTDB lineage: Bacteria > Bacillota > Clostridia > Oscillospirales > Ruminococcaceae > Ruminiclostridium_E. The sequence continues at coordinate 110,541 of CATLBH010000002.1, read as the reverse complement.
GAATGCGGCGGCGTGGGCTTTGAATGCCGCTCAACCGCGGCGGCAGTTTCGAGAGCCGTTATTGGCGAAAAGCTGAAGCTTTATACATATATGAATGTAAGAGAAGATGCCATGGAGCTGTACGGCTTCTCGGATGAAAGCGAGCTAAACTGTTTTAAAATGCTTATCGCCGTTTCTGGCGTAGGCTGTAAGGTTGCCGTGGACATACTTTCCTGCATATCTCCCCAGGACTTTGCTTTGGCGGTTGTCAACGAGGACGCCAAGACCATTACCCGCGTCAAGGGCATAGGCAACAAAATGGCTCAAAGGATAATACTGGAGCTTAAGGACAAGCTTAAGAAGAGCGGTTCCTTTGAAACGTCGGCCATACCCAAAATCGATCTGGGAGCCGTCGCGGGAAACGCGTTTTCCGAAGCGCTTACCGCGCTTATGGTTCTCGGATTTTCAAACACTCAGGCTCAGAAGGCTTTGGAAGGGTTGAGCGCCGAAATGACGGTTCAGGCGCTTGTAAAAGAGGGCTTGAAAAGACTTTCGGGAAAATAATTTCATAAAACGACGAATAAAGTTACATTTAAAGGAATAGTTTGAAGGGAGCGGTCAGATGGCAATAGAGATGGGCGGGTTTCAGGCCGCCGCCGAGGAGGACGTACAGTTCGGGCGGTTGATCGAAACAAGCTGTACCCCCGAGGATATTGATATTGAATTCAGCTTAAGACCCAAGAGTCTTAACGAATATATCGGACAGGAAAAAGTAAAGGATAATTTGAAAATATATATAGAAGCGGCGAAAAAGCGTGGCGAATCCTTGGATCACGTTTTGCTTTACGGTCCGCCTGGCCTCGGAAAAACAACCCTTGCGGGTATAATTGCCAACGAGTTGGGAGTACAGATCAAGATTACGTCGGGTCCCGCCATCGAAAAGCCCGGGAGCCTGGCTTCGATCCTTTCCACTTTAAAGGACGGCGACGTACTGTTTATAGACGAGATACACCGCCTTTCAAGACAGGTGGAGGAGGTTCTTTACCCCGCCATGGAGGATTTTGCTCTCGATATAATGATAGGAAAGGGCCCGGACGCGCAGTCGATACGCATCGATCTCCCGAAATTCACACTTATAGGCGCTACCACCCGTGCGGGACAACTTACGGGGCCGCTTCGCGATCGTTTCGGAGTTGTGGAACGGCTTGAACTGTACAATCATAAACAGCTCAGCGAAATAATAATGCGTTCGGCGGTGATTCTGGGTATTCCAACTCTTAAGGACGGCGCGGCGGAGCTTGCCAAACGTTCAAGAGGAACGCCGCGTATCGCCAACAGGCTTTTAAAGCGTGCGAGGGATTTCGCCGAGGTAAAGGGCGAGGGCAAAATAACCCGCGAGCTGGCGGATTACGCTTTAAACTGTCTGGAAATAGACGAGCTGGGACTTGACAGCTTGGACAGAAGAATGCTGACCATGATAATAAAGGGTTACAGCGGCGGCCCCGTCGGGCTTGAAACCCTGGCCAGCGCTTTGGGAGAGGAATCGGTAACCTTAGAGGACGTGTGCGAGCCGTATCTTATGCAGCTCGGATTTGTTGCCAGAACCCCCCGGGGAAGAACGGCGACGCCTCTGGCGTATAAGCATCTTAACATTGATTTTGAGGGACAGCAAATGTTCCTGTAATATTTAATAAATTCATTCAGGAGACAGTATAATGGGAAGATTATTCGGAACGGACGGCGCAAGAGGAGTAGCGATAACCGAGCTTACCTGCGAGCTTGCCATGCGGATAGGAAGGGCGGCGGCGGCGGTGCTTACAAGGCACAAGGCCGATAACGAAAAAGCAAATATTATAATAGGAAAAGATACGAGAATTTCCTCCGACGTACTGGAGGCCGCTCTTGTCGCGGGGATCACCTCGGTGGGGGTGAACGTACAGCTTTTGGGAGTGGTGCCCACTCCCGCCGTGGCGTATCTTGTCACAGCCCATAAAGCGGACGCGGGAGTAATGATTTCCGCTTCTCACAATTCCGTGGAGTATAACGGGATAAAGCTTTTTTCAGGCACCGGCTTCAAGCTTCCCGACAGTGTTGAAGAGGAAATAGAAGAGCTTATTCTCGATAAGCCCGAACAGATACAGCTTAAAAACGGCTGCGATATAGGAAGAGTGAGCATAATGCCGGGCGCGGCGGAGGAATATATCGGGCATCTCAGAAGCACGGCCGAAACAAGCGAATACGATTTCGACTGGCTCACGGTCGCCGTAGACTGCGCCAACGGAAGTGCGTCGGTAACGGCGGAAAAGCTGTTTACCGATATCGGCGCAAAATGCCTTATGCTCAGTGATACTCCCGACGGCTGCAATATCAACGATAACTGCGGCTCCACTCATATGGACAATTTACAGAGATTCGTAACGGAAAACGACTGCGACTTGGGAATAGCCTTTGACGGAGACGCGGACAGATGTCTTGCGGTGGATCACGGCGGAAATATCGTTGACGGCGATAAGCTTATAGCGATAATAGCCGATTATATGAAGGAAAAGGGAACGCTTAAAAAGGACACCGCCGTGGTTACCGTTATGAGCAACCTGGGATTCAGGACATATATGGATAAAAACGGAATGAACACTGTTTGTACGGCGGTGGGAGACCGATATGTCCTCGAGGAAATGCTAAAAAGCGGTTACAATATAGGCGGAGAACAGTCGGGACACATTATTTTTCTGGATTACGCCACTACCGGAGACGGACAGCTTACGGCGGTGCAGCTTCTTAACCTTCTTGCCGCAAGCGGCAGAAAGCTGAATCAGCTTACAAGCGAAATACCCGATTACCCTCAGGTGCTTGTCAACGTGGTAATTACCGAGAACGAAAGAGGAAAATGGGATAAAACCCCTGCGATTACCGATGTAATAGATGACGCGAAAACCCAAATGGGCAAAAACGGAAGAATCCTTGTAAGAGAAAGCGGCACTGAGCCTCTGATAAGGGTTATGGTTGAAGGTACCAATTATGAATCGGTACAGTTCTGGTCAGAAAAAATAGCTTCGGTTATAGAAGAGGAGCTTTGCGTTAGCTGATTCTGAAAAAGGAATGGTCAAAAAATGAGAATTGCAAAGGATTGGAAGGAATACCGTTTAATAGACGCTTCCAAAGGCGAACGTCTCGAACGCTGGGGCAACGTTACGCTGGTGCGTCCCGATCCTCAGATAATATGGGAAAACGCGGCGCCCGCGAGGGAGTGGAATAATCCCGATGCCAGATATATCCGTTCCTCGTCGGGCGGCGGTCATTGGGAATATTCCGCAGAGCTGCCCGAAAGCTGGATCGTAAAATATAAAAATCTTTTATTTACGGTAAAGCCCACGGGTTTTAAGCATATGGGGCTTTTTCCCGAACAGGCGGTCAATTGGGACTACTGTACCGAGCTTATAAAAAACGCGGAAAGGCCTGTAAAGGTGCTTAATTTGTTCGCTTATACGGGAGGGGCAACACTTGCCTGCGCGGCGGCGGGGGCAAGCGTGTGCCATCTTGACGCGGTAAAGGGAATGGTGGAATGGGGAAAACAGAACGCCGCCCTAAGCGGTCTTTCGGATAAACCCATTCGTTGGATAACCGACGACGCCATGAAGTTTCTGGGCAGAGAGATAAAGCGCGGTAATAGGTACGACGGCATCATATTGGATCCTCCCAGCTACGGGAGAGGAACAAACGGTGAAATGTGGAAATTGGAGGATTGTATACACGAGCTTATGTTAAGGTGCTCGGAAGTATTGTCCGATTCGCCGCTGTTTATTATTCTGAACAGCTATACTACCGGTCTTTCTCCGTCGGTTATGGCCTATCTGCTGAAAATGACGGTGGGGAGATACAGAAAAATCGATGTTTTTGCGGAGGAAATAGGACTTGAAGTAAAAAACACGGGACTTGCCATACCTTGCGGAAATACGGCGATAGTCAGGTTCCCCTGAAAAGTGACGGCTTGTTTTTGTTTTTCGCGAACATAATCGGAAGGGAAAAAACCGGAATGAATATAATCGAAGTTAGAGACCTGTCCTTCGAGTACCCCATAACGGACGACGAGGGGAACGTTATCGGAGGGAACAAGGTGCTTGAAAACATTACCCTCGATATTCCCAAGGGTCAGTTTGTCGCGGTGCTCGGTCATAACGGAAGCGGAAAGTCCACGCTGGCAAAGCACTTTAACGGAATGCTGCTGGGCAATTCGGGAAAGGTTTTCGTCAACGGCACGGATACGGCGGACGACGATAAAATATACGATATAAGACAAACGGTGGGAATGGTATTCCAGAATCCCGACAATCAGTTGGTGGCGACAATAGTGGAGGAGGACGTTGCCTTCGCTCCCGAAAATCTCGGACTTCCTCCCGCTCAGATAAGGGAACGGGTAGACGAGGCCTTGAACGCAGTTGATATGTACAAGTATCGGCTCCATTCCGCGCATCAGCTTTCGGGAGGGCAGAAACAGCGTATCGCCATAGCGGGAGTTATCGCAATGCGCCCCGAATGTATAGTGCTTGACGAGCCTACAGCTATGCTTGATCCCAAAGGGAGAAAGTCGGTTTTGAAGACGATAAAGCGTCTTAACAGCGACTTCGGAATAACCGTCGTGCTCATAACCCACTATATGGACGAAGCGGCGCAGGCGGAGCGGGTAATTGTAATGGACAGCGGCAGGATAATTATGGACGATGTTCCAAAAAAAATTTTTTCACAGGTTGAAAGACTCACCGAGGTGGGACTTGACGTTCCGCAGGTAACACAGCTGGCTTATGAGCTGAAAAAAGAGGGGATCGATATGTCACTTGAGGTGCTTACCGAGGAGGATATGCTCAAGGAGATACAAAGGCTTCTCCCCAAGCGCTGGCACACCGACATATAATATAAAAGGGAAATACAAATGAATGCGGTAGAAACAAGAAATCTGACTTATAAATACAGTATGGGTACACCCTTTGAAACCACAGCGGTGGATAACGTAAATCTGATGGTTGAACAGGGGGAATTCGTCGGTGTAATCGGCCACACGGGAAGCGGAAAATCCACTCTCATACAGCATCTTAACGGTCTTCTCAAACAAACATCGGGAGAGGTTCTCATAAACGGAAGAAATATCTGGAGCAAGGACGTTAATATAAAGGATATACGTTTCGAATCGGGGCTTGTTTTTCAATATTCCGAATACCAGCTTTTTGAGGAAACGGTTTATAAGGACATAGCCTTCGGTCCCAAAAATATGGGGCTGGATAAAGACGAGACGGACAGGCGGGTGAGGGATTCGGCCCGTCAGATGGGACTTTCGGAAGAGCTTCTGGAGCGTTCCCCCTTTGATCTTTCGGGGGGGCAAAAAAGGCGGGTAGCTTTGGCGGGCGTTATCGCCATGCAGCCGAAGATATTGATACTCGACGAGCCCGCAGCGGGGCTTGATCCGGCGGGAAGGGACAAAGTGCTGGAGGAAATAGCCGGCTATCACCGAAATTCAGGTACGACCATTCTTCTGGTATCTCATTCCATGGAGGATATAGTAAAATACGCGGACAAGGTTTTGGTGATGAACAGAGGACAGCTTTTCTGTTACGAGGAAACGGACAAGGTTTTCTCGATGTCCAAGGAGCTTCAGATGATAGGGCTTGATATTCCTCAGATAACCAAGCTTTCCCACCTCCTTCGGGAAAACGGCATAGATATAGGAAATGACGTCTATACGGTGGAAAGAGCCAAAGAAAGACTTTTAAAGATATTAAAACGATGAAATAAAAAGGAAAGACAGATGCTTAAGGATATAACCATAGGACAATTTTTTCCCGGCAATTCGGTGATACACCGTATGGATAGTCGATTCAAGATCGTGCTTGATATTCTTTATGTGGTGATCCTGTTTGTTGCGGACAATTTTATATCGCTTGCGCTGGCGGGGATTTTTATTCTGATGGCTTACGGAGTGTCGGAGATAAAGCCAATAATGATGCTGAAAAGTTTAAAGCCACTGCTGCCAATTATTTTGTTTACCGCGATACTTAACCTGTTTTTTGTAACCGGAGAGGGGGAGCCGTTGGTGAACTGGTGGATCTTCACGATATATTCGGAGGGAATAACCACTGCTGTATTTATGATAGTACGTATTATGTGCCTTATAATAGGTATGTCTCTTTTGACCTACACAACCTCCCCCATTGTGCTTACTGACGCGATAGAGCGGCTTTTATCTCCGCTTAAGAAAATAAAGCTTCCGGTGCACGAGTTGGCGATGATGATGACAATAGCGCTGAGGTTCATACCTACGCTTATTGAAGAAACCGATAAAATAATGTCGGCTCAGAAGGCGAGGGGAGCCGATCTTGACACGGGCGGGCTTATGAAGCGCGCCAAGGCTTTGGTACCGATACTTATTCCTCTTTTTGTTTCAGCCTTTAAGCGCGCCAACGAGCTTGCGATGGCTATGGAGTGTCGCTGTTACAGAGGGGGGGAGGGAAGAACGAAGCTGAGACAGCTTAAGGCGAGACCTATGGACTTTATGATTGCGCTTCTTATGCTTACTCTTCTGGGATTTGTCATAGTAGACAATATGGTGTTTTAATGAAAAATCTGAAGTTTACGATAGCCTATAACGGTCTGGCGTATAACGGGTATCAGAGTCAGCCCGGCGGAAATACCGTTCAGGACAAGGTAGAGTCGGCTCTTTCAAAGCTTATGAACCAACCTGTTAAAATAAACGGGTGTTCAAGAACCGACGCCGGGGTACACGCCCGCGAATTCGTTTTTAACACGGTTTATGACGATACAAAGAGCGGTATAGACGAAAACGGGCTGATGTCGGCTATGAACGGGAGACTTCCGAGAGATATATCGGTGCTTGCCTGCGAAAAGGTTTCCGAAAGCTTTCACGCGAGATTTGACGCAAAAGGAAAAGAATACCTTTACTTATTGGACACATCCTCTGTCAGAAATGTTTTTTCGGAGGGCTTCGCGCTGCACTATCCCTATTTTGCGGATACGGATAAAATGCTTTCGGCCGCCTCCGAGATTATAGGTACGCACGATTTTGCCGCGTTCTGCAAAGCGGAGGCAAAGGAGCACCTTAAGACAACGGTAAGAACCGTCAATGAAATAAAAATTATAAGAAAAAATAATCTTTTGGAATTTTATGTCAGCGGAGAAGGATTTCTTCACAATATGGTGAGAATAATAGTAGGAACGCTTATTTATGTAAGCGAGGGAAAACGCAGCCCGGAAGACATTAGGGAAGCACTGAAAAGCGGGGATCGCAAAATGGCGGGAAAAACGCTTCCGCCATATGGGCTGTATCTGAACAGGGTTTTTTACTGATTATTAAGGAAAGGAGCAGATGATGGCTGAAAACAAAGGCAACGGCGCGAAAACCTCCGATTTGACGGCTTACCGAAAAAAAAGAAAGCAAAAGCAGTTTTATAAAAAACTGGCCGTAGCGTCGGCGGTACTTATTGTCATCGTGATCATTGCTGCCAACTTTTCTTCGATAATCGAGCCATTGCGCGGTATAGCCTCGCGAATAGAGACAAAGACGTCCGAGGACGTGGGATTTCCCATAAAGCTTCCGGGGAGCGCTTCTTACTCCTTTGACAGCTTTGGGGACAATTTTCTTCTTTTAACGGATACATATCTGTACACCTTCGGGATAAACGGCGGTCAGCATTACGCCTTAAGACACGGCTATTCCAATCCCAACCGCTGTTCCAACACAAAGCGTATTCTTTTGTACGATAAGGACTACGGTAATTTTTCCTTGTACAGCCGTTCAAGCGTTATTTACAGCGCCGTTGTTGAGGAAAAGATAGTGTTTGCCTCCCTCAGCTCAAACGAAACAGCCGCCATAGTCACAAATTCGGACAGATATTCGAATATAATATATATTTATGACGGAAACGGCGAGTGGAAGTATACCCGTAAGTTTTTGGACGAAAATGTCATGAACGTTGAATTTTCAGGCGACGAAAGGTATATTTATGTCAGCGTTATCGGCGTTGAAAACGGGGATATATACTCGGCGGTCTACAAATACGATATTACGAACGAAAACGATGCGATTTGGAGCTATAAGCTTTCACGCCCCTCGCTTCCCGTTAAAATGAGCGTCGGCGGCGGAAAGGTAAGAGTTATATATGACAATTTCGCGGTTTCGCTGAACGAAAACAGCGGGGAAACGGCGGGCGAAAAGGAATTTCAGGGAACGGTAATGTGCTGCGGCTTTTCCTCGTCGCGAACGGGAGTTATATGCCTCGATTCGGCCACAAATAAAAAAGTACTCACCATTCTGGATAATAATATGAACGGATTATCCGCAAAAGCGGTCTCCCCGAATATAAACCGCGTGATAGCGGAAGGGGATAATATGTATATTGTCGAATCCGGTAAGCTTTACGGTTTTAATTCACAGGCGGAGATAATTGCGGAAAAAGCTTTGAAAGACGATTACGTATCATTTATAAAAATAGGCGGCTCTGTTCTGCTTCTGGGTTACGATTCGGTGGATAAAGAAGAACTTTAGAGATACAAAAAAGCCTTAAAAAGAAAGGGAAAACTTAATGGGAACACAGTTTTTTTGGATTTTTGACGTTGCGGTTGCGGCTATATTCTTGGGCTATATATTTATGGGAATAAGAAAGGGATTTATTTCCGTTTTGCTAAACCTTTTAGCTCTTGTGCTTGCTTTTTGTACGGCGCTTTTTACCAGCGGCGGTATTGCCGAGGCTGTTTATGACAATATTATATCCGACGCCATAACCGAAGAGATCAGCGGAAAGATTGACGAGCTTGTGGGCGGCGGCCTTCTGGGTGAACTTAAAAGCGTTGATATAGGAAAGGCGAAGGTTAACGGAAGACTTTTGTCGGATGTAATAAACGAACAAAGAGGTATCGGTAAAATAAGCATAGATTTGTCAAGGCTTGATATGAGCGAAACAGGCATAGGCGATGTGGATCTTTCTTCGTTGGGAGTATCCGAGGATGAGGATTTTTCCTCGGTAAACTTAGGTATGGTGGAGTATTCAACGACGGAGGCGGAGAAGTACGGCATAAACACGCTGATTTTAAGCTCCGTTCTGGCCGAGGAGATAAAAAACGGCACCGCGCTTGGTACCGTTACAGATATAATCGACACCGTTGCAGATTCGCTGCCATTTTTCGCGTCGGATTCGGCTTTGCAGTCGGATACGGAAACAGGCTCTGTAATCGAAAAAATCACCGCTTCAATGCTGAGCACGACGCAGACTGACAATCTCGCTCATCGAATAACCGACGATATTATAAGACCGGTGCTTTTGGTACCCATGAGGACGTTGATTTTTGTGATAATATTTGTTATAATATTGGTTATAGTGAATCTTATTGCCAGGCTTTTCCGCACTATAAACCATATACCCGTTATAGGCGGGATAAACAAGCTCTTCGGAGCGGCGGCGGGCTTTGTACAGGGCGCGATTGTCATTTTTTTGGTGTGTATTTTCGTTCAGTTCATTGTGTCCCTCACCGAAAACGAAATAATTTTTCTTAATACGATGACGATAGATGAAACTCATCTTTTTAAGCATATATATTACTTTGATTTTCTTGATTTTAACAAATAAAAACGGAACAGAAGAAAAAGGAGGACTACTCGGTTATGATGATGTGTGAAAGGTGCAAGAAACGCCCGGCGGTGGTATTTATAACCTCCGTTCAGGGGGAACAGAAGCACAACGAGGGATTATGCCTGAAATGCGCCAAGGAAATAAATATTCCTCAGGTAAGCGAATATATCAAGCAGCTCGGTATTAACGAAGAGGATTTTGAAAACGAGATGGATATGCTTTTTGGAAGCGAAGAATTTCAGTCTCTGTTTGACGGCTCCGACGAAAACGACGACGAGGGCGAGGAAGTGGACGGCTTTAAATCGGGCGGAGCGGGTATAATGCCCCCGTTTATGAAAAGCTTGTTCAGCAGTGCCCCCGCTCCCAAAAGCGACGGAAAGGAAAACGTAAAGGAGAGCCCGGCGGAAAAGGATAACAAGGAAAAGAAAGAGAAAGAAAAAAAGGCAAATAAAAAGCGTAAATTTTTGGATACCTTCTGCACAAATCTTACCGCAAAAGCGAAACGGGGAGAGCTTGACCGTATTATTGGAAGGGAAAAGGAAATTTACAGAGTGACTCAAATTCTTTCCCGCCGCACTAAAAACAATCCTTGCCTCATCGGCGAGCCGGGCGTGGGAAAAACCGCGATTGCCGAGGGAATTGCCCAGAAGCTTGCCGATAATGACGTGCCCTTCAGGCTTCGGGGAAAAGAAATTTATCTTCTCGATCTTACGGCTCTTGTTGCGGGAACACAGTTCAGAGGGCAGTTTGAAAGCAGGGTGAAGTCTCTTATCGACGAGGTGAAGAACGCGGGAAACGTGCTTTTGTTTATTGATGAAGTGCACAATCTTGTGGGAACCGGCGACAGTGAGGGTACCATGAACGCCGCGAATATGTTCAAGCCCGCTTTGTCCAGGGGTGAGCTTCAGGTCATCGGCGCCACCACCTTTGATGAGTACAGAAAGTACATCGAAAAGGACAGCGCTCTCGAACGCCGTTTTCAGCCGGTTACGATAAACGAGCCGAGCATAGAGGACACGGTGGAGCTGCTGAAGGGGATCAAAAAATATTATGAGGAGCACCACGCGATACACGTATCCGATGAGATACTGCGTTCCTGTGTTGTGCTTTCCGAAAGATATATAACCGACAGGTATCTTCCCGACAAGGCGATAGATCTGCTGGACGAGGCGGCGGCCTGTGCGAGTATAAAAAGCAAGGATTTGGCCGAATACGAGGGCTTGAAGCTTGAAAACAAGGAGCTTGAAAGAGAACTCACCGATCTTTCCGCCGAGACGGAAAATATAGACTATGAACGTATAGCGGAAATAAAGACCAATGTTTCCAAAAACGAACTGCTTATAAAGAAGCTGGAACCTCTTGTGACGCAAATACACGTTACGGACGAGGACGTATCTAAGGTGATTGAGCTGTGGACGGGCATTCCCGCCAGCAAGATAATGGAAAATGAGTTTAAAAAGATAATAAGGCTGGAGGACGTTTTAAAGAGCAGGGTAATAGGCCAGGACAACGCCTGCGAGCTTGTTGCCGCCGCCATAAAGCGCACAAGGGTTCAGCTTTCCACAAAGCGCCGCCCCGCTTCCTTTATTTTTGTGGGACCCACCGGCGTAGGCAAGACCGAGCTTGTGAGAGTTCTCGCGGAAGAGATGTTCGATACCGTTGATCCGCTTATAAGGCTTGATATGAGCGAATATATGGAAAAATACAGCGTAAGCAAGATCATCGGCTCCCCTCCCGGATATATAGGATACGACGAGGCGGGACAGCTTACGGAAAAGGTTCGCAGAAAGCCTTACTCGGTGATACTTTTTGACGAGATCGAAAAGGCTCACCCCGACGTCATGAATATTTTGCTGCAAATTTTGGACGAGGGAAAAGTCACCGATTCTCACGGAAGAACCGTAAGCTTCGAGAACACCGTTATAGCCATGACCTCCAATGCGGGTTCCTCAAATACCTCCGGCGGAGGAATGGGCTTCGGCAAATCCGAGGGTGATATCTCAAAGGAGCGCGCCATGAACGCTCTGAAAGAATTTTTGCGCCCCGAATTTTTGGGCAGAATAGACGAAATAGTGGTATTCAATCCTCTTACCGAGGAAAATTACGCGAAAATAGCCAAGCTTATGTTGGAGGAAATGAAAAAAGCTCTTGCCGAAAAGAACATAGAGCTTAAGATAACCGACGCCGCCTATAAAACCATTGCCGCCAAGTCCTATGGCGGAAAGTACGGCGGACGGGATATAAGGCGGATTATAAGAAGAGAGCTTGAGGATAAGGTTGCCGAAATCGTAGTCGCCAAGGGCGCGGCGGGAATCGGCGAGGTAAGTGTTTCCTCGAAAGCGGGCGAGCTGGTGGTATCCTGATGAAAACCGCGGTTATAACGGGCGGAAGCGGAGCCATTGGCAGCTCTTTGGTATCGGAGTTTTCGAAAGATTACCGCGTGGTTTTTACCTATCTTAATCATAGGGAAAAGGCGGAGAAGATAGCCGAAAGCTGCGGTGCCGAAGCCGTAAAGTGCGACCAGACCAACGATATCGATATAAAAAAGCTGACGGAGATTTCCGGCTCCTGCGATCTGCTGATAAACAACGCCGGTATAGGAAGCGTCGGTTTATTTACCGATATTTCATATTTTGAAATGTACAACGTTATAAATACCGATCTTTTGGGGGCAATGTTGGTTACGAAATCGATTTTACCGCTTATGATAAGAAAAAAAAGCGGATGTATCATAAATATATCCTCAATCTGGGGCGTATACGGCGGCTCCTGCGAGGTATCTTATTCGGCGGCAAAGGCGGGGATAATCGGCTTCACCAAGGCTTTGTCCAAGGAAATCGGCTTTTCGGGCGTGAGAGTTAACTGTATTTCGCCGGGGCTTATTGAAAGCGAAATGAATTCCCGGTTGACCGAATCGGAAAAATCGGAATTTATCGAGGGAACCTCTCTCGGACGTATAGGAAGTCCCGCAGATGTTGCAAAGGCGGCGAGATATCTTGCTGAAGCGGATTTTGTAACGGGACAGATTTTGGGAGTCGACGGAGGATTCTGGGGATAGCAATGATTAACGAAGATATACGGAAAAAATACTCCGAGTTGAAATGCGCGGGGGAACGCAACATAAAAAGTGCGGAAGAGAAGCGTTCCCGTGATCTTAAGCTTTTGGAATATATGCGGTATTTGATTGACAGCGGAGAAGTGAAGGATTTTGAAGACATATGCTTTTGCCTGTGGAACATTTCGGACAGCTATGCTATGCTTAGAGACAGCGAAAACGAGTATTTTAATCATGTTAAGTTTGCGGATATCCTTTCGTGCGGTGAAAATAAATACAGGTTCTGGACGGTATGCGACGCCACTCAGCGTTTCACGCTGGTTTTGGGTGGAAAGGGCGAATTCTGGGAGGAGCTTTACAAGGACGCCGCCGAAAATTCCGCCGTGACCGATGAAAATTACCGTATCGCGTACGAGGCGCACAGAGCGGCAATGTCGGTTCATCCCGCTTTGAATATTTCAAAAAACTTTTTGCGTTACACGGACGAAAAATTCTCGTTATTCCTTGAAAATAACAAAAACCGACGGGAGTACGATTTTTTCAGGCTGATTTATTTTTCCGCCGCAATGAAGGCCTTTGGAAATAATAAGCTTGGGATTGAAACTCTTTGCTCGGATTTTTACCCTTGGCTTAACAAAGAGGAAATACCGCGCCCGTTTCTTTTGGGAGAATGGGGGAATTTCAACAGCCCAAGAGGCGAAAGAAATATGGCGTGTGTCGGTATAACGGCGGCGGTCAACGCGTTGATTGACATCGGGGAGAACGACAGGGCAAAAAGGCTCTATACCGAAGCAAAAAACTTTGGTTTGCCGGAAAATGCTTACATAAACAAAAGGATAGGGGGATAAGATGACTTATGATATTTTCCGTGTTGAAAATGAAGAACAGTTAAATACCGTTCTGGAGTTTTGCTATTCCTTACTCGGAAGCCACTTGAAAAATGTTGAGAATTACAGATATGAAGACTGGAGAGAACGCCTTAAAAACGAAAGAGAACTTTTACTGTTTGCCTATAAAAATAACAATGTCATTTCCGCTGTTCTCGGACGAAAAGAAAGCAGAGATAGCCTTATTGCAGGCTTTGTTGCTTGTGATGAAAGATATCGTAACATGGGAATAACAAAAAGGCTTATGTCTGAATTTTACATAAACGCCAAAAATATGGGATTCAAATATATAACTCTCGGATCGGACGAAAATGCCACCGGGTTTTATGAAAAATGCGGGTATAAATAAAATGATAAATGAAATACACGGCCGGAAAATATATCAGATTATTATAAAATAAAAAACAAGGCACTTTACTCTTTTTTAAGAGCAGGCTGCCTTGTTTTTTCTATAACGGTTTTGAAGATTTTTAACACATTTTAAAATGTCAGCGTTCTCTCTCTTTCTCTTTGGTTATCGCGTCAAAATAAATTTCGGTAAGGCAATTAAAAAGCGACTGCTTATCTCTGGCAACCAATCCTTTTCCGTGAAAAATCCTTCTTGCGTCCTTCAGAAGATCCATTGCCCTGTCGGTGTCTTCGCTTTCCTCGGAAGCGTTATGTAAGAATCTTTCCTCGCTGTCTAAAATTAGGCTTTGTTTTTCGTCCAGAAGAAAATCTCTGCTGACCTCAAGTTCATCGCAAATTTTTTTCATTATTATGTCGCGAGGATTTCTTGCCCCTGAAAGATAGTTGGCGAGAGCGCGGTAGGTGATCCCCAATTTGTCTGCAAACTCGGTTTTTTTCCAGTTTTTTCTTCTTAAAAGTATTTCGACTTTATCGCTGAAGGTCAATATTACCGGCCCCTTCCTATTGTAAAAAATGTCGTTCACTTAATATTATAATGGTGAACGGGTGAACAGTCAACACATTTTAAAAAAAATCCGTAAAATTCAAAAATATTCATATAATATTCATAATTTAATGAATATTATTCAATGCGGTGAATAAAAATACTTGACATTATGAAAAAAAGCGGTATAATTGAAGAAAAGGAAAAAAACGTAAAAAAGGAGCTGTTATTATGGCAAAAAAAATCAAAAAAATCATATTGGCATATTCGGGCGGACTGGACACATCAATTATTATCCCTTGGCTGCACGAAAACTATCCCGACTGCGAGGTTATCTGCGTGGCCGGTAATGTGGGTCAGGATTCGGAAATTGTGGGCCTTGAGGAAAGAGCCAAGAAAACCGGTGCCTCAAAGCTTTATATAGAGGATATTCAGGAGGAATTCGTAAACGATTTTATTTTCCCCACATTAAAGGCGGGGGCAAAATACGAAGGTTATCTTCTCGGCACCTCCTTCGCAAGGCCTCCAATAGCGAAAAGACTTGTTGAGATCGCGAGAAAGGAAAACGCCGATGCCATATGCCATGGCTGTACGGGCAAGGGCAATGATCAGGTGCGCTTTGAGCTTACAATAAAAGCTTTAGCTCCCGACATTCAGATAATAGCGCCTTGGAGGATATGGGACATCAAGTCCAGAGATCAGGAAATCGAGTACGCGGAAGCTCACAATGTTCCCATTAAAATTACCAGGGAGACCAACTACTCAAAGGATATGAACCTTTGGCACCTTTCACACGAGGGACTTGACCTTGAGGATCCCGCTAACGAGCCGAAGTATAATAAGCCTGGTTTCCTTGAGCTGGGAGTTTCTCCCGAAACAGCTCCCGATAAGCCCACCTACATTACAATCAGCTTTGAAAAGGGAGTTCCCGTTGCTCTTGACGGCGAGAAAATGGACGGCGTTGCGCTTATAAAGAAGCTGAACAAGGTAGGCGGCGAGAACGGTATAGGCTTGTTTGACGTAGTGGAGAACCGCCTTGTGGGTATGAAATCGAGAGGCGTTTACGAAACCCCCGGCGGCACTATCCTTTATCATGCTCACGAAGTGTTGGAAACCATCTGTCTTGATAAAGAAACTCAGCATTATAAGGCCGGATTGGCTCTGAAATATGCCGATCTGGTTTACAACGGACAGTGGTATACTCCTTTAAGAGAAGCTATGGATGCTTTTGTGGACAAGACTCAGGAAACCTGCACCGGAGAGGTTAAGCTGAAGCTTTACAAGGGAAATATTATAAACGCCGGTGTTACTTCCCCCTATACTCTTTACAGTGAGGACTTCGCTTCCTTCGGCGAAGACGACGTTTACGACCAGAAGGACAGCGCGGGCTTTATAAACCTGTTCGGCTTGCCCATTAAGGTAAAGGCGCTGCTGGACGCGGAAAGAAACAAGTAATAATATAATCGGACTGTCGCCAAAAGGCGCCGGTCCCCTAAGAGCTTTGCTCCAAAAGCTTTTAGGGGATCGAAAAAATGAAAATAATAAAAAATATCAGAGGTTAAGCTTATGGCAATGATGTGGGCAGGGAGATTTTCAAAAGAGGTAGACAGCAAGGTGAACGCTTTCAACTCCTCCATCTCCTTTGACGGCAGAATGTACGGACATGATATAATCGGCAGTATCGCTCACGCCACAATGCTGGGCAAATGCGGCATTATTTCTCCCGAGGACAGCGAAGCGCTGGTTAAGGAACTGAAAAACGTACTCAAGGAAATTGACGAGGGGAAATTACAGCTTGATATGAACGCGGAGGATATTCACATGTTCATAGAAAGCGTCCTGACGGAAAGACTGGGAGAGACGGGCAAAAGGCTCCATACCGCCCGTTCCCGCAACGATCAGGTGGCTTTGGATATCCGCCTTTATCTTCGCGACGAGACGGAGGAAATAAAAAAACTTCTGAAAAATCTGATCGTCGTCCTGTGCGAAATCGCCGAAAAGCATACGGAAACGGTAATGCCCGGATATACCCATTTGCAGCGGGCTCAGCCCATAACCTTCGCCCACCATCTTATGGCGTACGCGCAGATGTTTTTAAGGGATATAGACAGACTGAATGATGCGGAGAAGCGAATGAATCTGTGCCCCTTGGGAAGCGGCGCTTTGGCGGGTACCACCTATCCCATTGACAGAGACTTTACCGCCGAGTTTCTGAGGTTCGGCGGAGCCACGGTAAATTCTCTTGACGGCGTTTCCGACAGGGACTTCTGCATAGAGCTGGCAAGCGCCATATCGCTTATTATGACTCATCTTTCAAGGTTTTCCGAGGAAATAATTTTGTGGTGCAGCTGGGAATTCAAATTCATAGAGCTTGACGACGCCTACGCCACAGGCTCCAGCATAATGCCCCAAAAGAAAAACCCCGACGTTACGGAGCTGATAAGAGGGAAGTGTGCCCGTGTTATCGGGGACAATATGAACCTGCTCACCATGATGAAGGGGCTTCCTTTGGCGTACAATAAGGATATGCAGGAGGACAAGGAGGCTATTTTTGACGCCGTTGACAACGTAAAGCTTTGTCTTTCCACTTTTATACCCATGCTCGAAACAATGTCGGTTTATAAGGAAAATATGAGAAACGCTGCGGCAAAAGGCTTCATAAACGCCACCGACTGCGCAGACTATCTTGTGAAAAAGGGAATGGCTTTCAGGGATGCCTACAAGATAACCGGCGGTCTGGTTGCCATTTGCATAGAGAAAAAGACCGATCTTGAACATCTGCCCATGGAGGATTATAAAAGCAGGAGCGAGTTGTTTGACGATGATGTATACGAGGCGATAAGCCTTGATACTTGTGTGAATATGAGAAGCTCCAAGGGCGGGCCTTCTCCCGAAAGCGTCAGAGAACAGATAAAGTGCACCAAAAAGACTCTTACCGACTTGCTGTATTCCGCCAATACGGTTACGGTACACGATTGCAATAAATAATTAAAGTATGCTTTATAAGAATCTTATTTACGGATTTGCGGAAAAGGTGCGGACGATTCTTGACAATAAGCTTACGGGAATATATCTGCACGGTTCAATGGCTATGGGCTGTTTTAACTCCGATAAAAGCGATATCGATCTTATAGCGGTCATCGAAAAGGATATTTCCTTTTCTCAAAAGCTTTTGCTTATGAACGAAATAACGGCCGCGAATGAACACGCGCCGCCGAAGGGAATCGAAATAAGTGTAGTAAAACGCGAATACTGTAACCCATTTGTCTATCCCACCCCCTTCGAGCTCCATTTTTCCCCCGTTCATCTGGAACGGTACAGGAGATCGCCCGACGATTACGTAAGGAATATGAATGGAACCGACAAAGATTTGGCGGCGCATTTTACCGTAATCAACAATTACGGAAAGGCTATATGCGGCGAGGAAATAAGAAATGTTTTCGGGAAAGTCCCGGAGGAATTCTATATTGACAGCGTTTATTACGACTTAAAAAACGCCCCTTCGGATATTCTGACCGATCCGGTTTACGTAATTCTTAATTTATGCCGTACTTTAGCGTACGTCAAGGAAAACAAATGCTGTTCAAAGGCCGAGGGCGGACGTTACGCTTCGGAAAATGCGAATCTCCCCTCGGACAGAGAAATTATCGATAAAGCGCTTGAATGTTATTCCTCGGACAAAATTATGACCTTAAACGAGAAAACGGCCGTGGAATTCGCGGAACGAATGATGAAAACGATTTTTGACAGGGAGGAGAGATTTTCTTGACCGATTTCATTTATATGTACGGAATGATTATATCCACCGAGGCTTTTTTGCTAAAGGGCGATTTCCCTTCGGCTGACGGCTACGGGGAAATAAAGGAAAAATATCACTTGATAGGCGGCGAAACGGGTACCGCCTCCGCCGTCCTCGCTTCTTTGGGCTGCCCTCTTAGGCTTGGGGGCACTTATGTGGGAAACGGCAACAGGAGCATTATAAGAAATTACTTTTCCGATAAAAACGTCGATCTCAGCGAGCTTAAAGACAAGGACTTCGACGGAATAACCGACTGGGTCATAATAGACGGAAAAACAAGAACAGCCTTCGGGGAATGGCAAAAGCACTATGGAGGGAAAGAGCCTTTTTATGAAAAGCCCTCGGAGGATTCGATAAAAAATTCCGCGTGCTGCGGGATTGATCCGTATTTTTATCCCGACCTTTCCTCGGAGCTTTGCCTTAAGTGGAAAAAGCCGTATGTTACAATAGACTGTCCCTACGACAGCCAAATAAACAGATACTGCGCCGTAAACGCGGTATCGCATCAGTATCTGAAACAAACCTACCCCGACGCGGATTTGGAAACGCTGTTAAAGCTTTATACCGATCACACCGATGGGCTTGTGATTTTTACGAGAGGAGAAAAAGAACTTGTTTACGGGCGAAAAGGACGGCCGCCTAAGTATTTCAAGCCCTATTCACTGGATATAGTATCCACCTTGGGTGCGGGAGACAGCTTTAAGGCGGGAGTAATATACGCCTTATACAAAAATATGGACGATGAAGATACGGTGAAATTCGCCAGCGCGGCGGCGGGAATCGCCTGTACAAAATTTCCCATTGCGAAAAATCCTCCCACTTTGACGGAGATTGATAAACTGATTAAAGGAGTATAAAATTGGTAAAAGTATTTATTGACGGTCAGGAAGGAACTACGGGGCTTAAAATATTCGAGAGATTTGCCGACCGTTCCGATATCGAATTGATTCAAATCGACGAGGACAAGAGAAAAGACCCTGCGGAAAGAAAAAAGCTGATAAACTCTTCGGATTTCACCTTTTTGTGTCTTCCGGACGCGGCGGCGGTAGAAGCGGTATCCCTGGCCGAAAATCCCGACGTAAGAATCATAGACGCGTCCACCGCTCACCGCACAAATCCCGATTGGGCATATGGTTTTCCCGAACTGTCTTTGTCTCATCGGGAGAAAATAAAAAAATCAAAGCGTGTGGCGGTTCCCGGATGCTACGCTGGAGGGTTCATATCGTTGGTATATCCTTTGGTGTACAACGGTTTTATAGCTCCCGACTATCCCATAACCTGTCATGCGGTTTCGGGGTACAGCGGGGCGGGAAAAAAGGCCATTTCGGTATATGAAAGCGACAATAAGCCCTATGAATTCAACAGCCCACGTCAATATGCCCTTACCCAGCAGCATAAGCACCTTCCCGAAATGCAGCAGATATGCGGTCTGGCGGAAAAACCGATTTTTATGCCCATGGTCTGCGATTATTACAGCGGTATGACGGTAACGGTGCCTTTGTTCCCCAAGCTGATGAAAAAGCGGTACGCTCCCGAGGAAATAGTTACAATGCTTAAAAATCATTACAGATATCAGCCTATGATAAAGGTCTGTGATTTTATGGGCGGGGAGGAATTGGCCGACGGTTTTTTGCCGGCCAACACTTTAAGCGGAAAAAATTATATGGAGATATTTGTTTACGGAAGCGAGGACAGAATCGTGCTTGCCTCAAGGCTTGACAATCTGGGCAAAGGCGCCAGCGGAGCCGCCGTACAGTGTCTCAATATAATGATGGGTATAGATGAAACAACGGGACTTTTATAGTTCTATACCGATCTTTAATCATATGCGGTTTTGAAAAAATGTCTCGACTTTTTAGTATGGACAGGTGATAAATGTGACGTCTTATGTTATATTTTGGGAAAGCGAATATGTAAAAAAGCTTGAGGAGTACAACGACAAAGGGCCTTTAAAGGTAATTTACGGAAGCAAATACGTGGTAATGCCCGATCTTTCAATGGTAAATATCGGAGATATCATTTATGTGGTATCCGTTTTGGAAAAAAAGCTTTGTGTAATGGCGAGACTTCAGGTGGAAAAGATTGAAAATGCTTTCGAATATATGTATCGTGAGTTTAACAGCGTGGACAACACTCACATTCCCGAAGGAACGGCGATAGTGTCTAGGGAGAAACTGGGAAAGTTTGCGATTTTCAACGAAGGTATGGGCTATCTTTCTTCCAATGGAGCGCACATCTCTTGTATTGCGGCAATACCGAGAACGGTTACCAGAATTATTGACAAGGACACGTTATCCGAGGTTCCTCATCTTTTTCATCAGGAGCCGATAACCCGCGGTGCTGAGACGGCGTTCAGCGGAGAAAACGGTTCGGAGATTTATCCCCGCGAGGTTTCCGAGGAGGATCTGCCCTTGCTTAAATTCGGCTGGCCAAAGAGGAAGCAAAGAGCGGTTGCCTTGAGAAACGGCGCGCCGGATCCCTGTTCATTCAGGGGCTATGTCAGAAGAATGAGCGATTTTACTTTTGAATATCTGGAAAGCTTATTTAAATAAAAACCAAGCGTGAAAGGAACAACCGAAAAATGGAAAATAAAAAAATGACGAAGCGGTTTATAGATGACGGCGGTTTTGAGGGATACACCTTTATAGAAGGTGGAGTCTGCGCTGCCAAGGGATTTAAAGCCTCGGGAGTAAACGCTCATATTAAGGCAAATTCTCAGAAAAACGATATGGCGCTTATATATTGCGATAAAATGTGCAATGTCGCCGCCTTGTATACTCAAAATAAGGTTAAGGGCGCTCCCATTACCGTTACAAAGCGCCATTTGGCTAACGGAAAGGCACAGGCGGTGATCGTTAATTCGGGAAACGCCAACACCTGCAACTCAAACGGAATTGAGATCGCAGAGGGAGCCTGCGAGCTTGCCGCCCAGGCGTTGGGAATTTCGGCGGAGGACGTTATTGTGGCTTCAACGGGGGTTATAGGACAGAAAATGTCCTTAGAGCCATTTGAAAAAAATATACCAATACTAAAGGAAAAGCTTTCGGAGGAGGGGTATAACGACGCCTGCGCCGCCATTATGACCACCGATACACGACAAAAGCAGTTTGCCGTCGAGTTTAAGCTTGGGGGCAAGACCTGCCGTCTGGGCGGAATGAGCAAGGGCAGCGGTATGATAAATCCGAATATGGCCACTATGCTCGCTTTTATTACCACGGATGTTAAAATATCTTCCCAAATGCTTTACAGCGCGTTAAAGCAGATAAACGCCATAACCTACAATATGGTGAGTGTTGACGGGGACACGTCGACTAACGATATGGTAACTCTTCTGTCGTCGGGGTATGCCGAAAATGACGAAATAACAGAATTTAACGAAGATTATAACCTGTTTATTTACGCTTTGCACGCGGTGATGATGAATCTGGCGAGGGAGACCGCCCGTGACGGGGAGGGCGCTTCAAAGCTTATAACCTGCGTTGTCAAAAACGCCGATACCGAAGAAACCGCAAAGGCGACGGCTCTTTCGGTAGTCAACAGTCCTCTTTTAAAAACGGCGGTTTCGGCGGCCGACGCCAACTGGGGCCGCGTTATGTGCGCCATTGGGTACGCGGAGGCGGATTTTGACGTATCAAAGGTTTCCGTCGACTTCGCTTCAAGCGCGGGCGAGGTGCGGGTTTGCGAAAACGGCGTGGGTGTTGATTTTTCCGAGAACGAGGCCTATAAAATACTTTCAGAGGACGAAATCATCATAATAATCGACTTACATTCGGGGGACAATCCCGCCGTCGCGTGGGGCTGTGACCTTACCTACGATTATGTTAAGATAAACGCGGAGTACAGAAGCTGATCGGCGAAAATTGCTCCCGAAAAAATAACTAAAGATCCGAAAGGAGCACAGTAATGAAAAAAGACAGAGCGGAAATATTAAGCGACGCTTTACCTTATATACAGCAGTACGCAGGGAAAACCGTAGTGGTAAAATACGGCGGCAACGCTATGACAAATGCTTCCTTAAAACAGGCGGTAATGTCGGATATAGTGCTGCTGTCATTGGTGGGAATACGTATTGTTTTGGTACACGGTGGAGGCCCCGAAATAAACGCCATGCTCGGAAAAGTGGGCAAGGAGAGTAGATTTGTTAATGGGCTTCGCTATACCGATAAGGAAACGATGGATATAGTACAGATGGTGCTTTGCGGAAAGGTTAACAAAGATCTTGTGGACCTCCTTCATCTTCATAAGGGTAAGGCCGTGGGTCTTTGCGGACTTGACGGTCATCTTATCGAAGCGGAGCAGAAGGACGATAGTCTTGGCCTTGTGGGCGAGATAACCGCCGTGAATCCGCAAATTATACATGACGTTCTCGATAAAGGCTATATTCCCGTTATTTCAACCGTTGCTTCGGGAGCAAACGGAGAGGTGTACAATATTAACGCCGATACTGCGGCTGCCCGTATAGCCGCAGAGGTAAAGGCGGCCAATCTTATTCTTATGACCGATATAGTGGGGCTTCTTGAGGATAAGGACGACGAAAACACGCTTATCTATTCAGTTGGAGTGAGCGAGGTGCCGTATCTTAAGAAGCAGGGAATAGTAAGGGGCGGAATGATTCCAAAAATAGACTGCTGTGTGGAAGCGGTACGCCGCGGCGTACCTAAGGCAAACATAATAGACGGGCGCATACCTCATTCTATCCTGATAGAGCTGCTTACCAACGAGGGTGCGGGAACAATGATAGTAAACTGAGAACAAGTTTTGAAAAATAAAAGGGAGACAAAATGGACACAATAGAAAAATTTGACGGCAATATAATGCACACCTACGGCAGATATCCCGTTGTGATGGAAAAAGGAGAGAAAGAAACCGCCACCGACGAGAACGGAAAGACTTATATTGATTTCGGGAGCGGTATAGGCACAAATTCCCTGGGCTACTGCAACGACAGCTGGGTTAAAGCGGTATGCGATCAGGTCAGAACGATTCAGCACACATCCAACTATTATTACACCAAGATTCAGGCGGATTTCGCGGAGCGGCTCAACAGGATCACCGGTTATTCTGCGGCATTTTTTGGCAACAGCGGCGCGGAAGCCAATGAATGTGCCATTAAGCTTGTGCGAAAATACAGCTTTGACAAGTACGGCAAGGGAAGGCACAATATAATTACCTTAAAAAACAGCTTCCACGGAAGAACCCTCTGCACTCTTTCCGCAACCGGACAGGACGTTTTTCACAATTATTTCTTCCCCTTTGTGGAAGGATTCAGGTATGTTGAAGCCAACAACATTGACGACCTGAAAGCGAATCTTGACGAAACGGTGTGCGCCGTAATGTTCGAGTATATTCAGGGGGAAGGCGGAGTTGTGCCGTTAAATCGTGATTTCGTTGATTCTGTATTCGAGCTTTGCGGAAAAAAGGACATACTGACCGTTGCCGACGAGGTACAGACGGGTGTGGGCAGAACCGGGTCTTATTTGGCGGGGCAAGGATACGGTCAAAAAGCCAATGTGACTACCCTTGCCAAGGGAATCGCCGGAGGACTTCCCATGGGGGTGTGTCTTGCCGACGAAAAGTGTAAGGACGTTCTGGGAAAGGGAACCCACGGTTCCACCTTCGGTGGAAATCCCATAGCCTGCGCGGGAGGAAAAGCCGTGCTTGACCATATAGAAAATACCGATTGTTTGAAGCAGGTAAGGGAAAAGGGAGAATATTTGAGAAACAGCCTTATGCAAATTCCCGAAATTGTCAAGGTTGACGGTATCGGGCTTATGCTGGGAGCGGAGCTTAAAGCAAAAAACGCGGCGGAAACGGCAAAGGCGGCTCTTGACAACGGGCTTCTGGTGCTTACGGCCAAGGAAAGACTGCGTTTTCTCCCCCCTCTCACGATTTCGTATGAGGAAATTGACAGAGGCGTTGAAATATTGAAAAAGATATTATTGTGAACGGAAAAGAGGCTTAAATGCTTGAAACAAAGGATCTGATTATAGATAAAGCCAAACCTTCGGACTGGGAGGGAATGTACCGTAACGTATGGTCTCAGCCCGAAAGCGCCAAATATATGATGTGGAATGTTTCCGACAGTGAGGAAAAAGCACAGGTTCGGATTCGGAAAACCATCGACTGGCAAAAAGAGCACGATACTTATATCGTTTACGAAAAAGAAAGCGGTGAGCCGATAGGCTTTGCCGGCGTAGAGAAACTGGAATCGGACGTTTGCGGTGAAACGGGAATATGCCTGGGTTCGAAATTTACCCGAAAGGGGTACGGAAGACAGATTTTAAGCGCGCTTATCGACTACTGCAAGGAAAAATACGGCGCTAAAGAATTTATTTATCAGACCCGGGAGGAAAATATTTCCTCCGTAAAATTAGCTGAAGCATTTGGATTTGAGCAAGTGGGTTCAGAAATAATGACCGACGAACGGGACGGTCACAGCTACAACTATTTAAAATACAGCTTAAAAATATGATTTGTGAAAGGAAAGTAATTTTATGAAACACCTATTGAAAATGATGGACTTGTCCTCCGAGGAAATAATCGAGATACTTAATCTCGCCGACCAGCTTAAATATGAGCAGAAGCACGGTATACCCCACAACCACCTTAAAGGCAAGACGCTGGGTATGATATTTGAAAAAGCGTCCACAAGAACAAGGGTAAGTTTTGAAACTGGTATGTATCAGCTGGGCGGATATCCGCTCTTTTTATCCTCGAACGAAATGCAGATAGGAAGGGGAGAACCGGTGGAGGACACCGCAAGGGTACTTTCCAGATATCTTGACGGTATTATGATAAGGACGTTCAAACAGGAAGAGGTGGAAAAGCTTGCGGAATACGGCAATATTCCCATTATCAACGGCCTTACCGATTACTGCCACCCCTGTCAGGTGCTTGCCGATCTTCTTACCGTAAGAGAATACAAGAATAAGCTTGACGGCCTAAATATGTGCTATATCGGCGACGGAAACAATATGGCCAATTCGCTTATAGTGGGCTGCCTTAAGGTGGGTATGAATGTGTCCGTTGCTTGTCCCGACGGATATCACCCCGACAAAACCGTTCTGGATTTCACAAAGGATTATAGCAACTTCACTCTCACAAACGATCCTAAGAAAGCGGCAGAGGGCGCCGACGTACTGTTTACAGACGTATGGGCTTCAATGGGTCAGGAGAGCGAGGCGGAAAAGAGAAGGATTGCCTTTAAGGGCTATCAGATAAATGACGGAATTATGTCTTCTGCTCACGGGGACGCCATGGTATTGCACTGCCTTCCTGCCCACCGCGAAGAAGAGATCACCGCGAAGGTGTTTGAGGAGCACGCCAATGAGATTTTTGACGAGGCGGAAAACAGGCTCCACGCTCAGAAGGCTGTTATGGTTAAGCTGATGGGCTGAGAAACCGTTTAATATTATTTTTTAAATCTTACTGTTGGTGCTATGGGAGTAATTTTTTTAACCTCTTGTAGTAAAATAAAAAAATCGGCCAAACCGCCGCTTACGGAGCGGAAAACCCAAAAATGGTTTTCACACCTTAAGCGGCGATTTTTTTATTGCCCGTTTTATGCCGTTTATATGCCGAATTGTACCGATAAATGCGAATCTGTTGATTTAACGGTTAATTTATTTTATAATATTCTTATTGAAGAGGAAGGAGGTGAAAGACGATGAACATTGAAATAAAAATCGACTCTTCATTTATTGAACCCAAAATTATTATTATGACGGCTTCGGTGACGGAAAGAGTGAACAATATTATTAAAATCTTTTCCGAGAATATTCCGAGGCTGATTACCGGAATAAGGGAGGATAAAGCGGAGATATTGGAGAAAGCGGATATAATAAGGATATACGCGGATACAGGTAAAACGGCGGCCGTTACAGATAAGGGCATATATGTTATCAAACATAGGCTTTACGAACTCGAAGAGCTGCTTTATGGCGATTCCTTTGTTCGTATATCCAATTCGGAGATTATCAATCTTAAAAAGGTTGATAATTTCGATATGAGCTTTACCGGAACCATCTGCGTAAAGCTTTCCAACGGCGAATCCGTGTATGTGTCAAGAAGGTACGTACCGAAAATCAAAAAAATCTTGGGTTTCTAATTGGGAAAGGAATAAAATAATATGAAAAAGCAAGTTTTTATGCGTTCGCTTATGGGTTTTCCGATAGGTCTGGCCATATGCTATATTATAACGATAGTTGGATCGCTTATATGGTCGGAGGGGTACTATGCTCCTTGTGTACCCGAACTCGAGGAAACAGTGGGAAATGAAATCAACGCGGTAATGCTGCAGGCTTTACTTTCCGGATTACTTGGGGCGGGATTCGGCGGAAGCTCCGTGATCTGGGAGCTTGAGAACTGGAGCCTTGTAAAGCAAACGGGTATATATTTTCTGATAATCTCCGCCGTAATGCTTCCCGTGGCATATTTTACTTTTTGGATGGAGCACAGCGTAAAGGGATTTTTAAGCTACTTCGGAATCTTTGCGTTGATTTTCGCCGGAATATGGATTTTTCAGTTTTTTGCGGGAAAGCACAATGTAAAAAAGTTAAACGAAGGCTTACATAATATAAAACGCGCGGATAAGGAATAATTTTTTGTAAATGCAACAAACGGGACCGTAAAAGACAATCGCCTTTTATGTCCCGTTTATTATTAAAGCTTTTTGGCTTCTTTGAATACCACCGTTTTTGTAAAAGGATTGTAAACTATTCCTTTACAGTCCTCGGCGAAAAAGGCATATTCGCTTTGATTCAACAGCGGAATAAATACAGCCGAATCGATTATTTTCCGTTCCGCCAAATAATAAAGCTCCGCGCTTTCCTTTTCCGAAGCCGAGTTTTCGGCCTTTGATAGCAATTCGTTAAAACTCGGATCGCTGAATCCGCTGTAATTTCCTCCGCCCGAGGAGGAGAACGAGGATAAATACGAATAAGGGCTGTTGAAGTTGCCGGATATATCAGTGACTATAAAGTCAAAATCACCGTTTTGAAGCACACGATCATGATCCGTGTCCGACAAGCGCTTTATGTTACAGTAAAAATTCAGTTCCGATTGCCACATTTGTGAAATATCGGAAATGTATTCGTAGATCACGTCATCATCGGGAACATATAGGGTAAGCCCCGACCAGGAATTTTTGTTTACGCTTTCCAAAGCCTTTTCCAAAGCGTTTTTTGCGGATAAATTGTCATAGGGAAGGAAACAGTCCTTATCCGCAAGCTTTCGGTAGTATTCTTCGCCTATATTTATCGAGTTGGGTATGATTCCCTTAGCCTTTCGATAGCCGACAGCGTTTATTGCCGTTGCTTCTCTTTGAATGCAGTAAGCGAGAGCTTGTCTGAGACTTTCGTTGGCAAAAGAGCCGGTTCTTGTATTAAAAAGCACACCCAATATTTTTGTTTCGCTTTCCGTGTTTTCAAAGCCTAAGTCCAAAAGCCGTATGGCTTCCGCTCCAGATGTGATATACACGTGGCTTTGTTCATTCAGAAAATTCTGATAGCTGTCCTCTTCTTCTATAAAAAAGTTAAGTCCTCGGGGGGATATGGAATTATTGCTGTTATTTTTTATATTGGCTCTCATTATAATATTGTTATTGTCGCTGCTCCATCGGTCATAGCTCCAGCGGTACAGGTAAAAAGCGCCGTTTGACGCCACGCTGCCTCCGTATAAGCCGTATTTTCCGTTAGAGCTTTCATAAAACTCACGGTTACAGGGCATGGCTGGCACTGTGGTCAGCATTACGGGAAAAGACGGATTGGGAGAATCCAGGGTTATTTCCAAAGTTTTTTCGTCGAGCGCTTTTACTCCCAATTCGGATATATCCTCAATGACTCCCTTATTGATTTTTTCCGAATTTTTTATGCAAAAGAAGCCGCTGGCGCTTTTCGATTTGGTGGAGGGTCGGAAAAGTCTCTGGAAAGCAAAGACAAAATCGTCGGCGGTGCAGGGAGCTTCAAATTTGTCTCCGTCGTACCAATATATATTTTCCCGCAGATCAAAGGTGTATATTAAGCCGTCTTCGCTGATAGCGTAGCTTTCTGCGGCGGCGCTTTGCAGATTTCCGTCGTTGTCCACTCTTAAAAGACCCTCAAACATATTGGCTATTATTTCGTACGAGGCGCTGTCCGTGGCGGTTTGAGGATCCAGTGTAACGGGATTGGCGGCAATGTCGTATTTAAAGATATATCCGCTGCCGTCGTTTTTGTTACAGGAGGAAATCAAAGGAAGCGCTCCTATCAGAATAAAAAGGACGGCGTTTTTGATGTTTTTTTTAAATTTCAATTTCCACGGCTCTCCCTTGCTTAAGACTTTCCTTTACATCTATAGTGCGCTGGTTTGAACTTCCCTTATATTTAAGCTCGAGGCTGCGGCGGCTGAGATCGAATTTTCCGTCAATAACTATGTCGAGACAGCTTAAAAACTCCTTTACAAATTTGTCTTTTTCCGTCATTTCAATAAGTTGTTCAAACTCATAACCGGTAAATGCCATAAGATTATAGTTAAGCTCTTTAAGCTTTTTTGCGGTATAGGCACAGGCTTCAGGCTGACAAAAAGGTTCTCCCCCCGAAAAAGTAACTCCCGAGATCAGCTTGTTTTTTTGTATCTTCTCTATTATTTTATCACAATCCGCGTATCTTCCGCCGTTGAAATCATGGGTCTGGGGATTTTGACAGCCTTCGCAGTGATGGGGACAGCCCTGTGTGAATATCGTGAAGCGAAAACCCGGTCCGTCGACTATCGAATCGGACACCAGACCCGCGAGTTTGATTTTCATTAAAGTTTTTTCCTTCCTTTTGCGCAAATTACTTTTCGTTGTACTCCGATTTAATTTTATCAATTGTTTTTCCGCCTATTCCAAAGCATTTATCGGGCAATTCTTTTATAGTGACGGAGAAAAATTCCTGTGGTATGTTCATTATTTCGGACGATACTTCTGTAAGCTTTTGAATAAGCAGTTCTTTTTGCCTGTCCGTCAGCGTTCCGCTCTCAACAGATATGTATGGCATTTTGTTCCTCCTATTTTTTTCTTCATACAGTATACTCTTTATTTTATATAATGTCAATTACAAAAAGGTTACAGTTTTATGAAATTTTTGTAAAGAACGGAAAAGAACGGAATTGTTATATAAGGATGACCGATAAACGTACATAGTGTTTTCCCGGTTCATCTACGGTTGTGATTCCGGTAATTCTGTACGAAGTATCACGTGCCAAAAGAATTTCCGGTTCGGTTTTGGTGTGCTTAAGTTCCGTATATCCTCTAAGGTCAATAAACGAAACGTTTGGAGATGGAGTAATTTCCAAAAGGATACCTTTTTTCCCGCCCGAGGCGTAATTTTCCGCACATCTCTTTATATCTGAAGTTGATGTATATGCTTTCCATTTCCTTGTTTTTCCGTCTAAAAGGGACATTAGTTGGTCGGTGTTTTTTTTGCCGAATTCATCAGGACCTGTTCCTCGGTAAAGAATCGAGAATTGGCTCAATACATTAGGCTCCATTCTACTGTCAATATCTCTTATAATTCTCTCAAGTTTTTCTGTTTCGATATGTGAAAGATTCATACCGACAGGAAGATGTGTGGGTTTTACTCCTCTTATTTTTCTGAGATATTGGTTTACGGCTTTATAATCACCGTTTTTGTATACCTTTATACCGTAGTTTGGACGTGGCATTGTAAGGGCTCCTTTCGTTTTTAACATTTCTTGTTCTTTGCGGATTTTTCTGTTAAAGCATATGATATAATTTTTTGTAATATGCCGAAGGTGTCCCACATATATATTAGCAAAGAATAACGGACAATCATCACAAAGCCGTTAAAAAGAAAGGAAGTTTTAAAATGAGAAGAAACAATGACAACAAAAGAGAAAGCGAATTTACTCTTTCGGATATTATAAGGGGTATACAATACTGTGTAAATTCCAGCGTTGAAATAGCCGAACAGCATTATATCAGGACCATGGAAAAGTTCTTTTACAACGACGGAACGCCCGTTACAAAAACTATAAATATCAACGAAAATTCACAGATAGAAGTTCCTCTAATCTGCCTGAGCAATCACGGAAGTCTGGATTTTGAGGAAATGCGGATAAAAACGAAAATGAGCATAGACAATATTCGTGAAAAAGCGGTTGAAAACGAGCTTATGTCCGCTACGGAGGAGCAGAGTGAATTTACGCGGGGATCGTTTTCGGTTTCGCTTGGCGGCGTACATAAGGATAACAACGAAGCGTCGCTGGCGGAAATCGAAATGGTTTTTAAAAGGAACGATCCTCCCGAGGCGCTTTCAAGGGTTATTGATTATATCAATAATATGATTAAAATCAAAGAAAACGAGAATTAAAGCGGCACTGCGCAGTGCCTCTTTAGGAAAGGAACCAATCTATGAATCATGAAATCGTAAGCGGAATTGTAAACTCTTTGCCCATCGAAAAGATGGTTGCCGCGCCGTTGGTTGCGGCTGTCAAGGCACAAAGCGAAATGAGCCTGTCACTTGCTCACTTTATTCAGGACGTGGGTATTGACAAGGACGGAAATATGCGTATGGTTACGCTGAAGTACGAGGAAACCTCCTCCGATCCTTCGGCATCGGGTCAGACGCGTTACATTCAGGCTCCGTTTCTCGCTATGACAGGCTTGCCGAATTTGGCGGTGGAAAGCGCCGATATATCATTTGATCTGGAGGTCACCACCGCGGAGGAGGAAAAAAACAAAAATCAGGAGGACGCCAATGTAACTACAGAGTATAAATCCTGGTGGAGTCCCGTTACCGCGAAATTTACGGGCAATGTTACTCACAGCGGGGAGCAGACAAGAAGCACCGACACAAGAGCAAAATATTCCTTCAATATTTCCGCCCGCAAGCAGGGAACCCCCGAAGCGTTTTCAAGAATAATAGACGCCATTACAAACACCGTAGCCAATCCCACCTCCAATCAGCCGAAAAACGACAAGCCTTTGATAGAAGAAAAAACGGGAGGCGGAAGCGGAGATAAATAATCTTATCCGATAAATATATTAAAGTTCAAATAATCCCTCGTTTTAATGTGATCTCACATTTAAAACGGGGGCGTTATTTTATACCAATTTTAAAAGGGATTAGTATTATATACTTGTCCGTACGTATTTCTTTTACATATTTTTAGGGCAAGAAATGTCAGTTAACGTAAATTATCGCAGTTTTACGTCGGGTATTGCAATATTTCGCGATTTGTGATAGAATAAAAGCATAATATGAAACGAGGTAAAATGCTGTGGTTGAGTTTATTAAAATGAACGACGTCGATTTGAAAGGCTTAAAGGAATTTGCAGCTCCCATATGGTTGGAATGCTACGACGGAATTGTGGAGCTGGAGCATATAGAAATACTTATAGAAAAGTATTTTGAATATGAAAATATTTTAAAGTTCAAATCGAAAGGTATGGTTTACGAATATATTTTTTGTGATGGAGAAAGGGCGGGTTTTATCGCCTACAGTCTCTTGTCCGAATACGTTTATTTGGATAAGCTTTATTTGATTGTGGAGCAAAGAGGCAGGCATATTTCAAAAAGTGTTTTCCAACATCTTATAAATAGCTTTAATCTGCCTATAAGATTAAACGTAAATCAAGGAAATGAAAGAGCCGTCGCCGCCTATAAGAGAAACGGCTTCACGGTGATAAAGACCGACGAGATACCGCAGAAGGGTGGATATGTTAATGTGGACTATGTTATGGAAAAGCCGGTTTAATATTTTTGTAAATTATGTGGGTTTTTTAAGGAACGTTAACCAAAACAGTTCGTGGAGGTAACTGAAATGAAGCTTACTGAACGCATACTTACACTAATCGCCGTTATCAGCGTTATGGGTTGCTTCGGTTTTTCGGCGGTATCCGCGGTTCCCGAAGGCGAATGGGACGGTATATCGGAGCTGCGCAATAACCGCTCATATGTTTTGAGCCGCAGAGTCGTATTGGAAAACGACCTTTCGGTTCCGTCGGAAACAACCCTGACCCTGAAGGAGGTCGCGGAGCTTGTGATACCCGAGGGTAAGTCGTTGGTTATAAATGGCGGCGTCAACTTAAGACAGCGCAGCAATCTTTTTTCCTCCGGCAACGTAAGAGTTACGCCGACGGGTACCCTTTCCGTTTACGGCAGCGCTTACGCCGAAGAGAATTCTTCTCTTCTGGTTTCTGGGGCATTGAATATCAGACCCGAAGGCGCCTTGGAAAATAAAACATCGGCGGTGTTGGATCTGGGGGGATTGGTCACCGTGGCGGGTAATTTACAGCTCACTGGCGGTTCGGCGCTGACGAGTATGGGAGACATTTACATAGAAAACGGCGGTCAGGTTATTAACAACGGAAATATAACGATAGAAGAAGGTCTTCTCGAAAGTTCAGGACATATAACGGTGGAGCGAAAAGGAAATATTTTTGTTTTCGGAGATATGAATATGAGGGAAGGCAGCACCGTCACCGAATATGGAAAAATAATAAGCGCCGCCTCCGGCGTAATTGTGGATTACGCAGCCCACACCGACCTTTCTATTTTCTCCACTGACATTTTAAAAAACGAGGACGAGGTGATATTAAGAGGAATAGACGTTTCCTGGGTACAAGGCGACATAGATTGGGAAGCCGTATCAAAATCGGGAATAGATTTTGCCGTAATTCGCGCGGGAAGAGGTGACATTGACGAAAGCGGCCCCAAAGAGGACACTCATTTCAGACAGAACATAGAGGGCGCTCTGCAATTCGGTTTAGACGTGGGCGTGTATTTTTACAGCTACGCCGAAACCGTTGAAGAAGCCGAACAGGAAGCGTATTTCTTTTTGAACCTTCTTGAAGGGTACGAAATAACGTTTCCTGTTGTTGTGGATATGGAAGAAGACGGAAGAAGAACGGATATGACGGGTATCGCCGAGGCCTTTCTTGAGACTGTGGCGGGGGGCGGGTATTTTCCTATGCTTTATTCCTATCAGGCGCGTCTTGACAATCATTTCAGCAGCGCGCTTAAGGACAGATACGCGATTTGGGTGGCGAAGCTGGACGACCCGCAGCCCGATACCGATTACGGATATTATATATGGCAGTATTCCCATGAAGGAAAGGTAAACGGCATCGAGGGAAATGTTGACTATAATGTGGCATACAGGGATTTTCCCGATATATTAAGGGATTATGGCCTTAATAAATTGACAGACGATTAATTATCCGTATATTTTTATCGGCGTTTCATCGGTAATATCGAGATATGCTCTCGGATTAACGGCAACGCCGTTAATTTGTATTCCGAAGTGTACGTGAATACCTTGAGCGATTCCTGTTTGTCCCGCCCCAGCTATGGCTTCGCCCTGTGCCACGCGCTGACCCGTTGAAACAAAAAGTATGCTGTTATGAGCGTATACGCTGGTTACTCCCAGATCCTCGTGATATATTTTAACACAGTTTCCGAGACCTCCGTCCCAGCCCGCAAATGTAACCACGCCTCCGGCACCCGCGTATACGGTTTGTCCGTAGGCTACTCCGGCAATATCTATCCCCTTGTGACCGTCGTATCCTCCGTCCCAATGCGCCCACTGACTTATGTAACCACCCTCAACGGGCCAAAGGAATTTTCCGTAGGCAGCCGAGCCTTCTTTGAAAGTTCCGGCGGGCGTGGGCTTCGTGCCTATGGCTATGATTTCGGAAACGGGGGCGAGAAGCTGTTTTACATTGGTTATATTTCTCTTGGCTTCAACTCCGTTAATATATGTAACGTCGGCGGTAACTTCGTTTTCGCCGTATCGGCCTTCTTGAGTTACTCTTGACGAGCCCTCGTATACGCTGTCGTCTTGATATGTTTCGGTGGAGAAGGGAATAGTATCAACTTTGTATACTTCCGTTCTGGTAATGCTGACAGACAGAAACGGCACTTCGTTTTTTATCTTGATTATATCCCCGCCGTGAAGCTCCCATGCCTCAAATCCAGGATTCAGCGCTTCAAGGCGTTCGGAGGTAAGATTTACCTTATCCGCTATAAGAGAATGACTGTCTCCGTCCTCCACCGTATAAAAGGACGCTTCTTCCTTATTGCCTGAAAGAAGACCGATAAGCCAGTCTTCGTCCATCATGCTGTCGGAAAGATAGAGCCCCGCCTCGTTATACCTTATTTCGTCGACGAAGTTTATTACCTCGGTGTTGTTGTCCGTTTTATACTTATCAAGCATCTTGTCGAGACATTCCTTGACCTTTGTAAAGTCGGTAAGTGCTCCGTAAAATACGTCATTTATAAAAAAACCGTAACCGTA
This sequence comes from uncultured Ruminiclostridium sp., assembly GCA_949878745.1. GTDB lineage: Bacteria > Bacillota > Clostridia > Oscillospirales > Ruminococcaceae > Ruminiclostridium_E. The sequence continues at coordinate 76,019 of CATLBH010000002.1, read as the reverse complement.
GTCCAGACTTATTCCCGAATTTTTCAGCATAAGATCGGCAATCTGGTATTTGGTAAGAGTTTCGTTATTTCCTATCTGTTCTATTGAATACGAGGGAAGCACCTCAATATCCATATCATGTCCCAGATAGTTTACCCTTTCCCGCAGAACTTCTTTAGCGTCAAGAAACACTTGTTCGCTTTCTATATATCCCAGAAATTTTCCGTTAACATTAAGCTTTACCGCGTAATTTATGGAATTGGCGTATGTTATGACGCTGAACAGGAAAAACACGCTGATAATCGGCACCGCGAAATTAAAGAGTATTACCGCGATACCTTTTTTTCCGAACAGAAGTCTTCCTGTAAAGGCAATAGCCCCTGTTATCCCGACTTTTCCGCCGTTTTTTTCCTTTATTTTTTCAAGGGCTTTCGCGTTTCCGTCGGAATATTTAAAAAACGATTTCATCGGACGCAGCAGAAAAACTCCGACTTTTTTTAAAAACGCCGCTACGGTGCTTCTTATGCCACTTGTTGCCTGCCACAGCGCTTTGGAAGCAAACTTTACGCCTTGGGTCGTGTATTTCGCGGCGGTTAAAAGGGTATCGGCGATATATCCGCCAAATACGGCGATTCCCGTGTATATGCCGTTTTTAAAACCGTTTAAATTTTTTTCTTTGTTTTTTTTATTCATTTTGCTGTATTCCTGTTTTGTTACTGATGTGTTTAAAATTTACTGGTGCTTATCAAAAGGGAGAAAAGGCTCCTTCGATTTTCCCTATAACATATTCGTAATCGGAATAGTCTTTTTTGATTCTTTCCCTTGCTCTGGAGCAAAAATCGTGTAAGCTCTGTGTATTATCCCTTAAAACCTGCTTTGCCCCCCATATGTGGGTATAATCGTCGCGGGGAAAGAATAGCTCGTCTTTATCCATCAGCACCTGTGAGCCTATTTTCTTTTCCTCGGCGCATATTGAAAGCAGTCTTTGTTCGGCAAAAACCATATAGCAAAGATAATCGTCGCAGTCCGCCGCAGATTTCATAAAGGCTATGGAGCGGTTAACGTAATACTGCTTAAAGCTTTCGTCAGGAAGATAAAGAAACGCGGTATTCATTGGTAGCACTTTTTCGTTCATATTTTCCGTACTGAAAGGCCGCTTGAATTTAAAAGAGTTTATTTCTGGATAAACCGACGGAGTAATGCTTTCCCTATGAGCCGCAACAATCCTGTCAGGCGGCAGCTTCGGCATTTTCCATAGAATAAAATCCAAATCTATCATCGCCAACGGCGCGGAAATTTCACGAAGGGCAAACAATTTTCCCGCTGCCCAGAACATTTTGGGGTTTATTCCTTCAAGATCATCGGGTATTACATTTTCTATGCCGTCCCATATATCGATTAACCCTAAACCTTCTACATAATTCACGCCTTTTTTATCCGCCGCGAGAAAAATTTCATTTCCGAGTTTTTTCCAGCTTAATGCGGAAAGAACGAGAGTATACAATTCAAATTTATTCATAAAATAAGCGCCGTTCGGATTTTTTGCATAGAACGGCGCAGTAGAAATAATATGAATTCCTTTCATACAATTCCTTTCTTAGATGATCGCCCGAAAAGCCGATTCAATATCGGGCGAAACTTTGTTAAATAAGATCAATACCGTATCCGAAGCGATTTAAAGGACAGAACATAATATTCAGCTTTATTTTTTCTTCCGGGGAGAGCTGAATTAAATTGGGTCGGTAAGCGCACTTTTCGTTTTCGGATACAAATCCGCTGTCTTTTGTGGTTTCAATGGCGTTTGAAAAGCTTCCAGAATTAAATTCGTTCAAGTTAAAGCTTGTGGTTTTAAACGAAGTGCCGTATTCAAATTCGTATTCGTGTAAATTATAGCTGCCGGAAGTAAAAAAACCGCTTAATAAACCGAACGAACCGAGCCCGGAAAGATTTTGAAACGCTGCCGTTTCAAACGAACCGATGAAAAATGAAGAAAGGAAAGCGTAAAACGAGCTTAATTCGAACGATACGTTATTCGACGAGAAAGAGCCTGTTTCGACGTTAAAGGAGTCGGAGAAAAGTTTAAAGGAGCTGATTTTGGTATTGAAATAATTTAATCCAGCGTTTTTCGATTTAAAGGAATCATTTGCGTAATAAGCAAATGATTTCGTATTGTTTTCAAACCCATTAGCTCTGTTTTCTTTCGGCAAAGCTTTAGAGGGTACGTTACTTCTGCCTTTTGGAAGATCAACTGAAAAAATTTCCGATAACTGTTTCGATATGTCCCCCAAAGGATCCATTTTTTCAACATTTGCGGCGATTTCGTTTTCGCCGCATTGTCTGAGCCAGCGGGGAAGCCCTCCACCTAAATAGTATATTTCTGCGGTGTCAAAGTCAAAATTTTTTCTTAACTGATCCAGGTTGTATATTTTTTGTTTGCCGAACCAAAGACAATACAACGAGTCCACCGCCCCTTCTTTCTATGTTTTACCCATAACCTTATTTTAACATATTTCACGTTTTTTTTCAATATATTTTTTTAATTTGTCCAATAATTCAATATATAAGTATTTTTTGTATGCCGGATACATCCTTTATTGTTTGGAAAGGTTTTCGGAAAGTTTTTTCAGATTATTCGCCTTCTGGTCGTTTTCCGTGGATTTGGCTCTGAGATTGGCGCTTGCCATAAGCAAAAGCTTGCGCAGGTCGACTTTACTGTATTTTTCAAGGAGCGAAGTTACCTCGTGTTCGTCCAGAATTTCGCCCATGTCGTGATGAATAATCATAAAACAGACATCCTCTATAACATCCTTTGGAACCTCCAGCCGTTCCAGAGCGCGGCGCGCAATCAGCATGGAGCGTTCACCGTGTCCGTAATAGGTGGCGGAATCTTTGGCGGTCAGTGCCTGACAGTCGGGCTTTCCCGCTCCGTGAAACAAAAGAGCGTACCTAAGCGGTATGTCAGGGAAGGAAAAACCCACGCTTTTGCAAAGATGTTCATATAGTGTATAGCTTTGAAAAATACTTTTTTGGTCAAAATCCAAAGTAGGTATAAGTTCGGGAAAAATGCTTGTCACAATCGATATATATTCCAAAAAAACATCGCTTACTCTTTTTGCCGAAAGGATTTTCTCAAATGCGCCTCTAAGAACCTCAGGCTTCAGCTCCTTTACTTTTTCGGAGCAGTCCATAATAACGTTGGAGGTTTTTTCCGAAATTGCGTAATCGCCGCTTCCCATAAGCTCAAGCGCTTTTAACATAAACAGCGGGTCTTTTTCCACCGAAAGGGGCGCGTAATGCTGTTCACCGTTCTCGTCGGTTGTGGGCGGCTCGTTTTCTCCTACCGCTTTAAGCAGAAAAGGTTCGCTTATGATACATCCTACCCCGTCGAAAGGATCAACGATATTTCCGTATAAATCCGCGCAGATAGTGTTTATGGTGAAATCGCGCTGTTTTAATTCGTCAATAAGCGTACCGCCGAAAACCGGAGTTCCGTCTTCGTTTTTTCCTCGGCGGTAACTTCTTATCATTACAGGTATTCCGCCGGCCATAACCATAATTTCGCCTTGTGTCGGGTTTATATCGATAACACGGTAATTGTCAAGTATATATTCAATCCTTTCCACTTCCGCATTGGTTATAACGTCTATATCTCCCATAGGTTCGCCTAAAAGCAGCTTTCTTACGGTATCTCCCACCATAAAGCACTGATAGTCTCTTTCGGTTATCAGGTACATTACGCTTACAACGTGATGCGGCATTTCTATTTTATTGAGATTTAGAATATCCGTCAAGGCGTTTCCTCCCTTTTTTCTTTGTTGATCTCTTTATCCTCGGGGAAGCCCCAGCCGTTAATGTCGGCGCGGTGCATGGCTCCGAAGAGACGTATCGTAAAGCCTTTGTCGTTTTTTTCCATGGAACGGAGCCATTCCTTGGTTTCCTCTCTTTTGGTGTGGGTGTCGGCGGGGCATTTTGACTTTACGATTTCGAGCCCCGCGTGCTTTGCCGCCATTCTTACCTGTGCTTCGGGGGCAAGACACAGAGGGCGTATTACGGTAAGATCCCGCCTTGTGAGATAGCTTTTCGGCGCGAAACAATCGATTTGGCCGACTCTGAAAAGATTCATTATAAAGGTTTCCACCGCGTCGTCATTGTTGTGTCCCAAAGCCAGCTTGTTGCAGCCCAATTCCTTGGCTTTTTCGTGAAGCGCCCCTCTTCTCATTTTTGCGCACAGGGAACAGGGATTTTTTTCCTTTCGTATATCAAAAACTATGGCGGCAATATCGGTTTTTTCGATCACATAAGGTATGTCCATTTTTTCGCAAAGGCGTTTAACCGCCGAATAATCCCCCGGCTCCCCATTAAAGAATGGGTCAATGGTCAGCGCGGTAAGTCGATAATCTATACCCGCAAAGCGTTGGAATTCTTTAAGCCCCTGAAGCAATACGAGACTGTCTTTTCCGCCGGAAACCGCCACGGCTATATGGTCACCGTTTTCAATAAGATTATAGGTCTGAACAGCTTTTCTTATACTGCCTAATATTTTTTGCATTTTACATGTTCCTTGATATATTGTTTGCGCCTGTTACATAAACAATTTAATCCTCGCCCAGCTTAAGCGCTTTATTGATATTTATCTTCCTGATAATTCCGCCCAGTATTCCAAAGCCCCCGCCGAGCATTATTACGATTAAAACATATATTTTTATGTAGTCGCTTGAAGCCGCGGAAATGATAAAGGGAGGTATCTGATTGGAAACGCTGTACATATTCTGAAACAGCGGTACGAAAATATCGCTGGTTACTCCGCCAATGATAAACGCCATGGCTATGGATACAAGTGACACCAATATCTGCTCATATCCCAACATGCCTATTATTTCCCGTATGGTCATGCCCATGGCTCTGAGGATACCGAACTGCAGCGTTCTGCCTTTTATGGACAGTATCCAGTAAATAAGGAAGCCTATTACCGCCATTATCATGGTTATTATGAATCCCAGCGTAAGACCGCCGTTCATGCCCTGAAGAGTCGGACTGTTTTTTTCCTCGATAAGAAGCTGGGAACTGTCTATAAGCCATTCCACCGGGATCTTTTTTTCGCTTATATCGTTGTAGAGCTGTTCGGAGGTGGCGTCGCTCTTAAGCTTAAGCCATACCTCATAGGGTTCTGTCTCCGTGTTGTTGTATACGTAGTTATAATTGAGCACGCAAAAATCCTTCTTGGAGCCGTTTGTGGTCGTCTCGTTGGGATTTATTCCGGGCCAGTAGTCGATTATCGCCAAAACCGTGGCGTTTAACGGATCGTTTCCGCTCCATGTGACGGATATTTCGTCGCCGAACCCGATGTCGTATTTATTCGCCATTGAGCGGGAAATCAATACTCCCGAGTTGTAATTTGTCAGTGCGTTGCAGTAATTGTACCATTGAACGGGCAGAAGATCGTCGCGAAACCATGCGGTTTTGGCGAATTTGTCCGGCTCGGTGGCCATAACGGTCAGCTTTGAAATATCGCTTCCTTTGTCGGTACGCGCCTTGGCGTTATCGTTTACAAGTACCTTGGCGGCCGATTCCACTCCCGCCAACTGTTCGTATCTTGAAAAATCCCGCTCGATATAGACGGTTCTTATATTCTCGCCGGAGGTGTAGCTTTGCTCCATCCAATATTCCATAAGAGTAATGTCGGCGCCGTTTTTATAAAAAATCATGTCCTCTTTATTGTTATTGATAGCTCTCGCCGTATTGGCCGAAAATAAACCGCAGGCGAAGGTTAAAATAAGGAACAGCATTAAAAAGCGCTCCTTGCTTCCTCCGGCGCAGGATACGGTGGAAAGAGCCATATACTGGGACGGGCTCCAAAAAGGTCTTCCCAAAAGTGAAACCAGCTTTAGAAGGTAGGGATAAAACCTTACAAACAAGAGCCCCAGACCTAAAATAAGACAGGTTGAAAAAACAAATACAAGCGGGTCGATCTGTCCGGTGGCAATAAAGGTGCCGTTGTTTATCGCTTCGTTGTTTATATTGGTATAAACGAAATAAAAGATGACGGAAACGGCTATAAGAATAAAATCGGCGCCTATCAGCTCCCAAAGAGCGTTCTTTGTTACCTTGGTCTTGCTTTGCTTATATTGTACTATTGTAAGCTTTGAAGCGGGAATGATGGGGAGCATTGTGGTTACAAAGAATACGGCCACTGCGATAAAAGCGTAAACAAAGGCGGTAAAGGAAAGCTTAGCCGCTATCCCCGTGCGGTTTACAAACTCCATAAACCCGTCGCTTACCCCCAGAAAACGGCAAAGTAAAAGCCCTATAAGCGGCGACACGATAAACGTGATTAAACCCAGTATTCCCGCTTCCATGGAATACAGGCCGAATATCTGCCCCGGGCTTGCTCCTCTTGATTTCAGCACCGCTATCTCGTTTCTTTCCCGCTCCACGTTAAGCTGAGACACCATAAACAAATAAAACGCCAGCATAACCATGGTCGGTATCTGAATCGCCCAGAGAATTGCCGTAAGAGTGGAGGCTTTCTCCACATAAGCGGAAAGAATGTTGTTGGCGCCCATTTCGAATTCGTATCCCATCTCCCCGAAATATTCAAAATCACTGTTTATAGCTTCGGTAATGGAAGAAATGGAATTCATATTCACCGAATGATAGTCAAGATTATAGTTTACGTTTAAATTTACTATATTCAGATTGCTTGAAGATATAAGCTTGTCATAAAGAGAATAAGGAATAAAAACGCTGCCCACGTATGCTATCAGATCCTCCGACCAGTAGCTGTCGTTCATATCCGACTGGGTAAATATACCCGTTATCGTTATATAAAAGCTTTCCTGTCCTGCGTTCATGGGACGGATCTCGTATTTGTTCCCGTATACTATGCCCAGATTTCTCGCCGCGTTTTCGGTGACGATCGCCTCGTAGCTTCCGTCGGCCGCTATTCCGCTTTCGCTGAACATTTCGCCGCTTTGCATGGTTATATGCTCCTCTATTCCGCTCATCGCTCCCACTCTGACGCGGGAGGCGGAGGAGCCGGAGGCGCTCTGCCCCTTGCTCAGATACAGCAGGTTGTCCGATACCACGGTTTTATGGTTCAAAACCGGTATACCCACCTTATTGACGCGGGCCGAAGCCATTCTGGGCGCTTCCTCAAGAACCTTAAGCTGATCCTCCGCCGAAACTCCGTAGGGGAGGGAAGCGGATACGGCGTATATTCCCGGATATTTGCCGCTGTCAAGCTGATATTCCTCCAACTCTTTGATTAAAACGCGCTGGAGAGAGGCGTCCATATATATAGGCACGGTACTCATCATTCCCGCCGCCATTAAGAAACCCAAAAACAGACACAGAACCATCCATTTGGTATTTCTCATTTTTCTGAGCAAAATAGTAAACAAGGTTTTCAATCCTTCCTGATTAGCGTTAGCCGACAAAGAGCTTTAGAGCGTGTTTTTATTTTACGATGACCTCTTCTCCCTCGGAAAGCCCCGATAGAACTTCGGTTTCCACGGCGTTGCTTATACCGGTTTCGATGTCGGCCTCCACCTTTTCGTCTCCGCGAAGAAGCTGTACATATGTTCTGTCCCCGTCGGTCTTTATAACGTGCTTGGGAATTACCAGAGCGTTTTCCGATTTCGCCTTTATTTTCGTAATATTGGCAATGGAGCCTAAATAGCCGAAGCCGGGGTTGTCCTCCGTAAACTCCACATACACCTTATCTCCTTCCGTGTCGCCCTCCTCTATCTCTTCTCTCGGCGTGCGGACAACAACTCCGTCGTATATCTCGCCGTTTACGTCTACGGTTACCCGATCGTCCACGGAAAAATTGCTTGAATTTTCAACTGTAGCTCTTACGCAAAGCTTTTCGGGGTCAACTATGGAGACGATAATATCGTAAGGATCAACACTGTCGCCGGGGTTCAGGGTCTTTACATAGGACACCTGTCCAGACATAGGCGCGTACACCCGTCCGCCTTCGTATTCGTCCTTATACTGATCAAGAGTGCTTTCTTCTATTTCAAGTTGAAGCCTGTCTGCGGCGGAGCCGGAATTGTTGTAGTTAAGCCGAGCCAGATCGACTTTAAGCTGCTGTATTTTAAGCAGATGTTCAATTGCGCCGTTGTTCATTTCGGCTATAAGCTGCCCTTCCTCCACAAAATCTCCCGGGTTGACGTAAATGTTTTTCAGCTGTCCCGTGTATTTTGAAAAAAAGCAGTCGGATTGAACGCCGGAAACCAGATATCCGCTCTGGATCGTCTGGCTAACAATATCCTTTCTCACTACGGTATAAGTATAGTAAACCACTTCCGAAACATCAAGGGTAGGAGGCTCAAGCAAAGGCTCCTCATCGGGAAAGAAGTAACAGCCCGATGAAAAAACGGCCATTGCTCCCGTGAGAGCAAGGATGGCGGCTGAATTGATAAATTTTTTCTGCATATGTTTATGTATCCTCAATAATATTTTTTTGCAAACGTTTCCAAGTTTAATTTTAACACGTTTTATACATTTTTTCAATGGTTTTTTTAAAAAAATATTTTTTTGCGCTTATAAAAAGCGTAAAACAGAAAAAATATTATAAAAAAGGTTGACATTTATAAAACAACATTGTATAATTGCTATTATGAGAATTTATGCCTTTTTATGGTATTTTAAAATTCGTAAATCATAAATATAAAAACAAAGATACAGCGAAAGAAAGGACATATAATGATAACCGTTTCCAACGTAAGTCTGCAATTCGGCGGCGCCACGCTTTTTAAGGATGTCGACCTGCTTTTTACCGCGGGTAACTGCTACGGAGTAATAGGCGCCAACGGAGCGGGCAAATCCACTTTTTTAAAAATACTCAACGGAGAGCTTGAACCCACCTCCGGCGAGGTGACTATCCCCAAGAATCTCCGTATGTCCGTATTAAGACAGGATCATTTCGCCTTTGACGAGTATACCGTTCAAGATACCGTTATTATGGGCAATAAGCGTCTTTATGACATAATGAAGGAAAAGGACGCGCTTTACGCCAAGGAAAACTTTTCCGACGAGGACGGCGAAAGAGCCTCCGTTCTGGAAGGCGAATTTGCCGAGCTTAACGGCTGGGAGGCGGAAAGCGACGCTTCAAAGCTTATACAGGGTCTGGGCTTGTCAGAGGATATTATGTTTTCACAAATGAGCGGACTTTCGGGAAACGACAAGGTAAAGGTGCTTTTGGCCCAGTGCCTTTTCGGAAGCCCCGATATAATCCTTATGGACGAGCCTACCAACCATCTGGACATTGACGCTATCGCGTGGCTGGAGGATTTCCTCGCGGAATATTTCGGTACGGTAATAGTGGTATCCCATGACCGTCACTTCCTGAATAACGTATGTACTCATATTGTGGACATAGACTATAACAAAATAAAAATGTATGTGGGTAACTATGAATTCTGGTACGAATCAAGCCAGCTGATACAAAGAATGATAAAGCAGCAGAACAAGAAGACGGAAGAAAAGATAAAGGAACTTCAAAGCTTTATTCAGCGCTTTTCCGCCAACAAGTCAAAATCGAAACAGGCCACCTCGAGAAGAAAGCTGCTGGATAAGCTGACCGTCGAGGAAATGCCCGCTTCAAGCCGCCGGTACCCTTTTATAAGCTTTGAGCCCGACAGGGAGGTAGGCAAGGACGTGCTTCAGGTGGAAGGACTTTCAAAGACCGTCGACGGCGTCAAGCTACTTAACAACGTTTCCTTTACGTTGGGCCGAACCGATAAGGTCGCCTTTTTGGCGGAAAGCGAAATGGCGATTACCGCGCTGTTCAAAATACTGGCGGGAGAGCTTGAGCCTGACGAGGGCTCGTTTAAATGGGGAAGCACCACTTCGCTCAGCTATTTCCCCGTGGATTCGGATCACTTTTTCAACGGCTGCGATCTTACTATACTGGATTGGATCAGACAGTACAGCGAGGACACCACCGAAACCTATCTCCGAGGATTTCTGGGCAGAATGCTGTTCAGCGGAGACGATGTGTTCAAGCCCGTAAACGTCCTTTCGGGCGGTGAAAAGGTCAGGTGCATGTTCAGCCGTATGATGCTCTTTAAATCCAATGTGCTTATGCTGGATCAGCCCACCAACCATCTTGACCTGGAAAGCATTACCGCCGTAAACAACGGCCTGTCGGAGTTTAAGGGCAACGTTCTTTTTTGCTCTCACGACCATGAAATAGTTCAGACGGTTGCCAACAGGATAATAGAGCTTACCGACAGCGGATGCTATGACCGTATGGGAACATATGAGGAGTTTATTCAGTGGCGCAAGGAGCATAATTTGGGTAAAATAGTTTTGTAATAATATTTAAAAAGGATTGTTGGGCGGCAGTCCTTTTTTGGTTTTTAAAACTTTTTTCGTTAATTTTTTCCAAACACTTGAAAAAAAAAGAGAAATATGTTAATATATGTATGGTTTTGTTACCAATTTGTAATATTTATCAGGGATTTAAAGCGATGATAAAATCAAAAAAAGAAGTGAAAGGGAACGGCTTGATTAAAGAAGAGTCGGCTCGGACAAATACGGACTTGGATCTTAACAATTATGAACGTACGGAGAATAAAACGGAAGATAACATTATGAAGAGGCTTTTCGGCAAAGTTTACATAAAAACCTCATTTTTTGGTTGGTTTATATTCAAGGTTTTTTGCGGCTTTTTTGTTTACGTCGGAAAAGGTGCCGTTTACATATCTAAATTTCTTTGGAGGTACACGGGAAGGTTCAGACGTTATATAATATTGTCGTTGAAAAAATCAGTCCAGTTCCTGCTACGGCCGGTAAACACGTTTATAAGGTATTATGAGGGAAATAAAAAAGCTTTGCGCAAAGAAAAGGAGAAAAACGGCGGGAAACTGGGCGTAAAAGGGGCTGTCTTTTTTACCGGAAGGCTTTTATTCGGAAAAAGCGGTCTGGCCGTTATGCTTTTTAACTGCGCTATACCTGTTTTAAGCGTTTTTTTCCTGTTAAGCGTTATAACATACGCCAATTCGCTGAATTATGCGGTAAAGTTGAATGTTAACGGAAAATTTTTGGGTTATATAGAAAGTGAACAGGTTTTTCTTGACGCGAAAGAAGTCCTTCAGGACAGAGTAAATTATCTGGGCAGCGACCTTGAAATCGAAGCCGTTCCGTCTTATTCCGTGGAGCAGATAGGCTATACGGAAACTCTTACAAAATATCAGATAGCCGACCTGGTGCTGCAAAATTCGGGAGTAAGTCTTGAATACGGCTACGGTTTTTTTATCAATGACGTATTTTACGGCGCTTTAATGGATTTTTCAAATGTGAAAAATACTCTCGATAAGCTGCTTGCCGATTACCAAAAAGAATATTCCACGGATCTGGTGGCCTTTGTGGACGATATAAGATATGACGAGGCGGGCTTATACCTTTCCGACAGTATCATAGACGAAGACTGGCTTCTCGACCTGATAACAAGTATCCGTAAGGAGCCTTCGTATTACACGGCGGAGGAGGGCGATAGCTCTTCGCTTATTTCGGACAAGGTGAATCTTTCTCTTTCTCAGCTGGAGCTTTTGAATCCGGGTTTCGGCGAATCAGAGTTTCACGGCGGTGATCAAATAAAGATCGGAAACGAAATACCGTTTTTGCCGGTAAGCGTCACAAGAACCGAGGTTTATGTGGTGGATAACGTTCCCTATATGACCGATACCTATCAGGATAACGATATTTTTGAGGGCTCTTCGAGAAGGATACAGGACGGCGAATACGGCGTCAATGAGGTTACCGCCGATATTTCTTATGTGAACGGGATCGAAACGCACAGAACCATTACCAATATAAATCAGCTTGTGGCTCCCGTTACCGAGATTGTAGCTATAGGTTCAAAGCCGGCTCCCGAAGGCTCTTATAAGGCGGGAACCGCGGCGATAGGAAAATTTTTGTGGCCGGTGGACGGCGGTCATATAAGTCAATGGTCTCAGTGGGACGGAGGATATGACGGACATAACGGAATAGATATCGCCGGGCTTTATTACGGTCAGCCCGTTTATGTGGGCGCGGCGGGAGTAGTGACCTTCGCGGGGTACTCGCGCGGATTGGGCTATTACATCGAGATTTATCACGAGGAGCTGGGCGTTACAAGTACATACGCTCACAATTCCGTTTTATACGTTACCGAAGGTCAAAGGGTGGCTCAAGGCGAATGTATAGCGGGCGCGGGCTCTACGGGAAAATCCTCGGGTACTCACGTTCACTTTACCATTCAAGTGAACGGTAAATATGTGAACCCCAAGGATTATCTGGACATTCCTCCCGGAACTCCGGAAATTTTAGTTTAAACGGATATTTGCGGAAGGCAGCGGCTTAACGCGCTGCCTTCCGCATTTTTTGCTTTTTTATATTGCTTCCTCAATTAAATCTTCAAAATTTAATTGAGGCGTTAATTGAGGGAGCAATAATATTTTAATAAGGTTTGACTATTTTGGAAAAATGTGCTATAATTATTGGGACAACAATGTACTGTTTTGTCTAAAAAATAAAATACAAGGGGTAACGTGTATGAAAAGTAAAATTGAAAATGTCGACGAGATTTTTGCCTGGAAGGATCAATACTGTGTCGGCGTGGAGGAGATCGATTCCGACCACATTCGTTTATTTACCATTGTGCGCAGACTTCTGAAAAATCTTTTGTTGCACGATTATGAAAAGAATAGGAGAACCTGCATAGAGGTGGTAAAGTATCTGAAACAGTATACCGTTGAGCATTTTGCGAGGGAAGAGGCTTTTCAGATTAAGATCGGTTACGGTGGATATTCCAACCATAAGCGAATTCACGACAATATGAGAGAGATCACCATTCCCTCCCTGGAAAAACAAATGGAAGAATCGGATTTTTCGGAGGAATCGGTAGAGCATTTTGCCGGCGCCTGCGCGGGCTGGCTTACGGCGCACGTAATGCTTGAGGATCAAGCTATGGTGGGAAAGGTTAAAAGCCAGTGGGGGGCCGCTTTGGATACCGACGCCATATCTCTGCTGAAAACCAAAGCGGAAGAGTTTATGAACAGTATTTTCCAAATGGAAATAGAAGCCGAAAATCTGAACTATGACGGCTACGATATAGGAAAATCATTTTATTATTATACTATATTTAAGGGAGAGGGAAACAAGGTTCACCGAACCGCGACGGTCATAAACCGAGAGCTTTTGTGCCATACTATCGGAAAGCTTATGGGCAAGGAGGTTAGGACACTGGACGAAATCGCTATGTCTGTTACGAGCGAGCTTACGAAAAGCTTTACGGAGAATTTTATAAAGGAATACACCCATGAAAATATCAAGCTTATAGGAGACGGAGCCGTAGACAGGAGCAGGTACGAGACCGATTTCAAGACAAGTCATCCGGATATCAGCATGTTGTGGAATACGCCTTACGGCAGAATCGCGTTCAGCGTAAAGACAAAAAAGACAAAATTGGCATAATAAATTCGGTAAAACAAACAAATACATAAACGGAACAGGAAAGGGAAACAAATGAAAATAAATAATTTATTAAAAACATTTGCGGCGGTAATTTTTTGCGCCGGAATTTTGTCAGGCTGCGGTGGCTCCGATAACGCTTCGGATGCCGCTGCAAACGGTCAGACGAAGGAAAGTTCCGATGGAACAATTTCTTCCGAAAAGCCGGAAGAAAACACCACCGACGGCGAAAAAGTAAATATCACCGCTTTAAGCGGACCTACCGCCATGGGTATGACAAAGCTTATGTCGGACAGCGAAAGCGGTAACTACGGATATGAGTTTAATATAGTATCCGCCGTCGATGAGGTTTCGCCTTTGGTGGTGAAGGGAAACACCGATATCTTTTGCGTGCCCGCCAATCTCGCTTCGGTATTGTACAATAAAACCGAAGGAGAGGTACAGGTATTGGCGATAAACACTCTGGGAGTTATTTATATTTGCGAAAACGGCGATACCGTAAAGCAAATCTCCGATTTAAAGGGAAAAACCGTTTACGCAAGCGGAAAAGGAGCCACTCCGGAATACGCGCTCAATTATATTCTTTCCCAAAACGGTATCGACCCCGAAAACGACCTTAATATTGAGTGGAAAAGCGAACACGCCGAATGTCTTGCCGCTCTGCTGGCGGATGAAAACGGAGTGGCTATGCTGCCTCAGCCCTTCGTTACCAGCGCAAAGCTTCAGAATGAAGGCGTAAACGTCGTTCTCGATCTTACCGAGGAATGGAATAAGCTTGACGACGGAAGCTCGATGATAACAGGCGTTGTGGCGGTGAGAAAAGAATTTGCGGAAAAAAATCCCGAGATTATAAAGGAATTTCTTGCCCGTTATTCCGATTCTGTGGAATACGTCAATTCAAATGTTGCGGAAGCCGCCTCGCTTGTTGAAAAATACGGAATTATAAAGGCTGCCGTGGCGGAAAAGGCTATCCCCGAATGTAACATAGTTTGTATTTCTTCCTCCGAGATGAAAGAAATGCTTGCCGGCTATCTTAAGGTACTGTTCGGACAAAATCCTCAGTCTGTGGGCGGCGCCGAGCCAGCAGAAGATTTTTATTACGGAGCGTAGTTTTGCTGCGGAACGCAGTGTTTTTACGATAGAACGGAAAAAATTTAAATGGCATACCGAAAAATGAAAAAACGCGTTATTTCGCTTCTTTGTGTGCTTTTCTGGCTTTCCGTCTGGCAAATTGGCGCGATGGCGCTTGATCAGAGCATATTGCTTGTGACTCCCGTCAAAGTGGCGGCAAGGCTAACGGAGCTGATACCGAGTGCTGATTTCTGGAAAAGCGTTTTGTTTTCGGCGGGAAGAATACTTGCGGGTTTTGCTTTGGGCCTTGTTACGGGAACAGGTCTGGCGGTGCTGTCCGGAAGGTGCGGCCTTATGCGGCGGCTTTTTTCTCCGCTTATTTCCGTGTTGAAATCCGTCCCCGTAGCTTCTTTTACTATTTTGGCACTTATCTGGGTGTCGTCGAAAAATCTTTCGGTGCTTGTGACCTTTCTTATTTGTGTTCCCATAGTATATTTAAATATGCTGGCGGGAATCGATTCGCTCGATCCCAAGCTTAAGGAGATGGCAAAGATATTCGGAATTTCGCCTTGGCGCAGATTTGTGGGAATTTATTTGTCCCAGCTTTTACCTTTTTTCCGTTCTGCCGCGGGCTTAGCCATTGGACTTTGCTGGAAATCGGGAGCGGCGGCGGAGGTCATAGGTATACCCGACGGTTCCGTGGGCGAAAAGTTGTATCAGGCGAAGATTTACCTTGAAACCGCCGATCTTTTTGCTTGGACAGTGGCTATTGTTTTTGTGAGCTGGCTTTGCGAAAAAGCTTTTACCTTTGCCGTAAAGCTTATTGTGGATCGTGTTGAAAGAATGTGATCGGAGCGGTTGAGATGGGCGTTATTGTATCTGATTTAAAAAAATCTTATGGAAATAAAGTGGTGCTGAACGGCTTTTCCCATAAATTTCCCTACGGAAAAGTCACCGCCGTGACGGGACAGTCGGGCTGCGGAAAATCCACGCTTTTATCGGTTATAATGGGTCTTTTGCCGCCGGATAGTGGTACCGTGCAATGTCCCGAACCGATAAGCGCGGTCTTTCAGGAAGACAGACTCTGTGAAAATCTTACCTCCTCTGCCAATATCCGTTTAGTTACAGGAAAAAATTACGGATTACGCGAGATAGCCGAACAGTTGTCGCGGATAGGACTTGACGGCTGTGAAAATAAGGCCGTAAGAGAGCTCAGCGGCGGAATGAAGCGGAGAGTCGCCTTATTAAGGGCTTTAATGGCGGATTATGAGGTGCTCTTTCTGGACGAGCCCTTTAAAGGTCTGGATAATGAAACAAAAAAGCTTGTAATGGAATACAGTAAGGAAAAAATAAAAGGTAAAACCGTTATATTTGTTACCCATGACGCTGCGGAGCGTGATTTTCTTTCCCATGAGGTTATAGAAATGCGTATGGCTTAAGCGCAAATCCGTAAAACGTCCGCCTATGAAAGTCGAAACGGTTTCCAAATAACAAAAGCCGCTGTAAATGTTTTTTTAAACAGAAAAACAAGTAACCTTAAATACGGAAAAAGCGTAAGCTTACAGCCAAAATTAAAAAGCAAAAATGTTTTTTGATACGTATTTAAAAAACTTGACTATTTTTTACAATTGTGATAAAATATATATGTAATTTTTCCGGTTATATTCATATCGAATGGAGAAATAGGGGTTATGAAAAATATCTTGGATATCGAGCTTAAGAGCTCCTTTAAGTATCAGGTAATATTTTTTATAAGCGCCATGATGCACAGCGTGTTTTTGGTAACATTTATGTTGACGCAGATATACGGATTGATGACCCTAAATATAATCAGCGTAGCGTTTTACCTTATCGCCTTTGCGGTCGGACGCTGGGGGGATATCGAAAAACACGGAGTGACCTGGCTTTCCGCCTGTTATGCGGAAATTACAGGTCATGCGTTTATATGTACATTATGGCTGGGCTTTGAGCCGTGTTTTTATCTGTACGCGATAATCGTACTTATGGTTGCGGCGTATGTGCTTTATTTGGCCTGTGAAAAACGTCAGTTTTTAAGAATGATAATGATTTTTACCGTCATAACGCTGGCTTCCGTGCTTTTTTGCTTGATTTATTTGCATTTCGGCGATCCCATAATAACCACCGTGTTCGGAAAAACTTTAAGTCAGGAGCATACGGGGATTATGCGCGCCGTTAATTTGCTCTTTAACATTATTATTACTTTTTTCTTTTCCGTAATGTTTATTGTTGAGATACAGGTACTTATCAGAAAGCTGAACACCGTGAACGAAAAGCTCAATTACACCGCCATGCACGACGCGCTGACGGGGCTTTACAACCGCCGCAGCCTTTATAAAATGTACGACGAGGTAAAAGATAAAGGCAATTTCTGTGTTGTAATGGGCGACATCGATAATTTTAAAAAGATCAACGATACATACGGTCACGGCTGCGGCGACGAGGTTCTTAGGGGCGTTTCCTCCGTGATGAACGATATGGCGGAGAAAAACGACATCGCCTGCCGCTGGGGCGGGGAAGAGTTTCTTCTGGTTATAACCGGCTCCAAGGAAAACGGACTGGCGAGACTGAACGAAATAAGAAAAAAAATACTCGCTCTTGAATTTGCGCACGGGGACAGAAAGATAAACGTAACCATGACCTTCGGCTTTGTGGATTGTCTGGAAATATTGGAGCACACCGAGTTTATCGATCCCTCCATGAATATAGACGCTTTGGTTCAAATGGCGGACACGCGTCTTTATTACGGTAAGGAAAACGGAAAAAACGTTATTATAGACAAAAACGTAGAAACCGTGAAGTAACATCGATTTTCTTTTATATTCTATAGACAATAGACTGAAAAATAATCACATAAAAAACACTTTTGATAAATATTTAAAAAATCAGCCTTTGTATTACTCCACAAAGGCTGATTTTTTTTAGAGCAAATTAACAAGCTTCTTAAAATGCCGTCCCCTCTCTTCGAAATTTTTGTAAAATCCGTAGCTTGCGGCGGCGGGAGAAAGCACGCAGCAGCTTTTGGCCACCTCGCTTGCCTTTAGTACCGCTTCCTCCATATTTTGTACTCTAAACACATTTGAAGGGGTATTCAGGGTATCCGCAATCCTGTAACCGCTGTCGGGAAGACAGATTATGTTTTCAACCGCTCCTCCGTTAAGAAAATTCGTCAGAATGTCATAGTTTATCCTTCTGTCCATGCCACCTATAATCAGCGTATCCGCTTTAAAAGTCTTTACCGCGTTTATTGCCGCCAAGGGTATGGTGCTTATGCTGTCGTTGACATATTTAACGCCGTTTACCGTCCTGACCGTTTCCATTCGGTGCTCAAGGCCGTTAAAGCTTCTTACGGCTTCTTCCGCTTTGATTATATCACAGCCGTTTTTTACGGCGGCTGTGAGCGCAACGGCTATATTATAAAGATTATGCCGTCCTTCAAGCTTAGGAGACAGCCTTTCGAAGGGTATCTTCCTTTCAAAAAACACTATGTCGCTGCCGTCAATATAAACGTCGGCGTGATTATCCTGTGAAACGGAAATTTTCTTTGAGGGAAGGGAAGTTATCTCGTCGCTTTCCAGCTCCATGTTATAAATCAGAAGATCATTTTCCTTTTGGTATCTGTAGATATTTTCCTTCGCTTCTTTATACGCGTTAAAGCCGACATAGTGATCCAGATGTTCTTCATAAATATTAAGGAGAACAGCGGTTTGAGGCGACGCCTTCATATACTCCAGCTGATGACAGGACATTTCGCATACAATAACGGTGTCTTCGTCCAGTGAGTCAATAACAGACAAAGGGGGGATACCTATATTTCCTATAAGAACGGCTTTTTTTCCACAGTAATTCAATATATGGGCAATAAGACTTGAGGTGGTGGATTTCCCCTTGGTTCCCGTAACTCCGATGATCTTATTTTCGCAAAAGCGAAGAAAAAGATCGGTCTGTGATGTGATTTTCTCTTTAACGTTGGCGCTTACCGAGTTTAACAGAGCTATACCGGGAGACTTCATAACAATGTCGTATTCCTTCATAAAGTCCAGGTAATTATCCCCGCAGTGAAGAGTACATCCGTATGCGTCGCTTTTTTCCACTTGGTTCTTGTCAAGAATCCCGATATCCTTACAGCCTATATCCCTTAAAATTTCGAGAGTTGATTTTCCTTCCCGCCCGAAGCCCGCTATCGCAACGCTATTCTCCCGAAAAAACAAGCCGAGTTTATCTTTTATACTCATATTTACAATGTCCCCTCTCTTTGAAGAAGCCCGATGAATTCCTTTGGCACAAAATTGTTATTATCAAAGTAATCGTCAAGGGACGACGGCTTTTCTTTATTACTGTCAATATATTCCTTAAGCAGCAGCGGCAGCTCTCTTCCGTTCCTTTTTTCCGCGGCGGTATAAAGAGCGAGCTTAATTTCGGCTCTTGTGCCCACACACTCAAAGGGCTTGTCAAAATCCTGATATACAAGACCGTTGAACATATCCTTAAATTCCCGATCCTGAAGCATATTTTTTCCGAATATGTCCATAAGCCGGTTATCGTCCAAAAAAGCCGAAAGCATAATATAAACATACAGGCATTTGGCGCAGTTCGCGCACCAGCTGTCGGTTTTAGAACCTAAGTTGCAGCTTTGAAAAACAGGGAAGTATTTGGGATAGGAAACAAACCTTTTTGTAATCTGCCACTCGCTCCACGGACGAAGCAAACTGAAGTATTCCGGGAAATCGGCGAAATACGTCTTTGTATAATTACGGAAATCCGCTTCAAATTCGGTGCTTTTACTGTATTGATGATTTATCCCGGTGTCTTTTACGTTGGATTCGTTGGCGCTGCTCTCATTGGATAAGGCAATATATTTTTTCCCGCCGCAGTAAGCGAATATCCACGAGGAAAACGCTATAACGGCGGAAAGGGGGGTATGACCGTTTAGATACCCCTTGGCGTTCAGCTCCAAAAGCTCCTTGTCGATAGTTCTTTTTACGCCGACAATACTGCCCTCCGAATACCCCGCGGTATGAGCGCAGTTTAACGTCGCCCCTCTTGGATTTATAATATAGCAGAGGTTTTTGTCATTGTATTCCTTAAGAAGCTCAAGAGTGACCACGCTGTCTTTTCCGCCGCCTACGGGAATCAGAAATCCCGTTTCGGGCTCCGAATCTGACTTAAAGCTCGGAATTACGCCGTTTTGTGGGATAATTTCCATAAAGCTTTCTATATCGGTGTCTATGCCGTTTCTGTAAAAAAATTCGCCCAACCCGTTAAAGTAAAGTTTTTTCCACCATTTCACCTGATCCTCGTTAAGCGCTCCGCAGTTTATTTTTACCACGGGGCTGCAGGCGCATTTCCAGTAGCTGACAAGCTCGGACATACCGAGAGAAAAAACCGCGTACTCCAACAGCTCTTTGTTTACCGCTTTTTCCGTAAGCTTCGGATCAAAGATCCATTTCGGAGTAAAGAGATGATCGTCCATGCGGAAGCGGAAAACAAAGCTGTCCTTGTTTATCTCATAGCTTTCGTAGATAAATTCCCCATGTTTTTCTCTAAGCTGTTCAAACCTGTTCATTTAAGCTCTCCTTTAAAGTATGTGCTTTTTGACAAAAGAGTCTATACTCTCCGGATTGGTTCTGTCAAAGCTGTCGTCGCACTCTTTTATCTGCCAGCGCTCTTCATACTCGGTGTATTCGCCGGGGCGAAGAGTTTCAAGAGTACCCAAAGATTCGATTTCCATAATAAACTGATTTGTATACGTTTCGTAGTTTACTGAATAGTCGGGATACTCTCCGTTTTTGTCAAAATCAAAGCGCTTTATAAAAAGCTGTCCGTTGTTAAGATAAGCTCCCCAGCCGTCCTCGTTGTTTACGCCTATTTTAAATGCCCGTTCCATATCCGTCTGAGCCAGGGTTACATATTTGTCGCACATAAAAAAGCGGGGATCCCTGATGTCCGAATATGCCCAGAACACCATTCTGCGGTTTGACAAAAGCCCTGTATCCTCGGTACAAAGAGGAAGTATTTCAACTCCTCCTTTTTCCGCCACGGTAAGGCACCAAGGCGCAAGCTTTATTTCAAAATCGGCAATATTTTTTATGGCGTGTTTTACCGTAACATCCGACGAGATATCGTCCATAGTCACCGTCATTAAATGCCGTTCGCCTACCTTTACTCTGTCCTCCGGCATAAGCTTAACGGTATTTCCTTTTATCTCATAGGGAACGGGGTGATTGTCGGGCGTATAGCTTTCCGGATAGCTTTCGGGGCTGCTCCAGAGCCTGTGACCTCCGTATATGTACCAGTTTTCCTCTGTTTCAAAGAAATCGTGAAGCTGCTTTTTGTCATTGAAGCTGTCGCGGTTGATATCTTCGCGAAAAATGTTGCGTTTTCCCTTGAGTCCGTAATAAATTACGCGCGGCCCCACGTCTACGGTCACGATAAGCTCGGTGGTGTCATTCTCCATTTTTATGCACTTGCCGAAATTTTTATAGCTGATTTCCGAAAAATTTACGCTCATTTTCTTATTCCTTTCTTTTTTGCATATTGTGATTCCTATAACGTACCGTTAATCGAGAATAACGGGTTTTGCGGTATATTCGAGACCGCAGGGACGTTTTTTTTCAAAGGCCAAAGCGTACTGATCTCCGCAGCGGGCTTCAAGCCTGGCTTGCTTTCTGGCGTTGTCGCTTGTTTCGGCGAGCTGTGAAAGGGAAGTGTTTATGGGAATATCGCACTTCGCTTCCGTCAATATCTCCTTGCCTTTCCCGTTCATACCTAAAATTCTAACATAAGAAGGAAGAATTTGCAAGTCGTTTTTTGTAATTCCCAAAAAAGCGGACAAAATAATCCTTCTTATTCTCGCGAGAGTATATCTCTTTGTTTTTACAAGAAAATACAGCTCGTTAAGGCTTGTGGCCACCGAAACGGCTCTTTGTATCCTGTTTTCCAGTCCCATAAGGACGTTCGGCGTTTTTTCAAGAGCCGACTTACTCATCATTCTGAGCTTTGAAAGTATCGCCGTTTCGATACTGCGAAGAGACGCTGTCTCCGATAAGTCGCAGGGAGGAACGTAACGGGAAATATCCTCTTTGGCCTCTATCATTTTTCGAAGCTGCGAGGCGGAAAGTATATCCCCCTCCGGAGCGTTTATTGAGCTGTCGTGAGCCGCCGCGATACGCTTTACCGTAAAAGGTTTTATGGGAGAAGCCATACTGTCCAAGGCTTTAATGTATTCCACGGCTAACGTATTGTTTGGACAAGCCAGCGTTTCCGTTACGTCGTCGGTATAGTATTTGCCGATGGCCTTTTGAAGCGCCGAAGGATAGTTTAATCCCCCCTTCATATAAGATGTCAGCTCTTCGCTTTCCTGGGCGTACAGCACCGCGCCCGCCGCCTCCTTCAGCGCGTCGATGTCGCCGCTTTCGCTTCCGAAGCTGATTGTGTTCACACACCCCAACGCGTTCAGGAGATAAACCGCCCCCTTGGCGAATTGCTCTGCGCTTCCGAGAGAGTATGCGACTGGCAGCTCTATGACAAGGTCGACTCCGTTTTTCAAAGCGGTCTCGGCCCTTTTATGCTTGTCCAGAATGGCCGCGTCGCCCCTCTGGGTAAAATTTCCGCTCATGATTCCCACTACATGAGTTGCCCCACATAGGATTCGCGTACGTTCTATATGGTATTTATGACCGTTATGAAAGGGATTGTATTCACAGATTATTCCGCAGATGTTCATTTTAAACAGCTCCTTTTATTTATTATTGACGGTTAAATTTTAATATTTATCAAAAAACAGGAAAAAATACTTGATTTTTTTCCTTTTTTGATATAAAATGTATTTAGTAAATTAACTACAAGGAAGGAACAAAGCGTAATGAAAATTTTAGTTATCAATGCGGGCAGCTCCTCTCTGAAATATCAGCTTATAGATATGGACGACGAGAGCGTTATCGCAAAGGGAAACTGCGAAAGAATAGGCATGGACGGTCATATTACCCATAAGACCTTTGACGGAAGACAGATAAGCGAAGACTGTGACTTCCCGACTCATACCGAAGCCTTTGAAAGAGTGGTAAAGGCTCTCACCGAAGGGGATGCCTCGGTTATCAAAACAATGGACGAGATCGCCGCCGTTGGCCACAGAATAGTACAGGGCGCCGAAATATTCGATAAGGCAACTATTGTCACCGATGAAGTAATAGATCAGATCGACGGCCTTGCCGAGCTTGCTCCGGTACATAATCACCCCCACGCCCTTGCTTTGAGAGCGTGCAAGAAGGTTATCCCCGATTACGTTCCCCAGGTTGTTGTGTTCGATACGGCTTTCCATCAGACAATGCCTGAAAAAGCGTATATGTTCGGTATGCCTTATGAGTGCTACGAAAAATTTCATGTAAGAAAATACGGCTTCCACGGAACCTCCCACCGTTTTGTTTCCAGGGCTTTGGCAAAGGCTATGGGCAAAAATGCGGAGGATCTTAAAATCGTTTCCTGCCATCTTGGTAACGGTTCTTCGATCACCGCGGTGGACGGAGGAAAATCGGTGGATACCTCAATGGGCTTTACTCCCCTTGACGGCGTTATCATGGGAACAAGAAGCGGTTGCGTGGATCCCTCGGCCGTTACCTTTGTTCAAAAGAAGCTGAGACTTGACGCCTCCGAAATGAGCGAATATTTAAATAAAAAGTCCGGTTTTCTGGGAATAAGCGGTGTTTCAAGCGACAACAGAGATATGGAAGCCGCCGCAAAGGACGGAAACAAGCGTGCTCAGCTGGCAGGTGAGATGCTCAGATACGGTATAAAGAAGTATATCGGCGCATATGCCGCCGTAATGAACGGACTTGATGCCGTACTCTTTACCGGCGGTATAGGCGAAAACGCGGCTGACGTACGTTCCGGCGCGTGCAGGGATATGGACTATCTGGGAATCAGGCTTGACGAAGAGTTAAACGCAAATGTTCACGGCGAGTTAGCTAAAATTTCCGCTCCCGACAGCAGGGTAGAGGTATGGGTTGTTCCCACCAACGAGGAACTGCTTATAGCAAGAGATACAAAGGAACTTTGCGGCCTTTGATTTTAATTGCAAAGATAGTATAAAAGCAGGCTGCGTTTTATGCGGCCTGCTTATTATTTTGGATTACTTTTTGATATCCGCAGCAAAATATGTACGCTTATACTATTTTAAGTTTCTTTCTACTTTAGAGGACTGTATCCTCTTTGCCATCTCAAGCGCGTTTATTTCATTTTCCAGATTGCGTTTCATCGGAACTGCCTCGGCGCGGCTGCTTTTTTCTTCGGTAGGAGTTTCGATATAGGCCTTATAGCGCTTTATATATTTCTCGGCCAACGTTTTTATCGGACCGTAAACGGGGTTTTCACTTTCGAGAAGCTCCTTAAAAAGATTGTATATTTTTTCGTTCATTATAGGCTGAAGCCTTGTGGCCACATATTGATGAACTGCGGACAATTCTTCGTTTTTGAGTATATCCATGGCGAATTCGAGAAACTTGCTGAAATTTTTGTACTGAAGATAGGAAAGGGCTATGGTTATACTTGTGTAATAATTTTTATTGATTATATAATTATCGTTCAGCATTGTCTCGCCCTGTAATAATGCGTTGATTTCTTCATCGGAAAGAAAATCTATCATAGCGGCGGATTGCAGCATCTCGCAGTCGGGCAGCTTGTCGCACTTTTCCGTTATTTCTTTGGGCAATGACTTTTTGCCCTTTAAATGAGAGGATTTTTCGCTGTTGTATATTACAGAATCTGTGTATTTTCCGGATTCACACATTCGGGTTATGAAAAAGGTTTCAAGAAGGGGCTTTGAAATCTTACTGAGCGGAATTTTTGCGCAGGAAGTATAAAGATATTTTTCGTTTTCGGTTTCTTCGGACGTTTTCTCGTGTTCAAAGTCGTTAGAAGACAAAATATATCTTATTGGCTCTATTACAAGACAGCGCACCTTTTTATTCAGCATCAGCGCCGCTGTTACATCATGATGATTGGACAGCAGCGCACAGAACATACCCGTCAGATGGAAGCAAATTCCCACGGCTTCTTCGTCTTTTTTAACCTTTTCTATGGATGCGTTCAGCGCTTTATCGTTATAGGTCGATATTCCCTCGGTAGGTGCAAGAAACGCGGGAGGCACGTCGTAATCCAATTTGCATACGGAGCTGAAAGTAGAAGAACCTCCGAATTCGTGGCTCATCATATAGCTTGACCAAAAGAAGCTTCCTCCCCCGTCGGTTGGAAACATTTCGTTTTCGTAAACAACATACAGCCCGTTTCTCAAATAATCGAGGATAGGCTGCAAAGCGGCCTGTATATTTTTGTTGTTGTCAAAATAATCGGTGCAGGAGAGGGCGACTCTTCTGGAAAAATCGCCGCAGCGTTCCATGGTGGAAATCTGACAGATAATTTTGTTTGAGAATTTATCGTTGACGCTTTTCTGTATCACGTTTATAAGAGCCTCGTTTCCGATAAAGAAAGTCTCTTTTATTTCTCTGTCGCGCTGTATGGTAGTGTTGCAGATACCGAAGCTTCCGGGGCTTGTGCTTACGCCCAAGATAGTGTATTCCTTATTGTTTATGA
This sequence comes from uncultured Ruminiclostridium sp., assembly GCA_949878745.1. Taxonomy (GTDB): domain Bacteria; phylum Bacillota; class Clostridia; order Oscillospirales; family Ruminococcaceae; genus Ruminiclostridium_E. The sequence goes on along the minus strand of CATLBH010000002.1, from coordinate 50,903 downwards.
TATGTGATTCCGATGCGATAGAAGTTTTCATTTTGTTACCTTCCTTCAGCGGGATTTTAAAAACACCCGAACCGTTTCATAACGAAGCGGTAAAGATTATATTTTTATTTATCTTTGCTTTACTCTTGTGGCAATAATGCTTATTAAATTATTCTGTTCGTTTTTGGGGATATAGCTTTTGGGGAGCCAGAAAACCGACTCGTTGTCCCTGAAAACCACTATTCCCACATGTGTTTCTATAAAAAAGCTCGCTTCGTTCCAGGGAATAAGGTCGTGTCCCGTATATACCGAACTTTCCACGGCGGCAAAGCCTTCAGGAGCCACAACAATTGTTATTTCTTTGGAAAGGGCGGGGTCAACCTTGTTGACCTGATTATATTTATGACGCGCGGTTACTCCCACAACAAGGTAGATAGCCACCGAAATAATTATTCCCGAAAAAAGAGCAATCGGCAGACAGTAAAACCAATCGTCGGCAAGTGTTCCCATAATTTTTATCAAAACGGCAAATATCACGATTATCAGAAGCAGCGCAAACAAAAAGATATACCGTCCGTATTTGGCGCTCACAAGGGAAATGTTGCAGGAATTTATAACCTTTTCCTCATATACTCCGCGCATTACATAGGCGTTGGGAGTAGTTATATTCCGGTAGAGGAATTTAAGGGGAAGTATCCGTTTGTTGAATTTGTATTTTATGGAAGGATGAACGGCTATCTGTCCCTCTATTACGGCTCTCACGCTCAGGTACTGTTCGTCCGAGCGGAAAGCGTTCCTCTCTATTGTGTACATCGCGGAGTCGGTGGAAATGATCATTTCCGTCAAACCGTCGCTGACGGAGACTATATCGCCCCATTCGTAAATCTCCGGCGGAAAATTATCGCCCCTGAATACAACAAAATAGTCCCCGAATATATAGGTCATTCCGGTCATGGATGAAAAGACCTTTTGTCCGTTTACGGTTTCAAAAGCCATATGTACGCCCATTCCTTTCAATTATAGGAGTTATTTGATAAGCGCGGCTTAAGCTCGAAACCCGATTTCACAAGGTCGGCTTAAAAACGCATAATAACATTATAACATATTTTTTTAAAAAATGGAATACATTAATCGTTATTTTTGTAAAAATCGTAAGAAAATTTATTCTTTTGCTTGCAAAAGGCACGAAAATGTTATATAATATTAAAATAACAACAGACAGGAAGGAAGTATTAACCAATGGCGGATAAAAAAATGGTCGAGGCTATAACCTCGAGAGACGAAGATTTTGCCCAGTGGTATACGGATATTGTAAAAAAAGCCGATCTTATTGACTATTCCAGCGTCAAGGGCTGTATGATAATAAGACCGTACGGATACGCAATATGGGAAAATATGCAGAAAATACTTGATAAAATGTTCAAGGATACGGGACACGAAAACGTTTATATGCCTATGTTCATATCCGAGAGCCTATTAAATAAGGAAAAGGATCATGTCGAGGGTTTTGCGCCCGAGGTGGCGTGGGTTACTCACGGGGGGAGCGAAAAGCTGCCGGAGCGTCTTTGCGTAAGACCCACCTCCGAAACTCTTTTTTGCGAGCACTATTCAAATATAATACATTCCCACAGAGATCTGCCTAAGCTTTATAATCAGTGGTGCTCGGTGGTTCGCTGGGAAAAAACCACCCGTCCCTTCTTAAGGTCGAGAGAATTTTTGTGGCAGGAAGGGCACACCGTTCACGCTACTCCCGATGAAGCGATTGAGGAAACGGAAAGAATGCTGAATATCTACGCCGATTTCTGCGAAAAGCATCTTAATATGCCCGTTATAAAAGGAAAAAAGACGGAAAGCGACAAGTTCGCGGGCGCGGAAGCCACATATGCCATCGAGGCTCTTATGCACGACGGAAAAGCGCTTCAGGCGGGTACTTCTCACTATTTCGGCGACGGCTTTGCCAAAGCCTTCGACATCACTTATACCAGTAAGGAAAACAAGCTGGAATATGTTTATGAAACCTCTTGGGGCGTAAGTACAAGGCTTATAGGCGCCGTTATAATGTCTCACGGAGACGATAACGGACTTGTGCTTCCTCCCGCCATCGCGCCTATTCAGGTTGTAATTATTCCGGTGAATCAGCATAAAGACGGCGTTTTGGAAAAAGCCCGCGAGATAGCGGAGCGGCTTAAGGAAAAATACAGAGTAAAGATCGACGACAGTGAGAACAGTCCCGGCTGGAAATTCTCCGAATATGAGATGAAGGGCGTTCCTTTGAGACTTGAAATAGGGCCTAAGGATATTGAAAACGATCAATGCGTCATCGTCCGCAGGGATAACCGCGAAAAGACCTTTGTTAAGCTGAGCGAGTTGGAGGAAAATCTGGACGCTTTGCTTAAAGCCTTTGCCGACAATATCTATAAAATAGCCTATGATAATATGCAAAGACGTACCTATGACTGCACTTCTATGGAAGAGATCACACAAAAGCTTGCCGAAAACGGCGACGGCTTTGTTCACGCCATGTGGTGCGGAGACGAAGAGTGTGAGGATAAAGTAAAAGAGATTACGGGGGTAGGATCCAGGTGTATTCCTTTTGAGCAAAAAAACATATCGGACAAATGCGTATGCTGCGGTAAGCCCGCACAGCATATGGTCTGCTGGGGAAAGGCTTATTAACGTTATGCGTACGCTTTTGTGACCAAATTACCAAAATAGCCGAGAGGTACGGAACTTTCTTATTCCGGCAGCCTGCTTAAGCTGCGTTTTAAAAAAACCGAAGTCAAGATATTTTGCGTTTTCGGGCAATTATCGCCCGATTCCTCTCATATCTTGACTTTTATTTTATACAATAGTTTAAAACGCGGCTTATAACCGTTTGTGTAAAAAAATAAAAAATTTCTTAAAAAGCTTGTAAGATTTAGAAAAATATGCTATAATTGAGTATATGTAATTAATGTAATTTAAATAAAAGAAGGTCGGAAGGGCGGTAATAGGAAAAAATGGTTAAAATAGCGGTTATGGGTTACGGCATCGTAGGCTCCGGTACTGTGGAGGTTTTTTATAAAAATCTTTCGGGAATTGAAAGCAAAATAGGCGATAAAGCGGATATTAAATATATTCTTGATTTAAGAGATTTTAGCGGAACTCCTTATGACGATAAATTTATAAAGGATTTTAACGTAATCCTAAACGATCCCGAAATAACGGTGGCCGTTGAAGTGATAGGCGGTCTTAATCCCTCCTACGGCTTTGTAAAATCTCTTTTGGAAGCGGGAAAAAGTGTGGTTACCTCAAACAAGGAGCTTGTGGCGGAAAAGGGAGCCGAGCTTTTGCGCATTGCCAGAGAAAAAAAGGTCAATTTCTTTTTTGAGGCAAGCGTAGGCGGAGGAATACCCATTATCCGTCCCCTTCATCACTGTATGTCCGCCAACGAGATCGACGAGATCGCGGGTATTTTAAACGGTACCACCAATTTTATACTCACAAAAATGATAAACGAGGGAATGGCTTTTGACAACGCTCTTTCCACCGCTCAGAGGCTTGGCTACGCCGAAAGAAATCCCGCGGCAGATATCGAGGGACAGGACGCTTGCCGTAAGATATGTATTTTAGCTTCTTTGGCATTCGGTAAGCACGTATACCCAAAGGACGTTTACACCGAAGGAATTACCGGCGTGACCCTTGAGGATGTGCAGTACTGCAACGATTTCGGCGGAGCGGTAAAGCTGATAGGATGGGCAAGCAGACGCGGAGAAAAAGCCGCCGTTATGGTATGTCCCGCTTTTATTGCCTCGGAAAGTCAGCTTGCGGGCGTTAACGACGTATTTAACGCAATTCTTGTGAGAGGGGATGCTACCGGAGACGTTGTATTTTACGGAAAAGGCGCCGGAAAGCTGCCTACCGCCAGCGCGGTGGTATCCGACATTATTATGGCCGCAAAAATGCATAACAACAGCAAATCTCTTTATTGGAAGGATTCCGAACAGGACTTTGTCCTTGACCGTGACGCGCTCGAAAATAAATTTTACCTAAGAGTAACCTGTAAGGATAAAGCCTCCGTTCTAAAAAAAGCGGAGGAAATGTGGGGCAAACTTAAATTGCTGCACAGAGACGATGAAAGCGAAAACGAAGCGGCGTTCATAACAACAAAAATAAACGAACACAAATTCGCCGAGGATTGTAAAATCCTATCCCAACAGGCTGAAATAAAAGGAAAAATCAGAGTCCTTGATTATTGATTGCCGACAGCGCGGCGATGATGAACATATGATCGGCAGCACGCGCATTGTAGTCCATAAAAGTTAAAGTCATAGTTTGTTAAAGGTAAAAAAAAATTAAATAAATTCAGAAGGGAAATTTCGGTATGAGCGAAGACATTACCCCCAAATACAAAAGAATACTGCTGAAGCTCAGCGGAGAAGCCCTGGCGGGCGATAAAAAAACGGGACTCGATATCCCCACTATCGAAAAAATTTGCAAAAGCATAAAAAAGTGCTATGACATCGGAACTCAGATAGGCATTGTGGTGGGCGGCGGAAACTTCTGGCGCGGAAGAGCGAGCGGAACCATGGACAGAGTAAGGGCGGATCACATAGGTATGCTTGCCACTACCATGAACGCTTTGGCGGTAGCGGATGTTTTGGAGGGCTTAGGCTGCGAGGTCAGGGTACAGACCGCCATAGAAATGCGCGCGCTTGCGGAACCTTATATAAGACAAAAAGCTCTTCGCCATTTTGAAAAGGGAAGAATAGTTATCTTCGGCTGCGGTACGGGAAGCCCCTTTTTTTCCACCGATTCCGCCGCTTCACTTAGAGCGGCGGAGCTTGAAGTGGACGTACTTTTAAAAGCTACAATGGTGGACGGCGTTTATGACAAGGATCCGAACCGCTATAACGACGCCGTAAAGTTTGAACACCTAAGTCACCACGATATTCTCGCCGCGGGCTTGATGGTGCTTGACGGCACTGCCGCCGCAATGTGCAGCGATAACGATATCCCTCTCATTGTTTTTGACCTTCGCCGTCCCGATAATATTTATGACGCTGTAATGGGCGAAAAAGTGGGAACTCTTGTAAACAATATCCGAAATTAAAACTTGCTTTTAAACTCACCGAATTTCTCAAAGGCAATTAAACACCGAGATTTAACATTCTATTAAAACACCAGGCGGCATCACCGCTGACCAAAGAAAGGAATTTTAGACATGAAAGAAGTAATGGATAACGCAAAGAAGAAAATGGAAAAATGCGTAGCATCTTTGCAGCACGAATTTTCAACCATACGCGCGGGCAGAGCCAATCCCGCGATTCTTGACAAAATAACCGTGGATTATTACGGAACTCCCACACAGATAAACGCGATGGCGGCCATTTCCGTCTCCGAAGCGCGTATTCTTGTGATTCAGCCTTGGGACATTTCTTCAATGAAGTCTATCGAAAAAGCGATTATGGCCAGCGATATCGGCATTACTCCCACCAACGACGGAAAATGTCTGCGTATCGTTTTTCCGCAGCTTACCGAGGAGCGCCGAAAGGAGCTTGTAAAGCAGGTATCCAAGTATTGCGAGGAAGCAAAGGTAACCGTCCGCAATATCCGCCGCGACGCTATGGACAAATTTAAGGCGATGAAGAAAAACTCCGAAATCACCGAGGACGATATGAAAAACTGCGAAAAGGATATTCAGAAGCTTACCGACAGCTACTGCGACAAGGTTGACGACGCAGGCAAGGAAAAAGAAAAGGAAATTATGACAATATAGTGGACAAGGAAAACATAGTTAAAAATCTTGACATAAAGCATATAGGCATCATAATGGACGGTAACGGAAGATGGGCTAAAAAGCGTTTTCTTCCGAGAAAAATGGGTCATTCACAGGGAGCCAAAGCGTTCCGCAGCTGTCTTAACAGCTGTGTGGAGCTTGGGATACCCTGTGTGACGTTTTACGCCTTTTCCACCGAAAACTGGTCAAGACCCAAGGATGAGGTGGATTCTCTTATGAAGCTGTTTTGCAGCTTTATGGACGAGATGATGAAGCTTAACTCGAAAAATATAAGGCTCAGATTCTTAGGAAACAGAGATAATTTGTCCGAAGAAGTAATACAAAAAATGGAAGAAGCGGAGAAAATGTCCGCCGAAAATACGGGAATGTGGTGCTGCATAGCCTTTAATTACGGCGGCAGAGAGGAAATCGTAAACGGGACAAAACGCGCGGCGGAGCTGTATAAAGCCGGAGAAATAACGCTGGAAGAGCTGGATGAAAAAAGCTTTTCAAAGTTTCTTTATACAAGCGGTCTTCCCGACGTGGATCTTATAATACGTCCAAGCGGTGAAAAGCGTCTGTCAAATTTTCTAATATGGCAGTCGGCGTATGCCGAATTTGTGTTTATGGACGTTTTGTGGCCGGACTTTACGGAGCGGGATCTTTTAAACGCTTTGTTGGAGTACGGTAAAAGGAATCGCCGTTTCGGCGGAGTTTAAGTGTTAATACGGGTTCCGATACCATAGTTTTACAAGAGATTATTTTAAGACAGCATAAGCAAAAGACGGCGCCGCACAATCAGCGGTTAACGCCCTTGCCGCTTGCTTGCTCCGTGCGATTTACCAATTGGGGCGCTGCCTCTCATTTAAAGGACGGTTTCTATGTTGACGAGAATATTAACTGCGGTTGTCGCTGTTCCGGTGCTTATTTTTCTCTTATATCTGGATAATACGGCGGTTATTCTTGTGGCAATGACCTTTGTCTCTGCTTTGGCGGTGGGCGAGGTGCTTCTTGCCACCAAATATTTTTCAAATAAAGGTGTGGCGGCGGTATGTATGCTCTTTGCCACCGCAATGCCCTCTTTTTTGTGCATTGACGTGATTAAGCGTTTTTTTCCTATGCTGGCGGGAACGTTTTTGCTTATAATGTTTGTTATAATGCTTTTTGATCACGAAAAAGTAAAGTTTGAGGAGATCGCTCTTATGAGCTTCGTGTCTTTCCTGATTCCTCTTTCGCTGTCCACCATTGTTTTTTTGCACAAAATTTTTAATACCGGAGTATATTACGTGGTTCTGGCTCTGCTGATCCCTTGGATAAGCGACGCGGGGGCGTATTTTATAGGGTCCGCCTTCGGAAAGCATAAGATGGCTCCGAAAATCAGCCCAAAAAAATCCTGGGAGGGCTTTTTCGGCGGACTTGCCGCCGCGATCGTGACGGCGGTAATCGTCGGCTTAGGATATCCTTGGGTCGACGGACTTATAAACGGCGCGGCTTCTTTTAAGGTCAATGTTTTATATCTTGTGCTGATTGCGGTCATAGGCTCGATATTGGGCGTTGTGGGTGATTTTTCCGCTTCGCTTCTGAAAAGACAGTGTATGGTGAAGGATTTCGGCAACATAATCCCCGGTCACGGCGGAATATTGGACAGATTTGACAGCGTGCTTTTTGTGGCGCCTTTTCTATACATTTCCTTTTCTTTTATCGAGCCGGTTCAAATGATAGCGTAAAATTGTTTTAATATAGGAGGAAAAATGTCGAATTACGTCTGAAACTTGTACTCAACCTGTTTTTATAAGATTTTTTTCGCGGCAATTGTTGAAAACTATGTTGAAAGTGTTTAAAACTATCAAAGTTTTCAACAATATACAGCGGAGGCTTCTTATAAAAACAGGTTTGCTGATTTTATCGGAGGAAAGTTTTCGGTGCACGATGTTGATTTATACTCGCCTCTATTGCAAATGATGTATATGATGTCGAGCAGAAATTTTGCGTGTCGAGGCGGAGGACGCAGACTTGCTGTCGCAAGTCAAGGAAGGCAACGAGAACACGCGGAATTTATGCCGACAGGATATGCGGCATCTGCAATAGAGGTGAGTATATATGAAGGATATGGTTTTGTTGGGCTCCACGGGTTCCATAGGAACTCAGGCATTGGATGTGGCAAAGCTGCATAATATAAAGGTGACGGCTTTGTCCGCCGGGAGCAACGCGGAGCTGCTGATCAGACAGGCAGAGGAATTTTCGCCGAAATATGTATGTATAGCCGACGAAAGCAAATACCGTGATTTAAAATCAGGTTTAAGCGGAAAAGGCATCGAGCTTATGTGCGGTAAAGAGTGTCTTTGCGCTCTTGCGGCGCTGCCGTGCGATACAGTTGTAAACGCCATTGTGGGAACTGCGGGTTTTGCTCCCGCTTTATCCGCCGTAAGTGCCGGAAACAAGCTCGCCCTTGCCAACAAGGAAAGCCTGGTGGTGGGAGGGGAGATAATAACCTCCATTGTAAAAGAAAAGGGAACTTGTCTGTTTCCGATCGATAGCGAACATTCGGCGATATTTCAGTGTTTAACGGGACGAGGGAATAATAAACCGAAAAAACTTATACTTACCGCTTCCGGAGGGCCGTTTCGCGGATACACCTCGGAAATGCTCAAAACGGTTGACAAAGCACAGGCGTTAAAACACCCCAATTGGAATATGGGAGCCAAAATAACCGTGGACAGCGCCACAATGATGAATAAGGGTCTTGAGCTGATAGAAGCGGTATGGTTGTTTGACGTTCTTCCCGAACAGGTTGAAATAGTGGTTCACCCTCAAAGCATACTCCATTCGGCGGTTGAGTTTGAGGACGGATCGGTTATAGGCCAGATGGGTACTCCCGATATGCGTATCCCCATACAGCTTGCCTTAACTTATCCGAACCGCTGTCCCTCCTGCGCCAAGCCTCTTTCTCTTTTCGGCGTTACGATGACCTTTGAAAAGCCCGACGAAAAGGCTTTCCCCTGTATGGGACTGGCGCGATCGGCGCTGAAAAAGGGAGGAAATATGCCCTGCATAATGAATAAAGCCAACGAGATCGCGGTGGGTATGTTCCTGAGGGATAAGCTGAGCTTCTGCGAAATCCCCGAAAAAATATCCTGGGCGATGGAAAACGTCGGCTTTTCCGAAAAAATTTCCCTCGATATAATTACGGAAACGGAAAGGGAAACCGAAGAGATATTGAAGTAAGAAAATATAATCTTTATTAATCCGCGTTTTAACAATTTTACTGCACGAAAGGAAGCTTTATGAGTTTTGTAATGATTTTATTGGCAATTCTCGCGTTTTGCGCTATCATTATCATTCACGAGATGGGACATTTCTTCGCGGCAAAGGCCTGCGGAATGAAGGTCAGCGAGTTTTCTCTGGGAATGGGTCCCCGTATATTCAAAAAGCAGGGCAAGGAGACTCTCTATACCGTTAAGCTTCTCCCCATAGGCGGCTCGGTACAGTTGGGAGAGGACGAAGAAAGCGACGACCCCAGAAGCTTCAGAAACAGACCCGTATGGCAGCGCATTGTCGTTTTGGCGGCAGGTCCCGTTATGAACCTTGTTTTGGGCGTAATAGTATGCGCGATAGTAATACTGGTAAGCGGAAAAGTGGTAAGCTCAAGAATAGACAGCTTCAGAGGTGAAACTCCCGTTTCCAATCAATATTTACAAGTCGGCGACGAAATACTTGAAATTAACGGTCACACAATATGGAGCTATATGGATATATCCTACGCGCTTCAAAACAGCGCGATGAAAGCCGACCCTCAGCAGGAATATATGACTTATGACTTTAAGGTGAAAAGGGGAGGAGAGACCATTTCCCTGAATAACGTGAAATTCGCTCTGAACCGCGGCGAGGACGGAGCCTCAAGCGTTATCTTTGACTTTTACGTCAGCGCCTACCGCGTTAATATCGGAAATATTTTCGTTTACAGTTTCAAAGAAGCGGCTACCTACGGAAGGCTGGTCTGGGTATCCCTTATCGACCTATTGAAAGGCACTTACGGCCTCAACGAGCTTTCAGGCCCCGTGGGAACCGTTTCGGTTATCTCTCAGACCGCCACCGCAGGGGCGAATATAAAGGAAAATATTGTGAACCTTTTGTCTATGGTCGCCCTGATCACCATAAATCTCGGCGTTTTCAACCTGCTGCCCATTCCCGCCTTGGACGGAAGCAGAATAATATTCCTGTTAGTCGAGCTGATAAGACGAAAGCCGATGAAACCCGAGCATGAGGGAATGGTGCATTTTATAGGCTTTGCGGCGCTGATGGTGCTGATGCTTGTGGTTACCTTTAACGATATAGTGAGACTGATTACCGGCGGTTAATTTTTTGGGGGCACTGTCTTGTGCGTTTGGCGGTCGGGTATGTTGTTTTGAAAGGGCGTTTAAAATGAGAAGAAAAGTTAAAGTGGGAAATCTTACCTTAGGCGACGGAAAAATATATATACAGTCAATGCTGAACGTGCCTTACGAGGATATTGAGGGCAATGTAAAACAAGCTCTGGAGTTGGAGCGGGCGGGCTGTGAGATAGTGAGAGTATCGGTTCCGACGTCGGAAGCGGTAAAGCTTATACCCGCCATAAAAAGCAAAATTTCAATACCCCTTGTGGCGGATATCCATTTTGATTATAAAATCGCGCTGGAATGCGTCAAGGCGGGAGTAGACAAGCTCAGGATAAATCCCGGAAACATCGGCTCGGAGGAAAAGGTGAGAGCTGTGACGGAAGCCTGCGGTTCGAGAGGCGTTCCTATAAGAATCGGGGTAAATTCCGGCTCCGTGGAAAAAGAGCTCCTGAAAAAATACGGCGGTCCCCGCGCCGACGCGCTTGTGGAAAGCGCCATGAAACACGTTAAAATACTGGAATCCTGCGATTTTCGGGATATCGTGATTTCCATCAAGGCCTCGTCCGTTCCAGTTATGATCGAAGCATACCGAAAGCTGGACAAAATATGCGATTATCCTCTTCATTTGGGAGTGACCGAAGCGGGCACCGAAAGAATGGGCGTAATAAAGTCCGCCGTCGGCATAGGCTCCTTGCTTTGTGATGGTATAGGCGATACCGTAAGAGTGTCCCTTACCGAAAACCCCCTTCTTGAAATAAAGGCGGCTAAGGATATCCTGACCGCCGTGGGAAAAAGCGGAAATACCGTGGAGATAGTGTCCTGTCCTACCTGCGGCAGAACTCAGATCGACCTTATAGCCTTGGCGCACAAGGTGGAAGAGCTGACGGCCGATATAAACAAAAATATAAAAATAGCGGTTATGGGCTGCGCGGTCAACGGTCCGGGAGAAGCAAGGGAAGCGGACATAGGAATAGCGGGAGGAAAAGGCGAAGGACTTATCTTTAAAAAAGGCGAAATAATATGCAAGCTTCCCGAGGACAAGCTTTTGACCGCGCTGATGGACGAAATAAAAAAGATGTAGCCGAAAGGAAAAGGAATGTCAAAAAAATTAAAGGATCTGTTCGTCAATATCGGATTTGACGAGATTACGGGCGGCGGCGAGGTATTGTCCATTATTTACAACAGCGTAAGCAGCGGGCTTTTACTTCAGCTTTCCATGGAAGATGTGCCGGAATCTTCTCTGATACTGTCCGCCGCAGATAAAATCAAGGAGAATCTAGGAATAAAATCAGCGGAAATTTTTCCGAAATATCCCTCCGTTTTGTTTTCCTCGGACAGGATATATCACATTATCGATCTTTTACACGCGAAGCCCTCCCTTACGGGAAAGATCAACGGTTACCTGAAAAACGCCGAAATTTCTGAAGGGGACGGTACATACGAAATAACCCTCAAAAACGGCGGAGCCGATATTTTATCCGACGGGCATATTGACAGGGAAATAGAAAAATACGCCAAAGGCTACTTTGATGTGGATATAAATATAATTTTTGACGGTATAAAGACGGTGGATATAGAAAACAGGGAAGAAAAGCTACGCCTTGACGAGGCCGGACTTCCCCCTCCTCCGCCCGAAGCCTTTATGCCCGCCGAACCCGCTCCTCCTACCGCCTCGGTTAAAGGCGGCGGATACGGTGGGGGATATTCAAAGGGAAGCGGCGGAAATTCGGGCGGCGACGGCAGCGGACGGCAGCAGCGCAGAGCCAGGCTAAATGTTTTATCAGAGCCCGAAAAAATGCCTTTAATGTTTGAGAGCGAGTATCTTTGTACCGAAGCCGAGCTTCTGGCGGGAAAAGCGATAAACGACACTCCCTCCCAAATGAAGGATATTTTCGAAGCCGCCAACAACGTAACCCTTTGGGGCGAAGTATTCAGCGTAGAGGAAAAAACAATAAAAAACGGCGAATATGTTATATTGACCGCCTACTTTACGGATTACACCAATTCACAGATTCTGAGGATATTCACCCCTTCGGACAAGCTTGGCGACTACGGCTTTGTAAAAAAGGGAACGGCGCTTCTGGTTAACGGCGACATAAAACTGGACGATTTTACGAAATCTCTTTACGTTGACCCTAAGTCGATAATGAGGGTAAAGCAAAAGGAAAAAACCGACAACGCACCCGTAAAGCGCGTTGAGCTTCATATGCACACCAATATGTCCGACCTTGACGCCATAACTCCCGCAGGGGCTCTGGTAAAGCGCGCTTTTAGCTGGGGACATAAAGCCGTGGCCATAACCGACCACGGAAACGTACAGGCTTATCCCGACGCCATGAACGCTCTTAGCGATATACGCAAAAGCAATCCCGATACCAAATTCAAGGTGCTGTTCGGAATGGAAGCGTATTTTGTAAACGACGGACACTCATTGGTGGAGGGCTGTACAAACCGTTCCGTAAACGACGAGATAATAGTTTTCGACATAGAAACCACCGGACTTTCAAGAGAAACCGACCGAATTACCGAAATCGGGGCGGTTAAGCTTATAAATATGGAAATAGCGGAGGAATTCGGAACCTTTGTGAATCCCGAACGCCCTATTCCCGAAAATATAACCGAGCTTACGGGAATAACCGACGCTATGGTTGCGGACGCTCCCTCCGAAGGGGAGGCGGTGAGAAAATTTCTCGAATTTTGCGGCGATGCTCCCCTTATTGCTCATAATTCCGACTTCGACACCTCTTTCATCCGCATAGCCTGTGAAAGAAACAAGATAAATTATCGAAACCCCGCCATAGACAGTCTTAAGCTTTGCCGTGCGGCAATACCCAACAAGAAAAAACATACTCTCGACGCCATGGCCGCCGAATTCGGACTGGGAGATTTCAACCATCACAGAGCCATCGACGACGCCAAAATGCTGGCTAATATTTTTATAAAGCTTATCGGTCTGTCCCAAAAGGGAAGAGCCATTGAAAAGTTAGGCGACCTTAACATAGTTTTAGGAAATGTGGACGTTAAGAAAATGCCCACCTATCATCAGATAATCATCGCCAAAAACAATACGGGGCTAAAAAACCTCTACAAGCTTATTTCTTTTTCCAACCTGGATTATTTTCAGAAAAAACCCCGTATCCCCATGTCCGAGCTAAAGAATCATCGCGAGGGCTTGATTATAGGAAGCGCATGTGAAGCGGGCGAGCTGTATCAGGCTATCCTAAACGGAAAATCCGATGAGGCTATAGAAGAGACAGCTTCCTTCTACGATTTTCTGGAGATACAGCCTATTGGAAACAACAGCTTTTTGCTCAGGGACAACAAGGTTTCTTCCGAAGAGGTGCTTAAAGATTACAACCGAAAAATAGTACAGTTGGGGGAAAAGCTCAATAAGCCTGTTGTGGCCACCTGCGACGTCCACTTTATGAATAAAAGCGACGCTGTTTTCAGAGAAATATTACAGGCGGGACAGGGCTACGCCGACGCGGGACAGCAAGCGCCTTTGTATCTGCGTACTACCGACGAAATGCTGGAGGAATTCGCTTATCTCGGAGAAGAAAAGGCCTTCGAGGTGGTAGTGACCAATACCAATAAAATCGCCGATATGGTGGAGGATATAAGACCGATACCCAAAGGCACCTACACGCCCTTTATCGAGGGCGCGGAACAGGAGCTTCAGAATCTTTGCTGGAACAGAGCCCGCGAGCTTTACGGCGACGAGCTCCCCGATACTGTAAAGAACCGTCTAAAAAAGGAGCTTGACGCTATCATAAAATACGGATTTTCGGTGCTATATATGATCGCGCAGAAGCTGGTGCATAAATCCAACGAATGCGGCTATGCGGTAGGATCAAGAGGCTCGGTAGGCTCTTCACTTGTCGCCACAATGTCGGGCATTTCCGAGGTAAACCCCTTGCCGCCTCATTACAGGTGCGTAAAATGCCGTCATACCGTATTCATAACCGACGGTTCGGTACAGTCGGGCTACGATTTACCCCCCAAAAACTGTCCCGAGTGCGGTACTCCCATGGAATGCGACGGACATGATATTCCCTTTGAAACGTTTTTGGGCTTCAAGGGGGATAAAGCGCCGGATATTGACCTCAACTTCAGCGGCGAATATCAGGCTCAGTCCCACCGCTATACCGAAGAATTGTTCGGTAAAGATCACGTTTTCAAGGCGGGCACCATTTCCGCCATTCAGGAAAAAACCGCTTTCGGCTTTGTAAAAAAATACGCGGCGGAGCGCGGAACGGTATACAACAACGCCGAAATGACCCGTCTCTCCCTCGGCTTTACGGGAGTAAAGCGCACCACCTCTCAGCATCCCGGCGGAATGGTAGTTGTTCCCGATGCTTACGAAATATACGATTTCTCACCGGTGCAAAGACCTGCCGACGATGCCACCAAGGGAGTAATAACCACTCACTTTGACTTCCACGCCCTTCACGATACCATACTAAAACTTGACGAGCTGGGACACGATGTTCCCACGCTTTATAAGCATCTTGAGGACAGTACGGGAATAAAAATAGCCGACGTTCCCGTTTCGGACAAGGAGGTTATAAGCCTTTTCACCTCAACAAAAGCGCTTAAATTCGAGGAAGAAGACCCCGTTTTGCTCCCACTGGGCACCTACGGCCTTCCCGAATTCGGAACCAACTTTACAATTCAGATGCTTAAGGATTCACAGCCCAAGCTTTTTTCCGACTTATTGCAGATTTCGGGTCTTTCCCACGGAACCGACGTATATGTGGGCAACGCTAAGGATCTTATCGCCAACGGCACCTGTACCATTTCCGAGGTAATAGGTACCCGCGACAATATAATGGTTTATCTGCTTCATAAGGGCGTAGAACCGAGCCTTGCCTTTAAAATAATGGAAATAACACGTAAGGGCAACGCCAAAAAGCTTTTTGACGAAACCATATACAACGCCTTTAAGGAGAATAACGTGCCCGACTGGTACGTGGAAAGCTGCAAAAAAATAAAGTATATGTTCCCCAAGGCTCACGCCGCCGCCTACGTTACCGGAGCAGTAAAATTAGGCTGGTTTAAGGTTAACCGCCCCTCCGAGTTTTACGCCGCTATTCTTACCAAGCATACCGAAAATATTGAGATAAAAACCGTAATGGGCGGAAAAAGCGCCGTTAAAAGCCGCATACAGCAGATACAGTCCAACCCCGACGCCAGCGCGAAGGAACAGTCCATGGTCGAAGCCTATCTTTTGATTTACGAGATGATGAACAGAGGGATACATTTTCTGCCCGTTCACTATCTTAAAAGCGACGCCACAAAATACGTTATAGAAAACGGCGACCTGAGACTTCCCCTGCTTGCTATCGACGGCTGCGGCGAAAATGCGGCAAGAAGCTTAAAGGAGACTATCGCCAAAAATAATTTCGTAAGCGTTGAGGACATACAAATAGAGAGTGGCATAAACAAAACCGTTATGCAGAAATTAGAGGATATGAATGTGTTTGATGGGCTGGATAAATCGGCTCAGATGACCTTCTTTTGATTTTTCCTACTGATTTTCTCCCTAATGTTAAAAATTTTTGGGAGCATCGACAAAGCTTTAATTGGCTGCTTGATTTTTTTGAAATGATGTGGTATTATATTACTACACTAAAGTAAGAGGAAAAATACCTATGAGAAAATACGACCTGATAACCCCGGAGGGCACAAGAGATCTGCTTTTTGACGAAAGCGTAGCCCGACGCGCCGCCGAGGATAAGCTAAGGCGTCTGTTTGAGAATTACGGTTATTCCGAGGTGATAACTCCCGGAATCGAGTTTTACGATGTTTTTATGCTGAAATCCCGTTATTTTGCCCAGGAGACAATGTATAAGCTTTCCGACGGAAAAGGAAGACTTATGGTTATCCGTCCCGATTCCACAATGCCCATAGCACGGCTGGCCGCCACAAGGCTAAAAGACGAAGCACGTCCCCTAAAGCTTTTTTACAGCCAGAATATTTTCAGGATAAACCCTAAGAACAGCGGCCGTGACGATGAAATAACCCAGAGCGGGATAGAAATAATCGGCGGTAGCGTAAAAAAAGCGGATATGGAAGTGTTGAATCTCGCCGCCGAGGCGATAAAGACCTTTGAAACCGAGGATTTTCGCATTGAAATAGGCGACGGCGCGTTTTTTAAAATACTTATTTCCGGCCTTACCGATGATGAGGAAGAAAAAGAGCAAATAAGGGAATATGTGGAAAATAAAAATATGCCCGAATTAAAAAACGCCTTGGAAAAATACCGTCCCTCGGAGCGCGCCGATATCCTATACGAGCTGCCCAAGCTATTTGGCGGCGCCGAGGTATTTGAAAAGGCGGAAAATATCTTTAAGGACGAAAAGCTGATATCTGCCCTTGAGGATATAAAGGAAGCCTACGAGTATCTTTGCGCCTTAGGCTTAAAGGATAAGGTGACCATGGATTTCAGCCTTGTAAACAAGGCCAACTACTACACCGGGCTTCTTTTCCGAGGGTATATTATGGGCTACGGAATGCCCGTTTTGTCTGGTGGCCGCTACGACGCTCTGGCGGGCGATTTCGGCTTCCCCTGTCCCGCCACGGGCTTTGCCGTAAATATTAACGCGGTGGCAAAAGCGCTGCTTAAAAACAACCGCGCCGAATTGACCACGCCCCCGGATATTCTGGTATACGCGGAAAGCGACGCCTTGCAGAAGGGATTTCTCCATTGCCGCAGCCTTGCCGCCGCCGACGGGGTAAGGGCGGAAAACTCCTTAAATGAAACTCTGGAGGAAACTAAGGAATTTGCCCGAAAAAAGGGAATTAAGTTTATAGACTGCGTGGATAAAAACGGAAATGTCACAAAAATTCAGGTTTAAGAACCTTTTTTACAGAAACGTTTCAAAGGAAAGGACAATACGTTAAATGAATGACGTTATCAGGATCGCCCTTACCAAAGGCAGACTTGAAAAAGATACCGTAAATCTTTTTGAGTCTATGGGATTTGACGTATCGGCGGTCAGGGATAAGGGCAGGAGGCTTATTCTTCCCATAAACGGCCGCGGCATAGAGGTGGTTTTGGCGAAAGCCGCCGACGTTATCACATATGTTGAACACGGCGTATGCGATCTTGGCGTTGTGGGAAAAGACACTATAATGGAGCACGGCGGCAAATATTTTGAGCTGGTGGATTTGGGCTTCGGAAAATGCAGATTCGCCTTGGCGGGGAAAAAGGGAACCGATTTTTACAAGGGCTACGGCGTAAAGACGGTTGCCTCAAAATACACCAACGTTACCAGAGCTTTTTTTGAAAGCAAAGGCATGGACGTGGATATTGTAAAAATAGAAGGCTCGGTGGAGCTTGCCCCCCTTTTGGGACTGGCGGACGGTATAGTGGATATTGTGGAAACAGGAACCACCTTAAAGGAAAATGGACTTGAGGTGTACGAGAACGTCGCTCCGGTATCCGCCAGACTTATAGTCAATACAGTAAGTATGAAGCTTAAAAAGGAGTGCATAGACCGATTGGTTGAAATGATAGAAAAGGAATTGAGGAACAAATAGTATGATCAGAAAAATTTATGCCGACGGAAGCGAGATCGAGTTTTTGAGGGAAGTCGAAAAACGTAGCAGCGAGACCAATAAAAAAGTCGAAGAGACCGTAGGGAGAATAATAGAGGACGTAAAAGCAAACGGCGACGAGGCGGTAAAAAGGTATACAGAAGAATTTGACTGCCCCGACTGCGAATATTACGAGGTGCCGAGAGATATTATCAACGACGCCCTTACCGAAGCTGATCCCAAGCTTGTGGACGCGCTTTTGAACTGCGTTGAAAAAATAACCGATTTCCACCAAAGACAGAAGCAAAACGGTTATATGATAACCAACGAGGACGGCTCTATTTTAGGACAAAGAGTGAGAGGCCTTGACAAAGTCGGCCTTTACGTTCCCGGCGGTACAGCGGCTTATCCCTCCTCCGTGCTGATGAATGCGATTCCCGCGAAAATAGCGGGAGTAAAAGAAATAATAATGGTGACGCCTCCCTTGAAGGACGGTACGCCCAATAAGGATATACTCCTTGCGTCCGCTCTTTGCGGGGTGGACAGAATTTTTTTGTGCGGCGGTGCGCAAGCGGTGGCGGCTTTGGCGTTTGGAACCGAGGAAATACCGAAGGTGTCCAAAATAGTGGGTCCGGGGAATATTTACGTCGCCACAGCCAAAAAAATGCTTTACGGTACCGTTGATATCGATATGATAGCGGGGCCGAGCGAAATCCTTGTTATCGCCGACGGTACCGCCAATCCGAAATACGTCGCCGCCGACCTTATGTCACAGGCGGAACACGATAAGCTCGCAAGCGCGATACTCATAACCACCTCCGAAAAAATCGCCGATGATGTAACCAAGGAAATAGAAAGACAGTCAAAACAGCTTTCCAGAAAAAATATTATAGACTTTTCTCTTGACAATTACGGAGCGATAATCATAGCCAACGATATGATGCAGGCGTGCGATATCGCCAACAGACTGGCTCCCGAACACCTTGAGGTGGTTGCCGAAAATCCCCTTGAATTTATAGGAAAGCTGGATAACGTCGGCTCTCTGTTTTTAGGACAATACGCGCCGGAGCCTCTCGGAGACTACTACGCGGGTCCGAATCACGTCCTCCCCACAAGCGGAACGGCAAGGTTTTTCTCTCCCCTCTCCGTTGACAGCTTTATAAAGAAGTCCGGCTATATCTATTACACCGCCGCCGCTCTCAACGAAGCGGCCGACGACATTATTTTAGTGGCGGAAAAAGAGCGCTTGACGGCCCACGCCAATTCCATAAAGGTGCGTATGGAAGATATCCGATAAAGGAGAGAAAAATTTTGTATAATTTAACCGAAAAGCTTGTATCCCTTACTCCCTACGACCCGATACAGGGGGAGTACAAAATACGTCTGGACGCAAACGAAAGCTTTATCGAAACCGATAAAGAAAGCCTTTCCAACGCCGTAAAGAACGCCTCCTTAAACCGTTACCCCGATCCCTACGCCAAAAAGCTGATAAAAGCGTACGGCGGGCTTTACGAAGTAAACCCCGATTATATTACTGCGGGAAACGGCTCGGACGAGCTTATAAGTATAATCACCGCCTGTTTTTTGCGAAAGGGCGAAAAAGTGCTCTGCCTGTCTCCCGACTTTTCCATGTACGCCTTTTATTCAAGCCTGTATGAGCTTGATTTAAGGGTGCTGAAAAAGGAAGCTGACCTTACTGTAAACATTGACAAGGTGATAGAAACAATAAACACCGAAAACATTAGAGCGGTTATTTTTTCCAACCCCTGTAACCCCACCTCCTTGGGGCTTCCCAAAAAGGATATGATAAAACTGATAAGCTCCGTCGGCGCGCTGGTTATTGCCGACGAAGCCTACATGGATTTCTGGGGGGAGGAAAACAGCCTTCTGAAATGCGCCGATTTGTACGATAACCTTATTGTGCTCCGCACCTGTTCAAAAGCGCTGGGTATGGCGGGATTGCGGCTGGGCTTTGCCGTAAGCGGAAAATTGATCACCGAAAAGCTGAGAGCCGCCAAATCCCCTTATAATGTAAATGTACTTACCCAGAGCGCGGCGGAATATTTTATTTCCGACGCAAAGGAAATGAACAAACGTATAGAAGCCTGTAAAACTGCGCGAAATGAGCTTTACGCCAATCTTTTCCGCAGAAATTACCCCTTTTTTGAAACACTTTATCCTTCGGTAACCAACTTTGTTTTCATAAGAACCTCAAAGGCAAAGGAAATTTACGAATACCTGCTCTCCAATTCCATCGCGGTTAGGTATATGGAAGATTATTTAAGGATAACGGCGGGAAACCAAGAGGAAACCAAAGCTTTGATAACCGCTTTAGAACGATTTCCTTAATAAAATGATACAGGTTGAATTTCTGCCAACCAATGCGCCATTGTATACCCGATTCTCCTGTGATAAAATAAGTACGTAAGAAACAAACAAGGCAATTACGGTGATTGCGCTTGTGAATTGAGTTCACCGTAAAGCCCGTAAAAGGAGGATCACCATGTTGTATTTGTCCGAAAATTTAAAGAAATACCGTCTCATGAAAAACTTAACTCAGGAGGAAGTAGCCGAATACTTAGGCATAACGCCGCAAAGTGTTTCAAAGTGGGAACGGGGAGAATGTTACCCCGACATAACCTTCCTTCCCGCCTTAGCAAACATATTCGAGACCAGCGTCGATCTTCTTATAGGTATGGACGTAATCCGCGCCGAAGAGACCCGCTGTAATATTCACAAAACAGCGGCGGATTTTCAGCGCAAGGGTGATTACGATTCGGCGGAAAAGGTTTACCGCGACGCACTGCTTATTTACCCTAATAAACCGGGAATGATACTCGGATTGGCGGGAGTTCTGGCGCTGAAAGGGAAATCGGAGAAAGCCGCCGAGCTGACGGAAAGAGGGCTTCCCCTGTCTGTGAACGAAAAGCAAAAGGCCACTATGCGCGCGGCTCTTTGCTTTCTATACCTGAAATGCGGCAAAAAAGAAAAAGCGACCGCGTTAGCCTCGTCTCTTCCTCATACCAGAGAGAGCCGCGAAGTAATAAAGCCTCTTATTGAAGGCAGTCTTACCTTGGAGGAAGCGGACGAGAATATAAAAAATATTATTTTAGGCGACGAAAAAGAGATTTGATAAAACTATCAAACAGAAAGCGAGAAACGGAAATGAGCAGAGAAGCGAGAATAACCAGAACCACCAAGGAAACCGACGTAAAAGTGACGCTTTACCTTGACGGTACCGGAAAAGCCGATATCTATACGGGTATAGGCTTTTTCGACCATATGCTTACCGCCCTTACCGTTCACGGAGGCTTTGACCTCACGGTAAGCTGTAAGGGCGATCTGTACGTTGACGGTCACCATACGGTGGAGGATACGGGAATTTGCCTGGGTCAGGCGTTAAACCTCGCCTTGGGCGAACAGCCGGTTATGCGCTTCGGCTCGGCCTTTGTCCCTATGGACGAGGCGCTGGGCTTCTGTTCACTGGATATAAGCAAAAGACCGTTTCTTGTATTTAACGCCGCCTTTGGAAATGAACGGATAGGGGATTACGACAGCTGTCTCACCGAAGAATTTATGAGAGCGTTCGCCTTCAACGCAGGTATAACGCTTCATTTAAGGTCGGAATACGGAAAAAACGATCACCATATAACCGAAGCCTTGTTTAAATCCCTTGCTTACGCGTTAAAGCAAGCGGTTAGACCCGGCGGCGAGATTTTATCCTCTAAAGGGGTGATTTAATGCAAGGCTATAATTTAGTGGCGGTATTCAACAAAGAGCGCACCAAAATGCTGATGTGCAAAAGAGTAAAAAATCCCTATCTCGGACTTATCAATATGGTGGGAGGAAAGATCGAAAAAGGCGAGGATCACGAAGCCGCCGCTTACCGTGAGCTTTTTGAGGAAACAGGTATAACGATGGGGCAAATTAAGCTTACTCATCTTATGGACTTTACCTATCATCTCGACAACTGCTATGTCGAAGTATATGTGGGAGCGCTTAATTGTGAGCCAAAAGTGCACGGAAATGAAAATCCGCTGTTCTGGAGCGACCTCGACCGTGATTTTTTTGATATGAAGGAATACGCGGGCGAGGGTAATATCGGTCATATAATGGAACACATAAAAATGTATAAGGAACGTTTGTTATGATAGCGATAATTGATTACGGGTCGGGAAACTTATTCAGCGTGCAGAACGCTCTGAATTATCTCGGACTTGAAAACAAAATCACCTCGGATAAGGCGGAAATCGTTAATGCCGACCGCCTTATCCTTCCCGGCGTGGGAGCCTTCGGGGACGCCATGGACAAGCTGAACCGCTCGGGTCTTGTTGATACGATAAAATCCGAGGCCGCAAAAAAGCCGTTTTTGGGAATATGCCTGGGTATGCAGCTTTTATTTGAAAAAAGCTTTGAATTCGGGGAGTTTTCGGGCTTAAGCCTAATTAAAGGAGCGGTAAGGCTAATGAAGCCAGAAGGCGGTTTGTCCGTTCCTCAGATGGGCTGGAACGCCTTGGAATACAACAGGGAGTGCCCTTTGCTGGAAGGAATCGGTGCAGGAAAATATGTTTATTTTGTCCATTCATACGCGGCGGACTGCGGCTCCGACGACGTATACGCTTACGCCGACTACGGCGGAAAAGTCCCCGCTCTGGTAGGGAACGGTTTTGTTTACGGAGCCCAGTTCCACCCTGAAAAAAGCGGAGATACGGGGCTGCTGATTTTAAGAAATTTCGCTGAGCTTTGATTGTAAAAAACGGTTATAAAAAATTATTACGGTGAAAGAAAAATCTCACCGTAATAATTTTTTATAGATAACTGTCCTTTATAAACATTTTCATAATTTTTGTAACAATATCCGAGGGCTTCTCAAAAAATCTTTCGCGCATAAGCCTTGCCTGTTCATAATCGGGGGCGTAAATGCGCAGATTCATCAGGTTGTCGCCGTTCAGTTCGTTGAGAAATTTAACCGTAAGGTAACAGGGTCCGTCGTAATCCGTCCGCTCTATCCTGCATATTATCGAACGCTCCAGATCCGCCATTTTCAGTACCTGTTTTCCGTATTCCACGCTTTTTTCCCTTACCGAAAGGGGAATTCGGCTGTGAAATTCGTCCGACATGGTCTTTCCCATGGAAAGCAGAGAAAGTATTGTTTTGTTTTTTTCACTGCGGGAGCAAATCAGCTTTTTTTCCGCCGCAATGCTGATCGATTCAAATAGATCCAAGGAATTTACCGCTTCGATCTCGTCAACTATATCCGCCAGCTGTTCCTCCGAAAGCTCGCCCAATTGATCAAGCAGGAAGCAGATATATATTTGTATAGTCAGCTTATCGTCGATAATTATTTTCGGAGATTGAAACATTTTATTGCTCCTTAAATTATAAAAAATAGGACATCAAAGCTATATTAAGCGCCGCTTCAACACAAGGAACCGCCCTTGGCACTATGCAGGGATCGTGTCTGCCCTTTATTTCCGTTATCGTATTTTCTTTTGTAATAAAATTCACGGTATTCTGGGGGCGGGCAATGGACGGGGTAGGCTTAACGGCTGTTCTGAAAATAAGGGGCATTCCGTTTGAGATTCCGCCTAAAATTCCGCCCGCGTTGTTTGTTCGGGTTCTTATGTCTCCGTTTTCGGTGTAAAATTCATCGTTATTTTCGCTGCCCTTCATTTCGGCGGCTTCGAAGCCCGCTCCGAATTCTATACCTTTAATTGCGGGAATACCGAAAACGATTTGTGAAATGCGGTTTTCCAGTCCATCGAATATCGGAGAACCCATACCTGCGGGAAATCCCACCGCGCAGCACTCTATTACGCCGCCCACTGAGTCAAGCGCTTTTCGCGCCTCGTCAATGACGTTTCTCATTTTTCCGTCGGCTTCGGGGTCAATAACGGGCAGATATTTTGTTTTGACTTCCTTTAACTGCTCCTTTGAAACGTTTACGGGATCGAAGGGAAGGTCCTTTTCTTTACCTATCGAATAAATATGAGCGGCGGCAGTAACGCCTCTTGCTTCAAGAAGCTGTTCGCAGATTGCCCCCATAAAAACAAGAGGAGCGGTAAGCCTTCCGGAAAAATGTCCCCCTCCGCGAGGATCGTTGGCGCAGTTGTATCTTAGAAAGCCCGTATAGTCGGCGTGTCCCGGTCTTGCAATTCCGTAAATACTTTTGTAATCGGAGGAATGCTGATCCTTGTTTTTTATTATGGCGCAAATAGCTTCCCCCGTGGTTTTTCCGTTGTAAAAACCGCTGATAATTTCGGGAAAATCCGTTTCGCTTCGCATGGTGCTGGTGCCGTCCTTTTTCGGGGCGCGGCGGGACATAAAACCGTATATTCGCTCAAGGTCAAGCTTTTCCCCGGCGGGAAGATTGTCTATAACCGCGCCTATCGCCGTTCCGTGGGACTCGCCGAACACCGATACCGAAAGAGCGCCTATACTAATTGTCGATGACATCTGTTATACCTCCCAACGATTTGAAATCCTCAAAAAATCGCGGATATGACTTGGCGATGCATTCGGCGCCGATTATGGTGACCTTTGCCTTTGAGCGCACGGCAGCTATCGCCAGCGACATTGCTATACGGTGATCGTTATGGGAATCGCATATTCCGCCTTTTAAGGAATCGACTCCCTCAACTGTCAGGCTGTCTTTATTTTCTGTAACCGACGCTCCCAGCTTGTTCAGCTCTTCGGCTATCGCCGAAAGACGGTCGCATTCCTTTATCCTGAGTCTTTCACACCCCGTAATATGGGAAACGCCTTTTGAAAGGGAAGCGAGAACGGCAAGTATCGGCACCAGGTCGGGAATTTGAGAAGCGTTCACGTCAAAAGCCTTTCCGTCAGCCCTTTTAACAATGTCCAGAATGGCCTTGTCCCCTTGAAGGCTGTCCGGATTAAGCCCCTCAATCTCAATATGAGAGCCCAGCGAATTTGCCACCGCGAAGAAAGCCGCCTGCGACATATCTGCTTCTATCTCCGTTTTTTGAGGAACATATTCTTGAACGCCTTTTATAAAGTATCCCTGAGGAATTTCCGTGACATTTACGCCGAATTTTTCAAGTTCCGCTATAGTAAGATCCACATAGGGCTTTGACTGTAAGGGAGAAGTCAGTATAATCCGACTGTCCCCTTGAAGAATCGGAAGCGCGTACATAAGCCCGCTAATAAACTGAGAGGAGATATCTCCCGCGAGAGCGTAATCTCCCGAACTAAGCCTTCCCGAAATACGGTATGGCATTGACCTTGTTTCAAATATTATACCATTTTTTGTAAGCTCTGTAAAGTAGGGGGTAATCGGTCTTTCGGGAAGTTTTCCTTTCCCGTGAAATTCTGTCTCACAACCCAAAGCGGCGGCCACCGGAAGAAGAAATCTTAAGGTGGATCCGCTTTCGCGGCAGTCGGCCACGGCCGTTTCTGACGGGATTTCGATTCCCTCAACTAGGGTAATATCGTCCCGAGCGTATATTTTCGCCCCAAAAGCTTTAAGAATATCAATGGTGGCTCTCGTATCGGCGCAATCCAAAAGATTTTTTATTTCCGATTTTCCTTTGGCGAGGGCGGCGCAGATAAGCGCGCGGTGGGAAATGCTTTTGGAAGAGGGAATTGCTATTTTTCCCGAAAGATAGGAGGGGGTTATCGTGATATTTTTCATCATATTAACTCCAGAAGGTTTTTATATTCGTTTAAGGAAAGGGTAACTATTTCGCTTTTCCCTATTTCGGGGCATACGATTACTCTTATTTTATCGGAGGTGCGCTTTTTATCTCCGATTGAAAGCGAATAAAGGCTATCCCTGTCGATATCAGAGAAAAACGGGAGGAAATTTGCCTTAAGACAGGCTTTAAGCTTTTCCGAAACGCCTTTTTGTGTTAAACTCCGATTTTCGGCGGCACGGCTTATCATATACATTCCCATAGCAACCGCTTTTCCGTGAGGTACAACGCCGTAGCCCATATACTTTTCTATTGCGTGCCCAAAGGTGTGTCCGAAATTAAGTATCATACGTTCGCCGGTATCAAGCTCGTCGTTTTCCACCACGTCGCTTTTTATGCCTACACATTCGGCGATTATCTCCCCGATATTTTCCTTTGTCCTTCCGTGGGACAGCTTTTCAAAAAGCGATGAGGAGCGGATCATACCGTATTTTACCACCTCGCCCATTCCGTCGGCAAAAATATCGTCGGAGAGTGTGGAAAGAGTATCCGTGTCGGCTACTACTGCAATCGGCTGTTTAAAACATCCGACGAGGTTTTTGCCCGCGTCAATATTCACAGCGGTTTTTCCGCCCACAGAGCTGTCCACCTGAGCCAAAAGTGTGGTGGGTACCTGGACATAGTCCACTCCACGCAGATAGGTAGCCGCGCAGTAGCCCGTAAGATCGCCTACCACTCCGCCGCCCAAAGCTATTAAAAAATCCGATCTGGTTATATCGTTTTCCGAAAGAAAATTATACAGTCCGATAAGCTGTTGGTGAGATTTTGACTCTTCTCCAGCGGGAACGGCGAATTTAACGGCGTTAAAGCCGCTTTTCTTAAGCGCGTCAAGAATCTTGCTCCCGTAAAGACCGTCTACGGTGGTATCGGTAACCACTGCGCATTTTTTTGACTTTGTCAATTCGGAAATTATTTCGCCGCATTTGTCCAATAAACCTTTTCCTATAAGTATATCATAAGCGGAAGAGGCCTTGACCGTTATCTTTATCATTATATCGTACCTGCCTTTTTACCCATAACCGAGGCTATTGAGGCGCATTTTTTCACACAAGCGGCAAAATGCTTGGGCGTAAGAGACTGAGCGCCGTCGCAAAGAGCCTTCTGGGGATTGTTGTGAACCTCTATAATAAGACCGTCCGCGCCTGCCGCCACGGCTGCCATGGACATCGGCTCCACTAACTCGTATTTTCCGGTGGCGTGGCTGGGGTCTATTACAACGGGAAGATGGCTTAAGGATTTTATAACGGGTACGGCGGAAATGTCCAAGGTATTTCTTGTCTGGGTTTCAAAGGTTCTTATCCCTCTTTCGCAGAGAATAATATTCGGGTTTCCTCCCGCAAAAATATACTCGGCGGACATAAGAAGCTCTTCAATTGTGTTGGACAGCCCCCTTTTAAGTAAAATAGGCTTTTTGCACCTGCCCAGTTCCTTCAGCATTTCAAAATTCTGCATATTTCTTGCGCCCACCTGAATTACGTCAACGTCGGAAAACAGGTCGATATGAGCCAAAGACATAAGTTCGGTAACTATGGGAAGACCCGTAGCTTTTTTTGCCTTTAGAAACAGCCTTAAGCCCTCTCCGCCAAGACCCTGAAATGAATACGGGGAGGTTCTGGGCTTAAAAGCGCCCCCTCTTAAAAGATTCGCTCCCGCTTCCTTGACCTTCATACATGTGTCCACGATCTGCTCCTCGGTTTCGATGGAGCAGGGCCCCGCTATTATCGCCACGTTGCCGTCTCCGATCTTGGTGTTTCCCACCGAAACGACGGTATCCTCCGGGTGGAATTTTCTGTTGACGCCTTTGTACGGCTCCTGAACGCGCTGTACGGATTCCACTATCTCCTGTGCTTCGATGGCTTCCGTATCGATCTTATGGGTGTCGCCGATAAGACCCAAAATGGTGGTATGCTCGCCCCGCACCTCGTTGATTTTGATGTTTTGAGCCTCTATTCCTCGGCAAAGCTCATCCACCTCTGTTTTCGGCACGCCCTTTTTTAAAATAATAATCATTTTTTGTCTTCCTTTCCGTTGTTTTTATCTGATACCAAAAAATGCCCGCACCATTGAGATGCAGGCATATAATTGCGCTTTTAAACGCCGTTTGATCCGTTACGCCGCAACTCTATTTTTGGTACGCAAAAAATACTTGAACTCGAAATAAAAGCTCAAGCCGCTAAACCAAAATATAAAAGCTGTTGTGTATACGTTAAGCATAATTACTCCGCTAATGGCGTTTTTTAAATTCCTTTTATATTTTACCGCAATAGAAATGATTTGTCAATAGTTTTTTTAAAATTGAATTAAATTTATATGGTTTATACTTGAAGTTTCTCTCAATTTGTGGTAAAATAAAACAAATAAGACGAAAGGAAGAGAATAAAATGTCAAGTGAAATCAGAGATATTAACCTTTGGGAAAGCGGCTGCCGCAAGATCCAATGGGTAAAAGATAATATGCCGCTTCTCAGAAGCTATGAGGAAGAATTTTCCGTAAAAAAACCTTTTAAAGGGCTTAAGGTTGCCTTATCCGTACACCTTGAGGCAAAAACGGCTTATTTGTGCAAGGTGTTTGCCGCGGGCGGCGCGGAAATGTACGTTACCGGAAGCAATCCGCTGTCCACTCAGGACGATGTTGCCGCCGCGTTGGTACACGACGGACTTAATGTGTTCGCGTGGTACAACGCAACCGACGAGGAGTACCACCGTCATATTTCCGAGGTAATAAAGGCTGCTCCCAATATTATAATAGACGACGGCGGCGATCTGGTTCACCTTATTCACACCGAATATCCTCACCTTATAGAAAACGTAATAGGTGGATGTGAGGAAACCACAACGGGCATACACAGATTAAAGGCCATGAATGAGGCAGGAAAGCTGAAGTTTCCTATGGTTCTTGTAAACGACGCGGACTGCAAGCATTTGTTTGATAACCGCTACGGTACGGGTCAGTCGGTGTGGGACGGAATAAACCGTACCACCAACCTTATAGTTGCCGGAAAGAATGTTGTCGTGGCGGGCTACGGCTGGTGCGGAAAGGGCGTCGCCATGAGAGCCAAGGGCTTGGGCGCGTCCGTCATAGTTACCGAGGTTGATCCCATAAAGGCAATGGAAGCGGTAATGGACGGCTTTAAGGTAATGAAAATGACCGAAGCCGCAAAAGTCGGGGATTTCTTTGTTACAGTCACCGGCTGCAACCGAGTTATCTGCGAGGACAGCTTTAAGGTGATGAAGGACGGAGCGATTTGCTGCAATGCTGGACATTTCGACGTAGAGGTGGACGTGGCGAGACTAAGAGAAATCGCAAAGGAGAGTCACCTCGCGAGAAACAACATTATGTGCTATACCCTTGAGGACGGCAGAAGGATAAACGTTATCGCGGAAGGAAGGCTCGTAAACCTTGCGGCGGGCGACGGACACCCCGCCGAGATAATGGATATGAGCTTTGCGATTCAGCTTTTGTCCGCCCTTTACCTTACGGAGCACAGAAACGGCCTCGACAAAATGATCATAAATGTTCCCAAAGAGATCGACAACGACGTGGCAGAGCGTAAGCTGAAATTCTGGGGAATAGAGATAGACAAGCTTTCAAAGGAACAAATCGATTACCTGAATGCTTCGGAATAAGTATTTCGTTTTTTTGGGTGACGTGAACGTTCACCTTGTGCCTTCGCTTTGAATTTATGAACAGAGCGCATAACCATCGGCGCGGCTAAGGCTAAGGTTGAATCGAAGAAAAATTTTATCTTGAAATTGAAAAGGAAATTTGTTTTATGATTAAAGAAAAAGAATATTTTGTGCTGTTGTCGGATATAATCGACGAATATTCTCTGGAAACAATTTATTGCCCCTGCAATCCCAAGGAAATCAAAATCAAAAACAACGACGTAAACCGTCCGGGGCTGCAATTGGCGGGATTTTATGAATATTTCGACAGTGCCAGAATACAAATAGCGGGTAAGGCGGAATTCGCCTTTATGGAACAGCTGAGTGAGGAAAAGCGCATTTCCGCCTTTGCCGACCTGTTTTCCCAGAAACCTCCCGCCTTTATAGTAACCAGGGGGCTTGATATTTTTCCGGAGGTTGAAAGACTGGCCAAAGAAAACGAGGTGCCTTTGTTCAGAAGCAAACAGAGTACCTCGGAGTTTATGGCCGCTTTGATAGCGTTTTTGAATTTAAGACTTGCTCCGAGAATCACCCGTCACGGCGTGCTTATAGAAATATACGGTGAAGGCGTACTTATTCTGGGAGACAGCGGCGTGGGAAAGAGCGAGACGGCGATAGAGCTTGTAAAGCGCGGTCACCGACTTGTGGCGGACGACGCGGTGGAAATCAGGCGCACCTCCAACATCACCCTTGTGGGAAGCTCCCCCGACAATATTCGTCACTTCCTTGAATTAAGAGGAATCGGTATCGTAAACGCAAGACAGCTTTTTGGTATCGGCGCCGTAAAGGTCAGCGAAAAGATAGATATGGTGGTGGAGCTGGAAATCTGGAACCCCGAAAAGGTCTACGATCGTATGGGTGTAGACAACCATTATATGTCCATTTTGGGTGTAAAGGTGCCCTACCTCACCATTCCCGTTAAGCCGGGACGAAATCTTGCGGTTATCCTCGAGGTGGCGGCCATGAACAACCGTCAGAAGAAAATGGGCTATAACGCCGCTCAGGAGCTGCTGGACAATTTGGGAATGGATATGGAAAGCTCGGATACGATTACCAATATAAAGTAAACAATTCACTGGCGGCAGGAAAAGAGAAAAATTATGATTTTAAAAGAAGAAAAACTGACTCTTAACGGTCACGAGATATTTCTGAGAAGTGCGAAACCCGAAGACGCCCCTATGCTTAAGGACTATCTTAAAATCGTAAGCGGGGAAACAAGATTCCTCTCCAAAGAAGCCGACGAGGTAAATATAACCGAGGAGCAGGAGGCCGCCTTTATCGAAAAGATGAACAGACCTCGGAATATGCTTATTATCGCTTTTGTTGACGGGGAATACGCGGGTAACTGTTCCTTTGACGTTCAGGGAGAAAGCAGGAGAAACGCCCATCGCGCCGACTTCGGCATAGCTCTTTTTCAAAAATTCACGGGCATAGGCCTTGGCCGTATTCTTATGGAAAAAGCCTTGAACCGCGCCAAAGAGCTTGGCTACACTCAAATGGAGCTTACTGTCGTCAGCGGAAACGAAAGGGCGCAAAAACTTTACAAAAGCTTAGGCTTTGAAGAATACGGAAGATTGCCCAACGCCAACAAATATGACGACGGCACCTTTTCCGACGACATTTTTATGGTTAAAAAGCTTTAGTGACAAACAGAAAGGAAGTACGGTCAAAAAATGAGGTTAACGGCTGATCTTCATACACACACCCTCGCTTCCGCTCACGCCTATTCTACGGTAACGGAAAATACGGCGCATGCGGAAAAAGCGGGATTAAAAATAATGTCGGTGACAGACCACGGCCCCCAGATGGAGGATGCCCCCCATGTGTGGCACCACCACAATCTCACCGCCTTGCCTCGCGTTATAAACAATGTGTTTGTGCTGCGGGGAATAGAGGCGGATATAATAGACAATAAAGGACATTTGGATATCGACAGAGAGCTGTCGGAAAAGCTGGACTGGATAATTGCCAGCTATCACTGGGGAAGCGGTTCCGAAGCGGAATTCACCGAATCTTATATAAAAGCTCTCGAGGATCCGGATATTTGCTGTCTCGGCCACACCGACACAAAGTGGTGCCCTTACGACGTAAGAGAGGTGTGCAAAGCCTGCGCCCATTTCGGAAAAGCGATGGAGCTTAACGTCGCCCGCATACGCGACCTGTCGAAAATCGATACTTACGATTTTTACCGTCGACTTCTCGAAATCTGCGGAGAGGAAAAGGCTTTTGTGGTTGTAAACACCGACTCTCATTTCTGGAATACCATAGGCGATTTCGGCCCCGCGTTAAAGCTTATCGAAGAGGTGGGATTTCCCGAAGAGCTGCTCCTGAATGCCGATGAAAACAGGCTTAAAGAGTTTGTAAACCGTAAAAAAGGTAAAAATATTTTTGATATTTAATTCTTTTGGGGGGCACTGTCGGGATTTAATTTCGCCCGACTGCGCTGTTTTATGACTAATACTAATCCCTTTTAAAACTGTTGGATTAGTGCTTTGGGTGCAATCCCTTTTTATACTGTGTGTATTTCGTCAGTTTAATAAGGGATTGGTATAATACGAAAAACGGCCGTATAAAAACCGAGGAGTGTA
This sequence comes from uncultured Ruminiclostridium sp., assembly GCA_949878745.1. Lineage (GTDB taxonomy): Bacteria > Bacillota > Clostridia > Oscillospirales > Ruminococcaceae > Ruminiclostridium_E. The sequence goes on along the minus strand of CATLBH010000002.1, from coordinate 19,283 downwards.
AATATTATGTATAATATAGGAATCGATCTTGGCGGTACCAATATAAAGGTAGGTATCGTCAATGAGAATTACGAAATTATTTCGAGAGCAAGCGTAAAAACCAACCTTCCCCGTCCCGCCGAGGGTATTGTGGACGGGATCTGCGAGGCTGTAAATATCGCGCTGAATGAAGCCGCGATAAATCTCGACGATGTGTTCTCCGTGGGAATAGGCACTCCCGGAGCGGCCAACAGAAGCACGGGAACGGTGCTTTACAGCAATAATCTCGGCTTTGACAACGTTCGTCTGGGAGAAATGCTTAAGAAAAAGCTTAATAAAGATATCTACGTGGAAAACGACGCCAACGCCGCCGCCTTTGGCGAATATCTGGCGGGCGGCGGAAAAGGCTATGAAAACGTTGTCGTGGTTACCTTGGGCACAGGCGTTGGAGGGGGAATCATCATCGACGGAAAAATTTATACGGGATTTAATTTCTGCGGCGCGGAGCTGGGTCATACCGTTATAGAATACAACGGACGTCCGTGTACCTGCGGAAGAAAGGGCTGCTTTGAGGCATATTCCAGCGCCACCGCCCTTATTACCGCCACCAAAAAGGCTATGGAGACCGATAAAAACAGTAAATTATGGGAAATCGCGGGTTCCCTTGAAAACGTTGACGGAAAAACGGCTTTCGACGGAATGAGAGCGGGCGATAAAACGGCCGATTGTGTCGTAAAAGAATATATCGGATATCTGGGCTGCGGTCTTACCAATATAGTGAATGTTTTTCAGCCCCAGATTCTGCTTATAGGCGGCGGTGTGTGCAAGGAAGGGGATAATCTTACGGTTCCCCTTAAGAAAATAATCGAAGAAGAAGAATATTGTATTGACATAAACGCCTCCACCAAGCTAGATATATGCAAATTGGGAAACGATGCGGGAATAATCGGCGCGGCGTTTTTGGGTAAACTGGCGGATTAAAAGCATATAAATAATTATAATATCGGGAGGGGCTATGGAATACCGCGAAATAAAGGAAATCTGCGAGAAATACGGCGCGGAGTGCAAAGAAAACATACCTCTTGCCCCTTTCACAAGCTTTAAAATCGGCGGCTGCTGTCCTATAATGGTATCCCCCAACTCCGTTGACTGCCTGAAAGAGCTTGCGGCGGAATTTTGGGCGGAAAATACGGAATTCCGTGTGTTGGGGAAGGGGAGCAACCTTCTTGTTTCTGATAAAGGCATAAGCTCTCCCGTTATATCCCTTGCCGCCATGAATAAAGCGGCGGCGGACGGAGAAAGAATATCCTGCGGAGCCGGCGCGTCTCTTACCGGACTGTGCCTGCTCGCGGAGGAAAACGGCTTGAGCGGCCTCGAATTCGCCTACGGAATACCGGGAAGCGCAGGCGGAGCGGTTTATATGAACGCGGGAGCCTACGGCGGCGAAATAAAGGACGTAATAACGGGATGTACCTACGTTAACGCCGAGGGTCGGCTTATCACCATTGCCGCTGCGGATATGGAGCTTTCCTACCGTCACAGTTTTTTCAGCGGAAAAAATTATATTATAGCGAAAATCGGGCTTTTGTTAAAAAAAGGCGCAAGAAACGCCATTAAGAAAAAAATGGAAGAGCATATGAGCGCCAGAAAGGAAAAACAGCCTTTGGAATACCCCAGCGCGGGCAGCACCTTTAAAAGACCCCAAGGAGATTTCGCGGGCAGACTTATCGAAAACGCCGGGCTGAAAGGCTTCTCTGTGGGCGGCGCTCAGGTCAGTGAAAAACACTGCGGATTTGTGATAAATAAAGGCGGAGCAACCTTCAATGACGTTAAAAACCTGATTACGGCCGTAAGGGAAAAGGTGGCGGAAAACTCCGGAATCTTACTTGAAACCGAGGTAGAAATCTGGGAGCAATAATATCCCCCTGTTTTTTCTTGTTTAAATAAAGAATGTTGAAGCGAAAGGAAGTTATATTTATGGAATTCATCATAATCACCGGTCAGTCAGGCTCCGGAAAATCCCAGACTATCAACGTTCTTGAGGATGCGGACTTTTTTTGTATAGATAATATGCCGCCTCAGCTTATACCGAAATTCGCGGAGCTTTGCGGGGAAAACGGTTCGATAGAGAAAATAGCCATAGTTACCGATATAAGAGGCGGCTCCCTTTTTCTGGAGCTTTTGGACAATATCGGTCAGCTTAAGGAACACAATATTAACGCGAAAATTCTCTTCGTGAGCGCGGAGCATGAGGAAATCAAACGTCGCTATAAAGAAACAAGGCGCAAGCACCCCCTTCTCGACATTGCCGAGGGGGATATCGACAAGGCTATCGACGCGGAATACGATATTCTTACCCCCATAAGACAGGCGGCGGACTATTTTATTGATACCACCCATATGACTACCAACAATTTAAGAGAAGCGGTTCGCAACCTGTTTGTGGAAAACGTTACTGATACTCTTCTTATAAGCTGCGTCAGCTTCGGCTTTATGCACGGAATACCCGCCGAATCGGATTTGGTATTCGACGTAAGGTGTATGCCCAATCCTTACCATGTTCCGGAGCTGAGGGAATTCACGGGACTTGACCAATGCGTTCAAGATTTTGTTATGAGTTTTGAGGTATCGAGAGAGCTTCGGACAAAAATGTTCGATATGATAGATTTTCTTTTGCCCCAGTATATTGCGGAGGGAAAAAGCCAGCTTAATATAGCGATAGGCTGCACCGGCGGACGGCACCGCAGCGTTACTTATACCGAACAGCTGTATAAGCATTTGTCGGAAAACGGCTACAAGGTCAGAATCCTTCACAGAGACGTGAATAAAAGGAAAAAATAAAATATAAAAAAGGAAAACATATGTTTCTGAAATATGAAAATCTCACTATAAGAAACGCCGGTGAAAGCGACGCCAAGCGGCTGGCCGAGTGGTGGAACGACGGTAACGTAATGGCGCACGCGGGATTTCCCAACGGACTCGGAACCACCGCCGAAAAGGTGGCGGTGGATATCCGAAGCGACACAGACGGTACCCGAAGACGGCTGATTATCGAATCGGATGATACACCCATCGGCGAGATGAACTATCGCAATACAGGCAATAACACGGCGGAGATAGGCATAAAGATATGCGATTTTTCCATGCAGGACAAGGGTCTTGGGAAAATACTGCTAAGTATGCTTATTTCCTCTTTGTTTGAAGATATGGGATATGATAAGATCGTTCTTGACACAAATCTGAATAATAAAAGAGCACAGCATGTTTATGAAAGACTGGGCTTTAAAAAGCTTCGCGTCGCGGAAAACTCGTGGTACGATCAGCTTGGCGAGCCGCAGTCGACGGTAGAGTACGAAATGCGCAAAGAGGATTTTATCAGTTTTTTGGAAAAATAATTTTTTCGGTGATATTATGTCTTTTACAACCGACGTTAAAAACGAACTTTGTTCCTGCGACTTATCAAAAAAAGAAGAGAAAATCGTTATGTACGGTTTTCTCTACTCCCTTAAGGAGCAAAAAGAATATTTTACCGAAAGCGAAACGGTGGGCGAATATTTAAGAAGAATTTTCGGAGAAAAAAAACTATTGTCCGCTACGACTCAAAGGCGCGGTAAAGCCGGCGCCTTGTTTAAATTTGACAATATCGGCTTTGACTTTGGATATTGTGATATAAGCTCCGAAGTGATGAACGGGCGCGATGAAAATACCGGCCTTTTTTTAAGAGGGGCTTTTTTAGCCTGCGGCATCGCGGCCAATCCGGACAGGGAATACCATCTCGAATTCACTGTGGGAGTAAAGGAAAAAGCGGAAAATATTCGAAGGATTATAAACGAAAGCGGAATGAATATAAAGGAAAGCTGCCGAAAAGGAAAACATATTCTTTACACCAAGGACAGCGAGGGTATCAGCGATATCCTTACCTTTATCGGCGCCATGATAAGCTCTATGGAGATTATGAACGCCAAAATTTACAAGGGCGTTCGCAATAACGTAAACCGCGCTGTCAACTGTGAGTCGGCCAATATCGAAAAGACCGTGGCGGCAAGCCGAAAGCAGCTAGAGGATATCGAATATATTGCCCAACGAAACGGCCTTGGGATTCTGAGCGACGAGCTAAGACAGATAGCGGATATAAGAATGGAAAACATAGAGCTTTCCCTTACAGAGATAGGAAAGCTGTCTATACCCGAAATAAGCCGAAGCGGCGTATACCGCCGCCTAAAAAAAATAAGCGAAATAGCCGAAAAATTACGCCGCGAAAGTGGGGAATAAGAAATTGACGGATTTTGTACACCTTCACGTCCATACCGAATACAGTCTGCTTGACGGAGTCTGTCGTATAAAATCTCTGACGGAGAGACTTAAGGAACTGGGTCAGACCGCCTGCGCGATCACCGACCATGGGGTGATGTACGGGTGTATGGATTTTTACCGTACCCTAAAGGATGCGGGAATAAAGCCTATTTTGGGCTGTGAGGTATACGTGGCTCCTCGCACGAGACTTGACAAGGACGGAAAACTCGATACCTCCCCCTATCATCTTATCTTGCTGTGCAAAAACAATACGGGATACCGAAACCTTGTTAAACTGGTGTCCGACGCCGCGGTAAACGGATTTTACAATAAGCCTCGCTGTGACAGGGAAACGCTGAAAAAATATCACGAGGGGCTTATTTGTTTGTCCGCCTGTCTTTCGGGAGAAGTGCCGCGAAAGCTTCTGACTGGGGATTACGAGGCGGCCAAGTGTGCGGCTCTCGATTACCGGGACATATTCGGGGAGAAAAATTATTTTATCGAAATACAGGATCACGGCTTAAGCGGCCAGAAAAAAATAAATCCCTATTTACAGCGTCTTTCGCGGGATACGGGAATCCCCCTTGTGGCAACAAACGACGCTCACTATCTTACCGAGGAGAGCAGCGAAATACAGAGAGTCCTCACGGCGATTTCCACCAATACCACAATAAACGAAAAAAATCCCCTTAATTTCAACACAAAAGAGCTTTATATCAAATCGGGAGATCAGATGGCGGAGCTGTTTGACGATGAAGCCATAAAAAACACCGTTAAAATTGCCGATCGCTGTAACGTTGAGATAGAGTTCGGGGTTACCAAGCTTCCCAAATACACCGCCGAAGGAGTAACCGACAATACGGAATATTTTAAAAAATCCGTTTGGAAAGGTCTTAAGGAACGCTACGGCGAAAAGGTTCCCGACGAGGCGGTGGACAGAGCCAAGTACGAGCTTGACATAATAATAAAAATGGGTTATGTGGATTATTATCTTATTGTCGCCGATTTTATCGCCTTCGCCCGAAGCAAAGGTATTCCCATTGGTCCCGGAAGAGGATCAGGAGTCGGGAGCATTTGCGCCTACGCCATGAAGATCACCGCCATCGACCCCCTTAGGTTCAACCTGCTTTTCGAGCGTTTTCTCAACCCCGAAAGGGTCACAATGCCCGATTTCGACGTGGATTTCTGTTATGTAAGAAGACAGGAGGTCATTGATTACGTAGCCCGAAAATACGGAGAAGATCATGTCGCTCAAATAATAACCTTCGGTACGTTGGCGGCAAAGGCGGCTATCCGCGACGTGGGAAGGGCTATGGGAATGCCCTACGCTAAAGTGGACAGCGTGGCGAAAATGATTCCCTTCAGCCTTAATCCTTCCATCGAGCGCTCCTTAAAGGAAGAAAAACCGTTGGCGGAAGCGGTGGAAAAGGATCCCGAAATAAAAAAGCTTATAGAAACCGCCGTAAAGCTTGAAGGAATGCCTCGGCACGCCTCGATGCACGCGGCGGGCATAGTTATTGCGAGGGAAGCGGTTACCGAGTACGTTCCCGTTCAGCGATCCGACAGCTGTATAGTCACTCAGTATCCCATGGGTACTTTGGAACAGCTCGGTCTGCTGAAAATGGACTTTTTGGGTTTAAGATATCTCACTATAGTGCACGACTGCGTAGAATCGGTAAAGAAGAGCGTTCCCGAATTCGACCTTGAAAAAATACCTCAGGAGGATAAAGAGGTTTTCGGAATGCTGACGTCGGGCAGAACCGCGGGAGTATTTCAGTTTGAAAGCGCGGGAATGACCTCGGTGCTCTCAAGACTGAAGCCTGTTTCAATAGAAGACCTTACCGCTGTTATTTCCCTTTACCGTCCCGGCCCCATGTCCTCCATACCCGCCTATATCGAAAACAGACATCACCCCGAAAATATAGCCTATCGCCACCCTCTCCTAAAGGATATCCTTGACGTCACCTACGGATGTATCGTATATCAGGAGCAGGTAATGCAGATTTGCCGCGTGGTGGGGGGGTATTCCTACGGAAGAGCCGATCTTGTTAGGCGCGCCATGGCCAAAAAGAAAAAGGATGTTATGGAAAAGGAGCGAAGCGCTTTCGTCTACGGTACGGAAACCAACTGCGGAGCGGTAAACAACGGAGTTCCCGAGAAGGTTGCAAACGAGATATTTGACGAAATGGCTTCCTTCGCCTCCTATGCCTTCAACAAAAGCCACGCGGCCGCATACGCTTGGCTTGCGTATCAGACCGCCTATCTTCGCTGTCATTACTATAAAGAATATATGATAGCCTTAATGACAAGCGTTATGGATTCGGCGGGAAAATTAAACGAATATATCTCCGACCTTGAAAAAAATCGTGTCACATTGCTCCCCCCCGACGTGAACAGCAGCTGCGCGGATTTTTCCATAGAGGGCGGTAGCGTAAGATACGGTCTTCTCGCCATAAAAAATCTCGGAAGGGGAATAATAAACGCGATTGTCCGGGAAAGGGAAAACGGAAAATATAAAGACCTTTACGATTTTTGTTCGAGACTTATTGGCTTTGAGCTTAACAAAAGGGCTGTCGAGGCTCTTATAAAATCGGGAGCATTGGACAGTCTCGGTCACAATCGCCGTTCCATGTTTATGTGCTTCGAAAATATACTGACGAGACTTTCCTCCAATCGCAGCACGAATGTGGACGGACAGATAGATATGTTTTCCCGAAACGGCGAAACCGACGCCGGTATGAGATTCGAGATGCCGAAGGTATCGGAGTACAGCTTAAGCCAGCTTCTGCAAATGGAAAAAGAAAGCGCTGGCTTTTATATCACCGGGCACCCGGTGGACAAGTACGACGGATTACGAAAAAAATTGGGCTGTAAAAATATTTACAATATCATAATTTCGGCAAAGGAGGGACAAAACGGCTTTAAGGACGGACAAAAACAGCCGCTGGTGGCAATGTTAGTTTCAAAAAGACAGCATACCCAAAAAAACGGAAAACAGATGTGCTTCGCGGAATTCGAGGACAGGAGCGGTATTATTGAAGCCGTGATTTTTAACGACGTTTACGAAAAATGCTCGGGAAGGCTTTCCGAGGGGAAAATATATAAGCTTGTGGGAGCCATATCCTTCGGCGGGTACAGAGAAGAGGACGATCCGAAGCTTCTTATCAATTCTCTTGAACCCGCCATTGAAATCGCCGACGAAAAAACCCTTTACGTAAAACTGGATTCCGGAGACAGAGACACTTTGAGTAAGGTTTACGGACTCCTCTCGTCCAGTATCGGAGACAGCGGAGTAAAGCTCTGTTTCGGTGACACCAGAAGCACGGCAAAGCCAAAAGGGATATCGGGTGTAAAAATAGCAAAAGAATTGGTGGAAAATTTGGAAAAAATTTGTGGAAAAGGTAATATTCTTATAAAATAATGCAAAAAAGACAAAAAAGCTATTGACGATTTAAGTTATTAAGTGTAAAATAATATAGGATAGAATTTAAGTAAAATATATTTTTTTGAAACCGTCTTTTGCTCCGATTCTGAAGAACGGAAAAAAATATTATGTTTACTTAAATAAAACAGTGAAAGGAAAATGGAATTATGAAAAAAATTGGCGTACTGACCAGCGGCGGCGACGCTCCCGGAATGAACGCTGCGATAAGAGCGGTAGTTCGTACGGCGATCTCCAAGGATATGGAGGTTATGGGAATATACAGAGGATACAACGGCCTTATAAACGGCGACGTAAAGCCGCTTAATGTAAGAAGCGTATCGGACGTTATCCAGCACGGCGGTACAATGCTCTACACCGCCCGCTGTAAGGAATTCCGCTTCGAGGAAGGTCTCCAGAAGGCCAAAAGAACCTGTCTTGAAAAGGGAATAGAGGGAATAGTTGTTATCGGAGGAGACGGCTCCTTCAGAGGTGCCGCCGATCTTTCCGCAAGAGGAATCCCCTGCGTAGGCATACCGGGCACCATTGACAACGATATTTCCATGAGCGAATACACCATAGGCTACGATACCGCAATGAACACCGCCATGGAGCTGGTTGACAAGCTTCGCGACACATCTCAGTCTCACGACCGCTGTTCCGTTGTGGAAGTAATGGGCAGGCACGCCGGCTTTATTGCCGTTAATACGGGTATTGCCTGCGGCGCTACCTGCATAATAGTTCCGGAGGTTTCCTGGGACATTGAAGCGGTGTGCGATAAGATAAAGCGGACCCGTGAAACGGGTAAGCATCACTTTATCGTCGTGGTTTCCGAGGGTGTGGGAAATTCGGCCGATATAGCGAAGCAGATTGAGATGCACACCGGCGTTGAAAGCCGCGCCACGATTCTGGGGCACGTTCAGCGCGGCGGTTCCCCCACCATTCGCGACAGAGTAGCCGCCAGCCAGTTGGGATATTACGCCGTTCACCTTTTGGCCGAGGGAAAGGGCAACCGTGTAGTGGGTATCCAGAACAACAAGATCGTGGATTATGATATCCAGGAAGCTCTTTCAATGAAAAAGTCTTTTGAAAACGAGCTTTACAAAATATCGGACGAGATCAGCTTCTGATAGACCGCTTTATAGCAAACGACAAATTTCTTTGACGTTAACTATAAAAAATAATTCCCCAAAAGGGATTTATATAAAAAACAGAGTAGAAAATCGAGCGTCAAGTGCCCTGCGGACGGAGAGTTGCCGCCGGGACGAAAAGACCGCGTGTTTGAGTGCTTATAAGCTTCGCTTTAACGCTGTCTTGCGGTTCGTTTTTCGCATCTCGCTGTGCATAAAACCGAATAGGTAAGCCATACTTACCGCTTTTATGTATTAGCGCATTTTTTAAAGGAAAGGTGGATATAAGTATGGCTTTTTTTAACGGCTTCAAACGCTCTCTTTCCGAACTGCGCAATATCCGCTGCATCGCCGCCGTAGGCGTGTTTATAGCGATTTTCGTGGTTCTTGACGGATTCGGCTCCATAAGGATAGGCGAATTTCTTAAAATCAACTTCGCTTACCTTGCGTTGGCCGCGATCGGAATGATTTTCGGTCCCGCTGTGGGGCTTGTGGCGGGCTTTGCCTGTGATCTCGTGGGATATCTGGTAAATCCCATCGGCGGATTTCTCCCTTGGCTTGCGCTTATTACTGCGCTTGAGGGAATGATTTACGGACTATTTTTATATGATTTTGTCCCCGAAAAATCCGTAAAGCAATATCTGAAAATATTTGCCGCGAGGCTTGCTGTTGTTGTGATATGCAACCTGATTCTCAATACCTGGGCGCTGTACAGCTACGGATTTATAGGCGGAGCGGAGGAAAGTCTCTGGACTTTGATATACGCTCGAATAGGAACAAACGCGGTTGGATACGCCGCCGCGCTGTTTCTGATGCCTACGGTGCTGATTCCCGTTAAACTGGCATACAGAAGATTTTTAAGCGGAAACGGGAGAGTAAAAAGGTAAAATAATATGTAAGCCGCCAAAGCTTTATCGGGCTTGGCGGCTTAAATTATAAATTTAAATGATAAGGACGAATAAAATGAAAAAATTAGGATTTCTCGGCGCGGGAAATATGGGAAGCGCCATCATAAAGGGTATAGCCAAAAGCGGACTTGAAGTTGAGCTGTTCGCTTACGATAAGAATACGGAAATGCTTGAAGAATTGAAAAAATACGGCGTAAAGCCTTGCAAAAGCGAAGCGGAGCTTGCGGAAAAATGCGGTTATATTTTGTTGGCTGTAAAACCGCAGGTTTTGGGCGAGGTTCTGGATAAGCTAAAGGGGTCTGTCGGCGATAATCACGTATTTATCAGCATTTGCGCGGGAATAAGCTCCGAATTTATAAAATTTCACACCTACTCCAATGTAAAAACCGCCATCGTTATGCCGAATACTCCCGCCATGCTCGGAGTCGGGGCGAGCGCGATAGCCCGTGACGAAGCCATAAGCGATGAGGAGTTTGAGTTTGCCCAAAAGGTGATCGGAAGCTGCGGCCTTGTAAAAGAGATCCCGATGGACAAAATGAAAGAAATTATTTGCGTCAACGGCAGCTCACCCGCGTTTATTTATCTTTTTGCCAAGGGTTTTTTGGATTATGCTAAAGACGTGGGAATAGACAATCAAACGGCTCTCGAGCTCTTTGCCCAATCCCTGACAGGAAGTGCCAAAATGCTGACGGACAGCGGAATGACCGTGGACGAGCTGATAAAACAGGTCAGCTCCCCCGGTGGAACCACCTTGGCGGGAATTGATAAGCTAAACCAAGGAAACTTCATCGGAACCGTTAAAGAAGCCTGTAAGGCCTGTACCGAAAGAGCCTATGAGCTGGCGGGAAAATAACCGATCTCACAGTCCCAACAGCGACAAAACGGGTATTATGTTCATATACATTCCCTCAAACCTGTATACTCCCCCTTGATCCTCCTTTTCGGTCAGATATTCTATAAGCTCCCTTGAAACGCACTCCATTACGGTTTCCTCCGAAAGACCGCTGTTTTCGCTTATTTCTTTTACCGAAGCAAACGTATTTTCGTCGTCGGCCGTCAACCGATAAACGGAAGCGGAAACTCTAAGATTGACGGGTACGGAAAAAGCCTTTAAAATTCCGCTTATCCGTTTTATATCCGCGCCTGTCAGCTCGGGAGAGCCGTTGTCGGAAAAAAATACCGAGCCTTTCCTCATTGTTGTGGTAATATTCGGCTCATAATAAGAGGAATAACCCCATTCGGATTTCTCGATATGCTCCACGCTTCCTCGAAACCGACGGAATTGGAAATACTTTCGGATAATATCAGTATATGCAATAGCGCGGCGGCTTTATACGCGGGATTTCCCTTGTTTTCCTCCGAAAAATATGTTAAGCTTTTTTTGAGCAGCGCGATAAAGTCTTCCTGTTTTGCGGCGCTTTCCTTTCCGAAAAGCGTGTCTATGGAAACATTGAAAAGCTCCGCTATTTTCGGGAGCAGCTGTATGTCGGAACAGCATATGTTGTTTTCCCATTGTGATACCGCCTGATTGGTAACCCCAAGCCTGTTAGCCAGCTCGTCCTGCGTAATGTTCATTTGCTTTCTGAAATAGGTTATTTGTTTGTTTAGAACCTGTCCACATAGGAATGGTGCGTGGATTTTCGAGCAGATTTTGTCAAAGACAAGGCAAAATTTCGTCGGCTTGCTGTCGCAAGTAAAGAAATTTTAACGCAGTCATCGGCAAAATCTGCCGAAAAGACGCGTGCCAATTCCTATGTGGACAAGTTCTTATTTTAATTTCCATATCAAAAGATCCTTTCCAGTTTGTTTTGTGATCACATTTACAGTATACAGAACTTTTAGGAAAAAATCAATAACCTGTTGGTTTGACCCCGTTTTTTTCTTTCCAACCCAAGGTTGGAAAAATAAATTTGACACCACACAAAAAAGCTGATATAATATAATAATCCATAGGAGAATATTTATGATCGAGTACAGAGCCTTGACCTGCGGCGAAATAAAAAAAGAGCTGTTTAAAGACTTTATCCGCCGTCAGGTCGTTACCGACTGTTGGCGCAAAGTAAACGGAGAATGGACAATAAAAAGCGATCCTTTTATTGACGATTGGAGCGCCGAGGATTATGAGTTGCTACTTAAATGCCTTAAAAATACCGTCGATACGGGAGGTTTTGTTTTGGGGGCATTTTATGACGGTGCGTTAAAGGGTTTTGTTTCGGTTGAATCGGAGATATTCGGCGGCGATAACGGATATATGGATCTTACAAGTATTCATGTTTCGGAGGACAAGCGGGGCTTAGGCATAGGAAAAGCGCTTTTTTCCGCCGCAAAGGAATTCGCTTCCTCCAAGGGAGCGAAAAAGCTGTATATATCGGCGCATTCCGCCGTCGAAAGTCAGGCCTTTTATAAAAAAATGGGCTGCGCCGAGGCGAAGGAATACAGTGAAGCTCATGTGGAAAAAGAGCCATTTGACTGTCAGCTGGAATGTGATTTAAAAGCATTATAAAAGGAAAAAAATAATATGATAATTTTACCTGCGATAGATATAAAAGAAGGAAACTGCGTAAGACTTGTAAAAGGCGATTTTGCCACCGCTCATAAAGTAGCGGAAAACTATATGGAAACGGCTAAGGAATTTGAAAAAGCGGGAGCAAGCTGGATACATATGGTGGATCTGGACGGCGCGAAGGCGGGAAAACCCGTAAACACGGAAATTTACCTTGATGTAGCCAAAAACACAGGCTTAAAGGTAGAATTGGGCGGCGGCATACGAACCCTTGATTCGGTGGAATACTATCTTTCAAACGGAACCTCAAGAGTAATTTTAGGCTCCGTTGCCCTTAAAAACCCCCGAATCGTAATAGACGCGGTCAAGGAATACGGCGAAAAAATCGCCGTGGGAATTGACGCGAAAAACGGTATCGTAGCCTCCGAGGGCTGGCTTGAAAGCTCACGGGTGGATTATATCTCCCTGTCCTTGGAGATGATAAAAGCGGGCGTAAAAAATATAATCTTCACCGATATCTCAAAGGACGGAACCTTGTCCGGGGTAAATACAGAACAGCTTTCCGCCCTTAAAGCCGCGGCGGGAGATAAGTGCGGCATTACCGCCAGCGGGGGAGTACACGATATTGACGACATAAAGGCCTGTAAAAAAATGGGACTCTACGGCGCAATCTGCGGAAAATCCCTTTACAGCGGTACTTTGGATTTAAGAGAAGCGATCGAGATCGGTGAAATGCGGTAAAAAGTGAGGAAGACAAAATGCTTGCAAAAAGAATAATTCCGTGCCTTGACGTGAGAAACGGCAAGGTGGTAAAGGGCGTAAATTTTGAGGGAATAAAAGAGGTGGGCGATCCTGTGTCATATGCCGAAGAATATAACCGTCAGGGCGCGGACGAGATTGTGTTTTACGATATAACCGCTTCGGCGGAAGGGAGAGGCGTAATGCTCGACGTTGTCCGCGAGGCGGCGAAGAGGGTATTCGTCCCCCTTTGCGTAGGCGGCGGGATAGCCACGATAGACGATTTCCGCGACACTCTGAGAGCGGGAGCGGATAAGGTTTCCGTAAATTCCCGTGCGCTGAGTAATCCCGATATCATAAACGAAGCGGCCAAAATATTCGGAAGCCAATGCGTTGTGGTCGGAATCGACGCCAAGCGCGACGGGAAAGGCGGATACACGGTGTACAAAAACGGCGGAAGAATCGATATGAAAATAGAACTGGGCAAATGGGTAGAGGAAATACAGAGCAGAGGGGCGGGCGAGATTTGTCTTAACTCAATGGACGCGGACGGAACCCGCGCGGGATTTGACAAGGAAATGCTTCAGTATGTCTGCGACAGAGTGAATATTCCCGTTATTGCCAGCGGCGGAGCGGGAAAGCTGTCGGATTTTTCCGACGTGCTCACCGAAACGAAGGCTTCCGCGGCTCTTGCGGCTTCGCTTTTCCATTTCGGCGAATTGACTGTCGGGGACGTGAAACGGGATCTGAAAAGCCGTGGGATTCCGATAAGATAGACTCTGAATAAAAAGGACGGTCACAATGAAATATTATTTTGTTGATTATGAAAACGTACATTCGGAAGGCTTTATAGGCATAGACGGTATCGCCAAAAACGACACCTTGTATTTGATGTACACCGAGCAATGCAAAACTTTTTCCCTTGAAGTACTTGAAAAAATAGTCAGGCGCAAGATAAATTTAGAAATATACAAAGTCGGCTCGGGAAGCAAAAACGCCCTTGATTTTCAGCTTTCTTCCTTTATGGGATATATTATCGCGAAAAATGAGGAAAAAGAGTGCTATTTTTACATTGTTTCAAAGGACACGGGATTTGACCATCTGATAGATTTTTGGAGAAAAAAAGGCATAAGCGTTGAAAGAATATGTAATTTTTCACCTAACCCCAGGGCTGTCAAGTCTAAGGCGACGAAACCGCAGCCCAATCCACAGCCGGCTTCTCCGCCCACCTCCGCCCCACCCGCAAAGTCCTCGCCCTCGGTACAGACAGCTTCGCCCCAAAAATTCGCTACTCCCGCACAAAATTCGCTTAACACCCAAATTATCCCCCCGACTCCCCCCATACCTTCTTTACAGCCCTTGCAGTCATTACAGCAATCGCCCTCCTTACAGCCTTTACAGACCGTAATCCCCCCGCAATCCGTTTCCGCGGAAAAAACCGAACCAACCGAAAAATCTTGCCCTGCCGAAAAACATTCAAGGGGCAGAACAAAGAAAACCGATATAAACAAAGCCACCAAAGAAGAGCTTATGGCTTGTTTGTCCGACGAGGAGTATTCCGACGGAATACTGGAAATAATCAACAGCTACAAGTCGAAGGTTTCCATAAAAAACGCTTTGGACAAGCAATTCCGTGATTCCCAAAAAAGCAGCGCCATTTACAAAAAGCTTAAATCTCTTTTTAAGGACAAGAAAAAAACCTGAGGTAATCTGAATGAATTGTGTTCACAGGATAAAATGCGGAAACGGAAATTGTTATATTGTTGAGAACGGCAATACCGGAATATTGGTGGATACGGGAAAAAGGGAGTATCTGAACAGGGTGACCCAAGCGTGCGGACAGTACAATATAAAACTTATAGTTCTGACTCACGCGCATTTTGACCATTCCGAAAATGCGGCCGTCATATCGGAATCCTTTGGAATTCCCATAGCTATGAGCGAAAAAGACATTGATCTTATAAAATTTAATTCCGCCCAGCGGCTTTTTGCGGAAACATTTTTCGGCAAAATAGTGCTGTCCGCGTCGCTGAAAGATTTTAAAGCCCGTCCTATGCGGGAATTCAAACCCGCTGTCCTGCTTAAGGACGGCGACAGCCTTAAAGATTACGGAATCGACGCGCGTATTGTTTCCTTGCCCGGACATACACAGGGTTCAATCGGAATTGATGTGGAAAACAGAGACTTAATCGTCGGAGACGCGCTGATGAATATGTTTTATCCCACGGTATCAATGCTTTATCATGATAAGGATCAAATGCTGCTAAGCGCCGAAAAAATCGGCAATATGGGAAACAGGACGATATATTTCGGCCACGGAAAGCCAATAGCCAACAGACGATGGGTAAAAACAAAGTCGTAACAGTCAATCGCATATTAACATGTAAAGGTGGGATGTACTGTGTCCGAATTGATGTCTATGCTAAATATAGGAAAAGAAATGGCAAGAAAGTTGGTTTCGGTAGGCATCGACACTCCCGAAAAGCTGATCGAAGCAGGCTCTGAGGAAGCGTTTTTCAGGCTAAAGGAAAAATACCCGCAGGTTTGCTTAGTTCATCTATACACATTGGAAGGAGCGGTTTCCAACGTTGAATACAACAGACTTTCCGAGGATAAGAAAAAGGAACTGAAGGAATTCGGCGAGAGATTAAAAGGACGGCAAATCAATGGATAATATAATAAAACAGTGGAACCTTGCCGCGCTTAAATATACTTCGGAACAGGAAAATTCCGAATATGTTCGAATAAACAAAAACATCGTCCAAAACCGATTCCGCTCTTTTAACGGCGAAAAAATATTGGATCTTGGCTGCGGTTACGGCTTTTATACGGATTATTTCGGGAGCAAAGGCGCAAATGCGATAGGTATCGACGGCTCCGAAAAAATGATTGAAATAGCCCGTCAACAATATCCGTTGTCGGAATTTTGTCTTATGGATATAACTAAGCCTCTGGAATTTGAAAAAGACAGCTTTGATATCGTGTTTTCCAATCAGGTGCTAATGGACGTGGAAAATATTGATTTTGTTCTTTCGGAATGTAAAAGAGTGTTGAAAAACAAAGGCCTTTTATATTTTTCCATAGTCCACCCCGCCTTTTACGACGGCAAGTGGATAAAAGACGAAAACGGATACTGCCGTGCAAAAGCGCTGGAAAAATATATTTCGCTCTACAGCTTCACAAACAGCCATTGGGGCGAAACGGAGCATTTTCACCGTCCCCTGTCCTATTACCTTAACACCGCGGCAAAAAACGGGTTTATGCTGAAAGAAGCAAACGAGCCCGTATCATATGACGGCAAAATAAAAAACAGGGATATTCCGCTTTTTTTCTTTGCCGAATATATAAAAACGGAGTAAAAATGAAATATATAAAAAAAGAAAAAAACAACATCCCCTTTGTTCTTATAGAAAGCGCCGAAAAAGCAATAACGGACGTTCAATCCGCGCTTGACCTTATAGTGAGCGCCAATTACGAAGCAGGCACCAAAAATATAGTAATAGACAAAAACCTTATTAACGAGGACTTTTTTATACTCAGCACCGGTTTCGCGGGAGAAGTGCTTCAAAAATTCGTCAATTACGGCGGCCGAATAGCGATATACGGTGATTTTTCCGTATATACAAGCAAGCCGCTTAAGGATTTTATATACGAGAGCAATAAAGGAAAAAATGTTTTCTTTGCCTCCTCAAAAGAAGAAGCCGCTGAAATGCTGACAAGATAAAACCTTTTTAAACGGAGAAAAACAAATGGAGATAACCGACAATAATATAGACGGCGGAAAACCCTTTGACTGGGGCAGAACCTCATCGGATTACGCGAAATTCAGAGATATTTATCCCCCCGTATTTTACGAAAAAATCCTTGAACGAGGCTTATGCATAAAAGGTCAAAAGGCTCTCGACATAGGCACGGGAACGGGAGTAATACCGAGAAGTATGTACAAATACGGAGCGGATTGGACCGCCGCCGATATTTCGGAAAACCAGATAAAGCAAGCAAAGCTTCTCTCCGAGGGTATGAACATTAATTATATTACGTCTCCCGCCGAGGAAATGAACTTTAAAGACAATTCCTTCCACGTCATTACCGCCTGTCAATGCTTCTTTTATTTTAATCACGAAAAAATTATGCCGAAGCTTTACCGCATGCTTAAACCCGGCGGCAGCATACTGATTTTATATATGGCTTGGCTTCCCTTTGAGGACAAAATCGCGTCTGAAAGCGAAAAAACTGTGCTTAAATACAATCCTCAGTGGAGCGGCGCGGGAGAAACCATGCACGCGATTTACATACCGGATTGCTATAACGAAAAATTCAGCCTTGTTTACCGTGAAGAATATCGGATAAATATTCCTTTTACCCGCGAAAGCTGGAACGGGAGAATAAAGTCCTGTCGTGGAATCGGCGCTTCGCTGGATGAAAAAGAAATTGAAACATGGGAGAAGGAGCATAAGGAAATGCTTGAAAAGATCTCGCCGCCGGAATTTGAGGTTTTGCATTACGGCGCTGTTGCCGAGCTTAAAAAATTGTAGAAAAATATGCTGACTCTTCTTTTTATGTTTTTGTGTGGGGATTAAAAAATAATGATATTACTTACGGCTTTTAAAAATACATCTTCCGAAAAATTGCTTAGCAAGCTTAAAAACTTTGATAATCTTAATCTGGAAAACCACAGGGAAAAATCGGTCGTTCAGCTTTGCGATAAGCTCAATAAAAGTTCATACCGTTTAATTTTATCCTTCGGACAGCGCCCCTTAATAAAGGACAAAATACATTTTGAAAGTACGGCAAGGGATAAAGGAGGAAGTGAAATTCATACCCATTTTGATATCGAAACATCCATTTCGGTCTGCAAGGAGCTTGGACTTTTCGCTAAGCGTTCCGATAACGCGGGAACATCTTACTGCAATAATATTTATTATTACGGCTTGGAATATATCAGAACCCATTTCTTGAATACGAAAATGTGCTTTGTGCATATTCCGTTTGAGAAAAATATAAGTGATTTTTATCTTTTCACCGAAATGATAAAAAAGTATATAGTTAAAACAGGAGAACAATATGGCCAAAATTAAAATTAAATTAACGGATTTGGACAAGTACTTTGAAAAAAGCGCCTTAATCCCCGCCATAGCATTTGACGTAAACACAAAAACGGTGCTTATGCTTGCCTATATGAACAAGGAAAGCCTTCAAAAGACTCTTGAAACAGGCTACACTTGGTATTGGAGCAGGTCAAGACACGAGCTGTGGAACAAAGGCGCTACCAGCGGACATTTACAGAAGGTGATTTCCGTATACGCCGACTGCGACAGCGACGCTCTGCTTCTTAACGTGGAACAGACGGGTGCCGCCTGTCATACGGGAAATTACAGCTGCTTCTTTAACGAAATGTATAATTCTCAGGAATAAAAAAGTGAAAGGAAACGCAAATGACAATTTATCGGGAAATATTTGAGGTAATAAAACAGCGCAAATCCGACTTCGAGAAGGGAATCGCTCAGGAAAACAGCTACACCGCCTATCTTTTCGACAAAGGCGTGGACAAGATCTGTAAAAAAGTGGGTGAGGAAGCCACCGAAACGGTTATTGCGGCCAAAAACGGGAATAACGAGGAGCTTATGAACGAAATAAACGATTTGCTCTACCATGTAATGGTGCTTGCGGCAAACCAAGGGTTAGACTGGAGCGACGTGGAAAAGGTGCTTGAAGAAAGAAACGAAAAGATAGGAAATTTAAAACAGTTTCATCAGGTGGACAAAAACACCTGAATATAAAAAAGTAAAAACAATATGAAAGGACGTTTTAAAAATGGACATCAAAGCGAAAATCGACGAGGTAGTAAACAAGGTAAAAAACGACAAAAACTTTGCGGAAAAGTTTCAGAAGGAGCCTATCAAGGCGGTGGAAGACGTACTGGGCATCGACCTTCCCGATGATGTTATCAAAAACGTTATCGAAGGTGTAAAAGCCAAAATCAATGTTGACGGCATAAAAGACAAGCTCGGCGGTCTTTTCGGAAACAAGTAATAGAGGGAAAATTTTAAATATGCCCGCGAAAGCCTTCAACTGAAAGGCCTTTCGCGGGCATATCATACCAATCCCTTTTTTAAACTATTGATAAAATCCATAGTTTGAAAAGGGATTGCATCCAAAGCACTAATCTCACAGCTTTAAAAGGGATTAGGGAACCACTGATTAAATCGGATGCGCGCATCTTGCTTGCATATTTTCCGTCAGATTGCACAACTTCTCCTTGACGGGCGCTAGCCCGCCTGCGTCGAATTTGTACAATCTGACGAAAAATC
>CATLBH010000001.1 GCA_949878745.1 uncultured Ruminiclostridium sp. | reverse complement strand
TTTTTTCTTTTATTTCAGCTACATTTTTTGTGCTAATTTTATATGTTTTTGGCATTTTTTTCACCCTGTTTTAGTATACCATATTTTGTCGTTTTTGTCTATTGTTTAATTGGTTTTTAGTATTATATTTAATACAAGGAGGATAAAAATATGGCGATAACGGAAATAAGCGGATACCCAAACGCCCGCGCGGCGGACAATGCCAAGAACGGCGGGAAGGCGGGAAACGAGACGCGGGATTATCTAAGCCGGCTTAAAGAAAAATATCCCGACGTTAATATAACCGTGGCGGACTTTAAAAACGAAAGACAGGAGGACGGCTATATGTTTGGCTGTTCCGGAGGGAACAACGTGGTTATTTCCTCCGATATAATCCGAAAAATGGCCTCCGATCCCGAAACGGCGGCAAAGTACGAAAAGATCATCGAAGAAGCGCCCGAAGCGGCAAGGATAATAAAGGACGGTCTCGCCTCTTACGGCTCCGAAATGATAGCCTGCGGCACCGCCGTTGATAAAAACGGAAGAGTTACATATTGGAGCATAAGCAGGCATAAGCCGCGGGAGGACGAGGGCAAAAAGATATCCGATAAAAAAAGCGCCGCGGAAAAGCTTAAAGAAAAGCGGGAAAAGAAGAAATCGGAGGAAGCGGCAAAGCAAAAGCGCTTGGAAAAGTCCGAAACCTTGGAAAAGCTGTTGAAAAAATTCCGCGACAAGGCGCGGGAAATTGCCGACGGAACTTTTGCGGTCGGCGGCAAAAACGGCGGGGAGGAAAAGGGCGATCAATTGGATATGAGGGTGTAGAAAGGAAAGAATTATGCGCATAAATAACAGTCAAACGATTTTGCGGCTTTTGCAAGCGGCCAACGGCGCAAACAAGAGCAAAACCGTTTTTTTCAGAACGTCAGGCGCCCCCAAACGCTCCGACGGCTATAAAAACGATCTTGAAGCCTTTTTGGCGGGACGCCGCAAAAACAGCTACGGCGTAGAGGGAATGGACGTAACCGGCCGAAACGGGGACTATAAAAAAATCATACCCGTTTCCGCCGAAATGAAAGAACACGTTTTAAACAACGTAAAAAACGCTTATTACAAATACAACGGAATGTCGGGGGACAACGAAGCCGAATGGGACGCTTATTACCGAAAAAACAACGAGTATTACAAAACGCTGAAAAGAGAGGACCGCTTGTCCGCCTGTTGGACGCTGGGACAGCTTAATAGGGAAATCTCCGAAAGAGTTTCGGGCGCCATAAAGGCAAAAGTCCCCGGCTGGAAGCCGGGTAATCACGTTCCCGAAGGATTGCTGGACAATATCTTCTCCGATGAAAGTATTACTTCGTTGGTTTACGGGGAATCCGGAGGTAAAGGGGAGCTTGATATCAAAGCTTAAATAAAAAAATAAAAACAGTGCTTGAATCTTATTCGGCACTGTTTTTTTAAAAGATTTGAAAAGATTGCGAAAAAGCTGTTTACTTTTTTCGTAAATTTTGGTATAATATTAAAGAATGTGACATTATATATCGAATAGGGCTTGTCGCGGAAAAGCTAAAAAACACCACTTTTTCGAATACTCCAACTTCCCTCTTTTCGTATCCGTATAATTTCGCCTTTTTCTGAAAAAATAATTTTAAAGATATCGTGGAATAAGGAATTTTTCCGAAAAACACCCGATTGATCGTAAAAAATTTTTTATGAAAGGTTTTAAATTATATGGGAAACAAAAAAAATAAGCACAGCGAATACACCAAGCCCAGCGAGCCCCTAAAAAACAGCGATGAAACCGAAGAGTCTCAAAACGATGAAACCTCGCCCGAAACCCGAAATCAACAGATTATTGATACGGGAATAGTCGCCACCAATGCCAAGCACGCCATACACTGTCTTACCGTTATCGGTCAGATAGAAGGGCACTATATCCTTCCGCCTCAGAACAAGACCACAAAGTATGAGCATATTATCCCCGCCCTCGTGGCTATAGAACAGGATCCCGAGATAGAAGGCCTTCTGATAATTTTAAACACCGTGGGCGGCGACGTGGAGGCGGGACTCGCCATCTCCGAGCTTATCGCGGGAATGAGAAAACCCACCGTTTCAATCGTGGTGGGCGGCGGACATTCCATCGGCGTGCCTCTCGCCGTGAGCGCGAGACGAAGCTTCATTGTTCCCTCCGCCACAATGACCATACACCCCGTAAGAATGAACGGACTGCTTTTGGGGATACCTCAGACTCTGTCCTACTTTGACAGAATGCAGGAGCGTATCATCAACTTTGTCACCAAGAACAGCGGAATCTCCGCTTCACGTTTCAAGGAGCTTATGATGAAGAAAGACGAGCTGGTTATGGACGTGGGTTCGGTGGTGGACGGCGATACGGCGGTAAAAGAGGGACTTATAGACAGTCTCGGCGGACTTTCCGACGCCATACAGTGCCTATACGATATGATAGAAAACGAGGAATACGAAAAAAAGCCTTCCCCCAAAAAGAAAAACCAGAAGAAACAGCCCCAGAAATCAAAAGCGTCGAAGCGCATAATTCCCGACGAGATAGACGATCAGCGCGCCGTATCCCTGCTGAATATGATATGCAGCGGCGATATCGTCTACGAAAACGGGAAATTCGAGCTGTCGGACGGCTGATGCCAAAGTTTTAAAGGTATAGTGTAAGGAGGCCAAAAATGTTTCATTCGATAATCAGCGATTATGACGTTTTTTTCGCGGGGAACAATGAATATACTAAAAGTCAAAGCACCGGCGACATTTACCCTATGACGAATTACGGAGGCGTACCTCAGAGGAAAAACTTTTTTTCAACCGACCCCAAGGATTATCTCCGAGCCGCGGCTTCGGAAAACAAGTCCGTTTTCTGAACGATACTGCCGCTGTTGCCGATGATGTGGATAATGATTTTAACGGCGAAAAACCTGCCGATTCCAAGGAACCGCTGATTAATACTAATCCCTTTTTAAACTGTTGGATTAGTGCTTTGGGTGCAATCCCTTTTTAAACTGTGTGTATTTCGTCAGTTTAAAAAGGGAACGGTATAAAACACAATCCCCCGCTCAAAGCAGCGTACTCACGCGGCTGATTGTGTTACGCTACGCTTTAATCAGCGGTTCCCTAAGGATCGGCCGTACATATACCATTATTTTACTATTACTGACGGGAGAACATATGGAATACATAAAGATTGTTATTCAAGGCATAATTCAGGGTCTGACCGAATTCCTTCCCATATCCAGCTCCGGCCACCTTTCGGTGGCTCAGCATTTTCTGGGAATAGAGGAATCCACGCTGATAATATCCATAGTGCTTCACTTAGGAACGCTGGTAGCGGTGTTCGCCGCCTTCTGGCGGGATATTTTCGGTATGATAAAGGAATTTTTTCTCACCATAGGCGATATTTTTACGGGTAAATTTTCCTGGAAGGATATGAACGATAACCGCCGTATGATGTTTATGGTGATAATAGCCACTCTCCTTTTGGTGCCCGCTTATCTTGTCAAAGACTTCTTCACATGTATGGAGGGGGACGGGGACATAATTTTCGAGGGCTGCGCTTTTTTGTTCACGGCGCTGCTTTTGTTCCTGTCCGACGCTTGTGTGAAAGGACTGAAAACGGGTAAGGATATGAAGCTTCGCGACGCGGTGACCGTGGGACTTTTTCAGTGCGTGGCTCTTTTCCCCGGCGTTTCCCGTTCGGGCTCCACAATAACGGCGGGGCTGTTCTGCGGCCTTTCAAGGGAAACCGCCGTGAAATTTTCCTTTATTCTCGGAATTCCCGCCATTCTCGGAGGAAGCGTTCTGGAATTAAAGGACGCCTTCGATTCGGGTGTGGAATTGGATTACCCCGTTCTGGCCATTGGCTTTATCGTGTCGGCGGTGGTTGGAATACTTTCCATAAAGCTTGTAAGGCTGGTCACCAAAAAGAACAAGTTTAAATATTTCGGAATATATCTCTTACTGCTGGGTCTGGCCTGTGCGGGAACGGGAATTTACGAAACCGTCACCGGAAACCCCGTCAGATTTCAGTAAAAATAAAAACGGATTGTTTAAAATGTAACGGTTTATACCTAAAGTAAATGTTTTTGATAGGTTCTAATACTAATCTTTGGTCAGATTATAGACAAAAAATGTTGACCAAAGATTAGTGTTTCGGGTGTAATCTTTAATCATATTTCCGACTTCGTCTACAATATGATTAAAGATTAGTATAAACCGTAAAAAAGAAATTTTTCAAAAAATCGGAGGTATAAATGGCAGCAACTCAAAAAAAATCCTCAAAAACAACGGCTTCAAAAACCCTCTCCGCTTCGGGAGCAAAAAAAGCCGAGGCTCTCGCAAGAAACAAGCGCCGCAGAAACATATGGTCTGTGGTGCTTTTTGCGGTGGGAATTATGCTGGCCTGCTTCGCCATCTTCGGGAACGCGGAGGCCGAACAGCCGAATATGTGGGACTACATACACGGATTTTTCTGCGGCGTGTTCGGCGCGGCGGTGTTTCTGGTGGGACCCGTTTTCATTTATTTTGCCGTGATGATAAGCCTCGATAAGGGAAAATCCACCATTACCGCCATGCTGATAAAGATCATTCTCTTTATCCTTCTGCTCTGCGGAGCCATTCAGATTATTTTTGTGGGGCAAATTGCCTCTTCCGAATCGGAAAGCTTAGGCTCGGTTATATCCGAGGTTTATAACAGCGGGACTCACCTGTCGGGCGGCGGCGTGCTGTCCCTGTTTGTGGCTTACCCACTTCTTCTTTTGGGACGGGTGGGAGCGACCATAGTGATCCTTCTGATATTTTTTGTGATAGTAATGCTGATCGCCGATATAAGCTTGATGGATTTTCTCCGCCTTGTGGCCAGACCCTTTATGTCCTTAGGCTCCTATGCCAAGCGGAAAAGAGAGGAATACGAAGAGGAAAGCCGCTATGTAAGAGAGGAAAGGGAGCTTAAGGAAGCCGAAAGAAGAGAAATGGAGGCTTTGGCGGAGGCTTCCGAATCCGAAAGACTTGCCGAAAAATTCAGAAGCTTCGACGCCATGTCAAAAAGCGTGCGCGGCGAGGAAACAACCCCCGCGCCCGAAAACGACAAAAAAACAAAGGCGCTCGTCAGCGAACAGAAGCAGGAATCCGATGAGTATCTTATAAAAATAGGCGCGAAATCCGCCGTTGTTCCCCCTCGCCTTACCGACGAGGATTACGCCAAAAACGCGGAAGCGAACAAGGAGGAAGCCGAAAATATACCTTCCGAGACGGAAAATGCCGAATTGACGGAAAACACGGAGACTGAAGCGATTCCCGCCGAGACCAAGCCGGCCGAACCGTCGGAAAGCGCGGAATTCGAGACAGCGGCGGAGCAAAAAGCCCCATCCTCCCCGCCTCCCCCTGCCCCCAAAACCGAAAAGGAAAAGCCCAAAAGCGAGATAAGCGAAATAGAACAGGCCATAATCGATTACAACAGGGAAATCGAGGAAAAAAACAGGAGAAACGGCATTGTTCTTGAAACGGAAAAGGGTGAACAGTCTTCGGAGCAGATAAGCGCCGAAGAATATATCCTCCCCCCCCCCGCGCTTCTCAACGAGCCTAAGCGCTCCGCCACCGACGAAAACATCAACGCCGAAATCGAACACAACGCCACCACCCTCGTTAACGCCCTTAAAAGCTTCGGCGTTTCCACCAACTTTTTACAGGCGGTAAGAGGCCCCTCCGTCACCCGCTACGAGCTTCAGCCCGCCACGGGAGTCAAAATCTCCAAAATAACGGGCCTGGTGGACGATATCTCCCTTAATCTCGCCACTGCGGGAATAAGAATAGAAGCCCCCATTCCCAACAAGGCGGCGGTGGGCATAGAGGTTCCCAACAAGGAAAAGGACACCGTATATATCCGCGAAATGATAGACAGCGACACCTTCAGAAAGTGCGAAAGCAGGCTGGGGGCGGCTCTCGGAAAGAACATTTCCGGCGACGTGGTTATCTGCAACATCGCCGATATGCCCCATATCCTTATAGCGGGAACCACCGGCGCGGGAAAATCCGTCTGTGTCAACTCCATTATAATGAGTATTCTTTTCCGCTCCACCCCCGACGAGGTGCGGTTGGTAATGATCGACCCGAAAGCGGTTGAGTTTATGATATATAACGGTATAGGACACCTTCTGCTGCCCGTGGTGACCGACCCCAAGAAGGCGGCGGGCGCGCTGGCGTGGGCCTGTACCGAAATGGACAAGCGCTACAATACCCTAAGCGAAAACAACGTGAGGGATATAAAGGCCTACAATAAGCTTGCCGCTTCCAGAGAGGATCTGGAGCCTATGCCCCAGGTGGTTATATTTATAGACGAGCTGGCCGACCTTATGATGTGCGCTAAAAACGACGTGGAAGCCAGTATCTGCCGTCTTGCCCAGAAGGCGAGAGCGGCGGGAATGCACCTGGTGGTGGCCACTCAAAGACCCTCGGTAGACGTTATAACCGGTCTTATAAAATCCAATATCCCCTCACGAATAGCCCTTAAAGTGGCTTCCCAAGTGGACAGCCGAACCATTATAGATACCGCGGGCGCGGAAAAGCTTCTCGGAAAGGGCGATATGCTGTATAAATCGGTAACTATGCCCATGCCTACCCGCGTTCAGGGCTGTTGGGTATCCGACGACGAGGTGGAAAGGGTCACCGAGTTCATCAAGAACAAGTTCGCTTTGGAATACGACGAAAACGTAATGAACGAAATCGACCGTCAGGCGGAAAAGGTAGGCGGCGGCGACAAGGACAAGGACGGCGGCTTCAACGGCGACCTGGACGTAACGGATGACAAGCTGGACGAAGCCATAGACGTGGTGTTCGCCAACGGCGGAGCCAGCACCTCGGCGCTTCAGAGAAGGCTTAACGTAGGCTACGGAAGAGCGGCGAGGCTGATAGATATGATGGAACAGATGGGAATCGTGGGCGCTCCCGAAGGTAACAAGCCCCGCCAGCTCCTTATGTCCAAGGAAGCTTGGTATGAAAGAAAGCTGAACAAAGAGGACTGACATAATGAAAAGCAATTTTAACCGCAAAAGCGGTAGAAACAGTTACAAGGCGATAAAACAGGCGGCGGCCTTCGCGGGAAAAAGCTCCTCCGGAAGAAGGGTTATCGCGGTGATAGGCGTGATCCTTCTTTTGTCAGCTCTGTTCTTTTTTCTTAACGAAAAGTTTTTCGGTATCGAGGGAATCCCCACCCTAAACGACCTGTACGAAGGCGCGGGGTTCGGAAACGTAGCTGTTTCCGACGGGGAAGGTGCGGCGGAGGTGCATTTTATCGACGTGGGACAAGGCGACTGTGAGCTTATCGTTACAAAGAACAAATCCCTGCTTATAGACTGCGGCGAACGCGACCGTTATCAGGAGGTAATAGACTATATAACAAATCTGGGTATAAATCGGCTGGACTATGTGGTGGTTTCCCACCCTCATTCCGATCATATGGGCGGTATGAGCTATATTCTGGACAGCTTCGATATTGGGCTGGTTATTATGCCCAAGATAAAAAAAGAGCTTACCCCCACCTCCAACGCTTATAAACGGCTGTTGGAATCCATAGGCGAAAACGACATAGAGGTGGAATACGCCGAGGCGGGAATCTCGTATCCCCTTGATAACGGGGAATTTACCCTTTTATCCCCGGTGAGCGATTACGACGATCTTAACAATTATTCCGTTACCGTGAAATTCTGTCACGGCGAAAATTCCTTCCTGTTTACGGGGGATATAGAAAAAGAAGCGGAAGCCGATATTCTGGCTTCGGGGGCAACTGTGTCCGCCGACGTGCTTAAAACGGCTCACCACGGAAGCTCCACCTCCACTCACAAGGAATTTTTAAAAGCCGTCGATCCCGAATACGCGGTGATCGAGGTGGGCGAGGGCAACGATTACGGTCACCCTCATAAGGAAACCGTGAAGCGGCTGGAAAAATCCGATATCGTTATTTACCGAACCGATATTTTGGGGAGCATTGTGTTTGTCAGCGACGGAAGCGGGCTTGAGATAACCGCCGAGAAGGGATAAAAAAGGTGAAAGAATGCTTATAATAGACAGGTTCGAGGGAAATTACGCGGTAGTGGAGGACAGCAAAGCCGACGCCGTCTTAAAAATAGAAAAAGCTCTTATTCAAGAAACTGCAAAGGAAGGCGACGTATTGTTCTGTGAAAACGGAGCATATATTGTAGATACGGAAGCCACCGAAAGGCGGCGAAGCGAGATACTGGAGCTTATGAAAAAGCTGGATTTACGGTAAAGGAGAAAGCCGTGGAAAGCGAACGTCTGTATTTCAGAAAAATCACAAGAAACGACCGCAGCGATCTGTGCAAAATATTGCAGGACGAAAAAGCCATGTACGCTTATGAAGGGAAATTCGACGACGAAGAGGTGGACGAATGGATAGACAGACAGCTTTGGCGCTATGAAAACGAAAACGGTATGGGGCTGTACGCGGTTATACTTAAGGAAAGCAATATGCTTATAGGTCAATGCGGACTTACCTTACAGGATTACAACGGAAAAAAGGTTCCCGAAATAGGATATCTCTTTCAAAGAAGCTTCTGGCACAAGGGCTATGCTACGGAAGCCGCTTTATTCTGGAAAAAATACGCCTTTGAGGTGATTGGTCTCGAAGCCGTTTACTCCATAATAAGAGACTCCAATCTGCCATCCCAAAGGGTTGCGGAAAGAAACGGAATGATAAAAGCCGACGTCTTTGTTAAGCGTTACCGCAATGTTGATATGCCTCACTATGTTTATGTATGCAATAAAGCTAATTTGCCCCCCAAATAACAAGAAAGGAAGCCTTGATTATGTCACGAATATTCACCTCCGCCGAACAGCTTATCGGAAAAACCCCCCTTCTGGAGCTTACCAATATCGAAAAGGAATTAAACCTTAAGGCGCGTATCATTGCGAAAGCCGAGTTTTTCAACCCCGCCGGCTCCTCCAAGGACAGAGTGGCCAAGGCCATGATAGAAGAAGCGGAAAAAAGCGGAAAGCTAAAAACCGATTCGGTAATTATCGAGCCAACTTCGGGAAATACCGGTATCGGACTGGCTTCCGTAGCCGCGGCACGGGGATACCGAATCATTATAGTAATGCCCGACACCATGTCCGCAGAGCGGCGGCAGCTTATGAAGGCCTACGGAGCCGAGCTGGTGCTGTCCGACGGCTCAAAGGGAATGCAGGGAGCCATAGACAGGGCGGAGGAACTGGCCAAAGAAATCCCCAACGCCTTTATAGCGGGACAATTCGTAAATCCCGCCAACCCCAAGGCTCATTACGATACCACCGGCCCCGAAATATACGAGGACGCCGACGGAGAAGCGGACTTTTTCGTGGCGGGAGTAGGTACGGGCGGTACGATTACGGGCACGGGCAGATATCTGAAAGAAAAAATCCCCAATATAAAAATAATCGCCGTTGAGCCGAAAGGCTCCCCGGTGCTGTCGGGAGGAACGGCGGGACCCCATAAACTTCAGGGCATAGGCGCGGGATTTGTGCCGAAGGTTCTGGACACGGATATTTACGACGAGGTGATAGCCGTAAGCGACGAGGACGCTTATAAAATGTGCTCCCTTATAGGAAAAAAAGAAGGCGTTTTGGTGGGAATTTCCTCGGGCGCGGCGGTGTTTGCCGCGGCGGAGCTGGCGAAAAAGCCGGAAAACGCGGGGAAAAACATTGTGGTTCTTATGCCGGACACGGGAGACAGATATTTGTCGGCGGGGGTGTTTGAATAATCGTTAAAAAAGTACTTACCGTTCGGTGGGGAGGAGATTTTTTCGAAGGTTGATGCCTTTTTACAATGCTTTATTTAATGAACGAGCCGTGCAGGGCCGCTCCCGCGGGGGGCTTAAGGTGAAACCTAAGGGGGGGAGAAGGTGAACAGGCTACGCAACGTTTACTTTTAGTATAATGGGTGCTTGTTTTTATCGAAAGTATACGGATTTGGCGTAACCTGTCCACCACTCCCCCCCTTAGGTTTCACCTTAAGAATCCCTTCCTTACCCCCCCTCCGGACGTTTTATACTAATTCTCAATAGAAATCAGAAAAAGGCGGCGGGTGGAGCGTTCCTAATCAAGGAAGTCCCGACGCAGGAATATGCGCATATTTCAAGGAGGGCTGACGCAGAGTAGGGACGCTCCAATCGTCGGATTTATCTGATTTCTATTGGGATTTAGTATTATTGTCAATCGGCCTTTCTCTCGAATAAAATGTTGTGCCGGTGAGTGCTATTATCGTATGTTTGAATAACTCTTAAGTTTTTTAGTTATTTTACAGCCACTATCCACAACTTAAGCAAATGTCATAATGACTATTGCGTCAATACGTGAAAAAAAGACTTTGTTCAAAAACGAATTGCAATATGCTACGTCTTAAGTTGTAGACAGTGATTTTACAGCCCCTTTTTTTCTTTTTCTGCCTTTGCCGTAAGAAAAAAAAGGGGTTTTATACTATTAACCGATTAAAAATTGGATAAATGGTTTTTAATCGGTTAATAGTGCTTTGGGAGTAATAACCATTTTGACTTTGATTTTATCCTGTGTCAAAATGGTTATTAGTATTACGTTACCTTTGCCTTGTTTTTTCGTCTTATAATATAAGGATATTAAATCCGTTAGCGAATAATTTTTAAGTTAAGGCTATTCAAAAAAGCAAAAAAGAAAGGAACGGTATAAATATGAAAAACAACGATAAACTTTTTGATGAAATCGGCAAGATAGACGACAGGCATATCCCCGCCTTAGTCAAGG
Source organism: uncultured Ruminiclostridium sp. (assembly GCA_949878745.1). Lineage (GTDB taxonomy): Bacteria > Bacillota > Clostridia > Oscillospirales > Ruminococcaceae > Ruminiclostridium_E. Next base: position 204,389 of record CATLBH010000001.1, on the reverse strand, counting down.
AAAAAAAGAAAAAAACGCGTATTATAACGGCGGCGGCAATAACTACGGCAGCGGCGGCCGTATGCCTGACCGTGTTAAATCCATTGGGATTGGGAAAATCCCCTTGGGAGGATTACCGTATATATCCCGCCTTTGACTATAAAAATCAGCGTGCGGTGTACGACGAAAAGCCGAAAATAGATTATTCCCTCCCCGGTTACTTTATACACTGGAACGACGAGTCCGATACCCTGAGTCATCTGTTCACACGGGAGGATATGGAACGTAACTTAAGCCGCAATCCTTGGAAAGATGGGGACAACTTTTCCGAGCTTCCCGTTTTCAAAAACGATTTTTTTGACGGCTATTATATCAAGCTTGAAGGCTACCTTTCCGAGGAGGAGCTTAACGGTATGATGACGAATGTGGTCAAGGCTCTGGGGCTTACGGAGGAAAAAGGCGAAGCCGAATTCTACTATGAAGAGGGCGGCGAGTTTCCCTTGTGGCTTTCCGCCGTTTTCGGCGGGGAAAAATACGGCGTGGATACCGTAGACGTATTGATATGGGGAAACGGTTATCTTGATATAGAATTCGGTTGCGGCGGGGAAGAAAAAAGCGGCTGTTTAATGCCCGATTTCGAGAGTAAAAGCGATAAGGAAAAACTTAAGCTTATCGTTAAAAGCTTCGGAAATCTGATACAATACAAAAATCCCGCTCTGGCAGGCTGCGACGAAGGGACTGAGGGCGGTGCGTATCTTTTGTATGACCGCTCCCGCAGCGCGGTTCAGAATATACTGAATTACAGCCTTTCGGGAGTAAGCTTTGAATTTAACGGCGATTTACTTACCGAAATCCGAATTGAAAATCATTTTTCGGAGGTAAATTATCTGGGCGATTACCCCGCCGTTTCTCTTGAAAGGGCAAAAGAGCTGTTCTCTTGCGGCAGCTTTCTTTGCAATATACCCGACGAGTTTTTTAAAGACGGAGAACCAAGTATAGAGGACGTTAAAGGAGCGGAGCTTATTTATTACAGTCTCGGCGACCCGTATTACAAGCCTTTTTACCGCTTTTACACGGAGCTTGGTTATAAGGGCCCCGACGGCGAAACCCTTTACGGTGATATTTACGTTCCCGCGATAGAGTGGGAGTATATAGAAACCGACGCTTACACCCCCGATTTTACCGACGTAAGTAAACAGTCTTAGCCTTTAAAGGAAAGCGCCCTTTTTCTCTGAGGAGGGGAAACAAAGCTTTTTCGTGGAGCAATAAAAGCTTCTTAAAAAAATTGTCACCGAACAGTAAAAACTCACACTATATAGATGAAGGGAGCTGAGACAATGGTCAGCGAAATATGCGGCGGCTTAATTTCGGAGTTTACCGAAAATTATATGGAAAAGCTGTTCTACTTTTGTCTTAAAAGGACGGGAAACGTTATAGAAGCGGAGGACCTTACCCACGATATCGCCCTCAATATTATTTCCGCGTTAAGCGGCGGGACGGTTCCCGTAAGCTTTTCGGCGTGGGTGTGGCAAATTGCCCGTAATCGCTGGTGCGCGTGGGTTAAAGAAAAGCGCAAGCGAAACGAGTCCACGTCGGATTACGATATCGGGGAGCTTGAGCTTGGGGAACCCGCGGAAGCCGCCCTTATCGAAGACGAAATTGTGCGCGGAGAAGAGCTGTCTCTGCTTCGACGGGAACTGGCGTTTATGAGAAGCGACTGCCGAAATATCGTACTGGCCTATTATATCGAAAACAAAAGCGTCCGAGATATAGCTTCGTCTCTTTCCCTTTCGGAATCTGCGGTGAAGCAGAGGCTTTTCCGCGCGAGAAAAATATTGAAGGAAGGTATGGATATGGCAAGAGAATTCGGAAAATTAAGCTACAACCCCGAAAATATCACATTTGTATGCAACGGCGTTTTCGGCGCAAACGGTGAGCCCTGGACATTTCTCAACCGATCCCTTTGCAAAAACATTATGCTGGCGGCTTACAGAAACCCCTCTACCGCCGAAGAGCTGGCGCTTGAAGTGGGAGTGGCACTGCCCTATATGGAAGAAGAGCTTAACGCGCTTGTAGGAGCGTCGCTGATGAAGAAAAACGAAAACAGATATGAAACCGCTTTTTTCATTGTAAGCGCACAGGCGCAGGAGAAAATATCCGCCCATCTTCGGGGGCTTGTTCCCGAGCTGACCAAAGCGATTATAGAAGCGCTTGAATTTACTGTACAGTGCAGAAACGAAAAAAGCCCCCGTTGGCACGGAGGATATCAGTCCTATGAGGGTATGAAATGGGCGCTTCTTATGCTCCAAACGGACACAACCAATTTTGACGTGCTGGATTTATACAACGCCGGGCGCAAAGCTCCCCCGAAATCGGATAAGGGAAGCTTCGGCCACACAAAAAGACCCGACGGGGGAGAATGGGACGTTGTCGGTATGGAGACTTTTAACGGAGACCGTCCCGCTTTTGTGGGACTTCACGGCTGTGTTAACTCCCCCGAGGAAATGCTCCTTCCGGCGGTTGATTTTGAGCAGTTCAGATTCCAATACAAGGGTATCGATCAGAAAACGCCCCAGCATATGCCCTATTCTTATGCAAAAGCCCTTGAAGCCGTCGTTAAGGGAAAGAGCGGTTCGGAATCCGAGTCGGTGCTGAAGCGTTTGGAGGAATACGGCTATATCTCCGAAAGCGGCGGGGAATATAAGCCGAGGTTTCTGGTGATGTACAGGGATAAATGTGAACTTACGGACAGCGGCGATAAGGAAAAAGCTGATATTTTAAGAAAAAAGGCGGCAGAGGTCGCTCTCAGGCATTACCGCTTCTGCCGTGAACAAATTTGCAGGGAGATACCCGATTTTCTGAAATCCGACGAATATCAGATCGAGCACGCCTGCGCAAACATTTTTGCGTTCAGAGGCGCGGTGTTGGAGGAAAGTATCGCACAGGGGTATTTGAAGTTTGGGGAAAATGACGATGACAGAATGTTCGGGGCGTTTATGAGGATTTAATACTTTTGGTAAAAAAAGGGCGTTAATTACAAATAGTGTGGAAATTTAAAAAGAACTGCTTGCCTCAGGGGGGAAAGGTTTTTATCGAAGGTCGATTTCCTTTTACAATGATATATCTTTTGTACCGCCGGTGCAGAACCGCTCCCGCGGGGGGGCTTAAGGTAACAGAGGGCAAGTCCAGGGCCGCCGCATCCTTGCGGCGGCCCTGGGCTTGCTCCCGACGGCATCGTGCCGTCCTAAAAGGGTGGGAGAAGGTGAACAGGCTTCGCAATGTTGGTTTGGCTTAAAATATAGCTTGTTTTTACTGTAAATATACTGTTTCGGCGAAGCCTGTCCCCCACTCTCCCCCATTAGGTTTCACCTTAAGAATCCATTCCTTCCCCCCCTCTGGGCGTTTTATTGTCAATATAGGTTTCACTCGGATAAAATGTGTTCCGACGATTGCTATCATCGTATTTTGTGTTTTGCTCTCGGGTTGGTTGTTTCATATAACTGCTTCCAATATATCTTATTTTGTCTCATTAAGTTGATGTCCCATTGGTTATTGCCAATGATTGCGTACCCGTGATAACTTTATCTGTATTTTGCCAATCAAACTCCGCAACCCGCCCCATCAGTAAAAACTGCTCCTACGCCAAAACTGCCCAACAGCAGGGGGCGCAGCCCAAATTTTCCTAACGGAAAATTTGTCGCCGCTCCGCTAACGCTCCGCGTCGGCTCACTCCGTCTTCGGCTCCGTTCGCGGCTGCGCCGCGCCAATCTCTCCCCCTCAGGTTTCACCTTAAAAATCCCTTCCTCCCCCTTTGGGCGTTTTTTATCACTTTCATGTATCCCCAAAATATACAACTTCCCCAAAAAAACACCCCACCCCCTTGTTCATTTCTCCAAAAATCTCCAAAACACCAATCCCCCCTTGACATTCTCATTCAACTCTTGTATAATATAATTCAACCAAACCGAACGGAAAATAAAAAGAAAGGAGTTTCAATATGTCAAAGCCCATAAAAATCAAGACCCAAAACACTCCCCCATAATAAAACCAACACCGTAACCCCCACAAAAAAACCGGCTGTCCCACCCCCGTCAAAGACAATACAAAAGAAAGGAGCCTATTATGCAGGAGCTTATAAAAAACAAGCATAACCACCCCCACCCCCCTTAGCGAAAAACAACGTACCCCCAAACAAACACCCCGTAAAACCCAAGTCTTTGCCCCCTGACGACAGCCCCCCAATTCCCTTCGGAACCCCTAATGCCTTCGCGGAAACGCCGAACGGTCTCTGAGGTCGCTCTTTGAAAATTAAATACTTCTTTAAAATAAAAAACTATGAAAGTCCACCATCATCAGCCCCAACCCAACCGCCAGCAAATAAGAAGCCGGCGATGCAAATATAATCCTCGCTTTTTCCCCCTTGGAAAGCTGGAACCGATAATCCGACCTGAACATTCCCGAAGCGAGCATAACCACAACCGCGGGTATTCCCAGCCAGAATGCCAGATTAAGCCCGATACTTATCCCGTTTTCCAAAGCGAGCGTAATTTCGTTTTCCCCTAAAATACTAACCGAATAGCTCCCCACCGTCACAAGAAGATTGTTCAGCGTGTGAAGCACCATAGAGGGTACAACCGAGTTGGAATTCACCGCCAGAAGCCCCAGCATAAGCCCCACCGTGAAAGCGTAGGGAAGCTGGTCGAAATTTCCGTGGGTGAACCCGAAAATAAGAGAAGTGGCGACAATGGCGAAGCCGTCCCCGTGTTTCCTTAAGGGCTGAAGAAGCAGCCGCCTGAAAATCAGCTCCTCACATATCGGAGCAATTACCGCCACGGAAACGATAAGCACAATATACGTTCCCAAGCTGCCGTTTTGCGGCAAGGCTCCCGCGATCGCGTCGGGAATCTCACCGGTGCCGAAAAGAACGTCCAATATCTCCGCGATAAAATTGGATAGCATAGTGGAAAGCGATCCCAAAAAACACAGCGCGAAAAAGGTAAGCCCGCCGGAAAGCCAAGGAATGTAGGAAGAGTGCTCCTTGAAAGGATTCGGGGCCTTAAGCTCGTTTCTGAAAAGAAGATAAGCGCTTATTCCGGGAATAAGATACACGCTTATGTCGTTTACAATCCACTGGGCAGCGTAATAAACCTCGTCCCCCGTCCCCTCGGGAAGAAGGGATAATATCATTATACAGGGGTAAAGAAAAATATAATAAAGAAAATTGTCGTTTATTACCGAAATAAGGACGAACGCCGCCAGCCTTGCCAGCGAGCTTTTAAACTCCTTTTCCGGTTCCCGCTGATAGGGGGGCATTGGCTTTTCTTCGGGTATATAACTTATATACATACATTTACCTTTCGGATAACTTTAGGGAACCGCTGATTAAATCGGTGTGTGCATATTGCGCGGCAGATTTTTCGTCAGATTGTACAAATTCGACGCAGGCGGGCTAGCGCCCGTCAAGGAGAAGTTGTGCAATCTGACGGAAAATATGCAAGCAAGATGTGCGCATCCGATTTAATCAGTGGTTCCTTAGGGCTTCTGAAAAAGCGCGGAAACTCCGTCGGCTATTACGTCGGAAATATAGCCCTCTCCCATAACGTCCGTCATAAGAAGAATGGACAAAAGCACGGATACGGTAAAGACGAGAATCATAAGCTTTTTTCCGTTTCCCACCTCGCCCCACACCTTGGGAAGGCGGTATTTTTTGATTTTGATCAATTTTCTTACGATCGCTATAAAGCCGATAAGCGCAGTAACGATAACGGCGATCATAAAAATGGCGTAGAAGGAAAGTACAAGCTGTTCCCCGTCGTTAAGCGCCGCCGAAGGATCCGTGGTCTTTTTGCCCACCGCCTCCGTAGTGGCGAAAATCATAATAATTCCGCTCACCGCGTTGAACATTGCGTGAAGAAGGGTGTTGCAGAACATTGAATCGGTAGCGTAGGAAATGTACCCTAAAAGAATTCCCAGAGCGAAGGCGTAGAAAAACTGCTGGAAATTGCCATGGAAAACGGCGAAGCAAAAGGCGGACACAAATACCGCGATGCCGCTTCCGTAGGGCTTAAGAAGATTCATTACCGCCCCTCGGAAGATAAACTCCTCAAAAATCGGCGCCACAACCACAAGCATAACGATAAGAACAAAGGCGGAGGTCATGGAAGGAGGAGAGAGCATTAAGCTGTTCACCGAGTCGTTGATGTTCCCGTTGTGGGTAACCAGCTGAACCACCGCCATAGTGATAAGATTGACGGTCATTCCCGCGCCGTACACCGCAGGGAAATTTGCGAAGGCCTTTTTGCTGTTTTTCGGGGGATGAAAGCCGCCCACTAAGTTCTTAAGGCTGTATTTCAGCATTGCCGCCGCTATAAAGGAGGGGATTATCTGTAGGAAAAGCGCGGAATAAAGAAGGCTGAGGGCGTATTTTACGTCGATGTTGGAGGTGATCGAGTTAATTAACCTTACCGCCGCCGGCGCCAGCCCTTGGGCGACTATTCTCATAAGCAAAGTTATCGTCAGAAAAAAGCCGAATTTCAAACAGGCCGCCTTATAGCTTTTCATCATATTGGGGGCACTGCCTTGATTTCCCGCCAAACCGTTTTCCTCTCCCGAAGCCGAATCCGAAACCGAATCGGCCGCTGCGGGAGAGAAACCGCCGTTATCGGGAATCGCTCCGCTCATCGGGGAATCTATGTATCCGCCGTCGGATACTATTTCGTTGTTTTCGTTATTGTCTGAATTCATTTTACAATCCTTTTTTCATTTAAAAATAAATATTTAGTAGAGTATGGAAATGGGCTTATCGCTGTAAATTCTGTCAATAGCCTGGGCGAAAAGGCTGTGGGTTCCCAAAATCTTGATCTTTGAAATACGTTTTTCCTCCGGAAGCAGTATCGTGTCCAACAGCACCAACTCCTTTATGGGAGAAGCTTCGATTCTTTCAATGGCTGGACCCGACAGAACCCCGTGAGTGGCGCAGGCGTAAACCTCTTTCGCTCCGCCCTTTTCCATCACCGCCCGCGCGGCGTTGCAAAGCGTTCCCGCCGTGTCCACCATATCGTCTATGATTAAAACGGTTTTGTCTTTTACGTCGCCTATAATGTTCATAACCTCACAGACGTTGGCTTTCTGCCTCCTTTTGTCGATTATGGCGAAGCCCACGCCTATTCTTGAGGCGAAGTTTCTCACTCTCGCCACCGATCCCACGTCGGGGCTTAAACAAATCAGATTGTCCTCGTCTCCCGCGAAAAGCTTCTTGAAATAAGGAGCCAAGGCCGAAACCCCCTGTAAATGATCCAGAGGTATATCGAAAAATCCCTGAATCTGCGGACTGTGTAAGTCCATTGTAAGCACCCTGTCCGCTCCCGCCACGGTTATAAGGTTGGCGGTGAGCTTGGCGGAAATGGGGTCGCGGCTTTTCGCCTTCCTGTCCTGCCTTGCGTAGCCGTAATAGGGTATAACGGCGGTAATGCTCGCCGCGCTGGCTCGTTTAAGGGCGTCTGTCATTATAAGAAGCTCCATAAGATTGTCGTTTATGGGATAGGAGGTGGACTGAATGATAAAAACGTCGGAGCCTCTTACGCTTTCGCTTATGGAACAGCTTATTTCGCCGTCACTGAAAACGCCAATCTCGGCGTTTCCCAAGGGAAGCCCCAGATCCTTCGCTATGGCGGAGGCCAAGGGTCTGTTTGAGGAGCAGGAGAAGATTTTGATATCCTTGCCGTGAAGGTTCATTTTTACGTCCTTTCTCTTTTGGATTGTTTACGCCGATTCCGTTTCAACTTATTTCCTTTTCCTGAGCTTGTTCTTTTCCCAGTTTTGAACCACCTTAGGCTCGGCTCTTTCCACCACCAGAGCGTTGGGAGGAACGTTTCTGGTGATAGTGGAGCCCGCGCCGGTGGACGCGTTTTCGCCCACCTCCACGGGAGCGATAAGGTTGGTGTTGCAGCCGATAAACGCGTTGTCCCCTATCTTCGTGCGGAATTTCTGTATTCCGTCGTAATTGGCGGTAACGCAGCCGCAGCCGAAGTTGACCCCTTCGCCCACGTCGCTGTCGCCCACGTAGGTCAAATGGGCTATTGAGGTTCTCGCCCCTATTTCCGAATTCTTTATTTCCACAAAATCGCCTATTTTTACTCCGCTTCCAATATGGGAACCGGGGCGAAGCTGAGCGAAGGGTCCTACGGTGGCTCCGCTGTCCACGGTGCTCTTATACGCTTGAACATTGTTCAACGCAACTCCGTCCCCGATTACGGAATCCTCCAAAAGGCTGTTCGGCCCTATTTCACAGCCGCAGCCTATGGAGCATTTACCCCTTATTATCGTGTTTGGAAGGATCACCGTATCCTGTCCCACGGTAACGTCCGTTCCGATAATCACCCCGTCGAGACAGGGGAATTCCACGCCCTTCTGAAGAAGATCCCCTATAACCGCCATACGGGCAAAGCCGTTGAGACAGTATAAGTCGTTCCTTGTGTTGGCTCCCAGAACAACCGCCTGATGAGCGGCGGTGCAAACGGCGGTTCGGCGACCCGATTCTCTTATAAGCGCCACGGCGTCGGTGAGATAGTATTCCTTTGACGCGTTGCTGTCCGAAAGCTTGGGTAAAGCCTCCAAAAGATCCCTGCTGTTGAACCAGTATGCCCCCGAGTTTATCTCCTTTATATGCTGCTCGGCAATAGTGGCATCCTTTTGCTCCACTATTTTAAGCAAATCGCCCTTTTCGTCCCTTACTATTCTCCCGTAGCCGAAGGGGTTTTCGGGAGTGGCGGCAATTACCGTAGCCCCGCAGTCCTTTTCAAGGTGCGTCTTAAGCGCCGCGCGCAGGGTTTCCTCGTCCATAAAGGGCGCGTCGCCGCAGAGCACAAGCACGTTTTCACAGTTTTTGAGCACGTTTTCCGCCTGCATTACCGCGTGACCGGTGCCTAAGCGGACGGTCTGCCTTACCACCGTGTATTTCCCGCTCCTTGTTTCAAGGTACGCGCCTATCTTATCCTCGCCGTTTCCCACCACAACGCATATCTCGTCGGGGGAAAGCTTTTCCGCGCTGTCCAGAACCCAGCCTAACATAGGCTTGAACAACACTTCCATAAGCACCTTCGGCTTAACCGATTTCATTCTTTTTCCGTCGCCCGCAGCTAAGACGATACAAGATGTTTTGTTCACGATTCTATTCCGCCTTTCTTGTTGAAGAGAGTTTCCTCTAATACTATTATTGTCTCACATTTTAAGCTGTTTTGCAATAGTTTTTTGTAAAAAACCATATTATTTTAAAAACTTTTGTTCCCTTACGACAGTTACGATAGTTTTTTTGCGCTGATTTCCACCCACACGGGTTTGAATCCGCAATTAACGGCTATGTTCATAGAGTGAAAATTGGCTATTCCCGTTCCGTAAAAGGGAATGTCCCCCGTTTCCGTTATTTTGTTTTTGAGCAGTGTGACAAGATGCGTCCCCAAACCCTTTGAGCGGTATTCGGGAAGTATGTCTATTCCTATCTGCTGCCATCCGGGCGCGTCCTGAGAGCACCCCGCCATACCCATTATGTTTTCTCCCTCAAAGGCGCATACCGCCAAGGTATCGGGACGTTCCGGCGTATATTGCTCACAAAGGGCGTTGGGAAAGCGTTTGTCCCCGTAAAAGGGCTTGATCTCCTCATAGCCCCGATACCATTTTATCGTAAAGCTTCCTTTGGGTTCGGTTTCCTTTGAGGGCAGGTACAGGTGATGGGAATGACCGAGCGTATAGCCGTATTTGTTAAGCTCTTTTTCGATAACCAGCGTGTGAGGCTGCTCAAAAAGCCAATATCCCGCCTTATCCTTTGCATATTCCCTTAAAAACGGTAAAAGGCGCTCGTCGGCGGTTATGACGGCGTTTTTGCCGAGGGTCGCCATACCGAAAAACGTTTTTTCTTTTTCGTACATTCTCCGTCCCTCGTTAAGAGTCGAGGGAACAACGACGTTTTCCGTTTTGTCAAAGTCCTCCGGCTCACAGTTGAAGTCGGCGGACAGAAAAGCTTAAGCTTTTTCAGAACTTCCCTATATTCCATTATCTTTTCCTTTCCCTTTCCGATTTGCCAATCCGCACGGAGTGAGCAAACGAACGGATATGCAAGGCAATTTATATAATATAATTTTATCACATACGCCGCCCGTTGTCAAATCGCCCCTTTTTCACAATAATTTTTATTTACTTTTTTTCAATAATATGATATACTATGAAAAGATAAAAAGAAAGGAAAACCGAAATGACCGAAAACGAAAAATTTATCTCTTCCGTGCGGGAATACGCCGAAGAGTACGATATAAACGAGCTTATAAAAAAAACCGAAAACGGAAAAAACCTGACCCCGCTTTTCGCCGCCGTCTGTATAGCCTCGGAAAAGGGTCTCGGAATCACCCCCTTCGACCAGCAGCTTTTGGCGGCGCGGGCGCTTATCGAGGGAAAAATCCTCGAAATGCCCACGGGAGAAGGAAAAACCCTTTGCGCGGTGTTCGCTTCGGTATGGCACAAGCTGATGGGCAGAAAAGTTCACGTCCTCACCTTCAACGACTATCTTGCCTACCGGGACGAACACTGGATGCGCCCCGTTTACGATATTCTTGGAGTAAGCGTGGCTTCTGTCACCGAAAGAAGCGATTTTTACGCCAGAAAAGCCGCCTATAAAGCCGACGTTCTTTATATAAGCGCGAGAGAATGCTGTTTCGACTATCTCAGAGATTTCACGGTACAGAATTCGGAGGATACCGTGGGTCAGGGCTTCGGAGCCGCCATAGTGGACGAGGCGGATTCTCTTCTTATAGATGAAGGACGTATTCCCATGGTGGTTTCGGCGGATACCGACGTAAAATACGATCCCGATCTTTATAAAGTGGCCGAGCTTATGGACGGCTTTACACAGGAGGATTACGACATAAGTCTTGAAGCGGAAAACGTATATCTTTCCGATAAAGGCGCGGGTAAAGCGGAACGCTTTTTCGGACTGACCAACCTTTACGACGAGGAAAACGCCGAGCTGCTGTCCAAAATAAACGACTGCCTTAACGCCTGGTTTATGCTTAAGGAGGACAAGGACTATATCTGCCGCGACGGAAGAATCCTCCTGATAGACAAATTCACGGGGCGCGTGGCGGAAAACCGCCATTACCCCGGAACGCTCCAGTCGGCGGTGGAAATAAAACACGGTGTTGAGGTCACCTCCAGAGGGGTGATAATGGGCAGTATTGCTATGCAGTATTTCGTAAGGCAATACCCCTTCCTTTCGGGAATGACGGGTACCGCGGAAGCCGCAAAGGACGAGTTTTACCAGCTTTACGACCTTGAATACAAGCGGGTGGAGCCTCATATTCCCAGCAAGCGAATCGACCGCGATACGCTGATTTATTACAGCGGCGAAGCAAAGTGGAGGGGCGTTGTAAAAGCGGTGTGGGAAGCCAACCGAAAGGGTCAGCCCGTTCTTGTGGGCACGGGAAGCATAGCGGACAGCGAAATGCTGTATGATATGCTGAGAGAAAAGGGCATAAACGCCGTGATCCTTAATGCCAAAAACGACTATATGGAGGCGGACATAATAAGCGAGGCCGGCCGCCCCTATGCCGTAACCATTTCCACCAATATGGCGGGAAGAGGGGTAGACATAAGACTGGGCGGACGGAACGAGGAGCGGCGGGAGGAAGCCGTAAGGGCGGGAGGTCTTTTGGTTATCTCCACCTATATGCCCGAAAGCAGCAGAATCGTAAAGCAGCTTATCGGCCGCTGCGGCAGGCAGGGGGATCCCGGCGAGAGTATGTGCTTTGTGGCAATAGACGAGCCCATAATGGAAAAATACAAGCTGACTAACCTTCTTCCCGCCAAGCACAAGCCCATACCCTCGGAACAGCCCTTGGAGGATAAGATACTTCGCCGCGAGGTGGAGCGGATACAGCGCATAAGCGAGGGGGACGCCTTCGACATAAGGGCGAGACTTTTAAAATTCACTATGATAGGCGAAAAGCACAGGGCTCAGATTTTCGAGAGCCGAACCCGTTTTCTGAAAAACGAGTCCCCGGGAATATGGGAAAACTGCCCCCGATACGAGGAAGCGCTTAAAATATACGGAGAACCAATGCTGTCCGACCTTCAGCGGAGAACGGTCGTGGCGGCGGTAAACAGATTTTGGAGCGAATATCTGGAATACACCGAATATATACGCCGAGGGATTCATTTGGTGGAGGTGGGCGGAAAAAGCCCCGCCGAGGAATACAACATCGCCGCGGAAGAGTACTATCAATCCATGGAAGAGGAATTGAAGGCTTATACGGAAGAACGCTTTGAGGATCTTCTGGAAAACGGGGACGAGAATTACCGCATAGACGCGCCAAAAAATATCCGCACATATCTTTTGGAGGATACGGGCGACGAGCTTAACAAAAAACCGTTTCTCGTAAACTTCCTTTCCGAGGAATCCGAAAGGGAGCTTATGGAGGAAGAAGCCCGAAGCTCCGCTTCCTTTGAAGAGGACGCTTATGAGGGGGACACGCTAGATTTATTTGACGGCGATCCCGAAGAGACCGGGGAAAACAATCGCCCCTTGGAAGAAGCAGCGGACAGTGCCCCCAAAAAAGAGGAAAAGAAAAAAGGCTTTCTGTTTTGGAAAAAGAAGGGGTAAATTTATTTAAAATTCTTACAGCATTGGGAAAGGACGGCGGAATATGTCAACTATAGCGGCAATCGCCACGCCTCCCGCGACGGGGGGCATATCGGTTATAAGGATAAGCGGCGAAAACGCTCTTGAAATAGCGGCGAAGCTTTTTAAGCCCGTAAACGGAAGGAATATATCCGAAATGAGGGGCTACACCGCCGCCTACGGAAATATATACTGCGGCGCGGAGGGCGGCGAGATCGGCGAGCGACTGGACGACGGTATTTTATTGGTTTTCCGCGCACCTCACAGCTATACGGGGGAGGACGTGGCGGAAATAACCTGTCACGGCGGTATGCTGATAACAAGGCGGGTGCTGAGAGCCTGCTTCGACGCGGGGGCGCAGCCCGCCAAGGCGGGGGAATTCACCCGCCGCGCCCTGTTGGCGGGCAAGATGACTTTGACCCAGGCGGAAGCCGTGGCGGATATAATAAACTCCAGAAGCGACCAGTTCCTGAAATGCGCCGCCGCTCAGCTTGACGGAGCCTTATACCGCAAAATAAACGGTATTAAACAAACCATTCTCGACATAGCTTCGGAGATAACCGCGTGGATAGATTATCCCGACGAGCTGGACAGCTTCGAGATAGGTTCAAAGATAGGTCAGCTCACCGACTGCCGTTTGCGCCTTAAGCTGCTTCTGGAAAGCTTTGACGTGGGGCAGGCGCTGAGGGACGGCATAAGCGCCGCGATAGTGGGAAAACCCAACGTGGGAAAATCCACTCTCATGAATCTTCTGGTGGGCTGTGAAAGGAGCATAGTCACCGATATCGAGGGCACCACCACAGACATAATAGAGGAAAACGTGATTCTGGGCGGGGCGCTGCTTCGAATAGCCGACTGCGCGGGAATAAGAGAGACCGACAATCCCGTGGAAAGAATAGGCGTGGTGAAAATGGAGAAGCGCCTTGAACAGTCCCAGCTTATTTTTGCGGTTTTCGATTACAGCCGCCCGCTGGAAAACGACGATTACAGGCTTATAGAAAAGCTTAAGGGGAGAAACGTCCTTTGCGTGATAAACAAGCTCGATCTCGAAAACAAGCTGGATATGGCCTATCTGGCGGCGAAATTCGGAAAAGCCGTGGAAATCTCCGCCAACAACCCCGGCTCCCTAAGAATACTTAACGAAGCCGTGGGAAAGCTGATAAATCCCGAAAAGCTGGATATCTCCGCCGGATTCATAGCCAACGAGCGGCAGAGAACCGCCGCGTTAAAAGCCGAAAAGGCCATCGAAGCGGCAATCGACGGAATAGACAAAGGTGTCACTCTTGACGCGGTTGGCGTAATGCTGGAATCCGCCCTTGACAGCCTTATGGAGCTTACGGGGGAAAATGTGAGCGAGGAAATTATCGACAGGGTATTCGAGAGATTCTGCGTGGGAAAATAATTTCCCGCGGTTTCATAGTCCTTGCCGAAGTTTCACTTATACTAATTTTTGGTCAACATTTTTCGTCTATAATCTGACCAAAGATTAGTGTTATCAACAGTTGACAACGCACTTTTAAAATGCTATAATAAATTCAATTTAAAATTCAGCGTAAAATTTCCGTCTCAATAAAGGAGAAAGTTTGAAAAAATTTTGATTTTTCAAACCCGTCGCGTTTTTGCCTTTGGCACAAACACTTCCTCAAGAGGAAAGGAATGGTCATAAAATGGGACTTTTTGAAAAGCTCAAAAACGGGCTTGTAAACACGAAAAACAGCATAGCCGAAAAAATCGGCGGCTTGTTCAGGCGTTCCAAAAAAATAAACGAGGATTTTTTCGAGGAGCTTGAGGAAACGCTTATAACCTCCGACTTAGGCGGAGAAACCAGTATGGAGATTTGCGACAGATTAAGGGAAAAAGCAAAATCGGAAAAGCTGTCCGACGCTTCCCAAGTTCTGGCGGCGATGAAGGAAATAATAGGCGATATGATAAAGGGTGAAAACGAGCTTGTTTTACGCACGTCGCCGTCGGTAATAACCATGATAGGCGTTAACGGAGCGGGAAAGACCACCGCCGTGGGAAAGCTTGCCGCCCGTCTTAAGGCGGAGGGAAAAAAGGTGCTTGTGGCGGCGGCGGACGTTTTTCGCGCGGCGGCCATAGAACAGCTCAACGTCTGGACGGACAGAGCGGGCGTGGACATAGTGAAAAGGGCGGAGGGCTCCGATCCCGCCGCGGTGGTCTACGACGCCTGCGGAAAGGCGCTGACCGAAAATTATGACATACTGATAATCGATACCGCCGGAAGGCTTCAGAATAAAAAGAACCTGATGGACGAGCTGAAAAAGATATCCCGAATCATAGGACAAAAGCTGCCCGATGCGGATCGTGAAACTTTATTGGTGTTGGACGCCACCACGGGACAAAACGCGGTGAATCAGGCCAAACTGTTTAACGAAGCCTCCGAAATCACGGGAATAGTGCTCACGAAGCTTGACGGAACGGCTAAAGGCGGGATAATAATACCTATTAAAAACGAATTGGGTATTCCCGTTAAATTGGTGGGAATAGGGGAAAAAATCGACGACTTGCAGCCCTTTGTCCCCTCCGATTACGCCGAAGCGCTTTTCGGCGACATAAAAACCGAGGATACCTTGGAAGAGACGGGAGAAGAAACGGAGGATCCGAAGGAATTTACACCGGAGCGTGAATAAAATCGGTAATAATAAACAACGGTAACTAATATACAAGCCACTAAGAGTAAAAAGAGGAAATCAACACCGAGATGAAAGTTATAATAGCGACCAAAAACGAGGGCAAGGTAAAGGAATTCCGACAGCTTTTGGCTCCCTTCGGCTACGAGCCCGTTTCCCTGAACGAAGCGGATATAAACGCGGAAATCGTTGAGGACGGGGAAACTTTTGAGGAAAACGCCCATATAAAAGCGAAAGCCGTGCACAAGCTTACGGGACTTCCCGTTATAGCCGACGACAGCGGGCTGGAGGTGGAATTTTTAGGGGGAGCGCCGGGAATATATTCCGCCAGATACGCGGGGGAAAACGCCACCGACAAACAGCGCAACCTTAAGCTTCTGGAGGAAATGCAGGGCGCCGATACCCCCCTGAGGGGAGCCCGCTTCGTTTGCGCCATCTATTTTATCAGCGAGGACGAAAAGGAATACTGCGTCACTGGAACCCTTGACGGGTTTAT
Source organism: uncultured Ruminiclostridium sp. (assembly GCA_949878745.1). Taxonomy (GTDB): domain Bacteria; phylum Bacillota; class Clostridia; order Oscillospirales; family Ruminococcaceae; genus Ruminiclostridium_E. The sequence goes on along the minus strand of CATLBH010000001.1, from coordinate 188,599 downwards.
AGGCTTTGAACCCATGGGCGATGGCGGATTCGGATATGATCCCGTTTTTATGATCGACGAGGATACAAGTCTTGCCATGCTCGAAAGCGAAGAGAAAAACAAAATCAGCCACAGAGCGCGGGCAATGCAAAAGCTTGCGGAAGAGTTGCGCAAGCTGCGCAATGTAAAAAGGAAATAATATGACGAGTAAAGAACGAGCAAAATTAAAATCCATAGCGTCAAATATGGACACAATATTACAGATAGGCAAGAATCCCATAGGTGATACATTTATAAAACAGGTATCCGACGCTCTTAAGGCAAGGGAACTTATCAAAATACACGTCCTCGAAACCTGCGAGTTTACTCCCGCCGAGGCGGCCGAAGCGATTTCCGATACGGTAGGCTGTGAAGTGGTGCAGGTAATAGGCAGCAAGGCCGTTTTGTTTATGCGAAGAGGGAAGGGGGATAAAAAATCCTCTTACCTGGACGAAGCCAAGACGGAAAACACGGCGAAAAAAAGCCCCCGCTCCGAGGAAAAGCGTAAAACCTACGCGTCGGTAAAGAAAATTGCCCCCAAAAAAACGGGAGGAAATAAAGCGGAGAATTATTCGAAAAACAAAGGCAAAAGCGGATTTAGCAAGGGCAAGGGAAGGTAATTTAAGGCAAGTTAAGTATCCGAAAAAGAAAGGAATGATTACCAAAATGAAAAGAGTGGGAATTTTCGGCGGAGCCTTTGATCCGCCTCACGTAGGACATGAACGGCTGGCGGCGCTTTGCTGTGAAAGGCTTGGCCTTGAAGAGCTTCTCGTCGTTCCTACCTTTCGTTCCCCCCACAAGCCCACCCCCCTTACCGATTACGAACATCGCCTTAATATGTGTAAAGCGGTGTTCAACAAAAAAATCCACACCGTTTCGGATATGGAAAGACAGCTGAACGGCGAAGGGTATACCATCAATCTTATAAGAAGCCTTAAGGACGCGTATCCCAAGGATACGAAGTTTTTTTTGATAATCGGCGGGGATATGCTGTTCGGCTTTGAAAAATGGTACAAATACGAGAGCATTCTAAAGGAATGTTCCGTGGTGGCGGCCGCCAGAGAAGAGGACAGCTACGCGGATATGCTGGAACACGCCGCCGAGCTCGGACGGATAAAGGTTCTTAACCTGCCCGTAACGAACATTTCCTCCACCGAAATAAGAGAAAAATTACAGCGCGGGGACGGTGCCGAGGGCTTACTTTCCCCCGCGGTTTCCGATTATATTGAGGAGCACTGTTTGTACGGACAGGAAACGGGGGGCAAGCCATAAAAATGGGATTTATAGATAGCTTTTCCGACGCGGTAAACAGAATGATAGACAGGGCGTCGGGTCCGGAAGCGAAAGAAGCGGTGAATCGTGTTACCGAAGCGATAGGGGAGAAGGTAAACGCGGTTATTGACGGCCTTTCCGTTTCGGCTTCCGATCCCGTTTCCGTTCTTTCCCCCGCAAAGCCCTTGATAAAACGTTCTTATGAAATGTATTTATATGATGAAAAGGGAAAGGATTTTAAGGTCAGCGCCTCTTTTTCTCTTTCGGGGGATTTTGTCGAGAGCAAAACCAACGCAGGTGAAATAGAAGCCGTTTATCTCTACGACCCCGACTGTACCGATATGTTCCTTCCCTTCGGTCTGAACGAGTCCCGACCCTATCTTATGCTGGCTCCGGATATCGACGAGGTGTACTGTACCGTAAAAGAATATCTCGAATGCGGAAAGGCAAAGTTCGCCATATGGCTTCAGCCCTCGGAGCACCCGAATATGCTGTTTCGGGCGAAATTCGATTACTACGGGGATTTTATGATAATGTACGGATTTCAAAGAAGCGACGGTTCTCCGGGAGGAATGTGTCTTGTTTACAAAAAATCCATAGACGGTACATCGCTGTGCGGAAAGCTGCTGACGGAGCTGGACGAAGCGGCGGCAACCTATCGGGAGGACAAAACGGCGGAACCGATTGAAAATACGTAAAATAAGGGGAGTAAAAAGTGAATCCCGAGCTGAAAAAATATGAACAGATTATAAAGCCTTTAATGAAAAGCAAGCGCTTTAAGCACAGCGTAAACGTTGCGGAAATGTGCCTTATTCTCGCCAAAAAATTCGGCGGCGACGAGGATAAGGCTTATACCGCGGGAATACTCCACGACTGCCGCAAGGAAGCGGAAAAAACCGTAATGCTGGAAGAGGCGGAAAAGAGCGGATATTACATCGATCCGGCGGAAAGAGACTGCGCCAAGCTTTGGCACGGTATAGCCGCCGCCTATTATGTCAAAAATAACCTTGATATAAACGACAGAGATATTTTAAACGCCGTAAGGTTTCACACCGTCGGGCGTGCCGATATGTCCCTTACCGAAAAAATAGTGTTTCTTTCGGATATGGTGTCAGAGGACAGGGATTATCCCGACGTGGAAAAGTATCGGGCGGCGGCGTTAGAGGATCTCGACAACGGAATGTTCCAGACCCTTCGCTGGTCTATATTAAAAACGGTAGGCGACGGGAACAACATTCCTCTGACTACTTTGGAAGCGTACAATTTCTACTCCCGGTATAAAAAGGGAGGGCTTTTGCCTTAAGGCGAAATTTTTTTAATATTCTAAAATAAAAAGGAGCAGTTATGACAGACGAAAACATCTTGAAAATCGCCGTCAAGGCGATCGACAGCAAGCTGGGCGAAAACATAAAGGTGATAAAGATAGACGAGCTGACGATTATCGCCGATTATTTCATTATCGCCAACGGAAACAGTAACACACAGGTGAAGGCCATAGCCGACGAAGTGGAATTTAAGCTGTCCGAGGCTGGACTCGAGCCTCACCGCACCGAGGGGTATCAGGGCGCCAGCTGGATTGTGCTTGACTATGTGGACGTGGTGATCCACATTTTCCATAAGGATACCAGAGATTTTTACGATCTGGAAAGATTGTGGCAGGACGGAACGGAAATCCCCGCCGAGGATTTTTTGAAGTAATACCAATCCCTTTTTAAACCGACGTAATACCCACAGTTTTAAAAGGGATTGGGGCTTGTTTGAAAAATCGGAAACGTCGTCTTTTCTCCCTCAAACGGTCATCTTCTGCGTCAAAAAGCCTCGTCAAACGACGGTTTGACTGAGTTTTTTTCTTGAAGCTAACCATTTGGGATCAAAAATCCGTCATTTCCTCTATTTTCAAACAAGCCCCGGTATAAGCAGCTGTGTTTGTAAAATATCGTAAAAAATTTTTGGAATAACTTTCAAAATAACTATTGACAATAGAGCGAAATTTCTGTATAATGTATATTGAGCCTGAATTGTAAAAAAGTTTTTTTAATTTTGTGCTCATTTGCGCTATAGGTTGCATATTACCTTGTGTTCCGCCTTTTTCCGCGGAGCATCAGCCCAACGGCAAAAGGAGGGATATAGATGGCAGAAGTTCGTCTTGGCAAGAACGAATCCTTGGACACCGCTCTTAAGCGTTTTAAGCGTTCATGCGCGCGCGACGGTGTACTGGCGGAAGTTCGCAAGAGAGAACATTACGAAAAGCCTTCGGTAAAGCGTAAGAAAAAGTCCGAAGCTGCCCGTAAGCGTAAGTTTAAGTAATTACGTGAAGCAATAAGTAAATAATGAAGCCGGATTCCGGCGGTTTTACTTACAACCGGTAAGCTAGCCTAAAGGCTGGCTTATTCTTTTTTGTGGGTGGACGAAATGTTATTTAAACCTAAATGGTGGCTGAAAAGCGTTCTGGAAATTGACGAAAAATTTATAAAGGAAAATCACTTGAGAGGATTCATTCTGGATCTGGACAACACTCTTTCCATGCACGGAAGCCCCGCCGCGGAGCAGGGGGTCACGGAATGGCTTTGCGAAATGCGGGAATTGGGTATGAAAATGATGGTGCTGTCAAATAATACAAAAAAAAGGGTCGCCCCTTTGGCTAAGGAATTAGGCCTCGACTTCATTTCCTTCGGCTGTAAGCCTCTTACGGTGGGGGTAAGCCGAGCGCTGAGGAAAATGCGCCTTCCGAGAAAATCCGTGGCGTTGGTGGGGGATCAGATATTTACCGATATTATCGGGGGAAATCTTCGGGGAGTCGCTACAATACTGGTGGAACCCTTTCATCTGGAGGACAAAAGATCCTTCAAAATCAAGAGAAAGCTTGAAAGCGTGGTTTTCAGGCGGGATTATTCAAGAATGGCAAAAAAGTAAACTTGCTTTTTTTATTTCACATAGAGGAGAATCAGAATGAAAAAATTACATCTTGCCACGGCCATATGCCTTGGAGCGGTGATAATGGTGATAGGCTTTAATCTTGTCTTTGATTTCCTGCCCGACTGGGCGGTAAGAGCGATAGGCATATTTACTTTGGTATGCGCGGGGATAAGCGGTTATATTTCCGTGCGCACAATGAAAGCAAAAAGGGAAGAAAAGTAAGGCATGCTTTGATTTATACCCGCCTATATTGCAAATGGTGCATATAATGTCGAGCAGTAATTTTGCGTGTCGAGGCGGAGGACGCAGGCTTGCTGCCGCAAGTCAAGGAGGACAACGAAAACACGCGGAATTTATGCCGGCAGGATATGCGGCATTTGCACATTTGCAATAGAGGTGGTTATATACCAATCCCGTTTTTAACTGACGAAATACCCAAAGTTTTAAAGGGCAGTAATAATCCGACAAAACACGAAGAGGAAAACGGCAAATGAAAAAGCTGAACATAGCGAGTATGGTAGGTCTCGGCCTGGTTATCGTTTTATTGGTATTTCAACTTATATTCCATTTTTTGCCCGACTGGGGAGTAACGCTGGTTGACCTCTTCGCCTTGGTATGTATGTCGGTCAATACGTTTATTACGGTTCGCAGGAATAAGAAAAAGCAGTAATTTAAGGAACCGCTGATTAATACTATTTGCAAATCATACTATAGACAAAATGAAATTTGGAATGATTTGCAAATATTGCTTTGGGTGTGATTGTTAATCAATCTGTCTGTCAACAGATTGATTAACAATCAGTACAAAACACAATCACCCCGTTCAAAGCAGCGTACTCACGCGGCTGATTGTGTTACGCTTCGCTTTAATCGTCGGTTCCCAAAGCAAAGCAGCAAGTCAAAAAGAAAGGACTTATTAAAGCTATGGCTATTTCTTTCGGTCCCGGCGGAAATTCGGAAAGCTTCGGAAAGCGTAAATTTCCCGAGGCTCTTCCAGAATATTTAGGTCAAATGGGTCTGAACGCCTATGAGATAGAATGCGGAAGGGGCGTAAGAATCGCCCAAAAAACCTACAATCTTCTGCCGGATATCGCCGCGAAAAACGATATAACGCTTACCCTCCACACCCCCTATTTTATCTCCCTTTCAAGCGAAAACGAGGACACCCGTCTGGGCAGCTTAAAATATATAGAGGAATCGGCCGATGCGGCTCATAAATTGGGAGCAAAAAAACTTGTGATACACAGCGGCTCCTGCGCAAAAATGGCGAGGGAGAAGGCGCTGTCGCTGGCTTCGGATACCCTTCTGCGAGCTCAAAGAATGTTGGACGAAAAAGGACTGTCCGATATAATACTCTGTCCCGAAACAATGGGAAAAATAAATCAGCTGGGCACTTTGTCGGAGGTAATCGCCTTATGCGGAACCGACGAGAGATTTTTGCCCTGTGTGGACTTTGGTCACCTGAACGCCAGAACCCTCGGAGGGATCAGGACAAAAGAGGACTACGCCGCCATGCTTGACGAAATCGGCGATAAACTGGGATTTGAGCGGCTGAAACATTTTCATGTCCATTTCAGCAAAATTATGTACACCGCCGGAGGCGAAAAAGCGCACCTGACCTTTGAGGACAAGGAATACGGCCCTCAATTCGAGCCGCTTATGGAACTGTTTATGGAAAGAGGACTGGAACCCACCGTAATCTGCGAAAGCGCGGGAACACAGGCCGAGGACGCCGCCGAAATGAAAAAATACTATGACAGCCTGAAAAAATAAAAAAACAAGCATAAAAGGAAAGGCGAAAAGTAAATGAATATCCTTGTAATAAACGGCCCGAATCTGAACCTTCTGGGCAAAAGAGAGCCGGGAATATACGGCAATGACAGCCTGTTTGATATACAAAGCGAGATCGTGAGCCTTGCCAAAGAGCTTGGCGTGGAAGTGGAGTTTTATCAAAGCAATCACGAGGGCGGAATTATCGACGCAATACACAACGCCATGGACGAAAGCGACGGAGTAATACTCAACGCGGGAGCCTACACCCACTACAGCTACGCTATACGGGACGCAATCGCCGCCGTTAAGATTCCCGTCATAGAGGTTCATATGAGCAATATCCACGCGAGGGAGGAGTTCAGGCATACCTCGGTTATCGCCCCCGTTTGCAGGGGAAGCATTGCGGGTTTCGGAAAAAACAGCTATCTTCTGGCGCTGAGGGCGCTGGCGGATATGATCGGAAAAAAAGCATAAGAGAAAGGGCATTTTAAAATGAATATTGACAATCTGATTTCATGGCTTTCAAGCGAGCATGACGCGGCGCTTATCACTTCGGAGGTATCCAAAAGATACCTTACCGATTTCGGCTCGGAGGACGGCACCTTATTGGTCACAAAACAGGGGGCGTATTTTATAATAGACGCTCGTTATTTCGAGCACACCGAGCGTCAGGTCACCGATCCCCTTTGTAAAGTTATACTTCAAAAGGAGCTGTACGAGCAGATAGGCGAAATATTGAGCGCCCAGAAAATACAGAATATTTATATCGAGGACGAAATGCTCACGGTGGCGCAGCTTTCCGCTTTAAAAAGAAGATTCAGCGGCATAGGCTTTGACAGCTCCAACCGGCTTTCCGATTATATGAAGCAGATGCGTATTATAAAAACCGGCGAGGAAATAGCCTGTATAACAAAGGCTCAGAGAATAGCCGAAGCGGCCTTCACAAAGCTGCTTTCCAGTATGAGAGTGGGACAGACCGAAAAACAGATCGCGGCGGCTCTCGAATTTATGATGCTTAATCTCGGTTCCGACGGAGTCTCCTTCCCCACCATCGCCGCTTCGGGCGTAAACTCCGCCTGTCCTCACGCCGTTCCCACCGATAAGCCCGTTCAGGAGGGAGATTTTCTGACGCTGGACTTCGGGGCGACCTATAAAGGTTATCACTCGGATATGACAAGAACGGTGGTTTTCGGAAAACCCACCGATGAAATGAAAAATATATACAACGCCGTTTGGGGAGCAAATACCGACGCCATAAAGGCGATAAGAGCCGACATTTCCTGTAAGCTGGTGGACAATGTGGCGAGAAGCACTCTGGACGCCTGGGGCTATGAGCAGTATTTTACCCACGGCTTAGGACACGGCGTTGGACTTGAAATACATGAGAATCCCTCCGTCAGCAACCGAAGCGGGACAACGCTCCGCGAGGGTATGATTATCACCATCGAGCCGGGCGTTTATATTCCCGGAAAATACGGAGTAAGAATAGAGGATATGTGCGTTGTGACCAAGGAAGGCTGCAATATCATTACCGAAACCCCCAAGACCTTGATTTATATTTGATAGCATGTATTCATAAGAGAGGACAGAAAAGTGAGCGACCGAACAAAAGCGATAACATACCCCATCGACCCGAATAAACCCATAATCGCGCTGACCTTTGACGACGGCCCCAACACGGGCACCACCAACGAAGTTTTGGATCTTCTGGAAAAATATCGGGTAAGAGCTTCCTTCTTCGTGGTGGGGAACAATATCACCCCCGAAACGGAGGGCGTGATAAAAAGAGCCTATGACTTAGGCTGCGAGATCAATAACCACTCAAAAACCCACTCCGTTATGCCAGAATTAACCCCCGAGGAAATAAAAGCGGAAACGGAATACGTTTCCGAAAAGGTAAAGAAGATAACCGGAAAGGATACAAGGTTTTTCCGCCCTCCATATATAGCGGTGAACGCTACTATGTACGAAAACATAGATATGCCCTTTATAGCGGGTATAGGCTGTAACGACTGGGAAGAAGAGGTTACGGCTGAAATGCGGGTGAACAAAATAAAGGAACAGCTTCACGACGGAGCGATAATACTTATGCACGACGCGGAGGGAAATTCCAAAACCGTAGAAGCCATTGATACTCTTATTCCTTATATTTTGGGAGTAGGCTACCAGTTTGCCGCCGTAAGCGAGCTGTTTGAAGCCAAAGGCGTTGAGATCAGGGGCGACGATACCAATCTTTACAGCGAAGTTAACAGAAAACAGTAAACGCTTTTTTTCGGAGTATGACAATTATTCCGACAAAATTATTCTCCTTCGGCAGTATTACCGAAGGAGAAACTTTTATTTTAATTGTGATTATTGTAATTAGGGGTTTACCAAGTCATTTAAATTTGTTCCCCACCATTTCCCGTCGGAATATCCGCCGTAAACGGGACCGCTGAAAGTGCTCGGATTTGAAAAGCTTGTGAACATACCCGCCCCCACATTCCTTTTAAAAGCAAGCAAATCCTTTGATTTCAACACTTCGTTGACGGCGTTCCACCTGCCGATAAGCTTTCCCATACCGCCGCCGTAATTAAGCTTACTTTCGCCGTCGTAGAAGCTCCCCCAAAAGCGCTTCCCGTCTATGGCGTTTTCCTTGGGCTTATTATACCGCCAAAGCCGTGAATATTCACCGCCGCTTTTCACCTTGCTTAAAGCCCTGTCGTGAGCGAAGGAGGCGGTTTTGTAAATCGCCCTTTCACAATCTCCGCTTTCCTTATAGGTTCTTTGCATTACCTCCAATACCGAATATACCGAATTTTTGTCCAATGTTTTAAACGCCGCCGAAGACGCTCCCAAGGGATTCTTTCTCGCCCCTTCAAGAGCTTCCTCCGTGTCTCCCAAAAGAGAAGAAGCGTACTTTTCAAACAATTCATTTGCAAGCCCCTTTACGCTGTCGCCGACATTTAAGTCCACCGTTATTTTTTCCGTCGTCAACCAACACATGGATAAAGCCAACCCCAGCCTTTCCTCGTCCATATTCTGCAATTTAGCGCAAGCCTTGTCAATGACGGGACATACGCTGTACATACTCCCCAGCATTCCTATGGCCAGCAAATCCTTTTCGTTCCAAAGGTCGCCTTTTGCTTGTATATCGGCGGGCTTAAAGGCGTTTTTCAAAGCGCAGGTCATAAACCCCACGTCGCGTTTCAGCCAACTGTCCTCGGTGCTTTCGACTCCGGCATAATCCTTGTTTTTTGTGATATAATCTGAATAAGCGGCTCTTTTCCCGTCTATCACTCCCCTTATGCTTGCTTCGATTTTTCCTTCGGGAAGCTCTATTCCCAAATACGTAAAGGACAAATCAAGTCCGGCGTCCAGTTCGTTTATGCCGTGTTTGAAGCCTTCCGTGAATTCACTTACGGCTTTTTCATACAACCCGTTCATAATCTCAAGCTGCGACATTTGCTCGTCGCCCGAAAAATCGCTCATTATTCTGCTCTCGAGTCCTGCGAAAAGAGCGCCGGTATAATCGGTAAATTCCTTGAAATTATCAAAGGTTTTAGAGCCGACTAAATTCTTTTCAATATCCGACCAGATTATTTCCTTTTCCAAACCGTTTTCACGGACATAATCCAGAAATTTTTCCTTATCCAGTCCCGCTGCGGCGTTTCCCGCCGCTTTTGCGCTGCTTCCCATAAGCTTGAACATCGTGTTCTGCGAAGCGAACCAAGCGTTGTTTAACGCTTTGTCTTTGGTATATTCCGTCTCAAAGGCGAACTCCCATTTTACTTCTTTTATTGTGCTTACGTCGATATGATCAGTATTTTTTAATCCGTCTCCTCGGGCTTTCCCCACTCCGTTTTCAGCGGAATTTTTGACGGATTTTTGCTCGGATTCGTAATAAGTATCCCTTGTTTTGTTTAGCATATGTACAAGCCGTTCCGCTTCCTTTTGGGTTACGATGGGCAGCGCTCTTGTCTGTCCGGACACGGAACCGAAGCCGGTATTTCTTGCGTCAATAATCATAAACTCCTCCTTAAAGCAACAAGTATTTTAATATAAAACAATATTTTAATCTAAATATTATATCGGCAAAAGCTTATTAAACTTTAGTTTTTAAAAAATTTTTTAAATATTTTTTTCTTCCTCCAAGCGAACGCATCTTTTTTGACACTTTATAAGTGAAAGACGGAAAGGAAAGTGAGAATGATGGACGCAAAAATCATGGAAAAATACGTGGAAAAGGTTTACGGTTACGCGGTGAACCGCACATACTCCCGCGACGAGGCGGACGAGCTGTCTCAGGAGATACTTTTTACCGCCATACGGGAACTCCCGAAGCTGAGGGACGAAAACAAGTTCGAGCCTTGGTTTTGGGGAATAGCGGCGAACGTAACCCGAAGCTTCAGGCGTAAGCTGGGAAAACAGCGCGCGATGTATTCCTACGATATGCCCGACGATTTGTTGTATGAAGATTGTTATTTTGATGAAAACGAGGAATTGTACGGTTTTCTGAGGGCAAAGATAGCGATGCTTTCCGCGATGTATCGTGACATTATCATTCTCCGTTATTACGAAGGTCTTTCGACAAAAGCCGTTTCGGAAAAGCTGGGCATACCCGAAGGTACGGTAAAGTGGCGGCTTACCGAAGCGAGAAAAAAGCTCAAAAAGGAGTGTGAAACAATGGAAATTACAGCATTAAAGCCCGTAAAGCTTTCTCTTTCGATAGGCGGAGAGGGAAATTACAACGGGGAGGACATTCCCTACCCTACGGCATATATTGACGACGCCCTTTCGCAGAATATTTTATATCACTGCTACGAAAAGCCCCAAACCGTTGAAGAACTCGCCTCCCTTTGCGGAGTGCCCGCTTATTACGTGGAAGACAGGATAAACAATCTTCTCTCCCGCGAGGCCGTTTCTGAGGTGTCCAAGGGTAAGTACAGAACCGAATTTATGATATTTTCCGAAAAAACCGACAAATATTACGAGGACGGAAAGAAGCTGCTGGAAAAAGCCGCGGAGCCTTTTGCCGAAGCGATGAAAGCGCTTGCGGATCGCGTCGAAAATCTGAACATTTATACCGCGGAAAAATCGAAGGACGAGCTTACTTATCTTTACGGTATAATGGCGCTGGAGGCGCTGAACAAAAAGCACAATCCCATAAAGTCCGAGGGCTATAGACTCCGCTATGACGGAAATCGCTGGCTCTATTTCGGAAGTACCGGCGCAAGACGGAACGGCGAATTCGGAAAGGAGCTGTCGGGCAACAATTTCAGCGGGGGCACTTACTGCCACTATTCCTATTATCTCGGCGGATTTTCATATAGGAAAATGATGTACGATCTTCAGATAAACGTCTGTGAGGATATTCTGGACAGAGGATATACGGAAAACGCGGATTCTTTGGCTCGTTTAATCAAAAACGGGTATATACAAAAAAGAGAGGACGGTTTTTTCGTTACCGTTCCCAAATTCCCTCTTGAAGAATACAGGCGCTTTTGTGAGATGGCGGAAGAGACTTTTTCCGAGGCGGTGAAGGTATATGCCAATGCTGTATCGGCGTATGCGGCGGGGTATAAAAGGCTTTTTCCTTCTTATCTGGAAGAGGACGTGATGTTGATGTGCAATTATTTGTTTTTGGAGTTGTACGGTTCGCTGTGCGGGATTATGAGAGAAAAGGGGCTTTTGGCGAAACCGGGTGAAAATTGGGTTTGTGATGTGATGGTGCAAAATAAAATGGAATAAAAAAACAAAAAAGCGGCGAAGCCGCGTGATGTCCTTTTCGCTTCCTTTTCGGACACCGAAAAGGAAGTAGGGTGTGGGGCAAAGCCCCACTGCCACCGGTTAAGAGCAGAAAAACAAGCTTATAAGCTTGTCGCGTAAAACCAAACGTTAGAAGCGGGCGAAGCTGCCGCTTCGGAAAAAAGAAAAACTTAAGGCAACAACCCGCCAAATCCGTTTCAAAACGAGATTTGGCGGGTTTTATGTCTTATACTAATCTTTAATCATATTGTAGACGAAGTCGGAAATATGATTAAAGATTACACCCGAAACACTAATCTTTGGTCAACATTTTCTTGTCTATAATCTGACCAAAGATTAGTATTAGGCTTGTTTTTTTATCCCGAAGCCCCGCTTCGTGGCTTCCAACCTTTGTCTTTACGCGACAAATTATCGACTTGTTTTTTCTACTCTAATAGAAGCAGTGGGGCTTTGCCCCACACCCCACTTCCTTTTCGGTGACCGAAAAGGAAGCGAAAAGGACAGTGCGCGGCTTCGCAGCTTTTTCTTTATTCTTTATTCCTATCCGTTTAACCCTCTTTCCTCAAAAAACCCGCAAACCCCGTCTCTAACCATAATCCTATCCTTCCCCCCAAAACCGTGTCCCGCTCCTTCCACAACTATAAGCTCCGAATCGGGAAACGCTTCGTCAATCTTATTGGCATAAGAAAGATTAACCACCGGATCCTTATCCCCCTGATAAATAATAACCGGATTATCAAAAGCCTTTATATGCTCATACACGTCATAGCGGGGAACCCCGTCATAGAAAGTTTTGGAAAGCTTCATAGTCCCCATAAAGTCAAAAGGCTCCTTCATGGTTTCCGGATCCATCGCCAGCCATTGATCCACTATACAGAATGCGGGGTAAATCAAAAACATTCCCGCGATCCTGTCCGGCATTTCCGCTCCCGTAAGCGCGGCCACAAACCCTCCCTGACTTTCTCCGTAAAGATAGATATTCTCCTCGTCCGTATTGTCCATCTCGGCTATCATATCTATAACGTGCCTGAGATTGTCCTGCTCCGTCTCTATGCTCATATCCACCGATTCACCGCTGCTTGCGGAACGGGTGCTCCCTCCGCAAAAGTCGAAGGTGTAGGTCATTACGCCGTTTTTCGCCAGATGAGTCGCGATATCCTGCATATCCTTTCCGATACAGTTGTACCCGTGGCTGAAAATCACCGCCGGGTGCTTTTCCCTTCCGTTGTCGGGAGTATATAGGGTGCCGAAAATATCGGTTTCGTCATAGGCGCAGTGAACCTCTTCCGTAAGATATTCGCAAGGGTAGGTTACCGGTGCGAGCGTTTCCGCCTCCGTGGGGGCGGTGGTTGTTTCCGTTACCGACGATTCGTTTTTTTCCGTCATTGAATTTTCCTCTCTTTCTTGGTTTTGGGAGCAGCCTGCCAGTACCGAAGCCGCAAGTATTGCCGCCATCCCCAACGTTGTTTTTTTCATTTTGTTCATGATGATTCTCTCCTGAAAAAGTTGAATTTCAACCCCAATTACGGGATTGTTTAACAATATAATATATTAAAACGTCACCGAAAAATATTCTAATTATTCCAGAATTGCTCCTTTTCGTTCTTTCCGGGTCTGCTCATAAGGCTTTTCACGCTTTCCTCGGGATTTTCGCCGTTGAAGCAAACCCCGTAAAGCTTGTCCGTTATGGGCATCGGAACCCCCTTTGCCTTGGCGAGTGAGTGAACTATCTTACAGCAGTTATAGCCCTCTACCGTTCCCACCCGGCTTATCGCTTCCTCCACGGGAACGCCTTTTCCTATGAGAATACCCGCCCGATGGTTCCTCGAATGGATGGAGGTGCAGGTCACCACAAGATCGCCTACCCCCGCCAGACCTGTAAAGGTCTCCCAGCGCGCCCCCATAGCCACCCCAAGCCTTGTTATCTCGGTAAGCCCGCGTGTCATAAGCGCCGCCAGCGTATTGTCCCCCAACCCCATTCCCTCAACTATCCCGCAGCACAGCGCCACGGGATTTTTAAGGGCTGGAGCAGCTTCGCACCCTATAACGTCCTCGTTTACGTATATCCTGAAATTCGGGTTCATAAGCGTTTCCTGAATATATTCCGCCTTGTCGGGAAAGTCGCTTGCCACTACCACCGAAGTGGGAACTCCTCTCCCCACCTCTTCGGCGTGACAGGGTCCCGCCATTACCGCCACTGGATTGTCGGGTATTTCCTCGGAAATCACCTGTGACAGCCTGTTAAAGGTGTTTTCTTCAAACCCTTTACCCACGTTCAGTATAACGCTTTCGGGGGACACAAACTCCTTTACCCTGGATATTCCGTCCCTAAGAAAAGCGGAGGGAATCGCGGCGATAATGATATCCGCCCCCCTCACACATTCGGGATCGGCGGTAAACCTAATACTCTCGGGAATTTTTACCCCGGGAAGCAGCTTTTTCTGCTCCCTGTCCCTTAAAATGGTGTCGATCTCGCTTTGATATTTTGACCAAGCCGTCACCTTGTGACCGTAGGAATTCAGCATAACCGCCAAGGCGGTTCCGAAGCCGCAGCCCAATACCGTTATGTTAGCCATTTTTATAATCGTTCCTTTCCTCACGGGAGATCCTCAGAAAAACCCGAATTTTTAACCGTAAACTGTTATTTATAAAAGTATGGTTATTTTTCCCCGCCGCTTTTTTCGGCTTCTTTTTTTTCGCCGATCTTCTTCTCCGTGCGGTGAATAAGTCTTTTGATGTTCTCGCGGTGCATGAATATTATAAGTAAAGCTATTAAGCCGCTGCAAATAAAATTTCCCATATAACAAGGGCTTTTTTCGATAATCCCGAATACCAGCACCGTAAACGGATACAAAACGGCGGCAATGCAGCTCCCCAGCGAAACATACTTTGAAACGGCCACGATAAGCCCGAATATACCCAGAAGTATTACCGCGGGGATCCAGTCGATAGCCAGAAGCACGGCCACCGTCACCAGAACGCCTTTCCCCCCCTTGAATCCGTAGTAAACGGGAAAGACGTGTCCCAAAATGGCGGAAGCCCCCGAAGCGTACAGCACCCATTCATATTCGCAACCCGCCGCCCACGGGTCGATACCCGCCAGCAGCCGAAAACTCACCCCCACCAGAATAACTGACAGTACCCCCTTGCCCAGATCCCCCAGCAGCACCAGTAGCGCCGCCGCCTTTCCCTGTGTTCGCAAGGTGTTGGTAAGTCCCGCGTTCCCGCTTCCCAACGTTCTTATATCCTCTCCGCTCTTGATTTTGGTAACGATGATCGCACTGTTTATCCCGCATAGCAGATAGGGCAGAAGTGCGGTTACAATAAAGCAAACAATCAACATAAAGCCTTCTCGCTTTCAATCGATTTTAACGCAGTCAGCGGCAAAATATGCCGAAAAGACGCGTGAAATATCCTATGAATAAATGCTCTTAAATTACTCGTTTTCTCCGCGCTCGCGGATAATCATTCTGATGGGCGTTCCGTCAAGCCCGAAGGCTTCCCGTATCTGGTTTTCTATATACCTTTGATAGGAAAAATGGAAAAGCTCCTTTTTGTTGCAGAAGCATACAAAGGTGGGCGGCTTGACAGAGGGCTGTGTAAGATAATATACCTTAAGCCTTTTACCTTTGTCCGAGGGGGGCTGTACCCTGGCGGTGGCATAGCTTAAAAGCTCGTTCAGCTTACCGGTGGAAATCCGCCGCGCGTTCTGCTCCGCCGTATAGTCGATCAGATCGAAAAGCTTGTCTGTCCGCTGTCCGGTCTTGGCCGAGATAAACACGAAGGGCGCATAGGACATAAAGCTGAAATCCGTTTCCAGCTTTTTGGTGTATTCCTGCATTGTTCTTCCGTCTTTTTCCACCGCGTCCCACTTGTTTACGGCGATAACGCTCGCCTTCCCCTGCTCATGGGCATAGCCTGCTATCTTGCTGTCCTGTTCCGTGAACCCTTCCGCCGCGTCGATCATGATAACGCACACGTCGGCTCTGTCTATCGCCATATACGCCCTTAAAACGCTGTACTTTTCCACATTGTCGTTCACTCTGGATTTTCTTCTTATCCCCGCCGTGTCTATGAGAAGGTATTTTTTTCCGTTACAAGTCACGGGCGTGTCCACCGCGTCCCTTGTGGTTCCCGCCTTGTCCGAGACTATAACGCGGTTTTCCCCCGCGATCCTGTTGACCAAAGAGGATTTTCCCGCGTTGGGCTTACCGATTATCGCCACTTTTATTTCGTCCTCGTCCGCTTCCTCCTCTTCAATATCGGGCATATTTTCGAAAACCGCGTCCAGAAGATCGCCCGTACCGTGGCCGTGCACCGACGAAACCGCTATGGGATCGCCGAGTCCCAAGTTATAAAACTCGTATAATTCGGGCGGATTTTCTCCCAGTCCGTCGCACTTGTTTACGCAAAGCACCACGGGCTTCCCGCTTTTTCGGAGCATTTGCGCCACGGTCTGATCCGAAGCGGTCATTCCCGTTTTTATATCCGCCACGAAAATAATAACGTCCGCCCCGTCGATAGCCAGCTGAGCCTGTTCTCTCATACCCGAGAGGATCACGTCTCCGCCCTCGGGCTCGATTCCTCCGGTATCCACCAGCATAAACTCACGGTTCAGCCATTCGCATTTTGAGTATATTCTGTCCCTGGTAACGCCGGGGGTATCGTCGACTATGCTCATGCGTTTTCCTATAAGCTTATTGAAAAGAGTGGACTTTCCCACGTTGGGTCGTCCCACTATAGCTACTGATTTCATTTTTTCATTTCCGTTTCTTTTTCTTTTATCGCTTTATCGCTATTATTATACTATAAAAGTGGGTTTTATGTCAATAATTATTGGAAAAATAAATAAAATGCCGCTTGACAATTCGCAAAAAAATCACTATAATTAAATTATTGTCTGTAAAAAAACCCCATCCCTCTTATTTTTTGTAAACACAAAGTAAAAAATGCAATTCTTTTTCGCAGAGGGGGAAATTCTTAGAACTTGTTCTTAACGCCGAAGGAGCAAAATTTCGGACGAAGTCCGAAAAGCGTTTGCGTCGGGGAACATAGCTTTGCTCCGTTCTCTTAAGCGCCGCAAGGGGTGAATTTTAAAATAAACGAGTCAAAACCGTTTCGGGGAACCGCTTCCAAAAAAGCCCCCAATATAAAATGCTCCCTCAAAAAAACCGCGATTCTAACAAAAAGGAGCCTCCGATGCTAACCTTTATCGCCGAACCCGGAATAACCGAAACGATAATTTTCCTCACCTACATACTGACCTGCGCGGCTCTTTTCAAGCCCCGCTTCTCTCCCCGCGCCACACTCCTTTCCTTCTCCGCCGCCGCAATCCTAATCGTGGGAGCACAGACGGCTCTTTTTCTCTCCGGTGAAAAAACCCTTGCTTTAACCCTCCTCCCCCTCACCGCCTACCTCCCCTTTTCCGTACTGTTATATTTTTTATCGGATTACGGCCTATTTGAAACCTTGGCGGTGTGCTCTTTGGGAACCCTGGCCGTGCTGATTTTAAAGTCCCTCAATAAGATAATCCACGGCTTTTTTAGCCAATACGGCGTCGGTATAGGCGTCCTCCTTTACGCGGCCGCCAATTGTATCCTTCTTCTTGCGGCGGCGGGGCTGGTTTTTATCGCCTTTGCCTGCCTGAGAAAAAACTTCTCCTTTTGTGTGGGGGAACATCGTAAAAACCGACTCCTCCTCTCCGTCCCGGTACTTTCCGTTTTCCTTATGATTTCTTACTATCTCAACAGCACCACCGACGTCATCGTGCTGTTTTTTACCATGATTACCACCCTGTCGGTATTCGTTATAGTCGCCGGACTTCTGAACTCCACCGCCCAGCTTATACGCGCCAGGCGCTCCGAAAAGAAAATGTCCGAATATATGGAAATACAGCGGCGGGGCTACGACGGCCTTGTGCGCAAAATGGAAGCCGGAAGAGTGTACCGCCACGATATGCGCCACCACCTCACCGTGATTGAAGGTCTTGTAAAACAGGGCGATTTTGAAAAAGTCCTTGAATATACCGGTAAAATGAACGGCACCCTCGACGGCTTCGAAAACGTGAGTTATTGCCCCAATCCCGAAATAAACGCCGTTTTGTCCGAATATATAGCCCGCGCGGAAAAAGCGGGCTGTAAAGTGACTGTGCGAAAGCTCCTTCTTCCCGATAACCTCCCCTTTGCCGCCGACGATGTGTGTATGGTGCTGGCCAATTCCGTGGAAAACGCAATGAACGCCTGCTCCGATCTTCCTCCCGAACGGCGTTATATCGAGATATCCGCCGAGCTTGCCGACGGGCGAAGACTTCTCATTTCCGTGAAGAACCCCTGTTCCGATATACCCGAATTCGACGCCAACGACCTTCCCGTTTCCCGCTCTCTTTCGGAGGAGCACGGCATAGGCCTGCGCTCCGTTAAAAGCGTTGCCGAAAAATACAACGGCTTCCTCCGTTGTAAGCTGGAAAACGGAGAATTCGTCTTACATACCGCCATGTTTTACGAAAAACCCGCCCACGAGGAAAAAAAGACCGGCGTCGGAACCGTACCCAAACGCGCTCTTTCCTCCCTCTTAAGTATCGCGGTGGGCGCCCTTATCGTCCTGAATTTAGTCCCCGACGCCGCCGAAGCCGCTTCTTCATTCCTGTCGGTGAATATAAAACCCCTTCGAAGCTTTTTCCGCTGGGGCGACAGCTCCATCGATATGGAGTACCCCGTGTTTGAGGGAAACGGCGCGGAAGAAATCAACGCCTCCGTATCCGATTATATTGCCGAGGCACGCGCCGTGTTTATGCGCTATTTCGACCGAAAATATAACGGCTACGCCGCCGAGGATATGCGTTACACCGTTATCCGCGACGACGAACAATATTTTATCGTCCGTTTCGACGTTACCGTAAACGCGGGCGGCTCCTTAAGCTACAGCCGCTGGACGGTTTTTGACAAAAACGCGGCCAAAGTCCTTGAACTAAGCGACTTGTTCGACGAGGGAAGCGATTATATATCCCACATAAGCGCCGAAATACTGAGACAAATGAAAGAGAAAAACGAATCGGGTTTAGGCGATTTCTATACGGAAGGCGAGGACGCTTTCACCGAAATAAGCGCGGACGCCAATTTCTATATAGATTCCTTTGACCGTATAGTTATAGTGTTCGACGAGTACGAGGTCGCCCCCGGAAGTATGGGCTGCCCCGAATTTTATATAAAAAAACAGCTTCTTGAAGGGATTATGAGGTGAATAAATGATTGAAATAGCCTTATGTGACGACAACGCCGAGGATATCGCTCTTATCGAGTCCTATGCCCGAAGCTTTGCCGCCGAGCATTCCGAGTTTTCCCTTCGCCTTAAAACCTTCTCGTCACCCGACGAGCTTCTTTTGCATATCAATGGCGGCGGCTTCGATTTGTATATACTTGACGTGATTATGCCCGAAATGTCGGGAATTCGCCTTGCCGAAGCCATACGTAGTCGCGGCTGCCGCGGGGAGATTCTCTTCCTTACCGTTTCCCCCGAATACGCTCTCGACGCCTTCTCGGTTCACGCCGGCGGCTATCTTCTGAAACCCGTCCGCCGCGAGGATTTTGACAACGAGCTGCTCCGCGCCCTTCAAAGGCTTGCCCCCTCCGAAAAAGGCTCCGCTCTCACCGTAAAAACCCGAGACGGAATTCGGCGCGTACCCTTGGATAAACTGGTTATGATTGAAAGCTTTAACCATATGCGCACCCTTACCCTTTCCGACAACAGCGTTCTTGAGACCTCTTCCACCCTTTCCGAACTTTTTGACCGTCTTTGCGAATACGAAAATTTCCATATGCCCCACCGCGCCTATATTGTGAATCTCGATTATTCCATGGGCATAAAGCGCTACGGCCTTCTTATGCCGGGAAACCGCTGGATCCCCATTCCCAGAAGGCTGTATTCCTCGGTGAGGGAGGTTTTTTCCAACTATTTTTTTAAATAAGCTTAAAATAAACTGAAAAAACACCTTTCCATGGCGGTTCTTGGCCGCTTAGTGAGCGCGCGTTTTATGTCCGATTTTTTTGGGAGCAAGAAATGTCGTTTCGCGCGCAAAAAAATACCTTTCGCGAAAAACCGTTGATTTTTAACTTAGGTTAAGGTATAATGTAGCTTATACCAATCCCTTTTTAAACTGACGAAATACACACAGTTTAAAAAGGGATTGCACCCAAAGCACTAATCCAACAGTTTTAAAAGTGATTAGTATTAAAACTGTGGGCATTACATCAATTTAAAAAAGAATGGGCATTAAGGCAGCATAGTGTAAACTGCTTTACCGTCTCGGGAAATTTTTTAACATCTTGAAGTTTTCTTGAACAGTATAAACAAACGCGCTCACCAAGCGGCTTTAAGCCGCTTGGTGAGCGCGTTTGTTATATCGAAAAAAAGTACTGCTTATAAATTAAGTTTTCGTTCCGAGAACGGCGCAATGAGCCGTTCTCTTGCCCTTTTTAATAGGTTGGCGAAGTGCGGAGGCAGAGCCTGATGCCAATCCCATTTTTTAAATTGACATAATATGAGCAGGTAAAAAAGGGATTAGTATTATTCATATTTTGGTTTGGTGGTCTGGGGCCATTTGGCAGAGGTTTTCCGTTTTTATCTCGGTTATTAGGAGTTGCTTTAAGATGAAACTGTATACATCCATCAGCGCACGGTATATTCATTTCAAATTTTTCTTTTTCACCTCTGTATGTAAAATCGCCGCCACACCGAATAACTTCAGAACCATTCCTATGTGGACAGGTTCTCACACCATGTGTAGACTTTTATCATTGTTTTGGGACACATTCCGGTAGGACATTAATATGAAAAGACAAATTTATCTCCTTTTTCCAATCCAAGCCGACAGTGTCCTGCTTTTCCCTCTATTGCCGTCAATTCAACTGCCAATCTTCAGTATACCATTTTTGCATATCGATAACCTCCAACGTTAATATTGCTCAATTAATTCCGGTTTTTAACACGCATAAGGGAATTTCACAGTTCTAAACTTTCCGATAGCAAAAAATCAAGTAATATTTTATTTATTTTTTTACTTTCCCAACCCCTCCGTAAACCTGACAAACGCCTCTTTCCCCTTTTCGTCCCTCTTAAACACCCCCGCGTCGCAAAGAACCTCCTCAAACACCTTTCCCACTTCCGCTCGTATTATCTCTCCGGCGTTTTCCCCGTTCAATTCGGGATGCGCTTTTTCAATCTCCTTCGCCCACCCCGCGTGAGAAGCCGTTTTCGGGTCGGCCGTCAAATCCTTTCCCTCAAGAATGCCCTCTTCCAGCGCCTTAAGCTCCTCCGCCAGCCGTGAAGGCAGTACCGCCAGCCCCATCACCTCGATAAGACCTATGTTCTCCTTTTTAATATGATGTAAAGAGGGATTGGGATGATAAAACCCCAGCGGCCTCTCCTCCGTGGTTATGTTGTTGCGCAGCACAAGATCGCATTCGTACACGTCTCCTCTCATTCTTGCGATGGGCGTTACCGTATTGTGGGGGGTTCCGTCCGTTTCGGCGAAAATAAACACGCTCTCGTCGCTGTACCCTCTCCAGTACCTGAGAATAAGGTCGCACACCTTGGCCAACTCCCCCCTGCTGCGGCTTTGTGCCCTTATAACCGACATCGGCCACTTTAATGTCCCCAGAGTAACGTCCGGATAATCCGGAATCGAAAAATATCTCTCAATCTCCGCCTTTTCCATAGCGAAGCTGTAATTTCCCCCCTGAAAATGCTCATGACTCAGAATCGACCCCCCCACTATGGGAAGATCGGCGTTTGAGCCCACAAAATAGTGGGGAACATACTCGATAAAGTCAAACAGCTTTTCAAACACCGCCGCGTCTATCTTCATGGGCGTGTGTTTTTCGTTAAACACTATACAGTGCTCGTTGTAATAGCCGTAGGGGGAGTATTGAAGCTGCCATTTTTCTCCCCCCACCGTTACGGGAACGGGTCTGAGATTCTGACGGGCGGGGTGAGAAGCCGTCCCCGCGAATCCCTCGTTTTCAAGACACAATTGACACTTCGGATAGGCGGTGGACTGCGTTTTTCCCTGCTTCGCTATGTCGCGGGGATCCTTTTCGGGCTTTGAGCGGTTTATGGTAATGTCCAGATCTCCGTACTCCGAGGGGTATTTCCATTTTAAATCCTTTGCGATCCTCCCCGCCCTTACATAATTTACGTTTTTGTTGTATTCATAGTAATTCGACACCGCGTTTTCGGGAGATATCGAGTTGTATCTTCGGAGAAATTCGTTATTTACCTCGTGAGGAAGCGGCGTTACCACCCCCATAAGCTTTGTGTCGAACAAATCCCTGGAGTTTGCGGTATCCTCCGTCAGCGAGTGGTCACAGGCGTATTTTATAAGCCTTTCCAATATTTCGTCCACCGACAGGCTTCTGTCCTCCTCGCTTATCTCAGCCGCTTCCCAATCGGTTAATCCGAAAATATTCATATATTGATTTCGGATAACGATCTCGTCTATGGGCTGAATAAGTCCCTTTCTGACGGAATAGTCTATTAGAAGCTGTATATCCCTGCATATCATAGGCTTTTATCCTTTCTGATTTATCGATGCTTTACGAAATCTTCCGCAATAACAAAAATTGAAAAAAGCGCGGCTTTAACTCTTATTCAATAGGCTCAAAATCCGCCGCTCCGTGCTTGCAAAGAGGACATACAAAATCCTCCGGAAGCTCGTCCCCCTCATAAACATATCCGCATACCTTGCAGACAAATCCCTTCTTCCCCTCCGTTTGAGGCTTGGGCTTCACGTTCTTCTGATAATAGGTGTAAGTCATAGTCTCGGCACTTGAAATTACCCTGCTTTCGGTTATGCTGCAAATAAACATTCCGTGGGTGCCGAAATCCACATACTGCTCCACCTTAAGGGACATAAAGGAATTTATATGCTTTGAAAGGAACACTATTCCGTTATCCGAGCGGAAAACTTCCTCTCCCTCAAACTTATTGACGTTCCTGCCGCTCTGAAAACCGAATTTCTCAAATACCGAGAAAGGCGCGTCCTGAGACAGACAGTTTATGTTCAGAACCCCCGTTTGCTTTATAACATGGTGGGAGTAGTTGTCCTTGTTTATGGTGACCGCTATTCTGTTGGGAGTATTGGTTACCTGTGTTACCGTGTTTACAATAAGTCCGTTGTCTTTCTTTCCGTCGTTGCAGGTAACAACATATAAACCGTAGCCTATATTGAAAAGCGCGGTAAGATCGTTCTTGTTTGCCGTATCTCCGCTGCGGGCGATGTAATCAACGCTGAGCGCCGCGGCAAGCTCCTCAAGCTTCTTTCCGCTCTCCTCGTTCAGGGCGGATTTTATCGTAACCACAGGCTCCAAAAACGTGAGCTTTTTACTCTTTTCCAGCATTGACTTCATTGTTTTTGCCGCCAAAGGAGCCCAGGATCCGTTTTCGATAAATCCCACCGTGCGGTTCTGGAAATTCCTTTCGGTGAGATGCTCTATAAAGGTGCGCATAAAGGGGAAAATATCCGCGTTATAGGTGGTTGTGGCCAATACAAGCTTGTTGTACCTGAACGCGTCCTCCACCGCTTCCGCCATATCGTCCCGAGCCAGATCGGTAACCGTCACCTTGGGGCATCCGTTGTTTTTGAGCTTTTCGGCCAGCTTCTCCACCGCCGCCTTGGTATGGCCGTAAATGGAGGTGTAAGCTATAACGACGCCTTCGCTTTCCGGCTCGTATGACGACCATGTGTTGTACAAATCCAGATAATAGCCCAGATTTTCTTTAAGAACGGGACCGTGAAGAGGACAGATTGTCTGTATGTCCAGCCCCGCCGCTTTTTTGAGCAGCGCCTGAACCTGAGCGCCGTACTTTCCCACTATTCCTATATAATAGCGCCTCGCCTCACAGGCCCACTTTTCCTCCACGTCCAGAGCTCCGAATTTTCCGAAGCCGTCGGCGGAAAACAGAACCCTGTCAAAGCTGTCGTATGTTACCATAACCTCGGGCCAGTGCACCATGGGAGCGGATACGAAGTGAAGAGTGTGCTTCCCCAGAGAAAGAGTGTCCCCTTCGGCTATCACCAGGTTTCTTCCCTCAAAATCTGTGCCGAAAAACTGTTTCATCATAGTGAAAGCCTTAGCGCTGGAAACGATCACCGCGTCCTTGTAGTTGTTCATAAAGCCGGCTATGTTGGCCGAGTGATCCGGCTCCATATGCTGTACGATAAGATAATCGGGTTTGCGGCTTCCCAGAGCGTTTTCGATATTGTCAAGCCATTCGTGTGTGAATCGCGCGTCCACCGTATCCATTACCGCCGTCTTCTCGTCGGCTATAACATAGGAGTTGTACGCCATACCGTTGGGTACCGTATACTGTCCCTCGAACAGATCCACCTCATGGTCGTTAACGCCCACATATAAAATGTCCTTTGTGATTTCCATTTTAATTACCTCATTTCTTTTTTGTTTGGGCAGGGTGTCTTATTTAATATTGTACCACGTTCTCTAAAAAAAATAAAGTATATTTAAAAACTTTTTTTGTTTTTTCCTCCGTAAAAATTCCGCCAAATACAACCCTTTTCTTTTGTAATTTGTGCCGATTTCCCGCAGATTTCCTGTCGATTCCATAAATTTTTTCTTTACAAACGGCGAAAAATATGTTAAAATATCCATTGATACCATTCCATAAAAATTTAACGCTTTAAAAGGTAGAAAAATGAACTTCGATTTTCCCAAAATAACGGTAATAACGGGACACTACGGCTGCGGAAAGACAAACGTGGCGGTAAATATTGCCCTAAAGCTTGCCGAAGCGGGCAAAGTTACCGTTGTCGATCTTGATATAGTCAACCCATATTTTCGCACCGCCGATTTCGGAAGTCTGTTTGAAAGCCGCGGTATAAGGCTGGTGGCTCCCATGTACGCCAACTCGAATCTGGATATCCCCGCTTTAAGCTTCGATCCGGGCGGTATTATAAACAGTGAAGGAAGCGTTATAATAGACGTTGGCGGCGACCCGGAGGGAGCTACGGCTCTGGGACGGTACGGCGATCTGCTTAAAAACCGCGGCGATCTGGCGCTTTACTATGTGGTGAACAAATACCGCTATCTGACCTCCACTCCCCAAGAGGCGAAGGAACTTCTCGAAGAAATAAAAGCGGCTTCGGGGCTTTCCTGTCACGGGATAATAAACAACTCCAATTTGGGCGCTCTCACCGATAACAAGACCGTAGCCGATTCCGTAGACTACGCCGAAAAGGTGGCCGAAGCTTCGGGCTGCCCGCTGCTGTTTACCTGCTCCCGAAAGGAAAACCTTACCGGGATATCTCCTTCAATGGAGATAAATATTTATGTTAAGCCCGTTTGGGAGCAGTGACTGGTATTTTTCCCGCATTTTTCCGTTGTCGAGGTCGTTATTTTATTTACAAGGAGAGTAAATGATGATAATAAAGAACGAAATTCCGATACTGGAATTCAGTACGGAAGGAGAGGGAATACTTTCGCCTAAGGAATCCTACGACTATGAGGACGGGAATTTTCCCAAGCTTTGTTTTATGACTTTTTTCGGAGAGGTATTTAAAGCCTTCGGGGAAAAATACGGCGGCGAGGAAATAGGCGGCTATTATTCGGAAATGTGCGAGTTTCCGGTTCTGAAAATCAACCGCGGAGGCAAGGAAATGTGTATGATGCAGGCTCCCGTTGGCTCGGCCAACGCCGTTTCAGCGGCGGATTACCTGTATTCCAACGGAGTGGAGACGATCGTCTGCTGCGGCGGCTGCGGAGTTTTGGACGACATTCCCAAAGGCGAGGTTATAGTGCCCGTAAAGGCTTTGAGGGAAGAAGGCGGCTCATACCGGTATCTTCCGCCTTCAAGATATGTGGAGCTTTCGGAAAACGTTATCGAAAAAATAGAAACCACCCTGAAAAAGCTTGACGCGCCTTACATAAAATGTATCACTTGGACCACCGACGGGTTGTTTCGAGAAACCAAAGAAATGGTGGATTACAGAAGGTCGGAGGGCTGCAAAACCGTTGAGATGGAGTGCGCCGCTTTTGCAGCTGTGGCAAAAGCCAAAGGAAAGAATTTCGGACAGCTGTTATACAGCGGAGACGTGGTGACGGGAGAAGGAAATTACGATGACAGAGAGTGGTACGGCGATATGCCGTCGAGGGAAAGGCTTGCGTATATTGCGATAGAGGCGCTTTCCGCCTGTTGACTTATTTTTCGTATATGTCATACCTAACGGGAGGAAGCTATGTCCAAGCTTATAATAATTCGGGGAAACTCGGGAAGCGGAAAGACCACTCTCGCGGGAATGCTTCAGCGCCGATTCGGGAGGAACACTATGGTTATTTCACAGGATACCGTCAGGCGGGAAATGCTTTGGGCAAAGGACGGGGAGGGAACTCCCGCCCTGCCGCTGCTGGAGGAACTTCTGAGATACGGAAGAAAACACAGCGAGGTTGTTATTCTTGAGGGGATTCTTGACGCAAGGGTTTATGAAAGGCTGTTTGAAACGGCGAAGAAGGAGTTTGGGGAAGATATTTTTGCTTATTATTACGATATTCCTTTTGAGGAAACGGTTAGACGGCATAATACCCGGTCGAAGATTCATTCCTTCGGAGGCGAGGATATGAAAAGATGGTGGAATGAGAAGGATTTTCTGAGGAATATTGACGAGGAAATATTTACTTTGGAAATAGGGGTTGAAGAGGCGGGGGAGATGGTATATAATAGGGTGGTGGGGGTGTGTTGACGTGAGAACTGCTTACCGCAAGGGATTTTATCGAAAGTCGATTCCTTTTTTCAATGTTTTATTTATTGCACTGACGCGTTGGGCTGTTCCTGCGGGGAGGTGTTGACATAAAAACTGCTTATCGCAGGGGGTATTAAAGCTTTTATCGAAAGTTGATTCCTTTTTTCAATGTTTTGTTTTTTGCACTGCCGTGTAGAGCCGCTCCCGCGGGGGGCTTAAGGTGACAGAGGGCAAGCATTGATGCCGCCGCATCCTTGCGGCGGCTCTGGGCTTGCCCCCGACGGCATCGTGCCGTCCTAAGAGGGGGGGAGAAGGTGAACAGGCTACGCAGCGTTGGTTTTACTTATAATGTCACTTGTTTTAATCGGAAATATACCGGTTCGGCGTAGCCTGTCCACCACTCTCCCCCCCCCCTTGGGTTTCACCTTAAGAATCCCTTCCTTACCCCCCTCTGGGCATTTTATTGTCAATATAGGTTTCGCTCGGGTAAAATGCCGATGATTGCTGTTATCGTATGTTGTGTTTTTCTCTTGTGTTGGCTGTTTTATATAACTGCTCCCATAAAGGCTTTTTCGTCCGTTTAAGTTGATGCCCCATCGGTTATTGCCAATAATTGCGTACCCGTTATGTTGCTTGAACCTTACCTATCACACTCCGATGACTGTTTTATCCGGCAAAACTGCTTCTCTTCCCATAACTGCCCCACCGCAGGGGGCCGCAGCCCTGATTTTCCTGACGGAAAATCAGTCGGCGCTTCGCATTCGCTCCGCGCCGGCTCACTCCGCTCCCGCTCCGTTCGCGGCTGCGCCGCGGCTTCCGCCGGAACCCGTTTCTTGCCCCCAAAAAAACCAAACCAAACAAGACAACAAGTAAATTTTAAATAAACACTAACCCGAAAGGAGAACAAAATGGCAAAAATGAAAGTCGAGTTTGACCGCTGTAAAGGCTGTGGTCTCTGCACCACCGCCTGTCCCAAAAAAATAGTTGAAATACAGCAGGACAAGCTGAACAAGAAGGGCTATTATACCGCCGTCTGCATAGACGATGAAAAATGCGTCGCCTGCGGATTCTGCGCTATGATGTGTCCCGATTGCGCGATCACGATAACTGTAGAGGGAGGCGAAAAGAAATGAGCGAGCTTACACTTATGAAGGGCAACGAAGCACTGGCGGAGGCGGCGATAAGAGCCGGCTGCAAATGCTTCTTCGGTTACCCCATCACCCCCCAGACGGAAATTTCCGCGTACCTGTCAAAGCGTATGCCCAAGGTGGGCGGAGTGTTTTTACAGGCGGAATCCGAGGTGGCGGCCATAAATATGGTTTACGGCTGCGCGGGCTCCGGCATACGCTGTATGACCTCTTCCTCTTCTCCCGGAATTTCCCTTAAAACCGAGGGAATATCCTACATAGCGGGAGCCGATCTGCCCTGTGTTATCATCAACGTTCAGAGAGGCGGCCCCGGCCTCGGCGGAATCCAGCCCTCTCAGGCGGATTATTGGCAGGTTACCAGAGCTTTGGGTCACGGCGATTTCCACGTACTTGTATTTGCCCCCTCCACCGTTCAGGAAATGGCGGATACGGTTACCAAGGCCTTTGATCTTGCGGATAAATACAGAATGCCCGCCGTTATTTTGGCCGACGGTCTTCTGGGGCAAATGATGGAGCCTGTAGCCTTCGACGAAAACGCCGAAATAAAGCTTTCCGACGCTTCAAACAAGCCTTGGGCGGCCACGGGTCACGGAAACAAGAGAAAACACAATATCATAAATTCCCTTTATTTACAGGCGGCGGAGCTTGAAGAAAAGGTACGCGCCCGCTTCGAGCGATACGAACAGGTAAAGGCTAACGAAACCATGGCGGAATGTTATAAAACCGAGGACGCGGATATAGTTGTCGCGGCCTACGGCTCCACCGCCCGACTGGCCAAATCCGCCGTCGAGCTGGCGCGAAAAGAGGGAATAAAGGCGGGCGTGTTCAGACCCATAACCCTTTGGCCTTATCCCGTAAAGGAAATCAACGAGGCCTGCAAAAACGCGAAAAAAGCGTTGACGGTGGAAATGTCCATGGGTCAGATGGTGGACGACGTAAAGCTCGCCCTTAACTGCCGTATCCCCGTGGAATTCTTCGGCAGAACGGGCGGAGTTATTCCCGGCCCCGCCGAAATACTGAATAAGATAAAGGAAATGATAGGAGGCGATAAATAATGCCCGAATTTAAGAGACCTCACGCCCTTTGCGACGTGCCCCTGCATTATTGCCCCGGCTGTACCCACGGTATAATCCACCGCCTGGTGGCCGAGGTTATAGACGAAATGGGAATAGAGGGAGATACCATAGGTGTTTGTCCGGTAGGCTGCTCCGTTATGGCTTACGATTACTTTAACTGCGATATGCTGGAGGCTTCTCACGGACGTTCCCCCGCCGTGGCCACGGGCGTAAAGAGAGCCAACCCCGATAAGTTCGTGTTTACATATCAGGGCGACGGAGACCTTGCCGCCATCGGAACCGCCGAAACGGTTCACGCCGCCACAAGAGGCGAAAACATCACCGTTATATTCGTAAACAACACCACCTACGGAATGACCGGAGGACAAATGGCTCCCACCACCCTCCCCGGACAGATCACCCAGACCACCCCCTACGGCCGCAACACAAGCGTCGAGGGCTTCCCCGTGAAAATGTGCGAAATGCTCTCCCAGCTGGACGGCGTTGCGCTGGCGGAAAGAGTTACGGTGATAGACCCGAAATCCGTTATGACCGCGAAAAAGGCCATTAGGAAGGGCTTTGAGTTCCAGAAGAACAAACAGGGCTTTTCCATTATCGAGGTGTTGTCCACCTGCCCCACCAACTGGGGAAAAACGCCTATCGAGGCGCTTCAGAGATTAAAGGACGAAATGATCCCCTATTATCCTTTGGGAGTATATAAGGAGGGCGCTGTAAGATGACGAACGATATACTTTTGGCGGGCTTCGGGGGGCAGGGCATTCTTTTTATCGGAAAGATGCTGGCTTACCTCGGCCTTTACGGAGAAAAACAGGTTTCATGGCTCCCCTCCTACGGCCCCGAAATGAGAGGGGGCACCTGTAACTGCTCCGTATGCGTAAGCGACGACCCCATAGGCTCCCCCTTGGTTTTGGAGCCCGATAATCTGCTTGTAATGAACACTCCCAGCTACGATAAATTCATCGGCAGCGTAAAAAGCGGCGGAAACTGTTTTATTGACAGCACTCTTATTGAAGCCGTCTGCGACAGAGCCGATATAAGCTGTTTCTATGTTCCCGCTACCCGTCTCGCCAACGAAAACGACCTTCACGGAATGGCCAACGTTATTCTTTTGGGCAAGATGATAAAGGAAACGGGAATGGCCGACGAGGCCGTTATTGAAAAAACCGTTAAAAAGGTGGTTCCTCCCAAAAAGGCGCACCTTATCGACGCGAACCTTAAGGCTCTCAAGATAGGTATGAGTCAATAGAAGGATATGTAAGAACCTGTCCGCAAGGAATGGTGCGTGGATTTTCGAGCAGATTTTGTCGAGGACAAGGCAAAATTTCTTGACTTGCTGCCGCAAGTCAAGAAATTTTAACACACGAGGTGTTCGGTCATTTGCCCAAAGTCGGCGCAAGGACGCGCCGACAGCAAAGCAAATGACGAAACGCAGTCATCGGCAAAATCTGCCGAAAAGACGCGTGCCAATTTCTATGTGGACAGGTTCTAAGATAATCCCCGATTTCGGTACGGAACGGGGATTATTTTATTGCCCCAAAAATTTTTCTTATTGATATTGCTTTACCCGCCGGATTGTGATATAATTAGATAATATTCAAGATAAAAGGAGAAATCAATGCGTATTGTAATGCTGATCGAGAATACCGCTGTTTCTCAAAAGCTGTTGGTGGAACACGGAATGTCGGTTTACATTGAAAACGGAGATTCTCGCTGTCTTTTCGGCACCGGCAGCAGCACAAAGCTCATCAACAACGCCAAACGAATGAAGCTTTATCCCGAAAACATAGACGCGGCGGTGATACCCCATAATCACTTTTCCTATACAGGCGGCATAGACAACCTTCTTCAGGTCAACCCGAAAATGAAAATATTCGCCCTGAAAGCCGCCGACTGCTATCCGTACAGAAAAAAGGGGCTTCTGAGCGCTCCCGCCGGTGATCTGGCCGACAAGATAAAAAAGAACAGGGATAATTTCGTTTTGTTTAACAGCTTTCAGCAGGTAAGCGAAGGTTTTTTTCTTTTAAAAGACGAAATCGGCGACAGGAACTTTTATGTCTCCGATAAGAACTATAAGCTCAAAAACGGCGCCGATTACGTAAGTGACGGGATGGAGCATGAGTGCTTCGGGGTGATCTTTCCTTTTGAAAACAGGAAGAGAGGCTGCGTGATTTTAGGCGGCTGTGCCCACTGCGGTCTGCCCAATATGATAAGAACCGTATACAGGAACTGGGGCAATGTTCCCGTTCTGGCTATACTTACCGGGCTTCATTTTATGGGCGACACCTCAAAAAAGATAACCGTTGACGGCGCGTACATAGATAAGCTTTCAAAGGAAATAAAAGAGCTGAACGTGGGGGCTATCTACACCTGTCACTGTACCGGCCTTAAAGGCTACGAGGAGCTTCGGGAAAAGCTCGGAAATCAGCTTCAGTATTTACAGACCGGCGAAGAATTAAACTTTTAACATCAAGTAAAAAATAATAACAAATATACAGAAAGGCAATATCCGAAGTGAACATTTTAATAGTAGGCTGCAGCAGATTGGGAGCCGCCCTCGCCTCCTCACTGTCAAATCGAGGCCACGACGTGGCGGTGATGGATAAAAGGAGCGATTCCTTTGAGCGGCTTGACGAAAGCTTTACCGGGCTCACCTTCAAGGGCGTTCCGATTGACAACGACGATTTGGAAGCCGCGGGCATAGAATCCTGCGACGTGGTATGCGCCGTTACCGAAAACGACAACGAAAACATAATGGTGGCTCAGATCGCGGGCGAGGTTTATAAAATACCCAAGGTTCTGGCGGGAATAAAGGATCCCGATAAGGAGGCGGTGTTTCAGAAGTGCGGTCTCAGCACCATATGCTCCACCCTCCTTACCATGGACGCGGCTCTTTCGGTTATCGACGGATATCAGGAGGAGCACAGCATTCAGTTTGTGAATCATAAGGTAAAATTCTATACGATGTCAATTCCCAAGGAATATATCGGTCTAAAGGCCGTGGAAATAGAATTCGAGGAAAACGAGGTGCTTTACGCCATAATGAACGAGGGCGGAAAATTCACTCTTGTGAACAATTACAATATACTGCTAAGAGAGGGGGACACGCTGATCTTCTCAAAAGTGGTGGACTGATCGGCATATACTTAAATGAAATCGATTATAATAGGCGGGGGAAAGGTAGGATACTATCTGGCCAAAGCCCTGCTTGAAAGATATTACGACGTATTGGTGGTGGAAAAGGACAAAGCCACCTGTCAGTATTTCGCCAACACTCTCGACGTTACCGTGGTAATGGGCGACGGCTCCACCGCCGCTGTGCTCAAAAAAGCGGGCGCGGATAAATGCGACTCGGTGATAGCGGTAACGGGAGAGGACGAGGTGAACCTTGTTATCTGTCAGATAGCGAAAAAGATTTTTGAAGTAAAAAAGACCATCGCCAAGGTGAACAACCCGAAAAACGTCGAAACTATGCGCCTTCTCGGAGTCGATATCGCAATATCGGGCACGGAAAACATCATAAGGCAAATGGAAAGGGAAGTGGACAACAGCCGCATAAAAGAGCTTATGCCCATAAACGCCAAAACGGCGGTGTTCGAGGTCATCATACCCGAAAATTATGTTTACAACGGAAAAATGATCGCCGATATAAAGCTTCCCGACGGCTGCAATATCATCTGCATAACCAGAGGGGAAGAGATGATAATCCCGAGAGGACGCACAAAGCTTCTCAGTAACGACGAGCTTCTTATAGTTTCCTCGATATCCGCCGCCAATGAGGTCAGAAAAATGCTCAAAATAAAAAACAAATAAATTTTCAAGGTGAAAATATACAATCTTTTGTCGGATTTTTTGGGAAAAAATGTAAATGTTGCTTAATTTTGGCGATTGATATCCGCCGCACTTGATATTTTTGCCGTTTTGAGGTATAATTTAAGTATAATTAAGATTGTATTCAAAGGTAAAAGCGATTACCGATAAAGAAAAAAATACGATGACGCATTTATTTATCTGAATGCGGGGAAGGAATGCTATGACATCACCGTACACCTCCGAAGAAATAATAAAGCAAATGAAAGGGATTCTGGAATTCGATTTCAGAACCTCTCCAAAGGAAGCTACCAACAAGCAGATTTACAAGGCTTTGTCAAAAATCGTTGTGAGCCACCTTAAGGAGAAGCGCCACAGATTTATGACCAAGTGCAACTCACAGGGAAAAAAGCAGGTTTATTACATTTCAATGGAATTCCTTATGGGTCGCTCCCTTAAAACCAATTTGTACAACCTCGGAATGAACGAGGAGGTTGAAAAGGCCGTTAAGGAAATTTTCAACGTAAAGATGGACAGCATTTACGAGGAAGAGCCGGACGCGGGTCTCGGAAACGGCGGCCTCGGCCGTCTTGCCGCCTGTTATATGGACGGTCTCGCCACCTGCGCTCTTCCCGCCACCGGCTATTCGCTTCTTTACGAATACGGTATATTTAAACAGAAGATAATGGAGGGCTGGCAGACGGAGCTTCCCGACGCGTGGCTCCCCGGCGGCGAGGTATGGCTGGCTCAGGTTCCCGATCAGGCCATTCAGGTTCACTTTGACGGTGAGATACAGGAAAGCTGGGCGGACAATTATCACTCGGTGAACCACGTAAACTACACCACCGTAAACGCCGTACCCTACGATATGTACGTAAGCGGCTACGACAGCGAGGGCGTGTCGAAGCTGCGTCTTTGGAGCGCACAGGGCATGAGCTTCGATATGGGCGCCTTCAACAGCGGCAACTACGGCGACGCCATAGGAGCCAACAACATAGCCCACTCTCTCACCAAGGTGCTTTACCCCAACGACAACCACCTGGACGGCAAGGCGCTGAGACTCCGTCAGCAGTACTTTATGTGCGCCGCCTCCATAGGCGACATAGTAATGCGCCATATGAATATTTACGGCACATTGGACAATCTTTACGAAAAGATAGCCATACATGTTAACGATACTCACCCCACTCTCGCCATTCCCGAGCTTATGAGAATAATGCTGGACGAATGCGGCTACAGCTGGGCAAAGGCGTGGCATATCGTAACCAACACTTTCGCCTACACCAACCACACGGTTATGGCGGAAGCGCTGGAAAAGTGGGATGAGACAATGCTCAAAAACATCCTCCCCCGCATATATACGATTATCTGCGAAATAAACCGCCGCTACTGCGAAGGCTTAAGAAACCGTCTCGGCGACGACGGAAAAGTAGCCAGAATGTCCATTGTGAGCAACAGCCAGATCAAGATGGCCAATCTTTGCGTTGACGCCTGCCATTCGGTGAACGGCGTTTCCAAGCTCCACAGCGAGATAATAAAGGAAAGCGTTTTCAAGGACGAGTACGACGACAAGCCCGTTAAGTTCAAGAACGTAACCAACGGTATTGCCTACAGAAGATGGCTGTTACAGTCGAATAAGGGTCTTACCGATCTGCTCGCCGAGTGTATCGGTGACGGCTTTAAAAAGAACGCCTCCGATCTTGAGCATTTCCGCCTTTTCAGAAAGGACGAGAGGGTGCTTAAGAAGCTTGCCGAAATAAAGAGGGAAAACAAGGTGGTTTTCGCCAATTACGTTGAAAAAACCACGGGAAGAACGCTCAATCCGGACAGCATCTTCGACGTTCAGGTAAAGCGTCTCCACGAATACAAGCGTCAGCAGCTCAACGCCATGAACATCATATCGGATTACAATTATCTTCTTGAGAATCCCGACGCGGAATTCGTCCCCAAAACATATATATTCGCCTCAAAGGCGGCTCCCGGATATTATATGGCGAAACAGATAATTAAGATGATCTGGTGTCTGGGAGAAGAGATAAGACAGAATCCCAAAATCAGCGACAAGCTTAGCGTCGTTTTCTTGGAGGATTACCGCGTTACCCTGTCCGAAATACTTATGCCCGCCAGCGAGATCTCCGAACAGATTTCCCTTGCCGGAACCGAGGCTTCGGGTACGGGAAATATGAAGCTTATGCTTAACGGCGCGGTTACCATGGGAACATTTGACGGCGCGAACGTTGAGATATGCGAACAGGTGGGTCGCGACAACATCTTCATATTCGGTATGGATTCCCGCGAGGTGGACGTAATGAAGGCCAACGGCTACGTCCCCGAGGGCTATTACACAAGCAACCCCGTTATATCCGGCGCCATTAACAGAATGTACAGCGGCATTAACGGCGCGAAGTTCGACGAGGTGGCCAATTCCCTGCGCTTTACCGACCAGTATATGGCGCTGGCCGACTTCGACAGCTACCGCGAGGCGCAGAAAAAGGCTTCCGAAGCCTACAAGAATGTTTTACACTGGAACGAAATGTCCCTTATGAACATTGCGGGCGCGGGAGTGTTCTCCGCGGACAGGGCCGTAATGGACTACGCGAGGACGATCTGGAATCTTATCTGATTAGTTTTGTATAAAACGTAATACTGCGGCGCTTTAACTGCACCGCAGTATCGTTGTTAAAGAAAGGATATTATTATATGAGCGTTCCCATTTACGATTGCTTTGACGGATATTACAAAACCCCCTTCGGCGCGGTGGAAAGAAACACCGAAATCGCCTTCTGCCTTAATATACCCGTGTCTCATCACGTCACCGAATGTTCGGTGGTGATGTTCCGCCCCGGCTTTAAGGAAAAGTTTTCCGCTTTGGAAAATCAAGGGGAAAAAGAGATAAACGGAGAAAAATATTACGTTTACAAAGGCTCTTACACCCCCGAGCACACGGGACTCCATCACTATTACTTTACCCTTTCCGGAAACTGCGGACGGAGATACATCAAGCGCCAGGGCGCCTCTCTCGGCGGCTTTGACAACGGAGAGCTGTTCCAGCTCACCGTGTACGAAGAGGGAATGACCACCCCCGAATGGCTTAAGGGCGGCATAATGTACCAGATTTTTCCCGACCGCTTTGCCAAAGGTACGTCCGATCCCGAAAACGAACCTCTTTTGCCCATAGACAGACAGCTTCACATAAACTGGAACGAAATGCCGGTGTGGCAGCCCAACGAAAAGGGGATCGTTACCAACAGCGATTATTTTGGGGGCAATTTAAAGGGCGTAAAGGAAAAACTGCCTTATTTAAAGAGCCTTGGCGTTACCTGTATTTATTTCAATCCTATTTTTGAATCCCATGAAAATCATCGTTACAGTACTGCGAATTATGAAAAAATAGATATACTGATGGGTACCGAAGAGGAGTTTACCGACTTTTGCCGCGAAGCCGATGAAATGGGCATAAAGATAATTCTGGACGGAGTATTCAGCCATACGGGAGCCGACTCGGTATATTTCAACAAATTCGGAAGATACGGGGAACACAGCGGCGCCTTCCGCGACCCCGAAAGCCCCTACCGCCGATGGTACAGCTTCATAAATTATCCCAATACTTACGAAAGCTGGTGGGGCTTTACCAATCTTCCCAACGTAAACGAAAACGACCCTTCTTATACCGAATACATCTGCGGCGACGGCGGTATTTTACAAAAGTGGATAAAAGCGGGAGCGGCGGGCTGGCGTCTCGACGTTGCCGACGAGCTTCCCGACGAGTTTATTGACAGTCTCAGAACCGCGGTGAAAAAAATGGGCGACGATAAGGTGATTTACGGCGAGGTGTGGGAGGACGCTTCCAATAAGGAAAGCTACGGACTGCGCCGCCGATACCTTACGGGAAAACAGCTGGACAGCGTTATGAACTACCCGTTCAGGGAGTGTATACTGAACTACGTAAAATATTCCGACCCCACGCCGCTGAGAGACGGAATAATGACCATTATCGAGCACTACCCCAAGCCCTGTGTGGACATTCTTATGAATTTCCTTTCAACTCATGACACCGAAAGGGCAATCACAAGGCTTGCCGGCGAGGACATAGCCTGGAACGACCGAAAGTGGCAGTCGGAGCATTGGCTCTCCCCCTCCCAATATGTGTACGGCGTCGCCCTTATGAAGTGCGCAATGGTTTTACAGTTCTTCCTTCCCGGAATCCCCTGTATTTATTACGCCGACGAAGCGGGACTCGAAGGCTATAAGGATCCCTTCAGCCGAAGGACTTACCCTTGGGGCGAGGAAGACAAGGGTCTGATTTCCTTCACCGCCGAGCTTGGCCGTATCCGTTCGGCAAGCAAGGCCTTTGCGAGAGGAACGATGAATTTTGTTGAGGTGACTCCCGAATACTGCATTTTCCGCCGCGAGGATAAAGAAGCGGGTGAAGCGGCGGTGATTTATCTTAACAAATCTCATAAGGCGAGGAACTTTTTGCTCCACGAGACGGTGGGAAACTGTCAGGGATTTCGGGTAATGAGACACGAAAGCGAGCGCGTTTGCGGAAAGCTTCACGTATCTCCTTTTGATTACGATGTGGTGCTGATTAAAATGTAAAAAACGAAAATAAAATGAATTTTTTTATTTTCTCTTGAAGTTGGGCGAATTTTATGTTACAATTATATGCAGTAAGGCTCCGACAAGTCGGAGTCCTCTAAACCGAGTCAAATAAAAAAGCCCATGAAAGGAAAAAAGAGTATGAAAAATATTCCCGTTGTAAAATTAGGTATTATAGCGGTATCCCGCGACTGCTTCCCCATGAGCCTTTCCGCCACCAGAAGGGGAAAGGTGTGCGAGGAGTACAAAAAGTACGGTGAAATCTATGAATGCAAGATCACCGTTGAGAACGAGAAAGACGCCATGAAGGCAATGGAGGAGTGCAAGGCCGCAGGCTGCAACGCTCTTGTGGTATATCTGGGCAACTTCGGCCCCGAAACCAGCGAGACCATTATCGCCAAATACTTTGACGGCCCCGTAATGTACATAGCGGCCGCGGAAGAGGACTGCGGCGATTCCCTCTGCGGCAGCAGGGGCGACGCCTACTGCGGTATGCTGAACGCCAGCTACAACCTTGCCTTAAGAAACATAAACGCTTATATCCCCGAATACCCCGTAGGTACACCCGACGAGTCCGCCAAGATGATCCACGACTTTATTCCCGTGGCCAGAGCCGTTATCGGCGTAAGAAATCTTAAGGTGATCAGCTTCGGCCCCCGTCCTCAGGACTTCCTTGCCTGCAACGCTCCCATAAAGCAGCTTTACAACTTTGGCATTGAAATAGAGGAAAACAGCGAGCTTGACCTTTACGCCGCCTTTAACGAACACAAGGACGATCCCCGTATCGAGGGCGTTGTCAAAGAGATGGAAAAGGAGCTGGGTGAAGGAAACAAGATGGCGGGAATTCTTCCCAAGCTGGCTCAGTTCGAGATAACCCTTCTGGATTGGGCGGAAGGACATAAGGGAAGCCGCGAGTACGTGGTGTTCGCCAACAAGTGCTGGCCCTCCTTCCAGACTCAGTTCGGCTTTGTTCCTTGCTACGTAAACTCCCGCCTTACCGCCATGGGAATCCCCGTA
This sequence comes from uncultured Ruminiclostridium sp., assembly GCA_949878745.1. Classification (GTDB taxonomy): domain Bacteria; phylum Bacillota; class Clostridia; order Oscillospirales; family Ruminococcaceae; genus Ruminiclostridium_E. Next base: position 150,479 of record CATLBH010000001.1, on the reverse strand, counting down.
GCCTGCGAGGTTGACATATACGGCGCTGTGAGCGAGTATATCGGAATGTGCGTAAGCGGCGATGCGGTAACTCTTTTGGACATCAACAACACAGTGCCCAATGATATTTACAAAGAGAACATCGAGGGCAAGTTCGACTATACTCAAAAGGACACCTTTATGGGCTTCCACTGCGGCAACACTCCCGCCTGCAAGCTCACCTCCTGCGAGATGAAGTACCAGCTCATTATGCACAGAGGCCTTGAGCCCGACAAGGAGCCCGACATCACAAGAGGCACTCTCGAAGGCGACATTGTCCCCGGAGAAATCACCTTCTTCCGTCTCCAGTCCACCTCCGACTGTAAAGTAAGAGCGTATGTGGCCGAGGGCGAGGTTCTTCCCGTAGCTACCCGCTCCTTCGGCGGAATCGGTATCTTCGCCATAAACGAGATGGCCAGATTCTACCGCCACGTTCTTATAAAGGGCAATTTCCCTCATCACGGCGCTGTTGCCTTCGGTCATCACGGAAAACAGATATTCGACGTTCTCACCTATCTGGGCGCGGAGAATATCGGCTACAACAGACCCAAGGGCGTACTTTACGACGGAGAAAATCCCTTTGTTAAATAATAAACGATATTTGTAACCATATTGTAACTTAATTGTAACCGAATTGTAATTGCCTTCCTTTATATTTTGTGATATTATAATGTTAACAATATCAACAAAATGAAAGGAAGGCTTTTTATATGAAAAAAAGAGCTTATATAATACCGCTGATTTTAACGATATTAACGCTCATACTTTCGGCGGGCTGCTCCGATACAAAAAAAGAGGATATCCCCGACGAAATCACGGAAAGTATAGCGGAATATATCTCAGAACAGACAAAGGGAAACGAATCGGAAACCTCGGCGATAACCGAAGAGAAAAGCCACTCGGAAACGGATTCGGCTTCCGAAGAAAAAAAATTTTATTCCTTTGATAATTTGTCGCTGTACGATCTGATAAATACAAAAATTGTCTATGACGGTGACAGCGAAAGCCTAAAAGAATACGGAGAAGCTCTGGACATTTACTTGAACAACGAATATGTGAATTATATTTACCAAGATATAATACAGATACAAAAAGACCCGCAGGTAAGGGATTCTTGTCAAAAAATAGCGGTTACCGAGACCGAAAAGGCCGAATTTGTTTCCGTCCTTGAAAAAAAGTCCTATATGCCGATAAAAGCAGCTGAAAAGGGATATTGCTTCGATTGGCTTCATCCCGTACTATTATCTGTAAAGCAATTTGAAGAATCCGATAACATCATCGTTATGAAAGCGGATAATATAATCTGCGGCTATTGTATTTACGGAAACATTACGGTAAACGCTTTTGTGGCAAAAAGCGATGACGGCAATATGCGGTTGATTATTGATCCTGCCTACATGATAGGAATACCGCTTTTCGGAAAAAATCCCGAACATTACACCTTCGATATAAACGGGACTGAAATAACGATGGATTCTTTGGAGTGCATAAGCGGAGATGCGGCACATTTTTCCGATATATTCAGAGGCCGCGGGAAGAAATTTTTCTACGCGCGTGTCGAGTTAAGCGATTTATATGTAAAGTACGATTTTACGGAAGGGTACTCATGTATTTGCTCCGCTAAAAAATTAACCCCCATATCAGACGATATTTCGGAGATAATAGAACGCCCCTTTTCGTCGTGGGAGGACAAATCCCCGGTAATGACGGAAACCTATGACGCGCTGATAAACGGCTACGAAACCCTATGCAAGGATTCCACGCGTGGCATAGTGCTGTTGGATATGGACTTTGACGGAAAAGCGGAGGTGCTTGTCTCCGACGCGGATATAATCGGAAATCCCGAGGACATTTACCCAGAAATAAATGTGAAAGTTTCGGTTTACAGGGTGGAAAACGGCCTTAAGTATATAGGAAGCTTCCTAAGCGACGATTGGCTGGTATATGATACGGCTCTTTTTTTAGGGCTGAAGGAGCTTCCCGACGGAACAAAGGGCTGGTTCACCACTCATAACGGCGACGGGTACATATATAAGCTTATCGGTGACAAGCTGGAGGCAACGGAGGTTTTCTCCCAAAAGCCCGCCGATCCGACCGATCCCGACGGGGAACAGCTTTATTACTTTATGGGTGAAAAAATAATCCCCACCGTCATTCATGATGAGGTAACCGCGGAAGGCGGCCAAGCGTCGGACACCCACTTGGAATGGAACGGCTCATACTCGTATTTCGGGGTAATGTGGGAGCTATACGGAAATATACGTGAGGACTACTGCCGCGATATTACGGAAAGCTACGCGCTGTGGAGCGACTGGCTCACCGACGACAGCCTGTTGGAACAAATTCCCCACAATCTCAGAGAATATTCCTACACCATGGCTTATCTGACGGACAGCTTTTATCTGGGAGACTATAATCCCGCTTCCCGCCGCTTTGAATATCTTTTTCTCGGCGCTTACGCCAAGCCCGTTATATACCTGTACCCCGAAGAAAAAACCGAGGTTGAGGTTAAGGTGAATTTCCCGGAGGGGGGAGGAATAACCTGCAGCTATCCCGATTACCGCGGCGGCTGGAAGGTCACGGCCTTACCCGACGGTACCCTTTACGACTATGAAGGAAACGAGTACTACTGCCTTTACTGGGAAGGAAAGGGCGACATGAATCTGAGCGGCGAAAAAGGCTGGTGCGTAAAAGGAAAGGACACGGCGCAATTTCTTAGGGATAAGCTGACGGAAATAGGGCTCACCGCCAGAGAAGCCAACGAGTTTATTATTTATTGGCTGCCCCTGATGGAAAGTAACAGATACAATGTCATTTCTTTCCATATAGACGACTACGGCGAAAGCGTCCCTCTTGAGGTAACCCCGAAGCCCGACACGGCGATCCGCGTGTTTATGACCTTTAGGGGAACCGAGGAATTTGCAGATATAAAAGAACAGGAATTGAAGCGCTTTGAGAGAAATGGCTTTACTTTGGTAGAATGGGGAGGAAGCTGCGTCGGATAAAATTTAGCGTAATACTAATCTTTAGTATAACAGCAAATCGGAGAAGCCGCCGCTTCCCCGATTTTTTATCATTCACATCATATAAATAACGACAGCTCCCTTGACAGCCTCGCCACGGGAAGTCCCATAACGTTGTAATAATCCCCGTTTATCCTTTTTATAAGCAGCGCGCCCTTTTCCTGAATACCGTAAGCTCCCGCCTTATCCATAGGCTCACCCGTCGCGATATATTCATCTATCTCCTTTTCGGAAAGAGGATAAAATTCCACCGACGTCTCCTCCGCGAAGGCGTTCAGCGTTTTCCCGCCCCTTGCCAGTGCCACCGCCGTTATCACGCTGTGGCTTTTCCCCGAAAGCAGGGACAGCATACGCTTTGCGTCTTGGGTATCCTTCGGCTTGCCCAAAGGCGTTTCGCCGAGGAATACGGTGGTATCCGCTCCCACAACCGTTGTCTCGGGGTATTTTTCCGATACGTATTCGGCCTTTTGCCTTGCCAGCGCCTTTACCGCTTCTTTTGGCGAAAGGGCACTGTCAAGATGTTCCTCACAGTCGGCGGGGATAACCGAAAAATTCTCGGTTATAAGCTTAAGAAGCTCCAACCGCCGAGGAGAGCCGCTGGCTAAAATAAGCTTCATTGTACGCTCAGTCCCTTCGGTTAAGCTTCGTTTTTGCCGTATTTTTTTCTGTAATTTTCAATACAGTTGCCCACCACCTCGATGGCCGCTTTTTGACCCATAACCTCGTTTACCGCCGTGTGCTTGTTTTCAAGCTGCTTATATACGGTGAAAAAGTGCTGCATTTCCTGGAAAATATGCTGAGGCAGCGCTTCAATGCTGCGGTAAGAGTTAAAGGTGGGGTCCTCAAAGGGAATGGCGATGATTTTTTCGTCGTTTTTGCCGTTGTCCACCATGGTTATTACGCCTATTGGATAGCACCTTACAAGCACCATAGGCTGTATCGGCTCGTTGCACAGCACCAGAACGTCCAAAGGATCCCCGTCGTCGGCCAGAGTCTTGGGTATAAAGCCGTAGTTGGCGGGATAGTGGGTGGAGGTGTACAAAATTCGGTCAAGTATAAGTATTCCGCTTTCCTTGTCAAGTTCATACTTGTTCCTGCTGCCCTTGGATATTTCGATTATAGAAAGAAAATCCTGGGGAGTAATGCGGTCGGGGTTAATGTCATGCCATACGTTCATTATTTGATTGTCCTTTCTTTGAGCTTATCGCCGTCGGAAGCGCAAGCGATTACGCGGCCTGTTAAGCTGCCCTATAAAATTATTATACTACACCCCGGAGCGTATGTCAATCAAAATATTTTATCGTAATAAAACCTTAATAAAATAGTCAGAACCTGTCCACATAGGAATTGGCACGCGTCTTTTCGGCAAATTTTGCCGATGACTGCGTTTCGTCATTTGCTTTGCTGTCGGCGCGTCCTTGCGCCGACTTTGGGCAAATGACCGAACACCTCGTGTGTTAAAATTTCTTGACTTGTGACAGCAAGCCGGCGAAATTTTGCCTTGTCCTCGACAAAATCTGCTCGAAAATCCACGCACCATTCCTATGTGGACAGGTTATTACTTTATCATATCCGCCATCTCATAAAACTGATAATAAATCCCCTTCTTTTCCATAAGCTCATTATGGTTCCCCTCTTCCTCTATCCCCCTGTCGGTCAGCACCAGTATCCTGTCCGAATTTTTAATACTGGAAAGCCTGTGAGCAATGGTGAGGGTGGTTCGCCCCTCGGATAAGCGGGAAAGGGAACGGGCGACGGCGAATTCGCTCTCGTTGTCCAGCGCCGAGGTGGCTTCGTCCAGAATAATAATCGGCGGATTTTTCAAAAATACTCTCGCTATGCTTATCCTCTGCTTTTGCCCTCCAGAAAGCTTAACCCCCCGCTCTCCCACATATGTATGATAGCCGTCCTTAAGGGAGGTGATAAACTCATGGGCTCCCGCCCGCTTTGCCGCTTCCACAACCTCTTCCTCGGAAGCGCCGGGTCTCCCGTAGACTATGTTTTCGTATATAGTCCCCGAAAACAGATACACGTCCTGCTGTACTATCCCTATGCGGCTTCTCAGGCTTTTGAGGGTAAAGCGCTTAATATCCTCTCCCCCCAATGTAATACACCCTTCGGTCACGTCGTAAAATCTCGGTATAAGATTGCACAGGGTGGTTTTTCCTCCCCCCGAGGGTCCCACTATCGCAACCTTTTCCCCATGCTTTATTTTCAGATTAAGTCCCTTGAATACCCGATTGTGGTCGTCGGGGTACTCGAAGCTTACGTTCTCGAACACAATGTCCCCCTTGGGGTCCTTTAACTCCTCTGCCCCAGGCTCGTCAAATATTTCTATGTCCGCGTCCACTATTTCAAGAAAACGCTCGATCCCCGTCATACCGTTCTGAAACTGTTCGGCGAATTCGATAATACGGCGAATGGTGGAAATAAGCGTGGTGACGTAAAGCATATACGCCACCAGATCCCCCGGCGCGATAATGCCCTTAATCATAAATATTCCCCCCACCGTCAGCACAAGCACGTACATAAGCCCGTCGAAAACCTTTACCGAGGTGTGGAACAGCGCCATATATTTATAGGATTCCTTTTTTATGTCAAGGAATTTTCCGTTGTCCTTTTCGAACTTTTCTTTTTCGATTTCCTCGTTGGTGAACGCCTTTACCACCTTGTGCCCGAGAAGGCTGTCCTCCACTCGGGCGTTCAGCTCCCCTATCTGATGCCTCCTTTTTCGGAACGCTCCGCGCATTTTAAAGTTGAGCTTCATACAAACTATCGTCATTACGGGCACGCACAGGAAAATAAGCAAGGTCAGCGGAACATTGATCTGAGCCAGTACGATAAAGGCGATAACCGTTTTTATGGCGGCGATAAAAAATTCCTCGGGACAGTGGTGAGCGAATTCGGTAACGTCAAAAAGATCGCTTGAAATACGCCCCATTATCTGCCCCACCTTGGTGTTGTTGTAATAGGTGTCCGAAAGCTTCTGCAAATGGTCATAGGCGTCCCTTCTCATATCCGTCTCGATTTTTGCGCCCATAACGTGCCCCATATCCGCCATATAATAGCCGGCTATACAGTCGATCACTCTAAGCCCCAGATAAAGCAGTCCCAGCGTCACCACGGTGCCCACCGACAGCGCCGCCAGATCCCTTAATCCCTCGTTGGTGATATACCGCATAATAAGCGGCAATACCAGCTCGCATACCGTGGTGAGCGAAGCGCAGAACAGATCGAGACACAGCGTTTTTCGGTATTTTTTAAAATAGGGGGCAAATCTTCGAAAAAGCTCCCTCGAGGTATACCCTTTTTGTTCCATTATGACGTTCTCCTTTCGTCTTTTCGTCAAAAATTCGGTTTCCCCCGCCTTTCCGACGGGGGAGACCGAATTTTTCATAAGTATGGTATTAGTATATCATCGGTATAGTATTGTGAGTTATTCCTTTATGAAGTAACGTCCGCCCGGCTCGGAGTCTATAAGCCCTTCTATCTCCATATCTATAAGGAATAGAGAAACGTCCTCCGGAGAGATTCCGCAGCCGTCGGTTATTTCCTCAAGCTGCCGCGTGCCGTTTTCGTGAAGAAAATCGTATATTGCTTTTATTTCCGGCTCCCGAAGGGTAAAATCAAATCTTTCCGCCGTTTTTTCTCCCGCCGATTTGCCGTCGGCTCCGTTTTTTTCGGCGCCGCCCTCGCGGAATACAAAAGGCTTATCATAGGCTATCTTGAATTTCTTGTTCAGCGCCTCCAGCTGATCCGTAAAATCGTTAAAATAGTAATTTACCACGTCAAGATAGTTGAAAAGAGGTATCGCCCCGTCCCGAAGAAGCCCCACAACGCCGCAGTAATTGGCCGAAAACAGGTCGGCGGGCGGTATGCAGAACAGGTCGCGCCCCTGATTTATGGCGTGATCGGCGGTAATAAGGGCTCCGCTTTTCATTCCCGCCTGAAAAATTATCGTTCCCACGCCCAATCCGGATATTATCCTGTTTCTCGCGCAGAAATAGCTTTTTGAAGGGCGCTCCGTGGGAAGCAGCTCGCTTATGCAGGCGCCGCCCGTGCGGTATATTTCCTCTCTGAAAGCGGCGGTTCCGCGGGGGTAATCCACCAACAAGCCGCAGGCGAGAACTCCTACCGTTTTTCCGCCCGCGTCCACGGCCGCCTTATGCACCGTATGATCCACTCCCACCGCCATTCCGCTTATCATCACCACGCCCAAACGGGAAAGGTCGGAGGAGGTGCGTCTGGTGACCTTGGCCGTATACTCGGTCATTTCTCTGGCGCCAACCGCCGAAATACAGATATCGCTGTTGAGACAGGAAATATCGCCCTTATAAAAAATGAGAAGGGGCGGATTGTAGATATTCAAAAGATTTTTCGGATAATCCTCGTCGGAAAGGGAAACTATCCGAATTCTCTCTTTTTCGCAAAGGTCGAGTATTTTCCGTGAATTTTCAAGAGAAGCGCCTCTGATCCGTCTCGTCTCGGCGGGAGAAAGAAACTTTTTTCCCTCTCCCTCGTACACCGCCTCATACGCCGCCTTCGGCGAGCCGTAACGGCGGATAAGCTCGCGGGACTTTGGGTTTGCGGCTCCCATAAGCTGTAACAGCCACAAATAATATTCGATCATATCTTTATCTCCTTATATTTTTTCGGGGATACTTTATACTAATCTTTGGTCAGATTACAGACAAAAAAATGTTGACCAAAGATTAGTGTTTCGGGTGTAATCTTTAATCATATTTCCGACTTCGTCTACAATATGATTAAAGATTAGTATTAAATAATTTAACGGAATATAAATAAATATTTTAAGAGCAAATTCACTCGGATGCCTTACTGTCTTCCTGCCTTATCTGAACGCGGCGAATCTTTCCGCTTATCGTCTTGGGAAGCTCGTCCACAAATTCCACGATACGGGGGTACTTATAGGGGGCGGTGTTTTTCTTTACGTGAGTCTGAAGCTCCTTTTTAAGCTCTTCCGAGGCGGTATACCCCTTCGACAAAACCACCGTTGCCTTTACGACCTGTCCTCTTACCGGGTCGGGGGCGGCGGTTATCGCGCATTCCAATACCGCGGGGTGGGTTATAAGAACGCTTTCTATTTCAAAGGGGCCTATGCGGTAGCCGCTTGATTTGATAACGTCGTCGTTTCGCCCCACATACCAGAAATAGCCGTCCTCGTCCTTCCAGGCGGTGTCGCCGGTATGGTAAACCCCGTTGCTCCATGCTTCGTCGGTAAGCTCAGTGTTTTTGTAGTAGCAGTTGAACAAGCCGTCCTTACCCCGCTCAGCTCTTACCACAATCTCCCCTACCTCGCCCGCGGGAAGCGAGTTGTCGTTTTCGTCCACTATATCAACGTTGTAAAGGGGAGTGGGTTTGCCCATCGACCCGGGACGGGGAGTCATACCCTTAAGGTTGGCGAGAAGGGCGGTGGACTCGGTCTGGCCGAAGGCCTCCATAAGCTTTAATCCCGTGTATTCCAGCCATTTGTTATACACCTCCGGGTTTAACGCCTCCCCCGCTATGGTGGAATATTTAAGGCTGCTCAAATCGTAATCCCGAAGTCCCTCCTTTATAAAGAAGCGGAACATTGTGGGGGGAGCGCAGAAGGAGGTAATCTTATAATCCTGCATTATTTTAAGCATATCGGAGGGCACGAACTTGTCAAAGTCGTACACCATAACACAGCTGCCCAGGGACATCTGCCCGTAAAGCTTCCCCCACGCCGCTTTTCCCCAGCCCGTGTCGGAAATGGTGAGGTGAAGCCCGTCGGGATCCACGTTCTGCCAGTGCTTGGCGGTCTGTATATGACAAATGGCGTATTTGTGATTGTGTACCACCATTTTCGGATAACCGGTTGTTCCGCTGGTAAAATACAGCAGCATCAGATCGTTACAGCTTGTGTTCACCCTCTCCATAGTGTCGGGCTGCTTTTTTATTTCCTCGTCAAAGTCGATCCATTCCTCATCGGCTCCCCCGCGGCAAATAAACTTGGCCTTAAGCTCCCAATTTATTTCCTTTTGAGCCAGGTCGGCGTACTCCTTAACCTCCGGGTTGTCGTGAGTACAAATTATCGCTTTTACGTCCGCCTGTTCAAAGCGGTAGGTGAAATCGTGGGTGGTGAGAAGATGGGTGGCGGGAATGGCTATGGCTCCCAGCTTTATAAGACCTATCACGGCGTACCAGAACTGATAGTTTCTTTTAAGCACCAGCATTACCGTATCGCCCTTTTTAATGCCCTTTGACGCAAAAAGGTTCGCCGCGCGGGTCGAAAGCTCGGATATCTCCCCGTAGGTAAATTCCTTTTTTTCGCCCTTCACGTTCGTCCATTTTAACGCGGGACGGTTCGGTTCAAGCTCCGCGAACTTGTCTATGATGTCGTAACCGAAATTATAGTTGTCGGGGCAGTTTACCTCGAACTTATTGAGTATCCCGTTTTCGTCAAAGCCCTCCCTGACGAATTTTTTGTAGTAATCCAGTACCTGTTCCATTTTCTTCCGTTCCTTCCGTAAAAGCGTTTTGTTCTCTTTATATTTATTTTTATAGATTTATTTATATATATTGAATTTAAAGTGCAGCTTAAACAAGCGGCGGTTAAATAAGTATCGCGAGAAATTTACAGTCCTTTCCGCCGTAAGCCACCATTCCGTGAGGATTTTTGCTGTTGTAATAAACGCAGTCCCCCTCGTTCAGTATTTCCTCGTGGCCGTTTATAATAATTTTAAGCTGTCCCGACAGAATATAGTCCATTTCCTGCCCCTCATGCACCGAAAGGTGTATCGGCTTGTTCTGTTCCTCCTCGGAGTAAGGCGCTTCCACCACAAAGGGCTCTATTTTCTTGTTTTTAAAAAGATATGCGATATGCTGATAGGTAAAGCCTATACGCCTTTCAATGGGAAGACCGTTATCCTTTCTTACCACCGAATAGGATTGAAGCTTAGGCTCCGTACCGGTAAGAAGCTCTATCATCTCAATGCCCAAGGCTTCGGCGCAGGCGTTAAGGAAAGACAGCGAAAAGTCCTTTTCGCCGTTTTCAAGGCTTTGGTACTCTTCGGGAGAAGTGCTTGTTTTTTCGGCCATAAAGTCAATGTCTATATCGAGATATTCTCTTGTGGATTTAAGCCGCGAGGATACGTCTTTAATATTGTAATTCATTGTGTTTCCTTTCTTAAAAAGCCTTAGCCGCTGATTTTTCTGTTTTATTATTTAAATTATATCATATCTTTTTGGGAATTTCAACCGTTTAATATTAAAAAATGCCTAATACTGTTTGCAAATATACTACAGACTAAATGAAATTTGAAATGATTGCAAACAGTGCTTTGGGTGTGATTGTTAATCAATCTGTTTGTCAGCAGATTGATTAACAATATAAAACCGCCGCTATACGTTGTTCTTTTCACATACGTCCTTAAGGCAGCAGGATTCGCAAAGGGGTTTTCTGGCGCCGCACACAAGCCTCCCATGCCACACCAGCCTATGGCAAAGTCCGAGCCCCCCCTCCGGCTTTACCGCTTCTCTGAGCGCGTTTTCCACCTTCACCGCGTCCTTCCCCTCGGCAAGGCCTATGCGGTTGGTGAGCCGAATCACATGTGTGTCGCACACAAAGGCGGGTTTCCCGTAAAGCTCCCCCACCATAAGATTGGCGGTCTTTCTTCCCACTCCCGCCAGCTTGGTCAGCTCCTCCACCGTGTCGGGAACGGTGTCGTTATACTGCGTGTGCAGTTGGCGGCACATTTCAACTATGTCCTTGGATTTGGTTTTAAACAGTCCGCAGGAGCGTATGTACTCGGCGACTTCTTCCTCTTCGGCTTCGGCGAAATCCTTAATTTCGGGAAAGCGCTCGAACAGCGCTTCGGTTACCTTGTTCACCCTCACGTCGGTGCACTGTGCGGACAGACGGGTGGCAATAAGCAGCTGGTGCGGCTTTTCATAATTCAAAGCGCATTTTACTTGAGGATATTCGATATTTAAAAGCCCAATCACCTTTTCGGCGAGAAGCTTCCTGTTTTTTTTCATAGCTTAGCCCCTTTTTTTAATATATTGCATAGCAAAAATATTTGCATCAAAGTAATCCAAAACGCAGCAATCGTCCCTGAATAATAACTTAAAAATAATCACTCAAAAGGATACCTTACTCCCCACCTTTTTCTGAGCTCGTCCATTATCCCCAGCATTTTCACCGTTTCACCGTGGGGCATTTCCTCCGTCTGTGTATCTCCCCGTTCTATTGCCTTAATCGCCGCCTCCAGTTCATATTCAAAGCCCGTGGTCTGCGGCGGTCTTTCCGTAATCTCCTTTTTTCCATCCGCGTAAACGGTTATCCTGAAAATATCTATTATAAACTCCGCTTCAATCCGCCCCTCGGTGCCGTAGATAACGCCCTTAGAGTCCATTTCCGACACCATACTGCTGCCCAAAACCGCCATTTTCCCGCTTTCGTAGGTCAGAATAAAGGCGTTTTGAAGATCCACGCCCTTTTCGCTGAGCTCCGCGTTGGTATCGATTCTTGCCACAGGTTCGTTTATGGCCATGGAGGCGAAATTCAGCGGATAAATCCCCACGTCCAGAAGAGCCCCGCCGGCCAGCTCGGGCTCGGTAAGGCGTTTTACGTTAGTCATCTCGCCGCCGGTAAAGGCGGTGACCTGCGTTACTTCCCCTATCCTTCCGCTTTTTATTATTTCGTTAATGGTTTTTTGTATGGGCTGAAACCTTGACCACATTGCCTCGCCCGCGAAAAGCCCTTTTCTTTCGGCTAAGGAAAAGACCCTTTCGGCCTGTTCCGCGTTGACCGCCAAAGGCTTTTCCACAAGAACGTGTTTTCCATTTTCAAGGCACATTACGGCGTTTTCCGCGTGAAAGGCGTGGGGCGTGGCGATGTATACCAAATCTACACTTTCGTCGGCCGCCATTTCCTCATAGCTTCCGTAGGCCTTTTCCGCTCCGAACTCCTTCGCGAACGCTTCGGCTTTTTCAATTGAACGGCTGGCGGCGGCATAAAGAACCGCGTTTTCGGATTCCTTTACCGTTGCCGCCATTTTTCTCGCGATTCCCCCCAATCCCAAAATCGCTATATTTAATTTTGTTTTCATACGCGTACTCCTTTCGTCTGTCTTAACGTTCCGAAATGTTTTTTAACAATACGAAATGATATCGAATGTTTTCAAACGTTATTATACGCTTTCAAACGTTTCCAAATGCTCTCAAATTCAAATGTTCTCATCTGTGCCTTCCGCCGCCTCCGTGTCTTCCGCCGCCGCTTGACCTATGGGTGGAGCTTCGCCCTCTTCCTCCTCCGCCGCCCGATCCTCCCGAGCTTCTGGGGGAATATATCCTGTTGGTAAAATTCCCTAAGAATATGTCCTCAAACCGCTTGTAGGAAAGGGTGTTCCTGTTGACGTAAAAAGCGGCGGAGGGCTTTTCCAGCTTATATTTTTTAAGATTGCCGAAAAATATGATTATTCCCACAACCAAACCCACGGCTCCCAGCATAAGTATACCCGCCGCAAAGTCCACCGTATCGACCTCCGCCCCCATTACGTCGGTCTGATGGTTCGCCTTGCCCATATCGTAATAATATTCGGCGGTATAGAGGAATTCCGCCGCCGCCGAAGCGAAATCCCCCGCTATGATATCGTCGTAAACGGCGTCAAGAATCATTTCTATCCGATAATCGCTGTAATAGTTTATACAGGCTCCGCTTGTGGAAATATAGTCGTATTCGGTGTCGTTGTTAATAAGGAGCAATATTCCGTCGGTGTTGATCCCGCAAAGCTCGTCGTACATATCGTCGGCGTACTCCACCGTGTGTTGGTCGGTTTTCGGCTCCCCTATATCGTCGCAGACGCAGATTATAATGTTGAATCCGCTTTTTTCCGCGAATTCCTCCGCCCTTTTCCTTAAATCCTCCCCGCGGTCGTCGCTTACGTGCCGGTTTTCGTCTATTATGTGCACTTGGGGATCGGCTTCGGCGCAAACGCTTACCGCGAGAACCAGCGCGAAAATTGCCCCCAAAAAAGAAACCGCCGCATTTTTAAATCCATTAACTTTTTTCATTTTTTTACTATTTCCCCCGTTCAGGATATCGCCATCAAAAACGCCAGCGCCGCCGCGATTAAAAGCGGTATGCCGAAGCTGAATAAAGCCAGCTTAAGCTTGTTTACGGGAAGTATGCCGCCGTATTTTCCCGTTTGTCCGTTCATAGCGTAATAATACATTTTTCCTTTATGTACATAAGACAAAAACCACATTGGAAGCATTACGTATTTCCAGCGTATCCCTCTTAAGGCGTAGCTTTCATTTTTATATACAACGCGGGAATATCCCTTGACGGAGGCTTTGAACTCGTTTTTGGCGGCGTCGATCATTCTTTGCTGAACCCGACCGTACACCATATCCTTGGTAACGTCGTATTTTTCCGCGCAGTGTCCCGATAAATAAGGCATTTCGAATTTCACCATCTCGGAATAATCGAAAGGCTCAATGCTTTCCATCAAAGCGTCGTCCGCCTTTGAGGAGCCGTCGGCGGGAATTCCGTCGATATTTATCTTTCCAGATCTTATTACCGAGTACTTGCTTTCGGTTTTGTATATATAATCCCCTCTTCTCACCGACCCTAAGCTTTTAAAGCCGTCGGCGGCGATATTACCTTCCACCACTCCGTCCGCCAGCCAGAAGGGGACATAAAGCCCCTGTATTTTTTCCAAGGTTTTTTGGCTTGTGAAATCCTTTTGAAGAAACAGTCTGTGTTTTTTTGTCCATTGGTCGAAATTCGCCAACGCCTGTTCCTTAGTCATTTTAAAAGGAATAATCATATCGGGGCAGAATTCCCCGCTGAGCCTTCCCGAAAGCACCACGGGGCTGTGGCAGTAGTGACAGAAGGCGGAGGCGGAAAGCTCCGAATCGGTCATCACCTCCGCGCCGCAGGTGGGGCAGATATAGAGGTTGTTGTCCTTTGCGAATATTTTTTCGTTTTTTTCGTCCCTGTTATGTTCCCAAACCGCTTCTGCTTCGGGCTCCTCAAGCTCCCCGGGAAGAATTTCCATCGCCTTTGCGGTCATCGCTTCGATTTCGTTCTTGTCGAAGCGGCCGCCGCAGTAATCGCAGCTAAAGCTTTGCGTTACCGTATCGAACGCCAAAGGGGCGTTGCAGCTTGGACACTTGTAGGCTATTGATTGATCGGGCATTTGTTTTTCCGCCTTTCGGATTTAATAATATTATTTTACAATATGACGGGCGGGTTGTCAAGTAATAGCCCCAAAAACGGCATATATATGCTTTGCGGCCGCACTGCCGCTGCCTCGCTGCCGGCTCTCGGCTTGGCTTTTGGAAAACAAGTGTAAATTTCCCTTGACAATACCCCTTTTCGGTATTATAATAAAAAAATAAGCAAACAAAAGAAGGAGCAGCGGAAATGGAAAAAAAATACGATTTTACCGCCATTGAGAAAAAATGGCAGAAATACTGGGAGGAAAACAACACCTTCCACGCTGAAAACAACAGTGATAAGCCTAAATACTATGCTCTTGTGGAATTCCCTTATCCCTCGGGACAAGGCCTTCACATAGGCCACCCCCGCCCCTATACCGCCATGGACATAGTGGCACGCAAGCGCAGACTCCAAGGCTATAACGTGCTCTTCCCCATGGGCTGGGACGCTTTCGGACTTCCCACGGAAAACTACGCCATAAAAAACAAAATTCACCCCGCTTTGGTAACGGAAAACAATATAAAAAGATTTAAAAGCCAGCTTAAGTCATTGGGTCTTTCCTTCGACTGGGACAGAGAGGTGAACACCACCGATCCCGAATATTTCAAGTGGACCCAATGGATATTCCTTCAGCTCTTTAAAAAAGGTCTGGCATATAAGAGCAAAATGGCGGTAAACTGGTGCACCTCCTGTAAGGTGGTGCTGGCTAACGAGGAAGTGGTCAGCGGCTGCTGCGAGCGCTGCGGCGGAGAGGTTATCAGAAAGGAAAAATCTCAGTGGATGTTAAAGATAACCGAATACGCTCAAAGGCTTCTGGACGATCTGGAGCTTGTGGACTATCCCGAAAGGGTAAAATCCTCCCAGATAAACTGGATAGGCCGTTCCACCGGCGCGGAAGTGAATTTCGAAACCTCCGCGGGGGACACCCTCACCGTTTACACCACCCGCCCCGATACCCTTTTCGGCGCAACCTATATGGTTATTTCTCCCGAGCACCCCTATATAGAAAAATGGAGCGATAAACTCTCCAACTTAGAGGAAATAAAGGACTATCAGCAAAAGGCGGCGAAAAAATCCGACTTTGACCGCACCGAGCTTAACAAGGAAAAAACCGGCGTGAAACTCAGCGGCGTAACCGCCGTAAACCCCGTAAACGGAAAGGAAATACCCATCTTCATTTCCGACTATGTTCTTATGGGCTACGGCACAGGCGCGATAATGGCGGTGCCCGCCCACGACGAACGGGACTATGAGTTCGCCAAGGTGTTCGGTCTTCCCATAATCGAGGTGGTAAAGGGCGGGGATATCACTAAGGCGGCCTTTACCGACTGCGCCACCGGGATAATGACAAACAGCGGATTTCTTGACGGTCTTTCCGTGGAGGAAGCCAAGGTTAAAATAAAGGAATGGCTTGCCGCGAACGGAAAAGGACACGAAAAGGTGAATTTTAAGCTTCGTGACTGGGTATTCAGCCGTCAGCGCTATTGGGGGGAACCCATTCCGCTGGTGTACTGTGAAAAATGCGGCTGGGTGCCCGTTGCCGAAGAGGAACTGCCCTTAACTCTCCCCGACGTGGATAGCTATATGCCCACCGATTCGGGAGAAAGCCCCCTGTCCACCCTCGAAAGCTTTATAAACACCACCTGCCCCCACTGCGGAGGAAAGGCAAGGCGCGAAACCGACACCATGCCCCAGTGGGCGGGCTCCAGCTGGTATTTCTTAAGGTATTGCGATCCCGATTTCAAGGCGGGCGTTGCCTCAAAAGAAGCCCTTGATTACTGGATGCCCGTGGACTGGTACAACGGCGGTATGGAGCACACCACTCTCCACCTCCTTTACAGCCGCTTCTGGCACAAATTCCTTTACGATATAGGGATTGTAAGCACAAAGGAGCCTTATATGAAGCGCACCAGCCACGGAATGATACTGGGAAAGGATTTGGACAACCCCGGTCAGTTCACCAAAATGTCCAAATCCAAGGGCAACGTGGTCAACCCCGACGATGTGGTGAAGGAATTCGGCGCGGACACCGTGAGACTTTACGAAATGTTTATCGGCGATTTCGAAAAAGCCGCCCCCTGGCAGGAAGAGGGAATAAAAGGCTGTAAGCGCTTCCTCGACCGCGTATGGGGTCTGCGGGAGATGATCGCCGAAGGCGAGGAGCACGGAAAAGAGCTGGAATCGGAAATTCACCGTACAATTAAAAAAGTCGGCGAAGATATCGAAGGGCTTAAATTCAATACCGCCATCGCCGCCCTTATGTCCCTTCTGAATAAATTTTATTCTTTGGGCAGTATCACCAAGGGCGAGTTCAAAACCTTCCTTATCCTTCTCTACCCCTTCGCCCCCCACATTTCCGAGGAGCTGTACAGCGAGGTTAGCGGCGGAGCGGTGATAGACGATCAAAGCTGGTGCCCCTACGACGAAGCCCTTTGCGTGGACGACACCGTGGAGATAGCGGTGCAGATAAACGGAAAGGTGAAAGCCAAGCTTAATGTGAGCGCGG
The DNA here is from genome assembly GCA_949878745.1 of uncultured Ruminiclostridium sp. Taxonomy (GTDB): domain Bacteria; phylum Bacillota; class Clostridia; order Oscillospirales; family Ruminococcaceae; genus Ruminiclostridium_E. Next base: position 133,720 of record CATLBH010000001.1, on the reverse strand, counting down.
GTCTCGATAAGGATACCTTAGTTAAAACCGCCCTGGAAAACGAAGAGGTTATGAAGCTTATTCAGGGAAAACAGGTGGTAAAAAGCATTGGTGTTCCCGATAAATTAGTAAATATTGTTGCGAAATAACCGTCAATATCGACAAAAATATTTAACTCTTTAATACAAAGTCACGATTTCACAATTTATTATATTATATCCTTGACTTTTTTATTATTTATGATATACTGGTAATTGCATATTGAGGAATTAGACCGTATAGCATACCGTGTATACCCTTTGCGGTCTGAAAGGAGAAAAAAATGGGCATAAGAGAAAATTTTAAGCGCGGTTCCATTGAAATGCTTATCCTTTACCTGCTCACTCAGGAGGATATGTACGGCTACCAGTTGGCGCAGGAAATCAATGAGAGAAGTGAGGGTCAGTTTGACATAACCGAGGGATCTATGTATCCCACCCTTTACCGTCTTATCGAGAAAAACGCCATCAGCGATTATAAGAAGCTCAGCGGCAAGCGCCGTACAAGAGTGTATTATCATATCGAGAAGGAAGGCGTAGAGCTTCTGGAAAAGATCAAGGAGGATTATCAGGCAATCAACGAGGGCGTGGCAAAAATTCTGAGCGGAAAACCCTCTACTTTCAAAGAAGAAGAGCCTGAGCCTAAGGCTCCCGCAAAAACCTCCACCAGAGGAAGAAAGAAGAAGGTTCAGGAGTAACTTTTCCGCGTATTAAACCGAAAAGCTTTTCGGAAAAAGCGTGGCTTAAACAATCGAAAACTAACCCCCGCCCCTTAAAAGGCGGGGGTTAGTTTTACGAAAAGTGAAAATTAACTGAAAATTCACCCTGAAAGATTGACATATTCTCCGCCGCAATTTATAATATAACTTAAGTTATATATAATTACAGTTATAAACGGAGGTGACGATATGCCCGCAAAAGCGAAAGTCACAAAGGAAATGATAGTGAACGCGGCCTTTGAAATCGCCAAAGAAGCGGGAGCGGAAAATATAAACGCTCGAACGGTTTCACAAAAGCTCGGCTGTTCAACTCAGCCCGTCTTATACTATTTTAAAAAAATTGAAGACGTCCGAATTGCGGCGCATAAAAAGGGAAGCGAATATCATATTGCCTATCTGACGGATTTAAGCGGAAAATACGAACGCCCCATGCTTGAAATGGGTATGAGATATATTCGCTTTGCCGTAGAAGAAAAAAATCTTTTTCGTTTTCTGTTCCACTCAAATTATTATACAAGCGGTCGGCTTTCCGACCGGCTTACCGAGGAAAATCTGGATTCCGTATTTTCCGTTCTTAAAATACAGACTAAAGCGGACGCGAAACAGGCATACGGTATATTCGCTCAAATTTATTTGGTAACCCACGGGATAGCGAGTCTCCTTGCCGAAAACTCAATGGCCTACGATGAAGCCTATTGCGTCAAAACCTTGTCTAACGCCTATTTTGGGGCAATGGCTTTGATTAAGGAGGGAAAGTTGTTGTGAAAAATCCAACCTATATCGGTTTGCCGAAAACAATGGCGATGGTTTTCGGCACAACGGGACTGTTTACGGCTTTGTATGTAATTATGGGAACCGCGGTGCCGCAGCTGCCCACCCTTTTGATTTTTTGCATACTGGGATTATTGTTTCTTTTGCCCGCCGAATGGTTTATGATATTGCGAAGAAGCAAAAAAGACTACGGTAAATATTCCCTCGCCTCCGCGCTTGCGGGTCAGGAGAAACCGCCAATAATAAAAACCCTCTTTTATGCTTTGGTGCTGTTCGGCTTTGCGGGAATATTTTCACTTACAATACAGCCGCTTGAGGGTATGCTGACGTTTACATTGCGGGAAAAGCTGCTGTCGTTTTTGCCCTCCGGGTTTGACTGGAATAACATTGAATATATAAAAAGCTATCCCAAAAACATTTTAACAATTACCTGCGCGGTATACTTTATCTTCAATGTTTTTGTCGGCCCCATCACGGAAGAATTTTTCTTTCGTGGCTATTTAACGGCATATAACGAAAAATACGGAAAATGGACGCCGGTGTTGATAACGGTTATATTCTCTTTGTATCATTTTTGGCTCCCTTTTCAAAATATTTTTCGTATTTTCGTATTTTTGCCTATGGCATATGTAAGCTACCGAAAAAAGAATTTGTACATCTGTATGGCATCCCATATTTTCTGTAATTTATTTTCGACGGTTTCTTTTATTATAGCGGTATTTAATTAAACATAAACTTTTTTACATAACTTTACCGGAGAAAACAAATGGAAAAGACAGCATATGAAATTCAAAAAGAACGAATCGCGGAAATCGAAGCAAAAGCTTCGGCGCTGCTGGACAGCGTAGACACCGCAATATTGACCTCCGTCAACGAAAACGGCTATCCCCGTCCCTGTATGATGAAAAAGTACAAAAATAACGGCTTTTCGGATATTTACTTCGTTACTTCCAAACGCTCCAAGCTCAACGGAAAAGCCACTCACTTTGAAAATAACCCCAAAGCCGGCGTCTGCTATTTCTCCGGCGGCGACAGCGTGACCTTAATCGGAAACGTGGAGCTTGTGGAAGACCGTGAAATTCAAAAAAGCCTTTGGAATGATTCAGACCGCGCCTTTTTCGGCAAAGGAATCGACGACCCCAAGTTCCGCCTTCTGAAATTCCATACCCTCGAAGCCACATTCTGGATTGAGGGCAAGTTCAGAACCTGTAAATACAAGTAATCAGTGGTTTCTTATACCAATACCTTTTTATTTAAACTGACGAAATACACACAGTTTAAAAAGGTATTGCACCCAAAGCACTAATCCAACAGTTTAAAAAGGGATTAGTATTAAACGCGTTAAGAGCGAAAAAATTCAAAATTTTTACTTCAAAATGGTTGATTATCTCAAAAAAGCCTTGCAGCTTTTCATAGGAGCGCTATGAGTAAAATCTTAATTGTTGAGGACGATTTATCTATACAAGCATTGCTGTATGACTTTATACAGGAAGCGGGACATAGTGTTGTACTGGCGGCTGACGGTGTGGAAGCCCTTGCAAAGTATTCCGAACAGAGCTTTGATTTAATACTGCTTGATATTATGCTTCCCAAAATTGACGGTTTTGGCGTTTGTGAAGTTATCCGGCAAAAATCAGATGTGCCTATTATCATGCTTACGGCATTGGACGACGAGGGGAACCAGCTTAAAGGCTTGGACTTGCAAGCTGACGATTATATCACAAAACCCTTTTCTATGCCTGTACTGTTGCGGAAAATCGCCGCCGTCCTACGCCGTTCATCAAAGCGGAATGATATTCCGCAGACCATGAGCTATAAGGATTTAACACTGGATTTAGAGGGGTACAAGGTTTATACAAAGGAAGAAAGCATTGATTTAACGCCCCGCGAGTTTGAAATACTGCGGGAACTGCTGATACACAAAGGCAGAATTTTAACGCGGCAAAACCTGTTACAGACACTATGGAAGTATGAGTTTTTCGGAGAAGAACGAATTGTTGACACACACATAAAGAACTTACGGAAAAAACTTGGTGCTGCTGACTACATAGAAACAATCAGAGGTGTGGGATATAGAATTGATAAGGAAGATTAAAAGCCGATTATCTGTTAAAGTTTTTTTGCTGACATTGTTATTGATAGCGGTGTGCTGTTTTACAACATATAGTTTCATTTTACGGGCAGCCCCCAAAAGCTATCAGTATGACATAGAAGATATTGATTTGGAACTTAGCTTTTTGCCCAATGAATTATCGAGAACCGAAAAGGAATACGCTTATATGTTTCTTGAAGCTGTGTCTGACTGGATAGAGGAACAATACGAAAATGAATTTGAGCTGCATTTCTTTCAGTCTGACGGACAGGAAGTGAGCTTACATGATATTAACCAACTTGTTGTTGGGCAGATTACAGATTTTGATAAAGTTGAAAAAACAAAACCCTACACCGCTTCATTTGCTGATAGCGATTCGATTTATACGTTATTGGTGACAAGGAATACTTCAAAACATACTCAGACAGAAGAAGCGATACAAGGAACGCTCCCGGTGCTTTGTACTGTCATATTATTTGGCTCAATCATTTCCGCTTTCTTCTATTCATGGTATATGACTGCACCCATCAAGAAAGTGAGTAAACTTTCAAAGCAAATGGCAGATATGGATTTTAGCGGATTTTGTTCTGCCGGGCGCACTGATGAAATAGGCGTGTTATCTGACAGCCTAAATACACTCTCCCGGAAATTGGAAACAACTCTTTCAGAATTGCAGGAAGCCAATCAACGGTTGCAAGCTGATATTGATATGGAAAGGCGGCTTGAAAAACAGCGGGTAGAATTTTTTGCATCAGCTTCCCATGAATTAAAAACGCCTATTACCATTATCAAAGGACAGCTTCAAGGTATGCTCTATCAAGTGGGACGCTATAAAGACAGGGAAACATATCTTGCACAGTCTTTGGAAATTACGGACACTTTGGGAAAAATGGTACAAGAGCTTTTAACAATATCCAGATTAGACACTCCGGGTTATACTTGCAAAAAAAGCAATCTTAATCTTAGCAATCTCATAATTGACCGTGTTACAGCGTTTGAAGATTTATTCATACAAAAGGATTTGGCGGTTGAACAATCCATATCCCCGGAGATTTATATTTTAGGCGATATGCAGCTACTTCAAAAAGTATTGGATAATCTTTTGGGAAATGCGGCTGCGTATTCGGGAGCCGGAAATCAAGTGCTGATAAAGTTATGGAAAGAAACTGAAACAACCACCCTTACGATTGAGAATACAGGAGCACATATCCCCGATGAAGCCATTCCCAAACTGTTTGAACCATTTTATAGGGTAGACCGGTCAAGAAACAGGCAGACAGGCGGCACAGGATTAGGATTGTATATTGTAAAAACGATTCTTGATTTGCATGGTGCGAAAATTGAAGTTGCTAATACTATTCAAGGTGTTATCGTTGACCTACAGTTTTAGCACATATATTTCAAAAGCGGCGAGCAGTTAGCTTGCCGCTTTTTCTATCTCCACATAAAAAACATATTCTATTCAAAGTAGATTCAAGTTAGGACTGTATTCTTTAACTGTACCCGGAAAAGGTAACAAAAAACCGTTGTTCACAGAAAGGAGATTCTACTATGAAAAAATGTTTACCCATCATCTTTGCCGCCCTCTTAATGATAAGTGCGCTAACGGGGTGCGCAAACCAAAATCATTTGGCTCGACAAAATTCTTCGCCCGAACAAAACAATGCTACTGCACCGAGTGGCGAAACCTCTATTAGCCAACCTATAACGTCAACAACCGGGGCTTCAAGCCCGACCGTTTCCCCTGCTGCGTCTGCTGCATATGAAAAGCTGATTGCATACAAGACCGAGAACTACGGGGAGCAGAGCATAGCCGATTTTAATGAGGCACTTGCTTCCACCCCCGATGAATTGACAGAGTTCCTTGCCGCAGTAGCTGATGTGATAAGCACCATATCTCCCAGTGACGAAAACTACGACTTTTTCACAACCACGATAACCTTTTCGTCCCAGGAATTATACTGCGAGCATATGAGAGAAGAACTTACATTTTCTATGCCACTCTCCAAACAAAGCAGACCATGTGACTATTTGGACGAAGACGGGGAAACAGTATATGATTTTTCCTGTTTTGTTGAGGCGAATGTCGCATATTCTATCAACGCCCCGGAACTTGTAACGGTTGCAGAACGGGATAAGGAGTTGCTGATATTCAAAGAAGAAATGCAAAAATACTTGAATGGTCTAAGTGAAGAAGAAATTGCGGGAGGCGATATTAAAACAATGCTTAAGACCAAGTCCACTGAACTTGCAAATAGCTTATCTACCGAAAATATGAAACTATCGCCTTGTGACATTTATATGATTGAAATTCACAACGCAGGAACAGAAATCATTAAATAAAAATACAATCACCTTAATCTGCCGCACGACGGCAAAAGAAAAAGCCGTCGTACAGCAGAGGTATTTCTACCCAGAGGAAAAACCTAAGAGGTTATGAAGGTATATAAGAACTTCTAAAGAGATAATCTAAATTCACCATAAATCTTATTGTAATATATTTTAAAAACTGTTCCAATAGGAATGGTGTGCGGATTTTCGAGCATATTTTGTTGATGACAAGGCAAAATATGCCGAAAAGACGTGCGCAAATTCCTATTGGAACAGTTTCTTATAAAACCTTATGTCAACAGGAGAAATCAAAACAAATCCGCAGTTTCAGGCCGATTCCTCCTTCCGACTTTTGTTATATTTTATTAATATTTTTATATTTTCACTTGAATTTTTGTGGTTTTTGTGTTATACTTATATTTAAGTTATATCGGTATAGAGCTTTTTTTCGAAAAAACGCCGAAACACCTGTCCTCAAGCCTATACAGGGCTTTATACTTTATGAATATTTTAACATATATTCTCCCCACTGTCTAACATTGCCCCCGCGAACCCGCAATCCGATAGTAAAACGATTACACGGTGAAAATAACGTGAAAAATAAAATTTTTATCAAATTATACTCCCTGTAATAAATTAAGGAAAAATAAAATGAAATACAAGAAAATATCCTCCGCTATACTGACCCTCGCGCTGCTTCTCCTCTCCCTGTCCGCCTGCTCCTCCGATCCGACAACCAAAGTCCTTTCGGAAACAACGTCAGCCGAAGCGCCGAAAAACGCCTTCGCCGAACCCGCAGTGGCTTCGCTGGATGAAACCGCGGAAACGGGTACCATAACATGGCTGGTTTACGAGGATCTCCTAAGCGAAATGTCGGAAATGGTGAATTTGTTCGAAACCCGTTTCGGCGGCTCCATAGAACAGCAAATGACCTCTTCCGGCTCGGCCTACTTCGATAAGCTGGGTTCGATGATAGCGATAGGCGATTCACCCGATATAGTTCGCTACGAATGGCGTTCCTTCCCCCACGGAATGAGCTATAATATGTATACCCCGTTGGACAGCTACATAGACCTTGATTCGGAGCTGTGGAAAGGCGTAAAGGAGGCGGCGGAACAGTTCGTTTACAACGGCCGCCACTATTACGCGCCCAACTCGATGGATACCAACTTTGCCCTCAACTATAACAATCGGGTGCTTGAGGAAAACGGTATGCGCGACCCCATGGATCTGCTTAAAAATGACGAGTGGACATGGACGGCTTTTGAGAATATTTTGAAGCAGTGGGTTGATTTGAACCCCGCCCATATCGGATACAACGGCGTTGGCGGAATGATATTCATAATGACCACGGGTACGAAAACAATAGATATAACCGACGGCAAAATCGTTAACAACCTGAAAAGCGAAAACGTCACCCGCTGTATGCTTTGGTTGGAAAATTTGAGAAAACAGGGTCTTTTGGGAGCAACTCCCGACCAACAGTCCCAGGGCGCCGTAAGCGGCTACGTCGACCCGCGTCAGGCTTTTTTGGACGGCAATCTTCTCTTTCTGGGAATGAACCCCACTTGGGCTTACGGAGCGGCAAAAGAGTCTATGGACAAGGCGGGGCTTGAAAACGAAATGAAATTCGTTCCCTTTCCCAAGGACGAAAAAGCGGACAAATACTATCAGGGAAGCAATACCGTGGGCTTTATGATCCCCGCGGGCGCTCCCAACATAAAAGGCGCTCTCGATTGGATAACCCTTAACAGAGTGGAGGAAACGAACGGGGAAAATATCGCCAACGCCAGAGCCAAAGCGATAAGCGACGTAAAAGGTTACTACCCCAAATGCGCCAACCCCGACTGTAACGATACCTCCCTAAGCCATGACGAAAAGGGAAGGCACATTTTTACCGACGAGGAAAACGCATCCGGAATGTCCCTCTGTCCCTCCTGCGGAGAAGCCAGGAGGGAAAAATACAAGGTGGTATGGAGCGAGGAACAGTACGACCTGTACACCGAGATGAAAAGCGCCGACGGAAGATTCACCCTGCTTTTCGACAACGTATACGGCTTCAACGACGACGTGTCCAACCTTCTTATAGGCACAGGAAGCCTTCTGGACGCTCCGGTTTTTGAGGACGGAAGCTATACTAATCTTGTGGACTCCCTCTACAACAGCGTGGAGAGCTATATAGATTTTTACAGGAACCTGATGATAAGCGGCGGCGGAACCGTGACCGCTGCGGCCGAGGAAGTTCCCGCGCCTTAGAACACCTTAGGAATATATACGGAACATATTCGTAACGTTTAAAGTATATTCCTGTCCGAAAGGCAGCTATATAAAATAAATAAGATAAATCCAACCTGAAGGAGGAAAATGATGAAGAAAAACAGAAAGCCGTTAGCCGTTCTTTTGGCGGCAGCTGTTACACTCAGCCTTGCGGGCTGCGGCGGCGATAACGGAAGCGGCGGAAACACAGGCGGCAATAAGACGACCACTACTACCAAGGCCCCCGAGCAAAGCTTTACCGAAGCCACCGCGGCGCCCGTTGACGATACCGCGGAAACCGGTACCATCACCTGGCTTATGTACGAGGATCTACTCACCAACAACGCGGAAATGGTAGCTCTTTTTGAAAGCAGATACGGCGGAACCATCGAGCAGAGAGTTACGGGAAGCGGCGACGAATATTTCGAGACCCTCGGAACCCTTATCGCCACAGGCGATTCCCCCGACATCGTGCGCTATGAGTGGCGCTCTTTCCCTCACGCCATGAGCTATAATATGTACACGCCGCTGGACAGCTATATCGATCTGGATTCCGACCTCTGGAGCGGAGTAAAGGAAATAGCCGAACAGTTTGTATATAACGGAAAGCACTATTACATACCCTATCAGTATAAAACCAACTTCGCCCTTAACTACAACAACCGCGTTCTCGAGGAAAAGGGTATCCCCGACCCCATGAAGATGGTAAAGGACAATACATGGACATGGAAGGCCTTCGAGGATCTGCTGAAAAAATGGGTGGATATGGATCCCAACCACATCGGCTATAACGGCGTGGGCGGCATGATCTTCGTTCTGTCCACCGGTACAAAGGTTATCGACGTTCAGGGCGATCAAATCATAAACAACCTTAAAAACGAAAACATAACCCGCTGCATGAGCTGGCTGGAAAATATGAGAAAGAACGGCTTGTTGGGCGCAAACGCCGATCAACAGGCTAACGGAGCCTCAAACGGCTACGTAGACCCCGGTCAGGCCTTCGTCGACGGAAATCTCCTGTTTTTGGGAATGGATCCCTCTTGGACATATCCCGCGGCAAAGGAAGCGCTGGACAAGGCGGGGCTTGAAAACGAAATGAAATTCGTTCCTTACCCCCGCGACGATCTTTCCGACACCTATTATCACGGCGTTGACACCTTCGGCTACCTTATCCCCTCAGGCGCCCCCAACGTTAAGGGAGCCCTTGACTGGATCGAGCTTAACCGCGTTGAAGAAACCGACGAAGAAAACATAGCCAAGGCCAAGTCCGACGCTCTGGACGATTCCATAACCTACTATCCCAAATGCGCCAACGCCGACTGCGGCGACACCTCCGACAGCCACGACGACAAGGGAAGACATATCTTTACCGACGAAGAGAACGAGTCCGGCCTCGATACCTGCCCTTCCTGCGGCACGGCGAGAAGAGAAAAGTACAAGGTAGTATGGACAGAGGAACAGTACGACCTGTGGATGGAACTTAAGGGCGCCGAGGGCTCAAGATTCGAGCTTCTCTTCGACCACTGCTACGGCTTCAGCAGCGACGTATCCAATTTGTTCCAGACGGGCGACGAGCCTTTGCTGGACGGCCCCGTATTCGGCGATATGAGCTATACCGCTCTTATCGAATCCAAGTACGCTGTGGTAGAGGGTTATCTTGATACCTACCGCGATATTCTTAAGAGAAACGCGGCGGGCGAGGTTGTAACCTCCGCCGCCGAGGAAGAACCCGCCGCATAATCCGACATAACTGGGCATAATCTCTTTTAAATAAAAAACAAAACTCGTCCGAGAATGAGTGATACCCTTAACGAATAAATCACGAAAAGCCGAATAGAATAGCATAACCCGCGTATCAGTAAAGGTGCGCGGGTTTTATTATAACGTTTATAGGCATTTAATACTAATCTTTGGTCAGATTATAGACAAAAAAATGTTGACCAAAGATTAGTATTTCGGGTGTAATCTTTAATCATATTTCCGACTTCGTTTACAATATGATTAAAGATTAGTATAATCTCTCTTGAAACTGTTGGATTAGTGTTTCGGGGGCAATCCCTTTTTAAACTGTGGGTATTACGTCAGTTTAAAAATGAATTGGTATAAGAACATGTTCTAAAAATTATTATATAGCCATTGCTCTTGACACACTCTCCAAATTTGCGTTATAACCAAAATAAGGAAATAACGGGAGCGATTTACCGGAAATTATATGGAGCCCTTTTTATGTACTACCAGGTGACCAAACACATTTATGATTGACTTTTGAAACAAGGTTTAGTATAATAATAACATAAAAGAATGATATTTCAACAACAAATATTATAAGTGAGTGAGATGAGTTATGGATTCGGAAAGCTATAAAGTCCTAATGATAGATGACGATGAAATGATAGCCACGGCTACTTCCGAGTATTTCAATATGTTCGGCGTAAAGACCTCATATGTAACAAGCTATGCCAATGCGGTGGCTTTTCTTGAAAAACACGATGTTTCAATGCTCTTGCTTGATATCAATCTTGGAGAAAAATCAGGCTTCGATCTTTGCAGGAAGATACGGGAAAACTATGACCTGCCGATATTCTTCATAAGTGCCCGAACAAGCGATGACGATGTGCTTATCGCGCTGAACATAGGCGGCGATGATTATATCAAAAAGCCCTATACGCTCAGCGTTCTGCTTGCCAAGGTGAAAGCTGCCGTTTTGAGATACGACAGGACACGGGATAATAATACGCACGCTGTACGGAATTATCATCAGAATGAGGACGGTCTTGTTAAATTGACAGGTGAATTGTACCTTAACACAAATATTCACAAGATCATTGCAGACGGCAGGGAGATCACCCTCAAAGCACTGGAATACAAACTGCTGTATTATCTTTACACAAACAGGGGCAAGATCGTTTCAAAGGACGATCTGCTCAAAGATGTATGGGAAGATGAATATATCAACGAGGGTACGATCGCCGTACATATCCGACATCTGCGTGAAAAGACCGAAGCCGACCCCAAAGAACCACGGCTCATAAAAACCGTATGGGGTGTGGGCTACATTATGGAAGAGACGGCGCCATGAAGGGATATTACAGATTTACGGTGCTTCTTGTCCTGCTGTTCGCTGTCGGGCTGTTTGCTGTTGTGAAGCTCACCGGCACAGATAATTTTTCACAAAATAATTATGATGTGCTATTGCTCAATGAGATTGCGCATAAGATGATTTTAGACAATATGCCGCCTAAAAACACAGCTCCGGAACGGGAATATGTAATACTTGACATAAACGGGAATGTTATTTATGATAACCGTTCCGACCGTTCGGAAGCGATAACCGTTGAGACGGCAATGCAAAGGCGTTACCCCTATACCTATATCACAGAGAATAATCAGATAACAGGCAGCGTCGTACTCACAGACAGCAATAAGCGTTTTGACCGCCTGCGTACAAATATCATTGCTGTTTACTGTGTATGCGGTTTTTTCCTTATCGGCGGTGCGGCGGCTTTCGGGGCGTATATCCGCAAAAGGATCATACTGCCCTTTGCTAAGATGAAAGATTTTGCGTCTTATGTGGCGGCAGGCGACCTTGACCGACCTCTTGAAATGGATAAGGGCAATTTGTTCGGCGCTTTTTCGGAGAGCTTTGATATCATGCGGGAGGAGCTGAAAGCGTCCGGAGCAAGAGAGCTTTCCCTGCAAAAGAAAGAGCGTGAGCTTATCGCGTCGCTCTCTCACGACCTGAAAACGCCCGTGACGGGTATTAAACTCACAGCTGAGCTGATGGCGGCGGTATTCTCTCAAAATGAGGGTCGGGAAATAACGGTTACAGAGGATATGACCGCGAAGATGAATAATATCTGTAAAAGGGCCGATGAAATAGCGGCGCTTGTAAGCGACCTGTTTTCTTCGGCTTTGGAGGACTTGGGCGAATTCAAGGTAAAATGCTCGGACGAAAATTCCGCCGTTATAGCGGAGATCATTTCCGGATATGATGACAGAGGGCTTGTGCGCATACCAGAAATACCCCGGGTCATTGTACATATTGACAAGCGGCGTTTGTCGCAGGTTATTGGCAATATCATATCCAATTCTTACAAATACTCGGGTACTCCCATAGACATTTATTTCCGTCTTGATGAGAGCTTTCTTGAAGTATTGATCGGTGACAGCGGCCCGGGCGTTCCCGAAGATGAGATAGAGCTTATCACCAACAAATTCTATCGCGGAAAGCAACATGGCGACAAGGAAGGCAGCGGTTTAGGTCTGTATATCGCAAGGATACTTATGGATAAAATGGGCGGAGAGCTATCTGTCAGGAATGAAAACGGGCTGTGCGTAACGCTGCTTATTCCGCTCAGTTAAGAAAAAGACAAGAATTTAACAAGATTTTGACAAGGAAATTATTAACGGGATCATGTATAATACTATCATAGGATACAACAATCATCTATTTGAAAGGTAGTGTTATATATGATCCCTGTTTTGCGCACGGAAAAGCTTTGCAAGTCTTTTTCAAACGGCGCCGCACAGCAGCACGTTATCAGGAACCTCGATCTGGAGATCATGGAGGGCGATTTTACCGTAATCATGGGCGCTTCGGGTTCGGGCAAGTCCACCCTGCTCTATGCTCTTTCGGGAATGGATAAGCCCACTTTGGGAAAGGTGTTCTTCGGCGACGCCGATATTTCGGGCTATACGAACGATCAGCTTGCGGTGTTCAGAAGAAAAAACTGCGGATTCGTTTTTCAGAGCATTTATCTGCTTGAAAATCAGAGTGTCCTTGACAATGTGCTGACGGGCGCGTTTGCCGTACAGAAAAACTCCCCCGAGCTTATCAAAAGGGTAAAGGAACTGCTCGCAAAGGTCGGGCTTGATGAGGAGATGCAGAAGAAATATCCGAACCAGCTTTCCGGCGGTGAGGCGCAGCGTGTCGGAATCGTGCGCGCTGTGATAAACGAGCCGAAAATTCTTTTCGCGGACGAGCCCACCGGTTCGCTCAACTCCGCATCGGGCAGGGATGTTCTTGACATCTTCACCGGGGTACACGAGAACGGCCAGAGCATCGTTATGGTAACGCACGATATCAAGACCGCGCTGCGCGGAACGCGGGTCATCTATCTGCGCGACGGTAAGGCTGTCGGCGAACACAAAATGACGAAATACGGCGGGGACGACCTTAAAGAGCGCCGCGAAAAGCTGACGGCATTCCTTGAAGAAATGGGCTGGTGACTTATGAAGATATTCAGATTATCATTGTTCAATTTGAAGCGAAACAAGCGTGAGGCGGCTGCAATTGTTTTTCTCACTCTTGTTACGGCATTTCTCATGGCGGTCTTTGCCGTCAGCATTACACAGATAAACAGCGCGTTTGACCGCTGCTTTGAGGAAACAGGCTCTGCTGATTTTACATTGTTATTCCAATCTGACAAATATCGCGATATATACCGTGATATTCTGGAAGATGAATATAATGTAACCGATGTCCGGGAAAGCAGTGTGCTTCTCGGTATTGGTGCATCGGCATTATCAAAGAAGGGTGAAAGTATCGCCTATAATATGGTGTTTGCGACCGAAAGCACAGAGCGGAAGATGGAAAATTTTAAGAAACTGAATGCCCTCCCCGATGATGAGATCGAAAAACTGTCTCACCCCGTATGGCTGCCTCAGTATTTTGAGATCACAGGCGGTTTTGCTCCGGGGGAAACGTTTACTCTTGTTTCGGGCGGCAGAGATTACCCTTTTACCGTAGCCGGTTTTTACAGCACGGGTCTGTATAATTCCGACAATATGTTAAAATGTATCATTACAGATGATGATATGGTGCTGTTGTCCGCTGTTTATAAGGAATATCGCATGATAGCATTTAACACGGAAAGGGAATTCTCCCATGTGGAATACTATGAAAAATGCTCCGAAAAATCAAGTGAGAATGTTTCAAATATAGTAATGGCGTTCAATAAGGATACAGAGAGACGGCTTGAAACCAATTTTCTTAATATTTTTCTGTATCTGAGCGTATTCCTATCCGTTGTCACCATGATATCCGCGCTCTTTCTTATTCTTCACAAGATATCAAAGGATATTGAAGAACAAATGGTGCAGATAGGGGTACTGGAAGCGTTGGGGTATACAAGCCGCGAGCTTTCTCTTTCCTACATTTTCGAATATATCCTTACGGGGGGCGTTGGCGCAATCATCGGCGGCATAACGGCGGCAGCTTTTTCCCCGGTCATGGATACTCTCACAAGGGGTATGATGAACCGCGACGTACACACGGATGTGGATGTTCTCCGCATTTTTATCGTGGTAATATCGATAATAGCGCTTGTCGCTCTCTTTGCGCTGTCAAGGGCGGCGAGGGTGAAAAAGCTCCCTCCCGTCGTGGCGTTTCGCAAGGGCATAAAGACCCATCATTTCGGGAAAAACATACTTCCACTTGAAAAAATGAAACGCAGCATAAACCTCCGTCTCGCCTTCAAGGGCGTATTTAACGATCTCCGCTCCAATATAGGCATGGGCGTCTGTATTATCGCCGCGGGAGTTGCCGTAATGTTCAGTGTGTACACCTTTGACTTTTTCAAGAGCGGCTATAACGGGCTTATGGGAGTTATGGGAATGGAGTTTTCAGACATAAGCGTCCTTATGATGAGCGGAGTGGACGGGGAAAAATTCTGTGATGAGATACGTAAGTTCCCCGAAGTGGAAAAGGTTCTTCTGACCCGCGCGACAGAAAACTATGTGGAAATAAAGGGCAGCAACTATGGTACGATTGGTGCGGTCTGCGTTTCCTACGCCGATTTTTCCCTCACGGATAATATCCACCTTAAAACGGGACGTTTCCCCGAATACGACGACGAGATCATGATATCCGCAAAGAGAGAGGAGACGGAAAATCGGCACATAGGCGACAATATCATCATCAAGGGAGATGTTTGTGAAAAAAACTATATCATAACGGGCATTGTCACCGCCATGAACAACAGCGGCATGAGCGTCTACATGACCGAGGACGGTTACCGGCGCATTCGTCCGAACGACCGCCCGAACACAGTGGAGATAACTCTCAGAAACGAGGAGGATCGCCCTGCCTTTACGGATAAGCTCATCGCTATGTACGGTGCAAGCGCAAAGGACACGGCGTATGAACAGTCTGCACAGGGAAGTCTTGAGGAGCGTATCAGAGCGAAAGCGGACGAGAAAATGGCGGTGCTTATCTCTCAGTACGGCGTTACCGACGTTGACTATGCTGTCAGAATAGGCGATACCGTCATCAGCGGAAACAGCAGCCGTTTCGTGATAAAGGAAATGTCCTCCATGAAGGATATTGCAAAATCCCAGATGGGACCCATAGCCGCGGTTACAAAGACGTTTTCGTTCTGCGCCGTGATATTCATTGCCGTCGTGGTAGCGGTGATATTGAGCATTATAGCCGTATCCGCCGTAAAAAGACAGCGCAGGGAATTTGGTATCATGAAAAGTATGGGTTATACGTCAAGGGAGCTTATGATACAGCTTACTCTGCGTATTCTCCCCGTAACGGTCATTTCGTCCTGCATTGCCGCGGTGTTGTCGGTATGGGTGCAGCGTGCATTTTGGATGGCGGCGTTCGGCGTACGGATTCCCGAAAGCCCGACGCTGATAATCGGTACGGCGGCAGCGCTTGTATTATTCTGCCTGATCGTAACCTACATCAGCGCGGGCAGAATAAGAAAAATATCCGTAACCGAGCTTATGACGGAATGAAAGTGGGGTTGAATAATGATGAAGAAAAAGATTATTGCGGCAATATCCGCCCTGTGTGTGGCGGGAGCCGTATACGCACCTGCCGGAAACGCGGCAAATGCCGAACCCGTGCAATCGGAGCTTACAGCCGAAACAGCCGCTTCGCAGGAAAGGATATATTGCATTGCGTCCGTAAGCAAAATGTATTCTTCCTTGGCGATTATGCAGCTTGTTGACGAGGGAAAGGTCGAACTTGACGCTCCTGTCACAAAGTATCTCCCCGATTTCAGAATGAATGATGAGCGGTACAAGGACATCACCGTGCGTATGCTTATGAACCACACATCGGGTATACCTCTGGGGCTGTGTATAAATCATTCTCTTTACGAAGATGTTGACGGCTTCGTGCATGACAATGTATTTGATATGGCGTCAAAGCAGCGTTTGAGATCCGACCCCGGTGAATATGCCTGCTATAACAACATGGGCTTTACCCTCATGGAGCATATTGTGGAAAATGTCAGCGGTATGAGCTATACGGATTATGTAAGAAATAACATAGCGTCAAAGATAGGCGCGGAACATACCGGAACGGCATGGAGCCTGTATTCGGGCGAATTGGGCGAATCACGGGTATCTCTCTATCGCGGCTCGCTGCCGATCGAATATCCCTATGTAATGGCGTCGGGTTCGGGCGGCATCTATGCCACCGCCTCCGACGTGGCAAATTTCGGCAGCGCTTTCTTTACGGGGAATGATATTCTTCTTTCGGATAATGCCAAAGCGCAGATGTCCACCCGCTGGAATGATGACAAAAAATACGAAAGCTACGGTCTGGGCTGGGACTTTGTGGAACAAGTCAAATACGAAAAGGAAAACATAAAGGTCATGGGCAAGGGCGGAGATGTGCCGTATATGAACTCGTGCCTTCTTGTCGCCCCCGATGAACAGATCAGCACAGCGGTACTGACTGCCGGAAACGGCAGCAGCCAATATGCAGGACTTATGGCGTCTGCTCTGTTGGACGTGGCGCTTGAAGAACGGGGAAAGGCGGTGAGCGATCTGACCCCTCCCGAGCCGAAAATAACGGACGTCATACCCGATAATTATAAAAAATATGAGGGTTTATACTGCATCGGAGACTCCGGCACCGGAATATGCAGGATAACATTTGACGATAGCGCCATGTACAAAGAGGTCTTAGGCACAGACAACTCATCACCCGAAATATACAGATATACCGAGGAGGGAGGCTTTGTCAAGGTAAACGACAGCGGCAGGATGACCTCGGACAGGGAGATCGTTTATTTTGAGGAAAAGGACGGCGGAATATACATCAGAACGGATATGTTCACCGTATATCCGGGACTTGGAAATACGTCAGACAGTATGTACACAGGGGAAAAAATGGACGAAAATCCCGTCTCGCCCGATGTACAGCAAAGCTGGGACGAGCTTTCGCAGACAGCATTTGTCATATATAACGAAAAACAGACCTCCCAGCAATATGAAACTCCGTTTTACCGGGTTGTGACAGACAAGGCATTCCCCGGTTATATTCTGGCAAAAAACAGAGACATCACAAAAGCGGAAAAAATGAGCGATGAAGATCATGCAGGTTTCTTCACCTCCATACCGAGCAGCAAAAATAATAATTTGTTTGACATAGAGATCACCCGGCAAACCTATGCGGACGGAATATCGGCAGTCTCCTTTGATCTGAGCGATGGAACGCGCTGCCGCAGTGCGGACAGCCTTCCGGTGTTTACCGCCGACGTCGCCGAGATATCCCTTCACAGCGGTGAAGCCGTATGGTACCGTATCGGGAAAGATATGAGCGGAAAGAGTATTGTTGCAGAACGTCCCGACAACTCTGCCGTATTCGTCTACAACAAGTTCCGTGAGCTGCTGTACAGCACCCACATCAAGGATGCACTTAACACCATCGATCTTCCTCCGGACGGCTATATCGCTTTTATAGGCGAAACCGGCGACAGTGTGAAAATATTCAAGTAAGCCCGAAAAGTATTCGCGAACCTGTGGGGATACAATTATTATCCGTTATACATTCGAATGCGAGAAGCGTTCATAGCGGAGGAACTCGGGAAATCCGCAAAAAAACACCAATCCCGCAAGGAAGTCCTTGCGGGTGGTACATAATTTTTAATTCTTCGTTAGCGGTATCACGCTAATCCTCTGACGCGTTTTTATAATAACCGCTTAAACCTCAAAATTCCACAAATCCCAGCTGTCTCTTTTTTCCGTGGTTTCCGCGACATTTTCCCAGCTGAACGCCTTAAGCTTTTCCAACATTTCCTCAGCCGAATTCGCGCGTATAGTGGCCTTTTTCTTTACGCTGTTACCGGAATTCTTATCGTTTCTGTTCTGATAAGTCCTCTTTTTGGCGGCCGCCTCGGCCTTTTCATTCCCCGCTTTTACGGTTCTTTCCAGGTCGGCGAACAAGGTCATCTTTCCGTCGCTGTCAAAGGAAACGCCGATTTTGGATATATCGCCCTTAACAAGCGCGTTTTTATCCGCGCTGGTAAATCCGAACTGAGCGTTTATCTGCTCCGACATACGCATTGCGCCGTCTATACCGTCAAGCTTTTCCTTCATATATCCCTTGTCGTTGGCCATTTTTTCAAGCTCATCGGGGGTAAGCAGCACCGAAAATTCGCTTTTGCTGTCGGACAGTATGTCCTTGGCTTCCTCCGCGCTCTTGAAATCCTGTACGATAAAGCTGGTGTTTTCCCCGTACTTGGCGATCAGCGCGTCAAGCACCGACTGTGCCTTTTTGGAAAGACCCGTCACCTTGTTATTGTTTTCGGTATCGGTTTTATCCGTTTTATCCTGCTTGAAAATACTTTCCGCGTCCACCTCGCTCTGTTTTCTGAAGCTGTACGCTTTTCTTCCCGCGTAGCCGCTGTAACGGCTTGTTGAGAAATTGCCGTTTATCGGATTCATATAATCATTCCTTTCGGTTTTTTGTCCTTACTTGTTATATCGGCAGCTTTCATAAAAACTTTAGTGATTAATAAAAAAATATTTTTATAAATTTTCTTTTGGGGGCACTGACTCGGCTTCCGTTTCCGCGCTTGTTTCCTTTTCATTCCCTTCCGACGGCAATGTAACCTTATCCCCCTCTCCACGTAAATGTCTGAACATTCCGTAAAGCGTTATTACCGCCGCCGCTGCCAGCACCAGCTCCGAGGTGAGCTGTGCGTAAGCGAGTCCGTAAAGCGGGAAAAGGGAATTAAGCACGATAAGCGCCGGAATTTCCAGTACTATTTTTCTGAGCAGCGCGAAAACCAGCGATTTTTTCCCCATACCGCAGGCCTGAAACACATTCACGGCCAGAAAGTCCATACAAAGGAAGGGAAGCCCAAGGCACATACCGTGAAGAAAAGCGCTTCCGTATCCCACCACCGCGTCGTTGTCCATAAACATTCTTATAATGCTCCCCGAAAAAGCGAAGAGAAAAGCCGACATTACAATAAGAAACCCTTCCGAAAGCTTTGCGGTAAACACAATGCTTTTTTTCATTCGTTTATGGTTTCCGCCGGAGTAGTTATAGCTGATAAGCGGCATAACCCCCTGTGAAAATCCCCAGGAAATATTCATCGGCACCATATTTACCTTATAGGCTATCCCCATGGCCGCCACCGCGTCGGGGCCGAAAACGGAGGTAAAGTTGTTGAGCACCGTCATTCCCGTAACGTTCAGAAGATTCTGTATCGAAGCGGGAATACCTACCCCGCATACTCCGAAAACAATATTTTTGCGGGGTCTGAACTTTTTGGGGCTGATGCAGACATAGGTTTTCCCCCTTTTTACAAACAAAAGCACGAAGAAATATCCCAGTGCGAAGCAGTTGGAAATAAATGTGGCCAGCCCCGCCCCCGCGGAGCCCATATCAAGCCCCCAAGGCAACACGAACAGCGGGTCAAGTATCATATTGAGCACGCAGCCGCTCATAGTGCCTATACTTGCGTGAAGCGTGGCTCCCTCCGCTCTCACCAGATACGCCATAACCACGTTCAGAATGGCGGGAGCCGCCCCGAAGGAAACGGTCCACTTAAGATATTCCCCCGTGGCGAAGGCGGTATCCGCGTCCGCCCCCAGCATATTCAGAAAAAAGCCGCTGAATATCGAATAAATAACGGAAAACAGCACTCCGCTTATAAGCGCACAGTAAAACCCGAAAGCGGAGCTTTGGCTTACCGTTTCAAAATCCTTCGCCCCCAGAGCGCGGCTCATCATACTGGAGCTTCCCACGCCGAAGAGGTTGTTTATGGCGTTAAAGGCGAGAAGAATCGGCGCGGCGAGAGTAACGGCGGAGTTCTGAATGGGATCGTTCAGCATTCCCACAAAATAAGTATCCGCCAGATTGTAAATAACCATAACCAGCGCGCTGATAACGGTGGGCACCGCCAGCGTAAGCACCGATCTCGGGACGGAAGCCTCCTCAAAAAGATACTGTTTTCCTTTATCCTTCATTTTCACGTCTTCCTTTCATTTTATACTATTATGAGAACTGCTTGCCGCAAGGGTTCTTATACCCTTGCGGCAAGCACTTACCCAATAGAAAAAACAAATCTTCGCAGCAGCGGAGCAAGTACTGCCGCAGCCGATAAAAACGCCTAATTCTTATCATAAGCGAATTCCCAAATAAACAATCCCGCTTGGTGGCTTCGCCCCTGTCCTTCGGACTCCCCTACTTCCCTTTCGGACTCCGAAAGGGAAGCGGAAAGGACATTTGTCGCTTCGCTCCTGTTTTATTTTTTTGATTGCCTTAATTACCGAAACAGCTTTTCAAGCGCCTTCCCCACGTCCGCGCTGTCGCTGTCCCTAACCAATACCGATATTTCATCTACCGCAGTGGTTATCATCAGCGGAACACACCCTATCTCTCCCAGCGCCGTAAAAATCCTCGCCGCGAATCCCGGACAGTTAATCATATCCTCCGATTTAACCACAAACTTTACATTCCCGCAGTTAACGGCGGGCGCGGTAATGCTTTCGGACTTTGTTAGCGGCAGCATTTTCGCCAGATCGTCGTCCGCCAGCGTGAACCCCACGCACACCGTGTCGCTTACCGCCAAATCCACGGATATCATATCGATATCGATTCCGTTATCCCCTATTTTTCGGAATATCTCGAACGCGGAAATCCTTTCGCCCAATTTCTCGTTGAAGGAAACGAAGGTTATTCCCTCAAACACCTTTATATCCGTCATATTTATGACCGTTCCTTTCCTAAGGAACCGCTGATTAAAACACAATAGCCCCGTTCAAAGCAGCGTACTCACGGAGCTGATTGTGTTACGCCACGCTTTAATCAGCGAACCCCTAATATCCTATCCCAATAAATCGGACATATCGTACAGCCCCGCAGAGCAACCCTTAAGATACATCGCCGCATTCACCGCACCCACCGCGAAAACCTCTTTCGACTGAGCCGAATGAGACAGCGTGATCACCTCGTCGTGACCCGCGAAAATAACGTCATGCTCGCCAACGATGGTGCCCCCACGGATAGAGCTTATTCCTATTTCCTCCCTGTCGCGGGGCTTCCTTACCCCGTGGCGGTCGTAAACGTATTTTTTTCCGCCCCCGTAAACCTTGTTTACCGCCTCCGCCAGCATAAGCGCCGTACCCGAGGGAGCGTCCTTTTTAAGATTGTGGTGTTTCTCCACTATCTCCACGTCAAACTGCGTCCCCAATATCTCCGCCGCCCTCTTGGCCAAATCGGCCAGAAGATTTATACCTAGAGACATATTAAAGGTGAAAAATACGGGTATCTGCCCCGAAGCCAATTTTATTTTCTGTATCTCCTCTTCGTTATATCCCGTGGTCGCTATAACCAAAGGAACGCTTTTCATCTTACAGTAGGATAAAAGATCCTCCAACGCCGAAGGGTGAGAGAAATCTATTATCACGCCGGGAACCTCCGCCAGGTCGAAAACCTTTTCCACAACGGGAAAATCGCCGTATTTTTCCCCCCTGATATCTATCCCCGCGCTTATCCTACAGTCGTCCCGCTCTTTTACAAGCTCCGCGATTACCCTGCCCATTTTCCCGCAGGCGCCCGTGATGGCTATGTCGGTCATCCTTTAACGTCCTCTCAATTTAATTATTTTAAAAGCCCGAATCTTTCAAGCTCGTTTCTTAAAAGCTCTACCTTGCTCTCCTCCGGACTTACCAGAGGAAGTCTGCATTTTCCCACGTCCATTCCCATAAGGTTCATAGCCTCCTTTACGGGAATGGGATTAACGTCGCAAAACAGCGCGTTCATAAGTCCGAGATATTTCAGCTGCATTTGAGCCGCCTTCCCGAAATCCCCCTTTAAAGCGTAATACGCCATTTCGTGCATTTCCTTCGGAATGATGTTGGAAGCCACCGAGATAACTCCCTTGCCTCCCAAGGACATAACGGGCACCGTCTGGTCGTCGTTTCCCGAATATATGTCCAGGTCGGTTTCCGCCGCCAGCCGCGCCACAAAGCTTATGTCGCCGCAGGCCTCCTTAGTCGCCCGAATGTTTCTGTGCTTCGCCAATTCCTTATAGGTGGAAATTTCTATTTTACACCCCGTTCTTGAGGGCACGTTATAAAGTATTACGGGAATATTCACCGAGTCGGCGATGGCGGTAAAGTGCGCCACAAGCCCCCTCTGAGAGGTCTTGTTGTAATAGGGAGTAACCAGAAGCAAAGCGTCCGCCCCCGCCTTTTCCGCGTCCATTGACATTTCTTTTGCATAGGCGGTATCGTTGCTGCCCGTTCCCGCGATAACGGGAATCCTCCCGCGGGTCTTTTCCACGGCGTATCTGATACATTCGATATGCTCTTCGTCGGTAAGGGTGGAGGATTCGCCTGTGGTGCCGCATACAATCAGCGCGTCGATTCCCTCCGCTATCTGTGTCTCAATAAGCTCTCCCAGCTTATCGAAGCTGACCGAGCCGTCCTTGTTAAAGGGGGTAACTATCGCCACTCCCGCTCCGGTAAATATGGTATTGTCACTCATATGAGCTTCTCCTTCTGTTCAATACTAATCTTTGATCGAATTATAGACAAGTAAAAAGGAGGATCAAGGATTAGTGTTTGGGGTGCAATCTTTAATCAAGTCTACAACTTGATTAAAGATTGGTATAATCAGTCAAAATATCCCTTGGCGGCATACAGCTCCGCCATCAGAACCCCGCCGCCCGCGGCGCCCCTCAGCGTATTGTGGGAAAGACATACAAATTTATAGTCAAAAATGCTGTCCTCTCTCAGCCTTCCCACGCTCACCGCCATACCGTTTTCCAGATTGCGGTGGAGCTTGGTTTGGGGCATATTGTCCTCTTCAAAATAGTGTATGAACTGCTTGGGGGCGGAGGGCAGCTTAAGCGCCTGAGGCGCGCCGCCGAATTCCTTCCAGATATTGAGTATCTCCTCTTTCGAGGGCTTGTTTTCGAAATTAACAAACACCGCCGCGAAGTGTCCGTCCGATACGGGAACTCTCAGACACTGAGTGGTGATAAGCGGGTTTTCCGCCTTTACGATCTTGTCTCTCTCGATTCTGCCCCATACCTTAAGGGGCTCCTGTTCCGATTTTTCTTCCTCCCCGCCGATATAGGGTATAAGGTTATCCACCATTTCGGGCCAGGTTTCAAAAGTCTTTCCCGCCCCCGAAATTGCCTGATAGGTACAGGCGAGCACGTTCTTTATCCCGAATTTTCTGAGGGGACTCAGCGCGGGCACATAGCTTTGTATGGAGCAGTTGGACTTTACCGAAATAAAGCCCCTTTCGGTTCCCAAACGCTTTTTCTGCGCCTGAACTATCTCCATATGCCCGTCGTTTATTTCCGGAATTATCATGGGCACGTCGTCGGTAAAGCGGTTTGCGGAATTGTTGGACATAACGGGGCACTCGTGCTTCGCGTAAGCCTCTTCCAAAGCCTTTATCTCGTCTTTCTTCATATCCACGGCGCAGAAAACAAAATCCACGGCCGAAGCTATTATTTCAATATCCGCCGTGGCGTCCATTACAACAATGTCCTTCATAGACTCGGGCATAGGCTTATCCAGCAGCCATCTTTCCCCCACCGCTTCCTTATAGGTCTTTCCCGCCGAACGGGGAGAAGCGGCCAGCGCCGTAACCTTGAACCAAGGGTGATTTTCCAGAAGAAGCGCGAAACGCTGTCCTACCATTCCCGTGGCGCCTATTATGCCTACCTTATAATTTTTCATAGCCGTATTCCTTCCTTTTTCAGCCTATTGCTTATATCAATTTTTTTATTTTTTCGGGAGCAATAAAAAAACCGACTCGCGGTGGGTCGGATAAAGAAAACATATCATAGGGCAATATTGCCGATAGCTCTCCATCCGCGCCCTGCGCAGCGATGACAGCCTCGACCCTGTTCGGCGCCGAAGCCAAAAGCGAACCGTGTCTGTCAGCCGCTTTTTCGGCGGCATTGCCTTTCCTTTCCGCCGCGTACAGACCCGTTAACGCGAAAAGTACTGATCAAGACCGCGCCTCTATCCAAAATAAATCATATCACAACGGACGGCGTTTGTCAAGAGGGGAGATAAATAAGTTTTGCTTGCCGCAAGGGGGGGAAGGTTCTTATCGAAGGTCGATTCCTTTTTACAATCCTTTATTTAATGCACAAGCCGTGCAGAGCCGCTCCCGCGGGGGGCTTAAGGTGACACCAAAGGGGGGAGAAGGTGAACAGACTCCGCAATACAGACTCCGCAATGTTGTTTTAATAAAAATGTTTACCGTTTTGTCTTGAAATTGCATAATCGGCGGAGCCTGTTCCCCACTCTCCCCCCCTTAGGTTTCACCTTAAGAATCCCTTCCTTACCCCCCCTCTGGGTGTTTTATTGTCAATATAGGTTTCACTCGCATAAAATGTTGTTCCGATGATTGCCATTATCGTATATTTTTTTACTCTTAGCTTGTTTCCTTTATATAACCGCTCCCATAAAACCCTTTTCTCCCAATAATGTTGTTGTCCCATCAGTTATTGCCGATGATTGCGTACCCGTGAAAAACTTTGTTTCTATCTTGCCAATCCCCCTCCGCAGCCCACCCCATCAGTAAAGCCTACTCCTACGCCAAAACTACCCAACAGCAGGGGGCGCAGCCCAAATTTTCCTAACGGAAAATTTGTCGCCGCTCCGCATTCGCTCCGCGTCGGCGCACTCCGCTCCCGCTCCGTTCGCGGCTGCGCCGCCAATCTCCCCCACCCACAATAAATTTGTTTATTATTGACTATTGATACCCCCAAAAAAATATGCTATAATTATCTTTTAGCAACAATTCAGCAGTAAATTCAGGAGGAAAAGAACCCCGTGCAAAAATCCGATTTCTACTACAACCTTCCCGAGGAGCTGATAGCCCAGACTCCCATAGAGCCGAGAGACAGTTCAAGGCTTATGAAAATAGACCGTGAAACCGGCGGCATAATCCACGACCGCTTTTACAATATATGCCGATACCTTAAAAAAGGCGACTTGCTGGTATTAAACGATTCGAAGGTTTTCCCCGCCCGCATCTACGGCGTAAAGCCCTCCACCGGCGTAAATGTGGAATTCCTTCTCCTAAAGCAAATCGAAGCGGATAAATGGGAGGTAATGGTTCGCCCCGGCCGCCGCCTGAAAGTCGGAACAGAGGTAAAGTTTTCCGAAGAGCTTTCCGCCCGTATACTTGACGTTGCAGAGGGCGGAAACCGTATAGTAAAGTTTAATTGCAGAGGCAATTTTTTCGAGGTATTGGACAGAATCGGTCAAACGCCCCTCCCCCCCTATATCAAAGAAAAGCTTAAGGAAAAGGACAGATACAACACCGTCTACTGCCGCGAGGAAGGCTCCGCCGCCGCCCCCACGGCGGGACTTCATTTTACCGAAAACGTCTTTGAAAGCCTTAAGGAAAAAGGCGTGGATACCGCCTACGTTACCCTCCACGTGGGCTTGGGCACCTTCCGCCCCGTAAAAGAAGACAATATCCTCGACCACAAAATGCACGTGGAGCATTATTCGATCCCAAAAGAAACCGCCGACAAAATAAACCTGTGCAAGCAAAACGGCGGCCGTGTAATCTCCGTAGGCACCACCAGCTGCCGAACCCTCGAATCCGCCGCCCAATCGGGCGGGATTAAGGCCTGCAGCGCCGACACGGGAATCTTCATTTACCCAGGCTATAAATTCAAGGTAATCGACGGCTTAATAACCAACTTCCACCTCCCCGAAAGCACCCTTATAATGTTGGTCAGCGCCTTTCTGGGCAGAGAAAAAACCCTTTCGGCATACCAAGAAGCCATCCGCGAACGCTACAGATTTTTCAGCTTCGGCGACGCGATGATTATACTATAGTGAAAGGAAAACCAAAATGGACACCACCTTCAAAACCCCCCAAGGCACCTTCAATTACCGCGTCGGCGCTCTGATCATAACCGGCACCAAGCTCCTTATGGTCCACAACAAACGCTTCAATTGGTATTACACCGTCGGCGGCCGCCCCCACTTCGGCGAATCCTCCCAACAGGCCCTTTTGAGAGAAATCCGCGAAGAAACCGGCGTAAAAGCCGAGCTTGACCGATTGGCCTTTGTTCAGGAAAACTTTTTCAACGACGGCGGCACCGATTTTCACGAGCTCGCCTTCTATTGGCTTGTAAAGCACTTCCCCTTTGAAGAAATAGACTTTTCCGCCGAAAGGTGCGACGGAAACGAAGCCGAATTGTGCCTTGTCGATCTGGCGGATAAGGAATTCTGCGCCGATAAGGAGATATATCCTATTTGGCTGTCCGAAAAGGCGCTTTGCATACCAGACGGCATAACTCATATCGTGACGGTGGAGGAAGGATTTAAAAAAAATAATCAAAAGGAATAAACACAAAATGTTCAAGCTTATAAAAACCGAAAACAAAGCCCGCCGCGGCGAGCTCACCACCGTCCACGGCGTAATCCAAAGTCCCTTTTTTATGAACGTTGGCACCTCCGCCGCGATAAAGGGCGGAATCTCCTCCCCCGAGCTGAAGGAGCTTAAATGTCAGGTGGAACTGTGCAATACCTATCACTTGCACCTTCGACCCACCGACGAGGTGATATACAAAATGGGCGGACTCCACAAATTTATGAACTGGCAAAGTCCCATTCTCACCGACAGCGGAGGATTTCAGGTATTTTCTCTGTCCAAGCTGCGTAAAATCAAAGAAGAGGGCGTGTACTTCAACAGCCATATCGACGGCCGAAAGATATTTATGGGACCCGAGGAAAGCATGCAAATCCAGTCCCATCTGGCCTCCACCATCGCCATGGCCTTTGACGAGTGCATAGAAAACCCCTCCCCGCGGGAATACGTGATAAATTCCATAAACCGCACCACTCGCTGGCTGCAAAGGTGCAAGGCCGAAATGGAAAGGCTGAATTCCCTTGAGGGAACCATAAACAGAAGCCAGCTTCTTTTCGGCATAAATCAGGGGGGCACTTATGACGATCTGAGAATTCAGCATATGAAGGACATCTCCGAGCTGGATATGGACGGCTATGCGGTGGGCGGCCTTGCGGTGGGAGAGCCTACGGAGGTTATGTACCATATTCTGGACATACTTACCGAGCATATGCCCGTAAACAAGCCCCGATACCTTATGGGCGTGGGTACCCCCTCAAACATAATCGAAGCGGTGGCCAGAGGAATAGATATGTTCGACTGCGTAATGCCCAGCCGCAACGCCCGCCACGCCACCGTATTCACATGGAACGGCATAACCCATATGAACAACAGCTGCTACACCCTGGACGACAAGCCTCTCGACGAACACTGCGACTGCCCCACCTGCCGCAACTTCTCCCGTTCCTATATAAGGCACCTGTTCAAGTGCGGAGAACAGCTTGCGGGACGGCTTGCGGTGCAGCACAACCTTTATTTTTACAACACCCTCCTTGAAAAAATCAGAGAAAACCTTGATTCGGGAACCTTTGAGGAATTCAGAAGGGAGTATTCCGAAAGGCTTGCTCAGCTTACGCAAAATTCTTAGCTTTCGCAGCTTGCGCAAAAATTTAGGGAGAACAAAATGATAATCAACAAGCTTGATTCCGTCGAATTCAGACTTAAGGAAACGCAGGATTTTACATGGCTGAAAAAATACGGCACGGCCTTTTGGGTCGTGGACGAAACCGGCTCCGGCTGCATTTGCTTAGGTATGGAGGACGGCGAAAAAAAGTATTTTTGTAAAATCGCGGGAGTAAATACAATTGAAGCCGAGGTTTCCCCGAAGGAATCCGTGGAGATTCTTAAAGAAGCCGTCCATCTGTATTATGATTTATCCCACCCCAATTTGATTAAAATTATCGAGGAATACGATTACAATCAATTTTATGTTGCGGTGTTTGAATGGGCTGAGGGCGAATGCTTATTTGACCATTGGAATTTTGAAAAATACCGAAAGGATACGGCTCTTAAAAGCCCCAAGGATAGATTTAAAGACCTTGACCACGCCAAAAAGCTGAAAGCGGTAGACGTTTTGTTTTCTTTTTTGGAAAACGTAAATCGAAAGGGGTATGTTGCCGTTGATTTTTATGACGGGAGCATTATGTACGATTTTTTAACGGACAAAACCACCGTCTGCGACATTGACTTTTTCAGAAAAGCTCCCGTTGTCAACGATAAAGGCGAACAATGGTTCGGTACAAAGAGATTGAAGGCCCCCGAAGAATACACGGAAGGCGGCGAAATCGACGAACGGACTAATATTTTCACTTTGGGGGCACTGATCTTTGAGTTTTTCGGAAACTTTTCCGATGAAGAAATCCGTCAAAGGTACAGTAACAATCGTTTTCTCCCCTGTTCGCTTGCCCGTTGGCAGTTAAACGAAGAAAGCTACAGAGTCGCGGCCAAGGCCGTAAGTCCCGCCAAGCACGAACGGTATTCGACCTTTACCGAGTTTTTCCGCCAATGGAAAGGGGCAACTGGGCGACCGGATTAAACGGAACTGGTAAATTATTAGCATTAAAGAGATAAAGTTTGAAAAATCTTCGATTTTCAAACACTTCCTCAAAAGGAAAGGAACGGTCATAAAAATGGGACTTATCGAATTGATCCTTCTTTCGGTGGGACTTGCCATGGACGCTTTCGCGGTCTCCATAGGCAACGGCTTGACCATGAAAAAAAGCAGCCCCAAGGCCGCCTTATCTATCGCCTTTTCCTTCGGCCTGTTTCAAGCCTTAATGCCCACCATCGGTTATTTTTTGGGCACTGCCTTCGAATCCGTCATAAGCGAGTTTGATCACTACATCGCCCTGATATTCCTCGGCTTTATCGGCGGAAAAATGATATTCGACGGAATAAAGGAGCTTAAGGAAAGCAAAAAAACCGTCGGCGCAAGCGAAGAAAAGCCCTTCAAGCTCTCCTTCGGAGCGCTTATGGTACAATCGATAGCCACAAGCATAGACGCCCTGATAGTAGGCGTAAGCTTCGCCGCCCTCCCAAACGTCAATATCCTGACAGCCGTCCTCCTGATAGGCATAATTACTTTCGCAATAAGCCTCGCCGGCGTTTTTTCCGGCAAAAAGTTCGGCCAGCTTCTGGGCAGCAAAGCGGAAATTTTCGGCGGCCTGATTTTAGTGGGAATAGGAATTAAGGTCTTTATCGAGCATATGTTTTTCGGCGGCTAATACTAATCTTTGGTCATATTATAGAAATTAGTCTGCAATATTAAAGATTAGTATAACCCCCAAAAATCACAATTCAAGCTCCCTCTCAACCTCCGCCTGACTAATCCACCCCATTTTCCTAACCGATTCCTCACTTTCCCACAGCTTATACTGATTTTTAATCAATCTGTTGACAAACAGATTGATTAAAAATCACACCCAAAGCACTATTTGCAAATCATTCCAAATTTTATTTTGTCTATAAATAATTTGCAAATAGTATTAGAAATCAATTTGATAGCCGCCTACCGCCTCTCATATTCCCCAATATCCTCAATCACAAAGCACACCCTCCCCTTTCGCGTAAGAAAAACCGCCTCCCCCTCCGAAACCTCCCGAAGAACCTCATCATAGTTCCTTAAATCGGATACCGGCTTTACATTAGGCATATTATACCCTTAATGAAAAAAGTTAAGAAAAAACAAAACACACGAGAATAGCAATCATCGGAACAGCTTTTTATGCGAGTGAAAGGCCTACTGACAATAAAACATCCAGAGGGGGGGAAGGAAGGGATTCTTAAGGTGAAACCTAAGGGGGGGAGAGTGGGGGACAGGCTACGCCGAACCCGTATACTTTCGATAAAAACAAGCGCCCATTATACCAAAAGTATACATTGCGTAGCCTGTTCACCATCTCCCCCCCCTTTGGTGTCACCTTAAGCCCCCCGCGGGAGCGGCCCAACACGGCAATGTAATAAAAAAGCATTATAAAAAAGAAATCGACCTTCGATAAGAACCCTTCTCCCTTGCGGCAAGCAAAACTTCCCCCCCACACGGCAGTGCAATAAATAAAACATTATAAAAAGGAAATCGCCCTTCGATAAAATATAAACATAAACTTATTATACCGTATTTTCAAAAAAAATCAAGCAATTTTCAAAAAACACCCCCACCATACAAGTTGATTTTTAAACAAAAAAGTGCTATAATAATATTTAATACTATATCAGCGCACTTTTTGCGCCCCAAAAAAACAACCCCCACCACCCAAACGGAGGAAAAAATGCACCTTCTGGACATAGGCTTTGGAAATATGATCAATTCCGACAGAGTAATAGCATTGGTAAGCGCGGAAGCGGCTCCCACCAAAAGAATAGTCTCCGCCGCGCGGGAAAAAAACCTCGCCGTGGACGCCACCTGCGGAAAAAAAACCAGATCGGTATTCATAATGGACAGCGGCCACGTGGTTCTCTCCGCCAAAACGCCGGACAGGCTCGGAAAAATCGGCGCCAAAATCACGGAAAGCGAATCCGCCGCCGAATCCGAGACGGAATAAAAAATAAAGACGCGAAAATAAGAAAGGACACAGAAATATAAATGAGCAAGGGTATATTGTTTGTGGTATCCGCCCCCGCCGGTTGCGGAAAGGACTCGATACTGGAAAGGGCCTTGTCCAAGGACATCAACCTTACATACTCCGTATCCGCCACCACCAGAGTCATAAGAGCTGGCGAAACCGAGGGTATAAGCTATTACTTCAAAACCCGTGAGGAATTCGAAAAAATGATAAGCGCCGGTGAGCTGCTGGAACACACCGAATACTGCGGCAATTATTACGGCACTCCCAAACAGACGGTGGAAGAGGTTCTCGCCGACGGAAAAAACGTGGTTTTGAAAATAGAAACTGAGGGCGCGGCCAACGTAAAGAAAATGCTCCCCGAAGCCGTTCTTATATTTATTCTTCCCCCCTCTATGGAGGAGCTTTCCCGCCGCCTTCACAAAAGAGGAACCGAGGACGAGGAAACCATACAAAAACGCCTTAAACAGGCGGAAACCGAAATTTCCACCGCTTACGATTACGACTACGTCATAGTCAACGGCGAGCTTGACGCGGCGGTGAACGACTTCGTTTCCATAGTCAAGGCGGAGGGCTTCAGAACCGGAAGAAACAAGGAGATTATATCCAAATTGAATAAAAGCCTATAAAATATACCGAACGTAAAAAGAAAAGGGGGAACTGCGAAACGGAAAGTGTTAATTTAGTGGCTTCTGTGGCGGTGGACAAGTGTCTTTACCCCTTTGACCGAATTTACGATTACATTGTCCCTCCGACTCTCGAGGGAAAGGTTTTTGTGGGTCAGCCCGTTCTGGTGCCCTTCGGAAAGGGGAACCGAAAAAGGATTGCCATAATCTTCGGGCTGGAGGAAAAGCCCTGCGACCCCCAAAAGCTGAAGCCCTTGGCGGGTATTTCCGCGGGGGGAGTCTCCATGAACCCCGAACAGCTTCACCTTGCGGTCTGGCTAAAGGAAAACACCTTTTGTACCTATTTTGACGCAATAAGAACAATCCTCCCCCCGGGTCTTAATTTCAGTGTAAAAGAGGAATATGAGCTTAAGGAATTATCCGAGGGACAGTACAACGCCCTTAAAGAATCGGAAAAAAGGCTTTTTGACAGGCTTAAGGCGGCCAAAACCGCCAACCGCCTTTCCTCGGCAATAAACGACGCCGCGGCTCTTCCCGAGGGCGAAGCGTCTCTGGCGGGGCTTAAAAATTCGGGAGCACTGAAAAGCGCGGAGGTAATGAAGCGCCGCGTCGGCGACGAAACCGAGCGTATGGTGCGCTTCGCGGAGGGCTACGCGGACAGCCCCAAATACAAAAACCTCACCCCCAAACAAAAAAAGGTCACGGAAACGGTGGAGCAATACGAGTCCGCCTCCGTAAAGGAACTGTGCTACATTTGCTCCGTCACCTCCGTTGTAATAAAAAATCTCGTAAAAAACGGAATATTCGAGGAATACGAATACACCCTCTCAAGAGCGGAAACCGCCAAATACACGGCGGAAAAAAACCCCTCCGAAATAATCCTTTCGGAAAAGCAGCAAAAGGCCTTCCTTACCCTGTCGGGTCTTATGAACGGAAACAAACCCGCCTGCGCTCTGCTTCACGGGGTTACGGGAAGCGGAAAAACCTCGGTTTTTATAAAGCTTATTGACGAAGCCGTAAAAAAAGGCAAGACGGCGCTTATGCTGGTTCCCGAAATATCCCTTACCCCCCAGATGGTGGGCAGCTTCCGCTCCCTTTTCGGCAGTACCGTGGCAATAATACACAGCAGCCTTTCCATGGGGCAAAGAGCCGACGAGTATAAGAGAATAGACAGCGGCGAAGCGAAAATAGTCATAGGAACCCGAAGCGGGGTATTTGCCCCCCTAAAAAATATAGGGATAATCGTTATCGACGAGGAAGGGGAGCACACCTATAAATCCGACCGTTCCCCCCGCTATCACGCCAGAAGCGTGGCCAAGCAAAGAGCCTTCGCTCATAACGCCCTTCTCCTTCTGGCCTCCGCCACCCCCTCCCTTGACAGCAGCTATAACGCCGAAATCGGAAAATACACCCTGGTAAGATTGGAAGAAAGATTCAACAAATCCGACCTTCCCGAAGTGTACACAATAGATATGAAAGCGGAATACGAAAATGGAAACCGCGGAAATTTCAGTATGGCTCTGCTCCACGAAATCGAGCTTAACCTGAATAAGGGGGAACAGACCCTGCTCCTTTTAAACAGACGGGGCTATTATACCAATTTAAGCTGTATAAAGTGCGGGGAAACCATGAAGTGCCCCAACTGCGATCTCCCCCTTACTTATCATAAGATAAACGATTCCCTTTGCTGCCACTACTGCGGCTATACGGTGAAAACCCCCGACCTTTGCCCGAAATGCGGCAGCGCCTACATTTCCCAGAAAGGCACGGGCACCCAGAGGATAGAGGACGAGATACGTCAATATTTTCCGAAAGCCCGCGTGCTTCGTATGGACGCGGACACCACCATGAGCAAAAACGCCTTTGCCGACCGCTTTGCCGAGTTCGGGCGGGGAGAATACGACATCATGGTGGGAACCCAGATGATAGCCAAGGGACTTGACTTCGAAAACGTCACTCTTGTGGGAGTGCTTCAAATAGATAAAGCGCTGTACGCGGGCGATTATCTGGGCTACGAGCGCACCTTTTCCCTGATAACACAGGTTGTGGGGCGCTCCGGGCGTGGCGGGAAAAAGGGAAGAGCCTATTTACAGACCTATTCCCCCGACCACTATGTTTTACAGCTTGCGGCAAGACAGGATTACGACGGCTTTTACGCTCAGGAAATAGAAATAAGAAAAGCCCTTCTGTTCCCCCCCTTCTGCGACATCTGCCTTATAGGCTTCAGCGCCTTAAGGCCGGATTATTCGGAAAAAGCCGCCGCGCGCTTTCTGGCGATTTTTCGTGAAAGACTGTCCCGTGAATCGGGCACGGTGCCTATCCGCGCCCTCGGCCCCACTAAAATGGGTACGGGAATGATGGCGGGGCGGTACAGACACAAGCTTGTGATAAAATGCCGCTTTAACGGGCAATTCAAAAGAATCCTTTCCGACGCCCTTATATCGGCATACGGCGATCCCGCCTTCGCCTTCGTAAGCTTTTACGCGGATATAAACGGGGAAGTAATGTGAAAATACTTAAATATAATAAATACAGTATATAATTTAACGGAAAAGAAAGGAAAAGTATATATGGCTAAGAGAAATATAGTAAAATTCGGAGACGATATTCTCAGAAAGAAGTGCAGGGAGGTCACCGTTTTCGACGACCGTCTCTGGGTGCTGCTGGACGATATGTACGAGACGATGACCGCCGCCAACGGAGTGGGTCTTGCCGCCCCCCAGGTGGGCATTCTCAAAAGAGTGGTGGTGATAGACGTGGGAGACGGTAGAATAGAGCTTATAAACCCCGTTATCACTGCGGCTAAGGGAAAACAGAGGGAAAAAGAGGGCTGTCTCTCCTCCCCCGACCTGTGGGGCTATGTGGAAAGACCCGCCAAGGTTAAGATCACGGCCAAAAACCGCTACGGAAAAGAAATAAAGCTTGAAGGCACCGATCTTTTAGCCCGTGCGTTCTGCCACGAAATAGACCACCTTAACGGAATAATCTTTACCGATCTGGCGGACGAAATGGTGGAAGGCAGCGACGATTGATTCCGTATTCCCGCCGAATATTGTAAGAACCTGTCATAACCTGTCTTTGGACTTAACCGAAAGGAAAACTCCGTATGAACATTGTTTTTATGGGCACCCCGGAAATCGCCGTTTCCTGTCTGGAAGCGCTTGTGAATGCGGGACATAATATAAAAGCGGTCTTTACACAGCCCGACAAGCCGAAAAACAGGGGACACAAGCTTCAAATGCCTCCCGTAAAGGAATACGCCGAAGAAAAAGGAATCGAGGTGTATCAGCCACTTTCCCTCAGAAAAGGAGAGGAAGGGGAAAAGGCCTTTGAGACCCTGAAATCCCTTGCCCCCGACTGTATAGTGGTGGTGGCTTACGGACAGATTTTGCCGAAAAACATTCTTGACCTCCCCGAATACGGCTGTGTCAACGTTCACGCCTCGCTGCTCCCGAAATATCGTGGCGCCGCGCCCATACAAAGGGTGATAATGGACGGGGAAACGGAAACGGGAATCACCACCATGTATATGGCGGAGGGTCTGGATACCGGAGATATGATATTGAAAGAAACGGTTGAAATACCCCCAAAAATGACTGCGGGCGAGCTGCACGACCGTCTCGCGGAGACGGGGGCAAGGCTTATAGTGGAAACCCTGTCTCAAATTGAAAAGGGAATTGCTCCCAGAACGCCCCAAACGGATATAAATACCTGTTATGCGGAAAGAATACTGAAAGAGGACTGCCTGATAGACTTTACAAAGTCCGCCGACGCGCTTTACAATATGATAAGAGGCCTGTCGCCCTCCCCCTGCGCCTTTACTTTTATAGCCGGAAAAAGACTTAAGGTTTATTTCGCGGAAAAGCTTGATACCAAAAGCGGCGCGAAGCCGGGAACGGTTATTGAGGGAGAAGGTCTGTGTGTCGCTTGTGGCGAGGGGGCACTCAGGCTGGCTGAAATTCAGCCCGAGGGCGGAAAAAGAATGCGTGATACCGATTTATTAAGGGGCAGAAGGGTTGAAGCCGGAACCGTATTAGGGTAATAACCCGCAGCGCAATGGGAAAGGAATGGTCACAAGTTTGAAAAATCTTCGATTTTTCATACCAATTCCTTTTTAAACTGACGTAATACCCACAGTTTAAAAAGGGATTGCACCCAAAACACTAATCCAACAGTTTTAAAAGGGATTAGTATCAAACCCGTCGCGTTTGCGCCTTCGGCACAAACACTTCCTCAATAGGAAAGGAATGGTTATAAATGCTTGAATTCTTTTATCGCAATCCCGGATTCGCTTATTTTCTCATGATAGCGGCGGTGATTTTTTCCTACGCCATGCAGGCGCTGGTGAACTCCACCTTTAAAAAATACAGTAAGGTGAATTCAAAAAGCGGCGTTCCCGCCAACGTCATAGCGAGACAGATTCTCGACAGCTACGGCCTTTACGGAGTGACCGTGGTTCATATAAACGGAATGTTAAGCGATCACTACGATCCCCGAAAAAACGTCGTGGCTCTTTCCGATTCCACCTTTTTCAGCTCCTCTGTCGCCGCCGTGGGAGTTGCCGCCCACGAGGTGGGACACGCGGTTCAGCACAATACCGGATATATCCCCATAAAAATACGCTCCCTTTTCGTGCCCGTGGCTCAGTTCGGCTCCAAGTCATGGATACTGTTTTTCTTTATCGGAATGTTCTTCGGTATGCCCTTTCTTTTGGAAATAGGCGTTATCCTGTTCGCCCTCGTTGTGCTCTTTCAGCTTCTCACCCTCCCCGTGGAGTTTAACGCCAGCCGAAGGGCGCTGAACGTCATCGATTCTCAGTTTCTTTTGGAGCGCGACGAAATGGAGGGGGCGAGAAAAACCCTGTCCGCCGCGGCTATGACCTATATTGCGGGTCTTATGGTGGCGGTAACTCAGCTTTTAAGACTTCTGATAATAGCCAACGGAAGACGGCGAGACTGATTACCCTTGCGGCTTACAAATTACGGCATTTTTCGCGGAGAAACCGAGGTAAAATATAATAAACAGCAAAGCGACATCACATTTACCCAAAAAGGGAAAGGAATAAAACTTTATGAAGACATCGAGACAGGTAGTTCTGGAGCTGCTTATTAAAATGGAGCAAAACGGCGCTTACTCAAACATAGTGCTGGACAACACCTTTAATTCGGAAAGGCTCTCAAATCGGGACAAGGCCTTTGCCGCAATGCTCTTTTACGGGGTTATAGAAAGGCGAATGACCCTGGATTACATAATAAGGCTTTATTCCTCCACCGAGTTCGATAAAATAGACGTTGACGTGCTACAGCTTCTCCGAATGGGGCTTTATCAGCTTTTATACACCGCCGTTCCCGAAAGCGCGGCGGTGAACGAATGCACCGAGCTGGCAAAGGAAAGCAGAAAAGGCTTTGTTAACGGAATTTTGAGAAACTTTATCCGCGAAGGAAAAAAGATCGATTATAAAGACCTTGAGGGCGCGGCAAAGATGTCGATAGAATACTCCTGCCCCAAATGGCTGGTTAAAAAATGGACGGGAATGTTCGGGGAGGAAAAGACCGCCGAGCTTTTGAAGGACAGCTTTGGAAGGCCCCCCCTCTTCGTAAAGGTGAATACCCTTAAATGCACCGCCGACGAGCTTATAGCCGAATTCGCCAAGGAAAAGATAGAGGCCAAGAAAAACGCCCTTCTGGACGATTGTCTGGAAATAGGACGGATTCACGGCGTGGAAGCCACCAACGCCTACCGAAAAGGCCTTTTTCACGTTCAGGACATTTCCTCCCAGCTGTGCTGCAAGGTGGCGAGACCCGTATTCAACGAAACCGTTATCGACGTATGCGCCGCTCCCGGCGGAAAAACCTTCACCATGGGCGAAATGATGTCGAATCGGGGAAAAATATACAGCTTCGACCTGTACGACGGAAAAGTTTCCATGATAAACGAGGGAGCCAGAAGACTAGGTCTATCCATAGTCACCGCCGCCGTAAACGACGCCACCAGCTATAACGAAAACATTCCCCCCGCCGACAAGGTGCTTTGCGACACGGTATGCTCCGGTTTGGGCGTTA
Organism: uncultured Ruminiclostridium sp.; assembly: GCA_949878745.1. GTDB lineage: Bacteria > Bacillota > Clostridia > Oscillospirales > Ruminococcaceae > Ruminiclostridium_E. The sequence continues at coordinate 96,130 of CATLBH010000001.1, read as the reverse complement.
TCAGAAGAAAACCCGAAATAAAGTACAAGGAAATGAAAAACCTCGAGGATCTTCCGATACTTCAGCAGCATATAATGGAAACCGCTTCAAAATACGTTAAGGTGGGCGGAACGCTCATTTATTCCACCTGCACCCTTAACACCGACGAGAACGAAAAGGTGGTGGAGGCCTTTCTGAGCAGGAATCCGGGCTTCGCTCCCGTAGTGGTTCCCATAAACGTCGCGGGGGTGGAGGACGTATGTATGAGAACCTTTCTGCCCACCGTAACGGGCGGTGACGGATTTTTTGCGGCTACGCTCAGGAGAGTTAAATAAAATTGGAAAAAACAGATATTTTATCGTTGACCTTAGAGGAGCTTCAGGACAAATTATTACAAAACGGTGAAAAAAAGTACCGCGCCTTGCAGGTATTTCAATGGCTCCATTGCAAAAAAGCGAGAAGCTTTGAGGAAATGACCAATATTTCCGCACAAACAAAAGCGCTGCTTGTGGAAAAGTTTTATATAAATTCAACGAAAATTCAAAAAAGACTTGTATCTTCCATAGATAATACTGTAAAATACTTATATATGCTGCCCGACGGCAATAAGGTGGAAACCGTCCTGATGGAATATCATCACGGAAACAGCGTTTGTCTTTCCACTCAGGCGGGCTGCAAAATGGGCTGTAAATTCTGCGCTTCCACAAAGGCGGGATTTGCGCGAAACCTTCTGCCCTCGGAAATTCTGCTTCAGATATACGAAACCGAGCGTGACAGCGGAAGAAAAATAGATTCCGTGGTACTGATGGGTATCGGCGAGCCGCTGGACAATTTCGACAACACGGTGAAATTCCTTAATATTCTCTCCCATAAGGACGGAAGGAATATGAGCCTGAGACACGTTTCTCTCTCCACCTGCGGACTGGCGGATAAAATTTACGCCTTGGCGGAGCTTAAGCTTCCCCTCACCCTGTCGGTATCCCTTCACGCCCCCACCGACGAAAAGCGCTCCGCGATAATGCCGATAAATCTTAAATATCCCGTAAAAGAGCTTATTAAGGCCTGCGGCGATTATTTTAAGGTCACGGGAAGAAGAATAAGCTTTGAGTTCAGCCTTATAAAGGACGTTAACGACGATATGGAGACTGCGCGGGAGCTTATAGCTCTCCTTAAGCCTTTGGGCGTATGTCACGTGAATCTTATTCCCATAAACGAAATAAGAGAGGGCGGCTATAAAAAAAGCGGCTTTGTTTCCGCTTTTCAACAGGCTCTTGTTAAAGGCGGGCTTAACGCTACCGTGAGAAGAACCTTGGGAGCGGATATAGAAGCCGCCTGCGGACAGCTCAGAAGAGACAATATTTAAATATTTAGATGAATAATATCAAGTCAACATCTCACTAAGGAGTTTAGATATAAAATGAAATTTTATTCCAAAACCGATATAGGCCTTATCCGAAACGAAAATCAGGATCGGGTATGGGCAAGCTATTTAGGCGAAAACGAGGAAGCCGCCGTGCTGGTGGTGTGCGACGGAATGGGCGGCGAAAACGCGGGAAGCTGCGCCAGCCAGATGACTTTGGACACCATGCGCGACAGAATATCCGAGGGCTTCCGCTCCAGCAGCAACCGAAACTTTATCAGAAACCTCCTGATAACCTCCGTCACCGCCGCCAACAGCTTTGTTTTCGACCGCGCCCGAAGCGAGCCGGACAAAAGAGGAATGGGCACCACCTGCGTCGCCGCGATAGTTTACGCCGAAAGAGCCTATATAATAAACGTGGGGGACAGCCGCTGCTACAGAATATTCGGCGAAAGCATGCAGCAGGTGACAAAGGATCACACCGAGGTGCGCCGCCTTCTGGAACTGGGCAGGATTACCGAGGAGGAAAGCCGAACTCACCCCTACAGAAGCCGCCTTACCAGAGCGGTGGGAGCCACAAGAGACATAACCCCCGATTATTTTGAGATTGATCTTGAAGAAGGAAACATACTCCTTTTGTGCTCCGACGGCCTTCATTCCTACGGTGACGATTCGGAGATAGCGGGTATTATTGTGAGCAACCCGATAAACAAGTGCTGCGATATGCTTATAGACTACGCTTTGGCCAACGGCGGGCGTGATAACGCGACAGTGGCGGTTTTAAAATATTAAATACCGAAAATATAACAAAAATATATACATATTTTTCCCGTCCGCGCAGGGAAAATAATACTAATCTTTGGTCGGATTACACACAAAAAATGTTGACCAAAGATTAGTGTTTCGGGTGTAATCTTTAATCATATTTCCGACTTCGTCTACAATATGATTAAAGATTAGTATAACGCAAAAAAATTAAGCGTGGAGAAATGGCGGATATATTATGGACAGTAATATCGGAAAAAAGCTTGACGGAAGATACGAGCTTCTCGAGCTTATCGGCGTCGGCGGAATGGCGGACATATACAAGGCCAGAGATATAACCGAGGACAGAGTGGTGGCCGTTAAAATACTAAAAACCGAGTTTGCGGCCAGCGAGGACTTTATGCGCCGATTCAGAAACGAGTCAAAAGCCATCGCCCTTCTGTCTCACCCCAATATAGTCAAAATTTACGATGTGGGCTTTACCGAAAAGCTTCAGTTTATCGTGATGGAATATATCGACGGGATCAACCTCTCCGAGTATATCTCAAAACAGGGAGTTCTTAAGTGGAAGGACGTGGTGCACTTTACCATGCAGATACTTAAGGCTCTTCAGCACGCCCACGACAGAGGAATTGTCCACCGCGACATAAAGCCCCAGAACGTGATGCTTTTATCGGACGGCACCATAAAGGTCATGGATTTCGGTATCGCCCGCTTCAACCGCGAGACCGACAAAACCATGTCCGAAAAAGCCATAGGCTCCGTACATTATATAAGCCCCGAACAGGCGAGGGGCGACGTCACCGACGAAAGAAGCGATATCTATTCCATAGGCATTATGATGTACGAAATGCTTACCGGCAAAAAGCCATTCGACGGAGACAGCCCCGTGGCGATAGCCCTGATGCATATGCAGACAAGCGCGAAAAAAATGTCCGACATCAACAATTCAATACCCGAGGGTCTGGAGGAAATAACCGAAAAGGCAATGCAGAAGGAGCCTTCAAAGCGTTATCAGACTGCGGGAGAAATGATGAAGGACATAGAGGAATTCAAACAGAATCCCAGTATCGTCTTCGAGTATAAATATTTTTCCACTGACGGCACCACCAAGTATTTCGACAAGGTGACCGAGCCGGCGAAAAAAAGCCCCAAAGGTTCAAAAACCCCTTCCCCCGACATGGGAAAAAACGGCGGACGTAAATCCGCCCCCGCCCCCGCTGCCGCTTCCTCTTCCTCTTCCTCGCCTGCGGCAAGGAGAGGATATGCTCTTAAGCCCGATATCGAAGAGGAGGAAGAACAGGAGGAATACGGTGAAGAGTACGACGACGAGGTAGCCCCCAGACGTTCTCCTCTGCTGTCGGTGCTGTTCGCCGTTACCGCCGTGTTCGTTATCGTGGCGGCCTTCGTGGTGTACAAAGTCGTGGTGGACACCGTGCCCACACAGGAAAACACCAATATCGAGGAAGTTACAGTTCCTCTTTTTGTGGGACTTACCGAGGACGAGCTGAGAAGCGAGTACGGAAATATCTACCGTTTCCAGCTCACAAGAGAGAACGACAGCGCCCCCGAGGGAGAAATAATATATCAGAGCGTAGGCGCGGGTTCCACCATAAAAATAACTCAGCAGATAACCGTCACCATAAGCCTCGGCCCCAAAATGGAGGAAATAGACGACTTCACCTCCCGCCCCAAAAACGAAGCGAAAACCCAGCTTGAGGTGCGCGGCTTCAAAACCGAAATAGTATCCGTGGTGAACGACGATATCGCCCGCGACTGCGTCATAAAGACAGAACCCCCCGCGAGAACAAGAGCGGAGGTGGGCACAAAGGTCGTGATTTTCGTCAGTCAGGGTCCCTCTCCCACACTTACCGTGGTTCCCAACTTCAAAAACCTTACCGAAGCCACCGCCAAACAAAACGCGGAACGCAACGACTTAGTCCCCCTCTTCGAATATATCCCCAGCGAGGACGGAACCGTTGAAAAAGGAAGAGTTATAAGCCAGAGCATAGAGCCCAACGAAAAAGTCGAGAAAAACACCGTAGTCACCATTTACGTATGCAACGGCGAAACCCCCCAGAAATCCAGCAGCATCGACTTAAGCATAAACGAAAGCGCCAGCGGCGAATATATATTCAAATATTATATCGACGGGGTATTGCAGGAGGAGCTCACCGAAACAAGGGATATTTCCTTAAGCAAACAGATAAACTGGCAAATTACGGGAACCGGCGTTCACAGCTACGGCATCGTGGTGGAAAATACCGCTACCGGAAAGAGCAAAACGCTTATAGAGCTTGAAGTGAACTTCGATACCGAGCCGGTGGAAAAACAGCCCAAGACCTTTAACGAAAACGTCTTTAAGGAGCTTCAGGCCGAATCCGCACAGACCACCACTCAGGAAAGCGCTTCAACCTCGTCTCCCGATCCCTTTGATTTCGATTCCGATTCCGAAACGTCGTCCGCGGAGCTTACCCTGCCTCAAACCGAAGCGGATCAAGGAATAGGCGCTTTATAACGGGACAATAAAACAAATCTTCTTATCGTAACAGGGGAAGCCCTTTCTTTCGGGGCTTCCCCTGTTACAAAACCGAAAAAGGAGAAAAACCTTGACAAACGAAAACAGAATCGTAACCGTCAGCGGCGGCCTCTACGCCGTGGAAACCCCGTCGGGCACCGTACAGGCCAAATCGAGAGGCGTTTTTCGCCTTAACGGAATAAAGCCGGTTACCGGCGATTACGTTAACCTCCTCTTTGAGGATAACGCGGAAACGGTAATAACCGACGTTCTGGAAAGAAAGAACGAAATAATACGTCCCCCCCTGGCCAATATCGACATAATGGTTCTCGTGGTTTCCTCCTGCGAGCCGCCACCCAATCTCTTCGTTCTGGACAAGCTGACGGCGGTTTTTGAAAGCAAAAGTATCGAAACCGTATTCGCCTTCACCAAAATCGATCTGGCCAAGGCGGAAAAATACGCCGAAATATATTCAAACATAGGCTGCAAAACCTTTTTGGTGGACAATCGGGAGGGCTTCGGCTCCGAGGAGCTGAGGGATTATCTTAAGGGCAAAACCTCCGCCCTCATAGGAAACACCGGAGTGGGAAAATCCAGCCTTATGAAATACATCGCCCCCTCCGCCGAGCACAAAACCTCGGAAATAAGCAAAAAGCTGGGCAGAGGGAAGCACACCACCCGCGAGGTAAGGCTTTACAACCTCGGCGAAAACACCTATATAGCCGACACCCCCGGCTTTTCCACCGTGGAGGTAAGCCGATACGGAGCCATTCCTTCCGAAGAGGTGGCGGGCTGCTTCCGCGAATTCCGTGAATACACCGACAAATGCCGCTTTAAAAACTGCTCCCATATAAAAGAGGAAAGCTGTGCGGTGAGAGAAGCGGTAAAAAACGGAAGAATAGCCCTTTCAAGACACGAAAGCTATTGCAGGATATATGAAGAGGCGCTGAAAAAAGAAAGAGAATACTGAAGGAACCACTGATTAAATCGGATGCGCGCATCTTGCTTGCATATTTTCCGTCAGATTGCACAACTTCTCCTTGACGGGCGCTAGCCCGCCTGCGTCGAATTTGTACAATCTGACGAAAAATCTGCCGCGCAATATACACACACCGCTTTAATCAGCGGTTCCTGAAATATTTTTATTCGCGGGTTTATTCAACAGGAAAATTTTTTTAAAAACACCGACAAAAGCGTGTCCTAAATCGTTATATTTATGAAAGGAGAAAATCTCGTATGTCAGACTCCTATATCCGACCCGACGAGGATTTTGAAGCCTTTTATTTAAAATATTACAAATTCGTTTACCGCGTTTGTTTTATATATATGAAAAACAGCTTTGACTCCGAGGACTGTACCGAAGACGTGTTCGTCAAGGTTCTCGGGGGAAAATATACCTTTAACGGGGAAGAACACGAAAAAAAGTGGCTCTCCGTGACCGCCATGAATTTATGTAAGGATAAGCTTAAGAGCAAATGGCACAAAAGCGTAGTCTCCCTTGACGGCTGCGAAGAAATAAGCGCCGACTGCTCCTTCGGAATCGACGAAACCCTAAGAGAGGTAATGAAGCTGCCCCCAAAATATAAGGACGTGATTTATTTATACTATTATATGGGATACAAAACCGAGGAAATAGCCAAAATCCTGCGTAAACCCTCTTCCACGGTAAGAAACCATATGCGGGAAGCAAGAGAAATGCTTAAAATAAAGATAGGAGGTGAACAGAAGTGACCGACGAAAGAATAGTCGGCGCCATTGACGGGATAGAACCCGAAAAAGACGCCGAAAAGAGAATGTATGAAAATATTCTGAAAAAAGCCGAACTTAACGGCACAAAATTTAAGGCCTTGAGATATATAAAGCCCGCCGTTTCCACGGCCGCTTGTGTTTGCCTTGTGGCGGCAGCCGCCTTTTTGCTTCGTATGGAAATAAAGAATACCGTCAGCTTTACGGAAGAAGCGCATAATAACGCGGAAAACGCGGGTATGGAAATCAACGCGTCGGTAAACGACGCCGCCGTTCTCACCACCGCACTGACGGGATTTATCCAAAACGAAAACGAAGCCCAAATCGAAGCCTGCGAGCAAGCTCCCGAAGACTGCTCACTCTCTTTGGAGGCAAATGCCGGCGGCGAGGAAGGAAAATTCGCCGAATTCGCCGACAACTTGGAAACCGAAGGAGAGTATGTCCTTGAAGACACGCTAATAACCCAACCGACCGCCGAAAAGGACTTTGACATGGCGTTTGAGGAGTATACGGAGGATACGGTCGCCGAATCTCCCTCGGAGCCTTCCTTTAACGCGCCCGAAAACGCCCAAGTCCTGACATACGGCGTTTCCAACGACGCCTCCGAAAACGCGCTGACGGGGGAGTTTGTTTATGAAGGGCGTCATTATTCCTTCGCCGTTTGGAATCTCGGCGAGGATTCCGGCGCCTCCGCCCAAAACGACGGTACCGCGGCGCGGGAGGAAATCAGAAATTATTCCGACGCAAGCGCCGTGCTGTACGCTCAGCAAAACGGCGACAAGGTCATATACGAGGTTCGCTGGGAAAACGGAAAATACGCCTTTTCTCTTAAAAACAGCGACGGAGCGGACAAAAAAGAGATTATCGGCGTCGCCGCGGAAGCCATTGAAATAAACTGACCTTTATAGGGTAAGCAAAAAGGATTCGGAAAAGCCTCGGCTTCTCCGAATCCTTTTGTTTTTTCAGCTCTGTGTTTTTTTTATTCCGAAAAACAGTCTTAAAAACCCCGCCAGAAATTTCGGACTCTTCACCACAACGATCTTCATATGTACCTCACTTTCTTGTACTAATCTTTAATCGTATTGTAGACGAAGTCGGAAATATGATTAAAGATTACACCCGAAACACTAATCCCACAGATTAGTATTATCCTGTTTTCAAAGTTGCTTATTCGTGTCCTTATACTAATTTCAAATTATCCACTAAATTTTGCAATCTTTTTAATTTGAAAATAGTATTAAAGCCAACCCGAAAACAGCGTTAACACCCGCATTTCAGCAGCCAAATCCCCGCCGCTATAAGCGACACCGCCAAAACCACAAGCATAATTTTCGCGGAAAGAAAGCAAAAGCATATAAGAGCCATAACAAAAGCTATCAGAGCCAGTTTTCCTTTTCCCTTCCCGCATTTGCCGCCCCTCATACAATCACCCCTTCCGCGCCTTTCCGCAATACCTACTTTTAATCAAGCCGCAAGCTTGATTTCCGTACCCCGTATTGCGCATTTACCACAGTTTATTCGAAAAGCGTAGTTTGTGTTACTGTTTTTGAAAATCTTACAAATAACCGTTTTTTTTCTTTTTCCCGAAAACAAACATCAGCGTCATTACCGCCGCCGTAAATTCCGCCGCCGCAACGGAAAACCACACCCCGTCCACATCAAAGAAAACGGGAAGTATCATCACCGCCGCCGCCTGAAACACCAGAGTGCGCAAAAAAGAAATAAGAGCCGAGGTAAGTCCGTCGTTAAGAGCGGTAAAGAAAGACGATCCGAAAATAGCCGTTCCCGCGAAAAGAAACGACACGGAAAAAATACGGAATCCGCCGAGAGTAAGCTCCATAAGCGTTTCGTCGTACCCCACAAATATTTTGGCCAAAGGATACGCCAGAAACTGAGCCGTTATTATCATAAAAGCGGAGCTTATCCATATTATCACCGCGCTTTTTTTCAAAAGGCTCTTCAGTTCGCCTTTGTTTTTCGCGCCGTAATGATAGCTTACGATAGGCGCCGTTCCCGCGGAGTATCCTATAAATACCGCCAAAAAAACAAGATTGACATACATCATCACACCGAATGCCGCAATGCCGTTTTCCCCCGCATACCTGTTAAGCTGAAAATTATAAAGCATATTGACTATTGACATGGATATGTTGCTCATAAGCTCCGAGGAACCGTTGGTACAGGTTTTGAGAAGGGCTTTTCCGTCAAAGCGGGTTTTCCCCAGCCTGAAAAGGCTCGTGTTTTTACGGGAAAAGTAAATAAGGGGTATTCCTCCCCCCACGGCAATGCTGACAGCCGTGGCCAGAGCCGCCCCTTCCAGCCCCCATTCAAATACCGCCACAAACAAAGCGTCCAGCGCTATATTGGTCACCCCCGCCGCAACGGTTACCAAAAGTCCCATGCGCGGCTTTTCGGCGGCTATAAAAAAACTCTGAAACGTGTATTCGAGAAGGTAGAAAGGCATTGCGGCAAGGTATATTCTCCCGTATCTTACGCAATTTTCCAGCAGCTCCCCTTCCGCTCCCAGAAGTCGGGAAACGGGTATTAAAGCCGCCGTCCCGAAAACGGCGAATATTACCCCCAGAGCGGCGGCGGAGTATACCAGAAGTGAAAAAGTCCGGTTTGCCAACTCCCTTTTTCCCTCGCCAAGCGTTTTGGCGATAAGAGCGCTTCCCCCCGAACCGAACATAAACCCCGTTCCGCCTAAAATCATAAGAAAAGGCATTATCAGATTTACCGCCGCGAACGGGGTAAGCCCCACATAATTTGACACAAAATATCCGTCCACAACCCCGTAAACCGAGGTCATAATCATCATTCCCACCGATGGCAGGGTAAAACGCGCCAGCTTTCTGTATCCGAAATGTTCCGAAAGAGATATATTCATTTTCCGTTCTCCTTCCATACAAATTATAAATTTTTTATTTTTTCCCTAAAGCTTTTAAGGTACTTTTCCGCCAGCTTGACATAAAGCTCCCTTTCTTCCTCCGTCCAACTTTCAAGTATCTCGTTTTCAATCCGAATGAGCTTTAAAACGGTTTTTTCGCTGAGCACTTTGCCTTTTTCGGTAAGGCAGACGTATTTTTTCTTTCCGTCCGCCGCCTTCATATAAACCGTCCCCTCCGCTTCAAGCTTTCGTATCGCGGAATTCAAAGTCTGCTTCCTCATACCCGCCAATCGGCAAATGTCTCCCAACAGGCATTCGCCCTCATGGTTACAGAGCGTGTATAAAATAAGCGAAACGCTGTCCGAAAGACCTAATTTAAGCGAAGCGTCATGATAGGCGGCCTCGGTTTCCATAGTGAGATAATTATAGCGTTTATTTAAAAGATCTGTTTTTTTGTTTATTTCGGTCATAGAGCGCTCCTTTTTTACGGTAAAATAAAAAGTATGAAATCGTACGATAATATTATAGTACGATTTCATACAAAAGTCAAGACATTTTTATTTTTTGGGAGCACTTTTACGGAGTACTTGATACTATTTTCAAATTAAAAAAAAGGATAATTTAGTGTATAATTTGAAATTATTATGAACAATATCCTATCGAAAAACGCAAACAAATTTAAAGGACGCGACCTTTTGCCGCGTCCCTTAATTTATAAACTTCCTATTGGAACAGTTTCTTAACCTTTATTCTCCTCAAAATCCACCTCATACCTAACTCCCCCGCTGAACAAAACCCCTCTCTCGAGCCTTATCCTCAAAATACAGGTATTAAAGTCCTTTTCGTCAATATGCCCGTTATTATACCACCCCGAAAACGCCTTCTTAAGCTTTTCCGCAATCTCCCTGTTTTCCTCGGCCAGTATATATCCCAAGTTTTCACCCCGCCCCTGACCGGTGAACCAGTCGCCGCAGATGCTCACGCACGGATTCTCCCCGATATGTCTCATTTTATCCGAAAGCCCATAAGTTATCACATAAAAACACCCGTCCTCATAATACGAGTTAACTGCGCGGACAAAAGGCTTATCTCCGCTTACGGTGGCGAGAGCAATTAGCGAATCCTTTCCGAAACGCTCCCGCATTATGCTTTCGGCAGTCTCCGAAATATTTTTTTCCATTTTCCGTCGTCCTTTCTGTGGAGTTTTCGGGCGTTCCCACATATATTGGTATATGGGAGCAAATCCCGTCAATACGCCACGATCTTCATACCCACGTTTCCGTCGGCGCTTATCTCAAGTATACCGAAGGATGGCGCGTTCTTTCCCCTGGGCGTTCCCAGGCTTCCCGGATTCATAACGTATATTCCGTTGATTTTCTCCGTTTTGTACATGTGCGTGTGTCCGTACAAAAGTATGTTGCACTCGGCCGATTTGGCTTCCGCAACTATTTCGTCCAATCCCGAGGTAACATTTTGCTCATGACCATGAGCGCAGAAAATACGGCATTTTCCCACCTTAAGAAGCTGTTTGGACGAAGCACTGCAAAAATCGCACTCTCCTTTTACGAAAACAAACTCCTTATCCGGGTGTGCCTTGGCCACGTCGGCAAACTCGTTAACGCCGTCTCCGAGATGAATATAATAATCCGCCGGGTTGGCTTCCACGACTTCGTTATATTTTTCAAAGCATTTATGTGTATCCGCTATAACGACTATTTTCATATATGATCCGCCTTTATTCCTTTCCTGGAAAAGTGACATTTTTTCTTATTATAACAAACAACCCGAGGATTGTCAACTGTGAAAAGCAATAAACAATTTCAGAATAAATATTAAAATTCTATCATACATTAGTAGAAGAATTGAAAGGAGCCGTTTATGAACAGCAGCATGGAAAAAATGATAGAGCTGGCAAGTCAAAAGCTCGGAATCTCTACGGAAAAGCTCAAAAGCTCTCTGGAATCAGGCAACGTTGACGAAATGCTCGTCAATATGAAAAAAGAAGATGCAGACAGACTGAAAAGCGTAATGAACAATCGGGCAGTAAAGGATAAGCTGTTAAATTCCCCCGAAGCGGCAAAATTTATGAAAAATATGAAGGATCGACAATAAAGGAGGGTAAAAAAGATGTCAAACGAGGATCTGTTGGCAAAGCTGTTTGAACAGCTTCTCGACGCCAATGACGCCAAAGACGGAAAGGAGACGAACGGATCCTCGGAAAACGATCGGGAGCGGCAGGATGATATTTTCGGCGGCATTGATCTTGAAGCGATAATGAAGCTGGGCGAGATTATGTCAAGCATGAACGGCGCCGACGACAATAACACCAGGCTTCTGATGGCGCTTAAGCCGCACCTTCGCCCCGAAAACCGAAAAAAGGTGGACAGCGCGTTAAAGCTGATGAAAATAATAAATCTTTTGCCGCTGCTTAAGGAGAGCGGTATAATGGACGGACTTTTTTAGGAGGGTAACATATGGAATGGAAAAAAAGCAATATCAGTCAGAGCGAGCTTGAAAAACGGCAGCAGGCTTACATAAAGGAAGCGCTTGAAATGGCGAAAAGGTCTGTTGCCTCCCAATTTGAAAAGGCGAAGGAAATGGAACAAGCCGAAGCCGAACGCAAAGCCGCCGAACAAGCCGAAGCCGAGCGCAAAGCCGCCGAACAAGTCGAAGCCGAACGCAAAGCCGCCGAACAAGCCGAAGTCGAACGTATAGCCGCCGAAAAGGCCGAAGCGGAAAAGCTTAAAGAAGAAATGACCGTATATTCCGAACCGCAAGCTCCTGAGGAAGGCTGCGGGTCATGCTCCGACGAATGCTTAAATCTGTCGGACAAGGATAGTATAATCGACATATCGGAGGTAAAAAAAACCATGGAACCCTCCGAGAAACGGGAAGGGAACCGAGAGCGCTCAATAACCCGTCAGAACCCTCCGTGCGCTAATCAAAACACTCCCCCAAATTTCAACCGCTATATAAACGAACACAACAAAAATCAATGCAACTGCCCAAACTGTCGGAAAAGAAGGGCGGAGCAGCAGCGTTGAACGAACTTATGCGCCTTATGGCGGACAACGACAAAAGGCTTATAGCCGTGTTACTGCTGGTGCTGATTCGGGAAAACTCCGACAAAGGACTGATTTTTGCTCTGATTTATATTCTTTTTGCATAGTTTCCGACAATTGGGTAAAAATATTACTGCGCCCCCGAAAAAGGGGGTAACGTAAAGGAACGGCATACGCCGTTCAAAACCACTTCTTTTTGGAGGACTACAATGAATAATAACAAGAATCAGCAGCAAAATAACAAGCAGGGTCAGAATAAACAGAATCAGCAAAACCAGCAGAACCAGAACCAGCAGAATCAGCAGAACAAGAAGAAGCAGAACGCCGAAGACTGACGTACTGCCGCTACGAATAACGCCCCAACGTGTTTTCGGAGTTATTCAAACGATTTTTAATCGGGTTTACGCCATAAGCTCGATTAAAAATCGGGTCATTCATATTGAAAGCAAAAACCGTGCCCCGTCTTTTCGGGTCACGGTTTTTATTAATTTCCTGAGCTTTTCGAAGTTTCATACTAATCTTTCATCGACATTTTTTGTCTATAATCCGACCAAAGATCAGTATCACTCCAAAAGCAGCCTTTCATCACAGTACTCGCACTCCAACACCCCTCCGTGATTCCTGAAGCTGTGGGGTAAATTCTCCTCGCCGGCCGTAATACATTTCAGGTTTTTGCAGCACACCTTTGGCATAACCTCCCCCGTCAGCAGCGGAGCCGTTTTTATATCGTCGTTAAGCACCGACAGTATAAGCGACATTCTCACATACATACCGTAATTGGCCTGCTTGAAATAAAGCGCCCGAGGGTCGTTATCCACCTCCACCGCTATCTCGTCGACTCTGGGCAGCGGGTGGAGCACTATCATATCCTTTCTTGCCGCCCTCATTTTTTTTATGTCCAGCCTGAAAATATGCTTCTGCTTTTCATACTCCGAAGGATCCGAAAACCTTTCCCTCTGTATCCTCGTCATATAAAGCACGTCCAGCTCCGGTATGGCCTCCTCAAGAGAGTTAACCTCTTTATATTCCTTCCCAGCCGCCGATATCCTGTCCTTTATATAGGTGGGAACCTTAAGCTCGTCCGTGGAAATAAGCACGAATTTATTGTTTTCGTAACAGCAAAGCGCCTTTAAAAGCGAATGTACCGTCCTTCCGTTCTTCAAATCACCGCAGAATCCCACCGTAAGCCCACCGAGCGTTCCCTTTTCCGCTCTTAAGGTGATTAAATCGGTGAGCGTCTGAGTGGGGTGAAGATGTCCCCCGTCCCCCGCGTTTATTACGGGACAGTCCGCCGTGAGCGCGGCCGCCTTTACCGAGCCTTCCAGCGGGTGCCGCATAACGATAATGTCCGAATAGCTGCTGGCAATTTTCGTGGTATCCCTTATGGATTCCCCCTTTGCCACCGAGGAATTAAGAGGATTGTCAAAGCCGACTATTCCGCCGCCGAGCCTTAGCATCGCGCTCTGAAAGCTCATCTGTGTGCGGGTGGAGGGCTCATAGAAAAGCGTGCCCATTATTTTCCCGTTACAGGCCCCCACGTAAATATGCGGGTTTCTCTTGATGTCCAGCCCGAGAGCGGTGATACTGTTCCAGGCCGAAACGGGATAGCTGTCCAGATCGATTAAATGAGGAAAAGTGTTTTTTGCCATAAACGCAGCCTCCTTTTTTTGACTGTTATAATTATAACACAAAAAAATTTTTTTTCAATATTTTTATAAAAACCTCTTGACATTTTATTTTCGGGCGTGTATAATATAATTATACTTTAGGATCAATTAAGTTGCTTTAATTTCGCGCTATCCTGCCTTATATAAGTATAATACTAATCTTTGGTCAGATTAAAAATGTTGACCAAAGATTAGTGTTTCGGGTGTAATCTTTAATTATATTTCCGACTTCGTCTACTATATGATTAAAGATTAGTATAATTTAACGAAACCGAAAGGAGAATTTTTATGACAACAACAAAAGCCGAACTCTCTGCCTCACCCGCCGCCGAAGCAATCGGCGAAGAAGCCCTCACCTCCGAGGAATCCTCCCCCTTTGCCTTTACCGTATACAAGGAATGGGGCGAATACATAAGCTGTCTCGAAAGCGACAAGGAAGCGGGCGAGCTTTTCCGCGCCCTTTTCGCCTACGCCTTTGAAGGGAAAAAGGAAAACAATCTTAAAGGCGCCGCCAAAATCGTTTTCAGCGTAATGAAGAAACAGATCGACAAGGAAGAGGAACGCCGCCGTAAAAGGCTCGAAGCCTGCGCCTCCGCCCAAAAAAGAAAAGCCGAGGAAAAAGCTCGCCGTGAAAGTTGCGAAGGCGGAAAAAACGCTAAAAAAGAGGGCGGAAAGACCGCAAAAAATTCCTCTTCCCCCCACTCCCCTCAACAGCCCCCTCAGCGCCTATACGAAATCGATATAAACGGAACAAATCAAAAAAGCGGCCTTCCCCCGCTGTGCGATAAGGGAAAACCGCCTGTTTTTGATTACAGGGATCCTTTAGTTCGGTCTCACAAACTTCTCTAACATACGCTCAACCTCTTTAACGTCTATGGGCTTGGCTATATGAGCGTTCATTCCCGCGTTGAGACACTTCTGTCTGTCCTCGGTGAAAGCGTCGGCGGTCATGGCGATAATGGGTATGTCCGCGTCGGGGCGATCCAGCTTCCTTATCGCCTCCGAAGCCTCAAGACCCGACATAACGGGCATTCTTATATCCATAAGTATCGCCGAATAATATCCGACAGACGACTTTTCAAACATTTCCACGCATATCTTTCCGTTTTCCGCGTGTTCGAGCTCCAATCCCATGGGAGACAGCAGCTCATAAGCGATCTCCCAGTTAAGGTCGTTGTCCTCCGCCAGAAGCACCTTTATATTTTCCAGCTTATGCTCCTCCCGAACCTCTTCCTCGGTATGGTTGCGCTTTTCTCCGCTGAATTGCCTGAGTCCGTGATATAAAGTGGATTTGAACAGCGGCTTTGAGATGAAGCCGGTTACTCCCGCCTCCCGCGCGTCGGCCTCTATTTCGCTCCAGTCATAGGCGGAAATAAGAATGATGGGTATGTTGCTGTTCATTTCCTTCCTGATCACCTTTGTGGCTTCTATGCCGTCCATTCCGGGAAGCTTCCAGTCTATGAGTATAACCTCGTAAGGCGTGCGCTTTTTATTCATTTCGCTTATCATTTCCAGAGCCTTCTCCGCGTTAAGGCTCCAGTCCGCGTCCACGCCTATTTCCTTAAGTGAGTTAACCGCGTTTTCGCAAAGCAGCTTGTCGTCGTCCACCACCAACATTTTCCAGTTGGGGAGAACCATCTCCTCCTCGCTTTCCGACGCCTTTTCCATATCTATGGTTATGCGGAACTCGGAGCCCTTGCCCTGTTCGCTGTCTACCTCTATGGTGCCGTTCATGGCGTCGACGATATATTTGGTGATCGCCATGCCCAGTCCTGAGCCTTCCGTGGTATGAACTCTCTTGTTGTCCTCGCGGACGAAGGATTCAAAAATCTTTTCCTTGAATTCCGGCGACATTCCTATTCCGTTGTCCTTAACGATAAAGTGAACTCTTATATAGTCATCGCCCCTGTCGGAATCCTCCTGATAAAGAACGGTATGTATTTCTCCGCCGTCGTGGGTGAATTTGACCGCGTTGGACATGAGATTGAGTATCACCTGGTTCAGCCTTACGCTGTCGCAGTATACGTTTTCGCACTTGATGTCGTGTATGGAAACCTCAAAATTCTGCTTTTTCGCTTTTACCTGGGGCTGAACTATGCTTACTATGCTCTCCATAACCTCACGGAGGGATATCATATCCATATTGAGGGTCATTTTTCCGCTTTCTATCTTGGACATATCCAGTATGTCGTTTATAAGTCCGAGAAGATGCTTGCTGGAAAGGGATATTTTCTTAAGACAGGTTTGAATTTGCTGCCGATCGTCCAAATGCGTCGCCGCAATGGCGGTCATGCCGACTATCGCGTTCATTGGCGTTCTGATATCGTGACTCATATTGGAAAGGAACTCGCTCTTTGCCTTGTTGGCCTTCACGGCCTCCTTACGCGCCACGTCCATCTCCGTCATCTGCCGCCATGTCATTCTGAAATATAGGATAAAGATAACGATAATAACCGCCAGCATTATAAACACGGTAAGAGCGTACATTCTCTGCTGAAAGCTGTTGGACTCGTTTATGATCTCGTTTATGCTGCCGTAGGGCATAACCGTGATAAGGTACCATTCGGAATTGGTGAGCCGTGTACAGAAAAGCGCGCATTTTTCGTTTTCTGAATTCACCGTGCCCGAGCCTTTGTTCATATAGAAATTCTGGAAAAAATCCTCGTTTCTGTTCATATGGGAGCAAAGAACGTTTATGTAATCCTCGATGTCCCCTCCGTCAACGTCGTGATAGGTGCTTCTCATGCGGTCGAAATAATTGTTTTCGGAAATATCCTCGCTGCGTATGATAAAGCTGCCGTCAATGCGTATAACGTGGGAATAAACGAGTATGGTATTGTCCATGTCCAGCGCCAGCGGAAGACTGAGATCGGAAATGGGTATGCCTATAACTATCGCGGTGCTTCTCTTTCCGCTCTTCATTGGATAAGAGCAAGAAACGCCCAAGGCGATAATATCTCCGGTGTTGTCGGTGCTATCATCGGAAATTTTTTTGGCTATGGCGACCTTTTTCTCGTCGTCGTTCATGGATTTTATAAAAGGATCCGGATCGATAATATCAATCTCATCTCCGTAGATTGTCTCGAAATTCCCTTCCGAATCCATAAGGGCGAAATAATTATATCCGTGATCTCTTCCCTCCTTCTCAAGAGCCTTTACCATTTCCTCGCTGTATTCTGCGGAATCGTCGGGTACCGAGGAAAGAATAGTCGCGGCCTTTTCGATCTGAAGGTTTATAATGGACTCGAAATGCCTTGCGATTTCGCTGCTCATTCCGGAGGTATAAACGTTGCCCATTTTTGAAATGACTTCGTTGTTTTTTTTGCTCACCGTTACGGAGAAAACGGACATTGTGCCCACAAAAAAACCGATCATTACAACGAAACTCATTATAAGAAATAATTTGGTTTTGCTCTTTTTATTCATTTCAAAGTAACTCCTTTGCAGTTGGCGGCATATCGGGAAACGTCGGATTTAGAAACTGTTCCAATAAGAATAGGCGCACGTCTTTTCGGCATATTTTGCCGCTGACTTTCGTTTTGTAATTTGCTTTGTAGTCGGCGCATCCTTGCGCCGACTTTGGGCAAATGACTAATACTACTCCCTCTTTAAACTGTTGGATTAGTGTTTCGGGTGCAATCCCTTTTTAAACTGTGGGTATTACGTCAGTTTAAAAAGGGATTGGTGTGCACATCGTGTGTTAAAAATCCTTGACGGGCTTATCGCGTAAGCTGCCCGCCTGCGGATTTTTGCCTTGTCATCAACAAAATATGCTCGAAAATCCGCACACCATTCCTATTGAAACAGTTTCTTATTTTTTAAAAATCAAGTTTCTTAACTCTTCTCATATGTAATATATTATAGCGTACCCCGCGGCTTTTGTCAATACCGTTGTTTTTCATACCCTTATTTTTTTGTCGCTCCGCGAACCGGAAAACCGAAAGGAAAAAGTCAAAAAAACGAAGATTATAAAATTTGACATATTTGACTTTTTGTGTTATAATGTTTAGCGTTTGAGTAAAATTTTTGGGGAAAAAACGGGAGATAAAAGTTAATGCGGGATATAAAAACAATAACGGTTAGGTATCTGATGCGGATAACCGCTTTAATTGCGGCGCTGATACTTATAACCTCCGTTGTGCTGCAAGTCTGTAACGAGCAGCGTCAGACGGTAATCAGCTCAGAAAGCGTTTTCAGCCAGGTTCGGCAGCTTTTGTCCGAAAACCGCGCCGAACTGGAGTCGGTGAAGGCGGACTACAGCCGTATGTGTCTTCACAGCGCCGAAGCCATCGCCTATATAATACAAAACGACCCTTCGGTATTGGACGACATTGACGAGCTGAAAAAGATAGCCGAATTCTGCGACGTGGACGAGATACACCTTTTTAACGAAAAGGGTGTTATCTATAACGGCACCCACCCGCAGTATTACAATATGAGCGTAAACGACGGGGAACAGATTGGCTTTTTCGCCAAAATGCTGGATGACAAAAGCGCGAAGCTGTGTCAGGATGTTATGCCCAACACCGCCACACAAGAAATGGTTCAGTATTCCGCCGTCTGGAGCCGTAACGGAAAATTTTTCGTTCAGGTGGGAATGAGACCCGAGCGCGTATTGAAGGCAACCGAAAAAAACGAGCTGTCCTACATTTTTACCCTTCTGAGAGCCAACAGCACTGTGGCTCTTTACGCCGCGGAAATTGAAAGCGGAACCATACGCGGCTCCACCACAAGGGAAAATATCGGAAAAAACCTTTCGGATATAGGTATACCAACCGAAAAAATACACTTGGGTACCAGCTCCTTTTACGCCTCCGTCAACGGAAAAAGCTGCTTTTGCGTGTTTACCGTATTCGAATCGGAATACATTCTTGGAAGGATCATCACAAACGGCTCCATGTACCGCAATGTGGTTACGACGACTCTTATTTTGGCGCTGGGCATAGCGCTGATATCGTTTTTTCTGGTAAAAACGGTGTCAATGTACCTTAACAGAATAATCATCAGCGGTATAAAGGAACTGAACAGCGAGCTTAAAGAGATTGCCGATGGAAACCTCGATCGTGCGGCTGACGTGAGAACCTGTCTTGAGTTCTCCGAGCTTAGCGATCATATCAACACCATGATAAAAACCCTTTTCTCAAGCACCGATAAAATCTCCTATATTCTTGACAAGGCGAATATGCAAATCGGCGTCTACGAGTACAACGAAAATATGAAAACCGTCCGCTTTACCGATAAAACCTCCAAAATACTGGGTATAGGTAAAGAAGAGGACAGAGTCCTCCGCTCCGATTGCGCGAGCTTCAGACGCTATTTTAAGGAACACGTTCAAAAAACGGACGTCGACGGGGAAGAAATTTACCGTGTGGACGACGGAACCTGTGACGGAAGATACATAAAATACGAAGAGCTTACCGTAAAAAACGGCGTCATGGGCATAATCATCGACATAACCGAGGAAGTGCGCACGAGAAAACAGCTGGAATGCGAACGCGACATAGATATCCTTACCAAGCTTTACAACAGGCGCGGCTTTGAAAGCAGAGTGAGGGAATCTCTCGATAAAGCCCATACTAAGGAATTGGGCGAGGGCGCAATTATAATGATAGACGCGGACGGCCTTAAACAGATAAACGACAGCCGCGGCCACAAGGCGGGCGACCTGTACCTTCAGGGAATCGCCGACATAATAAGAAACTTTGGAACCTGCGAAAAGGTTTCCGCCAGGCTCGGCGGCGACGAATTCGTTCTGTTTATCTACGGCTATGACAACAGAGAGGCTCTCTTTGACGACATAGATCACCTTAAGGAAATAAGAAACGCCACAACCGTGGAGGTTGAAAAAGGCGAAGCCGTCCCCGTAAGATTTTCCTTCGGGATAAGCGAAACCGAAAAGGGAAAAAATTACTCCGCCATGATGAAAGAAGCCGATGATAATATGTATCAGAGTAAGAGGGTTAGGAAAAAGCTTGATCTTAAATAAAGGCGGGGGAGATTTGATGTGAGAACTGCTTACCGCAGGGGGAGGTTCTTATCGAAAGTCGATTCCCTTTTGCAATGTCTTATTTAATGCACGAGCCGTGCGGGGCCGCGCCCGCGGGATTCTTAAGGTGAATCCCTTCCTTCCCCCCCTCTGGGCGTTTTATTGTCACTATAGGTTTCACTCGGATAAAATGTGTTCCGACGATTGCTATTATCGTATGTTGTGTTTTACTCTTAGTCTGTTTCTTTTATATAACTGCTCCCATAAAACCTTTTTCGTCTGTTTAAGTTGATATCCTATCAATTATTGCCAATAACTGCCTACCCATAAAGACTTTGTTTGTACTTTGCCTATCCCCCTCAACAACCCGCCCCATCAGTAAAAACTACTCCTACGCCAAAACTGCCCAACAGCAGGGGGCGCAGCCCAAATTTTCCTAACGGAAAATTTGTCGCCGCTCCGCCTTCGGCTCCGCGTCGGCTCACTCCGCTCCCGCTCCGTTCGCGGCTGCGCCGCCAATCCCTCACATAACCCAAAACTAAGGAACCGCTGATTAAATCGGTGTGTGTATATTGCGCGGCAGATTTTTCGTCAGATTGTACAAATTCGACGCAGGCGGGCTAGCGCCCGTCAAGGAGAAGTTGTGCAATCTGACGGAAAATATGCAAGCAAGATGCGCGCATCCGATTTAATCAGTGGTTCCCTAATTCCGCCCCATTTCTCCCCACACAAAAACCCTCCCCGAAAATCCTCGGAGAGGGTAATTTATAAATAATTAAGAAACTGTTCCAATAGGAATTGGCGCACGTCTTTTCGGCATATTTTGCCGCTGACTGCGTTAAAAATCCTTGTCATCAACAAAAAATGCTCGAAAATCCGCACACCATTCCTATTGGAACACTTTCTAAATAAAAATACAATCAGAGCTTCCAGATATCCCTGTTATACTCCTCGATAGTACGATCCGAAGAAAAATACCCCGCCATAGCGATATTTACCAGCATTTTTTCCGCCCATTCCGACCTGTTTTCATAGTCCTTATAAGCCTTTTCCCTTGTCTTAACATATTCGTCAAAATCCGGGAAGGTCATAAACCAGTCTTTGCCTATAAGCTCCTTTGAAAGCCGTTCAAGACACTCGGCGCAGCCTATTTCCATAAGCTCCTCCCCCGTGATGAAGTCCACCGCCTCTTTTATGGCCTTGTTTTCCTCATAATACTCCTTGGACTTATAGCTGCCCTTCTTATAGCGCTCCACCACGGTTTCGCTCTTCTCGCCGAAAATATAAACGCTGTCTTCGCCCACAAGCTCGTGTATCTCCACGTTGGCTCCGTCCTCGGTTCCCAAGGTTACCGCGCCGTTGAGCATAAACTTCATATTGCCCGTACCGCTGGCTTCCTTTGAGGCCAAGGAAATCTGCTCCGATATGTCGCAGGCGGGTATAAGCTTTTCCGCCTCCGTGACATTGTAGTTTTCCACCATTACCACCTTAAGATAGGGGCTGACCTCCGAATCGCCGTTGATAAGCTCGCTTAAACACAGTATAAGGTGTATTATATCCTGTGCTATCACATAAGCGGGAGCCGCCTTTGCGCCGAAAATGGCGGTGATCGGCTTTGAGGGCTTTTTTCCGCCTTTTATTTCAAGGTACTTGTGAATGATATAAAGCGCGTTGAGCTGCTGGCGCTTATATTCGTGAAGACGCTTTACCTGAATGTCGAATATGGAGTTTTCGTCTATCTCAATGTTCTTGGCGGAAAGAAGATGCTCCTTAAGCTGCCTTTTTTTCAGGCTCTTGATCTCCAATAGCCTATTTAGAACCTCCGCGTCCTTTTTGAATTCCAAAAGCTTTTTAAGCTCCGAAGCGTCCTTTTTATACCCGTCCCCTATAAGGGAGGATATCAAAGCGGAAAGTTCGGGGTTACAGTGGAGAAGCCATCTCCTGAAGGTGATGCCGTTTGTCTTGTTGTTGAATTTTTCGGGGTAAATGCTGTAGAAGCCCTTCAGCTCCTCCTGCTTCAGTATGTCGGTGTGAAGAGAGGCCACGCCGTTTACGCTTATGCTGTAATGGATATCCATATGGGCCATATGAACGCGCTCGTCTTTGTCGATGATGTAAAGGGACTTGTCGTCGTACTTCCTTCTCACCTTGTTGTCCAATACCTCTATAATGGGCATAAGCTGTGGCACTACCTGTTTAAGATAGCTTATGGGCCACTTTTCGAGAGCCTCCGCCAATATGGTGTGATTGGTATAGGCACAGGCCTTGCTAACTGCTTCTATAGCCTCGTCCGTTTCCAACCCTCTTTCCGTGAGAAGCCTTATAAGCTCCGGGATCACCATTGTGGGGTGGGTGTCGTTTATCTGTATCACCGCGTAATCCGCCAGATCGTAAAGTTTGCACCCCTTGGCGGTACATTCCTCGAGAAGCAGCTGCGCTCCCGCCGAAACCATAAAGTATTGCTGGTATATTCTGAGCATACGTCCCGCGTCGTCGCTGTCGTCGGGGTAAAGGAACAGCGTAAGGTTTTTTTCGAAAAGCTCCTTGTCAAAATCGATTCCGTCCTTCACTATGGATTCGTCGGCGGTGTCAATGTCGAAGAGATGAAGCTTATTAGTGGTGCTGTCATATCCCGTAACGTTGATATCGTACATTCTGGCGGTAACAATCCCTTTTTTGAATCTGACGGGATAGGTCTTGTCCGTCTTGATAAGCCAGCTGTCGTCGGTGAGCCATTTGTCGGGAACCGCGGTCTGCCTGTTGTCCTTGAACACCTGTCTGAACAGTCCGAAATGATATTTAAGGCCAACTCCGTCGCCGTTAAGCCCGAGGGTGGCTATCGAGTCGAGAAAACAGGCGGCCAGCCTTCCCAACCCGCCGTTGCCCAAAGAAGGCTCGTTCTCGATCTCTTCAACGGCGCAAATATCCTTTCCGCATTCCTCAAGCTGTTTTTTCACCTCGTCGTACAGCCCCAAATTTATCAGGTTGTTGGAGAGAAGCTTTCCTATAAGAAACTCCGCAGAAAAATAATAAAGCTTTTTCTTGGATTCGGGGCGCTTTTTGGCCGAGGAAAGGCGCTGCACCTCGTCGAGAAGCGCGTAATAAATCTCTTCATAGGTGCAGGAAGAGATATCCTTTCCGTATTTTGCCCTTGTAAGTTCGGAAACGTTCATATTAAGACCTTCCTTTCGTTCGGCTTTTGTATTGATTCCCATTTGAAAGTGTACAAAAATTCCGTCAAAAACTTCGATATATGGTTCTTGCGAAGAATTTTTGTACACCTTCAATGATAAATCAGTATTATGCCGCTGATACTATTCGTTTATTTCTGCATTCATTATAATATCAAATTTCTTTTATTTCTTGCATTATCCTGCCATTTATTTGCACTATACTATCTTTTTCCGGAGGCGCATATGAAGAATATTGAGAATAGGGAGCAAACGGCGAATACGGGTAAAATTCCCTACGGAAGCTATCGGGAACATAAAAAGCACACCCCCGACGATTTTCCCTACAACACCTATATCTGCACCATACCGCTGGATTTTTCCTCCGTAAAAATACATTGGCACGAGGAAGCGGAGTTTATAATCGTCAAAAAGGGTGAGGGGACGGTAAGCGTGGATCTTATGGAATACGAGGTAAAGGCGGGGGATATGGTGTTCGTCCCCTCGGGAAAGCTTCACTCCATCGGACAGAAAAGCGGAGCCTCAATGGAGTACGAAAACATTATCTTCAAGTCCTCCCTTTTATACTCGGCGGGAGAAGACGTATGCCGAAAAAACTACATCGACCCTATCTGCGGCGGGGAAATCCCCATCGCCCCTCTTATCGAAAGCCGTATCCCCTGCTACGGGGAAATCTCCCGCCTGGTCGCCCGTTTGGACAAGCTTTGCGGCGAAAGGAAAAACGGCTATCAGCTGGCGGTAAAGGGCTGTCTTTTTCAGATAATGTATCTTTTGCTCACCGAAGGAGGGACGGGAGAGGAAAAAAAGACAAACGAGCGCTCTTTGCAAAAGCTTAAGATTATTCTTTCCTATATCGAGGAAAATTATCAGAAACAAATTTCCATAGAGGAAATATCCCGCCGCTGCTTTTACAGCAAGTCGTATTTTATGAGATTTTTTAAGGAAACCATGGGACTTTCCTTTGTGGAATACTTGAACAATTACCGCTTGGATACCGCGGCGAAGCTGCTTTTAGCCTCCGGCGAAAACATTCTTAACATTGCCTCGGAATGCGGCTTTGAAAATCTTTCCTATTTTAACCGAAGGTTCAAAAAACGCTTCGGCATAACCCCCGGAGAGTACAGAAAAAAGCGTGGAAATTAAAAAACTGTTCCCATAGGAATGGTTCCCTAATCTTTGGTCAACATTTTTTTGTCTATAATCTGACCAAAGATTAGTATGAGTCCGTTAAGTGCCCCAAAAAAATAAATCCCCCCGAAATATCCAAAAATTGTAACCCTTTTGTCATTGCATTTCCTAAGGATATATGCTATAATTTTTTATATAAAATAAAGGAACCGCTGATTAATACTAATCCCTCTTTAAACTGGTGGATTAGTGTTTCGGGTGCAATCCCTTTTTAAACTGTGGGTATTACGTCAGTTTAAAAAGGGATTGGTATAAAGCGTAGCGTAACACAATCAGCGGTTCCATAAACATATAAACGGGGGAAGAATTCAAAATGGACGTTTCGGTGATCC
Organism: uncultured Ruminiclostridium sp.; assembly: GCA_949878745.1. GTDB lineage: Bacteria > Bacillota > Clostridia > Oscillospirales > Ruminococcaceae > Ruminiclostridium_E. Next base: position 71,449 of record CATLBH010000001.1, on the reverse strand, counting down.
TGCCCAGCTATAACCCCTCCGAAAAGCTGATAACGGCGGTACGGGCGCTGAACGAGGCGGGATTTGACGATATCATTGTGATAAACGACGGAAGCGAAAAAGAGAAAAGCGCGGAAATATTTGAAAAAGTGAAGGAAATGCCATTTGTCCGACTGATATCCCATGAAAAAAATATGGGAAAGGGAAAGGCGCTGAAAACGGGCTTCGATTTTTTCCTGAAAAACCGACCTTATAAAAAGGGTCTGGTTACCACCGACGACGATATGCAGCATCGGGCGGAGGATATAAAAAGCTGCTGCTCCGAAATGCTGAGAACGGGAACGGCGGTGTTCGGCGCCAGAAGCTTTAAGGGAAAGGAAATCCCCCCGAAAAGTCGTTTCGGAAACAATATGACCTCCTTTACCTTCCGCTTTTTGTGCGGAATAAAAATAACGGACACCCAGACGGGGCTGAGAGCCCTGCCCTCCTCCTACCTCCCCGCGCTGATAAAGGTGAGTGGCGACCGATTTGAGTACGAGACCAATATGCTGCTGGCAATGAAGGAAAACGGCCTCAAATTCAGAGAGCTGCCCATTCGTACCATTTATTCCGACAACAATTCCGGCACCCATTTCAGGCCGATAAGAGATTCGCTGAAAATATACGCGGTGATACTGAAATACCTTTTCAGCTCTCTTTTGGCTTCGGCGGTGGATCTTATCGCCTTTACGCTGTTCAACCTGCTGCTTCCCGAAAAGCTGGACGAAGGCGTGAGAATATTCGCCGCCACCGCTTTGGCGAGAATCATTTCCGCGGCGGTGAACTTTACAATAAACAGGCGAAAGGTGTTCAAAAGCACAAGCCGCCTTAAGCCCTCCATTATAAAGTACTGTGTCCTTTCCGTATGTCAGGCGGGTCTGTCCTACGGCCTGGTCTACCTGCTCACCGCCCTGTCGGGCGCGGGACGGAGCATACTTTCCACCCTTTTCAAAATGGCGGTGGATACCCTTCTGTTTTTTCTCTGCTTTGTGGCTCAGCGTGAATGGGTGTTTAACTCCGAAAATAAAAATGATAATAATATTTAATTAGGCAAAATAACAGGTGATAAAATGCTTATTAACGATTGTGAAAACGTAACCGTTGCCAAACAGCGGGTGGAGCTTGCGCCCGAAGACCCGAAAGAAAAAATGAAAAAGAAAAAGAGGCGTAAAAAAGCCGTCAGGCGCGTTGTTTTCCGCTTTTTTCTCGTTTCCTTCACCTTTGTGTTTCTGGCCGTGGGGGGATTTTTGGGGGCACTTATGATAGTTGAATTCGGACCCTCCGTGAAAGCCCGCGACCTTTTCGTGGTATCCATGATGGAGACTAGCGCGGCGCAGTTTCTCGCCACCACTTTTCTCGGGGAGGAAAAGGTGAACGAAATAATGGCCGCCAACGCCATTAGGACTACCGACGAAATAACCGATACCGAGCTTGTGGTGATAGGCGGCGGGAACGATGAGACGGAGAGCGGAAAAGAGCCTATTTCCGCCGACGGCGCCGACGAAAAAGAGCTTATTCCCGGAACCGACGGTCTTGAAAAGGATCCCGACGGCGACGGGATAGATATCGTGGACGTGTCGGGCTCCGCCTTCCGCGGGAAAATGATGATCGTCTATGATCCCACAAGGGTGTTTGTGGGAGTTTCGGGGGAATTCGGGGCGGATAAATACGGAAAGACCATAAACGAAATTTACGAAAGCTACGACAACGTGATAGCCGCCGTAAACGGAGGGGGCTGGGACGACCGCCCGGGTCACGGAACGGGCGGGGAGCCTTACGGAATCGTAATGTCCCAAGGCGAGGTGCTGTGGGGCGGCGATCTGAGCACAAGCTGGGAATGCTGCGCCATAACCGAGGAAGGGAAGTTGATAGTCGGCACCTTTTCCATAGGAAAAGCCATCGAAATGGGGGTTACCGACGCAGCGAAGTACGGCCCCACCCTTATAGTGAACGGCGTACCCACCGAATCCTTGGGCAGCGGCGGCGGGCTCAACCCCCGAACCGCCATCGGTCAGAGAGCGGACGGCGCAATGCTCCTTCTGGTTATCGACGGGAGACAGACGGGAAGTCTTGGGGCAAGCCTGGTGGACGTTCAGGACGTAATGCTCAAATTCGAGGCGGTAAACGCCTACAATCTGGACGGCGGCTCCTCCACCAGTATGCTTTATAAGGGCGAGCATATCAATTCCAACGCCAGCCTTATCGGACTGAGAAAAATGTGCACCGCCTTTCTGGTAAAGGAATAACCATTAAAAAGTGTTCCAATAGGAATGGTTTCTTAAAATTGGTATAAGGTAAAGTACATAATGAAAAAAAAGACGGTTAAAAAAACAAAAACTGGTACAAAGGTGTTTCGAGCCGTTTACGCTTCGCTTACAACGCTTTTGGCCGCGTCGATAGTCATAGGACTGGTTTTGCTCTGGGACGCCCTTTCCGCCTATGAGAAAAGCGACCCCGAAATACCGATAAAAGCGCTGACGGAGGAATTTAAAAAAGACAAAAACGTTCTTATGAAAAATCTCGGGGCGAAGCTTAACGAATTTGAGGACGAAAGCGCCGTGAAAGCCTATTTCGACAAGCTTGTCCAAGGGGAAATAACATACGTCCGAAACGGCAAAAAAAGCACCGAGGACAGGATCGTTTATGGCATAAGAGCCGACGGGGGGACAATAGCCGAGGCGGAAGTGCTCAAAACAAACAGAAGCTTAGGTTACGGCTTTTACGAGTATGAGGCGGGGAAAATCACTTTCGGAGAAATACCCGCCCATACTTATTCGGTCACTGCGCCTGACAGCGCGAGAGTGTTCTGCAACGGGATAATGGTTTCCAATGAATATGTGACAGAAGAAGGCGAAATTTATCCCGAAAGCGAACATTTTCGGGGATTTCTTAAGGAGCCGCCCCGGGATTTGACCTACACTGTGGGGGGATTTATCGGCGAAGCGGAATTCACCGCCTATGACCGAGAGGGGAACGCCCTTGAGCTTAAGGACGGAGTTTTTTCCCTCTTTAGCAAGGAAAATTCCGAACTTTCAAAGCTTGCTCTGGATTTTTCAACCGCCTATTCCAAATATGTGGTAAACGACGGATATTTAAGCGCCGTTTCGGAGTTTCTGGCTCCCGATATGCCTTTTTACGCGGAACTGGAGGGCTATGAGAACTTCTGGCACAACTGGCACACAGATTACGCCTTTCTCGATACCGAAACGGGGAATCCGGTTTTTTACGATGAAAACTGCACCTCGGTAAAGGTGAAGTACGACCACGTTCTGTACGGCGTAAGCTCCTCCGAAAACGGAGAGCTTCACTCTCCCGCAGACTACACCGTCTATTTGGTAAAGCTTGGTGAGGAATGGAAGGTTACGGAGCTTGCCTTTAACTGAAGATACACGAAGATACGTTATGAATTGATTTTTCCCGCAAACGTTGTTTTGCTTTCACAGCAACGTCACAATAAAAGGTTAAAATAACTTAAACAAAAAAGACGGTCTGTTTGAACAGAGGTGTAATATGCTTAAGAAATTGACATACTTTTTATTGTCGGGAACCTTGACTGTTACTACGGTTACCGCGCTTTTCGCGGGCTGCTCCGATAACTCGGGGCGGGAAAAGGAAAGCTTCGTATCCCCTCGGAACGTCAGCGCCCTGTCCGATACCAACGGAGAACGGGCGAAGGACACGGAGGAGAAAAACAGCTGCACCGTGAACATAGACGGTGAAATAGACATAACGGGCGAAGGCGCGTGGTTCGAGGGAAACATTCTCACCATTTCCGAGGGCGGGGAATACCGTTTAAGCGGAAACATCGTGGACGGCTGCGTCTATATCGAAACCGACGAGGACGTAAAGCTGATTCTTGACGGGCTTAACGTGTACAACAGCGAGGGCGCCGCCGTTTACTGCTATAAAGCGAAAAACCTTTATATAGAGCTGGCGGGGGACAGGGAAAACTTTTTCTCCGACTGTGCCGAATACACCTTCGAGGGGAAAAACGAGTCGGCGGAGGAAAACGAACCCGACGCCGCCCTGTACAGCAATTCCGATATAACCTTCGGGGGAAGCGGGGTACTTAAAATCAACGGAAGCTACGGCTCGGGAATAAGGTGCGGCGGCGGGATTTCCCTTAACGGCGGCACGATAACGGTCAACGCCGTGGGTCACGGAATAAAAGGCGGTCCCGTCTCCATAACCGACGGGAACGTCACCCTTACGGCGGGAAAAAACGGAATATATTCCCAAGAGGAGGACAAGGGCGAGGTGGTTATAAGCGGGGGAAAAATAACGGTGGATTCCTCGGAGGACTGTATAAGTTCGGCGGAGGGCATTACGGTAACGGGAGGTACTGTTACTCTTTTTTCCGAAGAGGGCGAGGGGTTTTCCGCCGTTGAAGAGCCTAATATAGAGGGGGGAAAGGTGGATTTTTTCAGGAAGACGGAAAATGCTGCCTGATCCTGCCACAAAAAAGCTTTATAAAATCTGATATAAGGTGTTTACAAATCGGACTAATTGTGCTATAATGTGTAGGATAGCATAAATAGGAGCAATATCTTGTGAAGACGGCGTCTTTACAGTGCTCCCTCAGAAAACTGATATCAACAGTAAATAAAAGGTTTATGCAAAAAAGAAGGAGGATTATTCCAAATGGCAAGACAAAAGCTTACGATGGACGGTAATAACGCCGCGGGTCACGTTTCCTACGCGTTTACCGAAGTTGCGGCTATTTACCCCATCACCCCCTCTTCCGTTATGGCCGAGGTTACCGACTCCTGGGCTACCGCCGGAAGAAAGAACGTTTTCGGAACGGAAGTTAAGGTTGTTGAAATGCAGTCCGAAGCGGGCGCGGCGGGCGCCGTTCACGGCTCCCTTACGGCGGGCGCTCTTACGACCACTTATACCGCGTCACAGGGTCTTCTCCTGATGATACCCAATATGTACAAGATCGCCGGCGAGCTGCTCCCCAGCGTTATCCATGTATCCGCCCGCGCTCTGGCCACTCACGCCCTTTCCATTTTCGGCGACCACAGCGACGTTTACGCTTGCCGTCAGACCGGTTACGCGATGCTCTGCTCCACCAACCCTCAGGAGGTTATGGATCTGGGCGCCGTGGCTCACCTGTCCACTATCAAGGGCAAGGTTCCTTTCCTGCATTTCTTCGACGGCTTCAGAACCTCTCACGAGATTCAGAAGATCGAGGTATGGGATTACGATACCCTTAAGGGCATGATCGATCAGGACGCTCTGGCGGACTTCCGCAGACGCGCTCTCAACCCCGAGCATCCCACCCTTCGCGGCACGGCTCAGAACCCTGACATATTCTTCCAGGCCAAGGAAGCCTCCAACAGCTACTACAACGAGCTTCCCGCCATTGTCACCGAGTATATGGACAAGGTGAACAAGGAAATCGGCACCGATTATAAGCTCTTCAACTATTACGGCGCTCCCGACGCGGAACAGGTTATCGTGGCCATGGGCTCCGTATGCGATACTATTGAGGAAACCATCGATTATCTTACGGCACAGGGCAAGAAGGTCGGCCTGGTAAAGGTAAGACTTTATCGCCCCTTCAGCATCGACGCGTTTGTTGACGCTATCCCCTCCACCGTTAAGAAGATCAGCGTGCTTGACAGAACCAAGGAGCCCGGCTCTCTGGGCGAGCCCCTTTATCTTGACGTTGTCGCCGCTCTCAGAAAGGCCGGCAAGTTCACCGACGTTCCCGTATACAGCGGCCGTTACGGTCTGGGCTCCAAGGACTGCAACCCCGCTCAGATCATCGCGGTATACAACAACGACAGCAAGGCTCAGTTCACCATCGGTATCGAGGACGACGTTACCAACCTGTCCCTTCCAATCACCGAGAATCCCAACACGACTCCCGAGGGCACTACCTGCTGTAAATTCTGGGGTCTCGGCTCCGACGGTACCGTTGGCGCCAACAAGAACTCCATTAAGATCATCGGCGACCACACCGATATGTACGCTCAGGCGTATTTCGCCTATGACTCCAAGAAGTCGGGCGGCGTAACAATTTCTCACCTCCGTTTCGGCAAGAGCCCCATCAAGTCCACCTATTTCGTAAACAAGGCCAACTTCGTAGCCTGTCATAACCCCAGCTATATTGACAAGTACAATATGGTACAGGACGTTATCCCCGGCGGAAGCTTCCTTTTGAACTGTCAGTGGACCGTTGACGAGCTGGACGAAAAGCTTCCCGCTCCCGTAAAGGCTTATATTGCCAAGAACAACATCAATTTCTACATTATCAACGCCATTAAGGTGGCCAAGGAAATCGGCCTGGGCAACAAGACCAACACGGTGCTCCAGTCCGCGTTCTTCTCCATCGCCAACATTATCTCCGGCGATGAGGCTATCGACTACATGAAGAAGGCGGCCTATAAATCCTTCGCCAAGAAGGGCGACGATATCGTCAATATGAACTACGCCGCTATCGAAAGAGGCGCGGGCGAGGTTGTAAAGGTTGACGTTCCCGCTTCCTGGGCGGACTGCGAAGGCGGTCTCCCCGAGGTTAAGGCGGTTAGCGAAAGAAAGGATCTGGAGTCCTTTATCAACAATATCCAGACTCCCTGCAACGCTCAGCGCGGCGACGAGCTTCCCGTTTCCACCTTCACCTCCATGCCCGACGGCACCTTCCCTCAGGGCTCGGCGGCCTTCGAGAAGCGCGGTATTGCCGTTGACGTTCCCGAATGGATTCCCGAAAACTGTATCCAGTGCAACCAGTGCTCTTTCGTATGTCCTCACGCCGTTATCCGTCCCGTTATCATGACCGAAGAGGAGGCTTCCGAGGCTCCCGCTTCCATGAAGACCAAGGACGCTACCGGTATGGCGGGTCATAAGTTCACAATGGCCATCTCCGTTCTCGACTGTACCGGCTGCGGCGCTTGTGTAAACACCTGTCCCGCCAAGACAAAGGCTCTCGCCATGAAGCCTTTGGACAGCCAGCTTAAGGAGCAGGAGGGCTTCGCATACGCTCACAAGCTCCAGTCCAAGCCCGAGGTTCTTGAGAAATTCAAGGAAAGCACCGTTAAGGGCAGCCAGTTCAAGCAGCCCCTCCTCGAGTTCTCCGGCGCCTGCGCGGGCTGCGGCGAAACTCCTTACGCCAAGCTGGTTACTCAGCTGTTCGGCGACAGAATGTATATCGCCAACGCCACCGGCTGTTCCTCTATTTGGGGCGGCTCCGCGCCTTCCACTCCCTACACCGTGAACGCCGAGGGCAAGGGTCCCGCTTGGGGCAACTCCCTGTTCGAGGATAACGCGGAATTCGGCTTCGGTATGTTCCTGGCTCAGGATACCCTCAGAGCAAGGGCACAGGCTCATTTGAAGGCTCTTGACGAAAAGGCCGAAAAGCCCGAGGTTAAGGAAAAGATCGCCAAGTATTTCGAAACCGCCAACGACGGCGCGGCCAACGCAAAGGCCACCAAGGAATTGGTTGCTGCTCTCGAAGCCTGCGGCTGCGACAACGAGGACAAGATCGAGGTTCTTAAGCTTAAGGATTACCTTTCCAAGAAGTCCAACTGGATCTTCGGCGGCGACGGCTGGGCTTACGACATCGGCTACGGCGGTGTTGACCACGTTCTCGCCAGCGGAAGGAACATCAATATAATGGTATTCGACACCGAGGTATACTCCAACACCGGCGGTCAGGCTTCCAAGGCTACGCCTATCGGCGCCATCGCTCAGTTCGCCGCGGGCGGCAAGGAGATTAAGAACAAGGATCTCGCCGGAATCGCCATGAAGTACGGCTACGTATACGTTGCCCAGGTTTCCATGGGCGCGGATAAGAACCAGTGCTTAAAGGCCATTCTCGAAGCGGAAGCTTACGACGGTCCTTCCCTGATTATCTGCTACGCTCCTTGTATCAACCACGGCATAAAGGGCGGTCTCGCCATCGCTCAGCAGGTTGAAAAGGAAGCGGTTGAGTCGGGCTACTGGAACATCTTCAGATTTAACCCCGCCCTCGCCGCGGAAGGAAAGAACCCCTTCAGCCTCGACTGCAAGGCTCCCACCGGCGATTACAAGGCGTTTATGATGAGAGAGGTTCGTTACAATTCCCTCGCCCGTCAGAATCCCGCCAAGGCCGAATTGCTGTTTAATAAGGCCGTTGAGAACTCCAAGAAGCGCTATGACGATTTGGTTGGTCTTGTTGATTATTATAAGCCCGCCGAATAATTCGGTTTTGCTTTTGGAGCATTGACTTAGTTTTAAAAGCCGCCTTTGCTTGTTTTAGCGAAGGCGGCTTTTTATAAAAGAGAGAGGTGAACTAAATGCTTTTAGAGGAATTTGACCCCTCGGAATCCGCCGTGATAAATCCGGATATGATTGTGGGAAAGATAAAGGATTTTCCCGACGTAACGGTTTCCTGTTTTTCACGGCAGCTTTTCGGGAGCCTTCTGGATTTCTTTGAACCGGAGCCTATCGGGGAATCCCACAGCGCTACCGGAGTGGTGACCGTGTACAGGGTGAGATACAAAAACGAGGATTTCGCTCTTTATCAGTCGTTTGTGGGGGAGCCGGCCTGTGCCGCTTTGTATGAGGACATTATCGCTATGGGCAGCAAGCGGCTTATTCTTTTGGGCAACTGCGGGGTATTGGATAAAAGCATAGAGGACTGCGGGATAATTATTCCCAATATGGCGCTTCGGGACGAGGGATTGAGCCACCACTACGCTCCCGCGGGGGATACGATAGAGGTAAACAAAAAATATCGGGACTTGTTCAAGGAGGTTTTGAAGGAATTCAATTATCCCTATGTGGAAGGAACCACTTGGACAAACGACGCCTGTTACAGAGAAACCCCAGGGAAGGTGAGAAGAAGGAAGGAACAGGGTGCCGTGTGTGTGGAAATGGAGTGCGCGGGTATGCAGGCGCTGTGTGATTTTCGCAAAACCGAGTTTTTTCAATTCTTTTACGCCGGAGACAACCTTGACCACTCGGAATGGCAGCCCAGAAGCATATCGGGAGATGTCAGACTTGACGAGAAAAGCAAAATTGCCCTTTTGGCCTTTGAACTGGGATTGAAAATAAAACACATAAAACAGTGATAAATATTTGTGCCGATTGGTCAATTTGCACAAAAAAATTATTTTTCTCGAAGAAAAAACAGCATTCATTTTTTATATGACGGTATACCGATTTTACATTATGTAAACCGATTTTTTTGTTTTGTAAATATCCGTTTATGCTCCCGCCGAAAACAATTTATGTTTCAGGCGGGGATTTTTTTAGAGGGGGAAATGCTTTGCGTGGAAAATCAGAGGCGTGACTATGTATCGGAATAAAATTCTGGTCAAGAAAAAATTTTTTAGGGGAAGGAAAAAGTATTGCCTAAAAAAACAAAATATGATACAATATTTTTGTTAAAGTTGTGTAAAAAAGGGCTGTAAAAAACCTTTACCGTTCGGGGATAACCCCGAAGGGAAGCTTGTGCCTGCCGAAAGAGGGTCTCTCTTGCAGGGTTTCCCCGTGCCGAAAAATCCCTTTGGGATTTTTCTTGTTCGCACCTTTTCCGAGCGCTTTTAGCGTAAAGAGTTTCGCTGCCTGCGGGCAGCGGCCAAAGGGACTTTGTCCCTTTGGAAACCCTACTTCCTTTTTGTATCACAAAAAGGAAGCGAAAAAAGAATTGATTGTTTTTTCAGCCACTTTGATTTGCTATGAAAAGGAGAACGATATGCCAAATCCTATTCTTCCTCTTTGGGAATACATTCCCGACGGAGAGCCGCGCGTGTTCGGCGACCGGGTTTATCTTTACGGCTCCCATGACCGCGTCAGCTGTGAAAGCTTCTGCGATTTCAAGCTTAAGGTGTGGTCGGCTTCCGTAAACGATCTGAATAACTGGCAGTGTCACGGAGACAGCTTCCATACCCGCCCCGACCGCGATCATGAATCCGATACCCCTTGGACCGACCATGAGCTTTTCGCCCCCGACGTTGTTTGTAACAACGGAAAATACTACCTTTACGCCTATATTGTGGCTTCAAAGGGCTGTGTTGGGGTAAGCGACAGGCCCGAAGGCCCCTTTAAGCTTCTGGACAACTACCGCTACGACGAAGCGGACGCGGGGGACGAGGGTATTTTCAACGACGCGGGCGTTTTGGTGGACGACGACGGAAAAGTGTACATATATTACGGCTTTGAAAAATCCCATTTTAACGAGATAAATCCCGAAAATATGTGCGAAATAATAAAAGGCTCCTATATGGAGGATATGATTCCCAAGGGAACCGAGCCCGAGTGCTTTTTTGAGGCAAGCTCGCCCCGAAAGATAAACGGAAAATACTATCTTATATACTCCCCCAGAATAGGCAGCCGTTTGGAATACGCCATATCCGACAGCCCCAAGGGTCCTTTTAAGCATATGGGAACCATTATAGACAACGGAATCGATTATCCCGGCGGAAACGACCACGGCTCCGTTTGTCAGATAAACGGCCAATGGTATGTGTTCTATCACAGAATGACCAACGGCAGCATAATGTCCCGCCGCGCCTGTGCCGAAAAGATAGAGATACTACCCGACGGAACCATACCTCAGGTGGAGATGACCTCGCTGGGCTTCGAGGAATCCTTGAATCCTTATAAAATAACCCCCGCCGAGATTGCCTGTGTTCTTAAGGGCAAGTGTATCGTAACCGAAAAGGACAGCTTTACCCGCGTAGTTACCAACATAAAAACGGGGAGCGTTATAGGCTTTAAATACTTCGATTTCGGAGAGGATTATTCCAGCAAGACAATGGAATTTTCCGCTTTGGTAACGGGCTTGGGCTGTCCCGCCGAGATTCATATAATGATCGACGGGGACGACGAGAACGGGAAGGAAATAGGCGTTTGTGAAATAGGCACCCGTGACGGCGAGTACAAGGCCGTGGTGGAAAACGTCTGCGGCCGTCACAGCGTGTTCCTTAAGGTGAATCACCCCTATAAAGAGTGGTTCGCACACGTATTTGACGACAGAAATCTTTTTGATCTTATTTCGGTTATGTTTAAAAAGTAATTTTTCGGGAGCTTTCCCAATTTATCATTACATTAAATAATTAAAAAAATTATTAAAATAAGAAAGGAAAAAGAAGATGAAAATCAAAAAGCTTGTTTCGGCGCTTATGCTGCCGGTAATGCTCTTTACCTCCACCTCCTGTTCAAAAGGAGAGGCTATGAGGGAAATAACCACCATGGAGCTGGTAAGGGATATGGGCGTGGGCATCAATTTGGGCAACACCCTCGAATCCTGCGGAAGCTGGATAGGCAAGAACAACGGCGTATCCGGCTATGAAACCGCCTAGGGCAGCCCGATTATTACCCAGGAAATGATAAAGGGCTATGCCGAGTGCGGCTTCGGCGTACTCAGAATCCCCGTTGCCTGGTCCAATCTTATGGACGAGAATTACACCATTCATCCCGACTATATGGCAAGAGTAAAGCAGATTACCGACTGGACTCTCGACAGCGGAATGTACGCCATTGTCAACCTTCACTATGACAATGGCTGGCTCAGCAAGTTCCCCACGGAAAAAGAAGAGTGTATGAAAAAATACACCAGAATCTGGGAGCAGATCACCGAGGAATTTAAGGATTATCCTGACACGCTTATGTTCGAGTCCCTCAACGAGGAGGGCGGATGGGAGTCTATGTGGAACAGATGGAGCGGCGGCACGGAGGGAAAGGCCGATTCCTTTAACCTTCTGAACGAAATAAATCAGAAATTCGTGGATATCGTTCGCTCCGCCGGAGGAAACAACCCCAAGCGCCATCTTCTTATCGCGGGTTATAACACCGATATCGACCTTACCTGCGATCCCCTTTACGTAATGCCCACCGACAGCGAGAACCGCTGCGCCGTTTCCGTTCATTACTACACCCCTTCCACCTTCTGTATCATAGAAGAGGACGTTTCCTGGGGCAAGGCGCAATCTGAATGGGGAAGCGATGAGGACGTGGCCTTCCTTAAGGAAAACCTCGACAAACTGAAAACAACCTTTATCGACAAGGGCGTTCCCGTAATTATAGGCGAATACGGCGTGGCGACGGGAAACAAGACCCCCGAGACCATCAGACTTTTCCTTTCCTCCGTTACCAAGGAAGCGTATGACAGACAGCTTTGTCCCGTTCTCTGGGACATCACCGACGTTTTCTACGACAGACATCAGTGCAAATTCAAGGACGATCTCCTTCTCGAGCAGATGATGGCGGCAAAGTCATAAACGTTCTTTAATTAATAACTACGGTATGCCGGCACTGCCCCTTCGGCGCTTATTCATCGGACAGCTCCGGCAAGCTGTATTCCGATCGTTTTATTTTATATTCATTCGGGGGCACTTTATTTGTGCCGGTTCCCGCGATTTTTGAAAGGATTACATATGAACCTTAAAATGAAAAAGCTTTTGGCCGCGCTTCTGGCGCCGGTAATGCTCTTATCCGCCGCATGTTCGGCCGGAAGCGAGGTTGAGGTGACCACTCCCTCGGAGGTTACGTCGGCCGCCACTACCCCTCAGGAATCGGAACGCGATTCGGAGGAAAGCTCCGAATCGGAGACGTCCTCTGAGACTGCTCAAACGGAAAAAACCGAAGAAACCTCGGAAACCGTAAAGACGGAGGAAACGGAAGCGACGGAAACCGAAGAAACGGAGGAAACAACCGAATCCGAAGAGGTAACCTCCGAAGAAACCACAGAGGAAACCGCAACCGCTTCAACCACCGCCGCGCCGGAGGAGACAACCGCCGCGACAACGGCGGCCACCACGGCGGTTACCACGTCGGCCACAACCGCCGCCACCACAACGTCGGCCGCCGCGACAACCACTACGGCGGCAACTACCACCACCGCCGCTACAACGGCAGCCACCACCAAGCCCTCCGAAACCACTTCGGCTTCCACAACCGCGCCCGCGGGGGGAATGAGACAGATAACCACAATGGAGCTGGTAAGGGAAATGGGCGTGGGCATTAACCTGGGCAACACGCTGGAATCCTGTCATGTTACCTGGATCTCAAACCCCAAGGTATCCGACTTTGAAACCGCTTGGGGCAGCCCCATAATTACCGAGGATATTATAAAGGGCTACGCGAAATGCGGCTTCGGGGTTCTCAGAATTCCCGTGGCCTGGTCAAACCTTATGAGCGCGGACTATACTATTCATCCCGATTATATGGCGAGGGTAAAACAGATCGTCGACTGGACCCTGGACAGCGGAATGTACGCGATAGTGAATATTCACTATGACAGCGGCTGGTGGAGCGAATTCCCCACCGACAAGGAAAAGTGTATGAAAAAATACACCCGCGTATGGGAACAGATCGCCGAAGCCTTTAAGGGCTATCCCGACAAGCTGATGTTTGAATCCTTAAACGAAGAGGGCGGCTGGGAATCCCTTTGGAACAGATATACCGGAGGCGGCGGAAGCGAGGGAAAAGCGAAGTCTTTCGGTATTTTGAACGAAATAAATCAGAAATTCGTGGATATCGTGCGCTCCGCCGGGGGGAATAATCCCAAGCGGCACCTTCTGATAGCGGGATACAACACCGATATCGACCTTACCTGCGACAGTCTTTTCGTAATGCCCTCGGATAAGGAGAACCGCTGCGCCGTTTCCGTTCACTATTACACCCCTTCCACCTTCTGTATTCTGGAAGAGGACGCGGACTGGGGCAAGGCAAAGACGGATTGGGGAAGCGACAAGGACGTGAAGGAGCTTACCGGCAATCTGGATAAGGTGAAAAAACGCTTTATCGACAGCGGAATTCCCGTAATTATAGGCGAATACGGCGTTTCCACCGGCAACAAAACGCCCGATACCATCAGGCTTTTCCTTTCCTCCGTGGCAAAGGAAGCCTATGACAGGCAGATATGCCCCGTTCTCTGGGATATCACCAATGTTTTCTATGACAGACAACAGTGCAAGTTCAAGGACGATCAGCTTTTGAAGCAGATAATGGCGGCCAAGTCTTAGAAATTGTCCCAAAAGGGATTAGTATAATACATCGTGTGTTAAAAATCCTTGACAGGCTTATCGCGTAAGCTGCCCGCCTGCGGATTTTTGCCTTGTCATCAACAAAATATGCTCGAAAATCCGCACACCGTTCCTATTTGAACAGTTTCATAAAATCTTATAAGTTTATGTTTCTCCATAATTTTTGAAAGGGATATTTTGCTATGAAGAATAAAACGAAAAAAATTATCGCTTCGCTTTTGATTCCGGCAATGCTTCTAAGCTTCGCCGCTTGTTCTTCCACCAGCGATGTGGAGGTGACGACCACCGCTTCGGAATCCCCGAGAAGCGAATCCACCCCCACGGAGACCGAATCCGCGTCCGAATCCGAGACGGAAGCCGAAACCTCTCCGAAGGAATCCGAATCGGACTCTTCCCAATCGGAGACGGAGGTTTCCGCGGCGGAAACGACGGAGTCGTAGACTAAGGAAGCCGAAACCTTTGATTCCGAAAAGACCGAGGAAACCGAGGCTTCGGTAACTATGGTCACGCCCGCCGAAACAATCAGGACGACTCCGCCCGCGCCTCCCGCGGTTTCCGCCGATCCCCCCAAAACCTCTTCGGCCGTCAAGCCGACCCAACCCACAACGAAGCCTCCCGTTACTTCCGTCACGTCCGCAGCGCCCACTACTTCGCCGCTTCCCGCTGCGACGGAAACCAAGGAGCCCGAGGAAACTTCACAGGACGTTTTTGTTTTTCTCGATTCGGAACCCGCGTCACAGTCGACTTCCCGCTCCGTAACCGAAACCACCGCCGTAACAACGACGGAGAAAACGCCGGAGCCTACCTCCGCCACGGAAGAGACCCCTTCCACCACGCCGTCGGTTCCTCCCGCTCCGCCTTCGATACCTTCTCCGCCAAGACCCACGCCCCCTCCGAGCACCTCTTCCACTTCGGAGTCCTCAACACCTCCCTCCGAATCTTCCTCTTCGACTCCGGAAACTGTAGAGCCGCCTCCCGAAACCTCTTCCGCGACTTCGGAGAGCAACGCTCCTCCCCCAGAAACCTCTTCCACAACTCCCGAGAGCACAACACCTCCTCCCGAAACCTCTACAACCACTCCCGAGGTGACCACCACCCCTGCTCCCGAGGTGACCACCACCCCTGCTCCCGAGGTGACGACAACTTCGGAAGCCACCACTCCCCAGCCCCCCGAGAACCCCTCGGAAGGTATGAGAGATATAACCACTATGGAGCTGGTAAGGGAAATGGGTCTCGGTATTAATTTGGGAAATACTCTTGAATCCTGTAAGGTGGACTGGATTGAAAATCCTACCGTAACACAATTTGAAACTGCGTGGGGCAGCCCCGTAATTACAAAGGATATAATAAAGGGATATGCGGAATGCGGTTTCGGCGTAATCAGAATACCCGTCGCCTGGTCGAATCTTATGGGTGATAATTACACCATTCACCCCGACTATATGGCGAGGGTAAAACAGATCGTCGACTGGACGTTGGACAGCGGAATGTACGCCGTTGTAAACATTCACTATGACGGCGGCTGGTGGACGAACTTCCCCACGGATAAAGAGGAATGTATGAGAAAATACACCCGCGTGTGGGAACAGATAACCGAAGCCTTTAAGGATTATCCCGACAAACTGATGTTCGAGTCGCTTAACGAGGAGGGAGGCTGGGAATCCCTTTGGAACAGATGGAGCGGAAGCACCGAGGGAAAAGCGGAGTCTTTCGGTCTTTTGAACGAAATAAATCAGAAATTCGTGGATATCGTGCGCTCCGCCGGCGGCAACAACCCCAAGCGCCATCTTCTGATAGCGGGCTATAACACCGATGTGGAGCTGACCTGTGATCCTCTTTATGTAATGCCTACGGACAGTGAGAATCGTTGCGCCGTGTCGGTACACTACTATATACCTTCCACCTTCTGCATAATAGATGAGGACGCGGATTGGGGCGCGGCGCGCAGCGAATGGGGCAACGAAGCCGATGTAAAAGAGCTTAATGACAATATGGATCTTCTCAAAACCACCTTTATTGATAAGGGAATCCCCGTAATTATCGGTGAGTACGGCACCACCACCGGCAATAAGACCCCCGAAATGATAAGGCTTTTCCTTTCCTCGGTGGCGAGAGAGGCGTATAAGAGACAGCTTTGTCCCGTTCTTTGGGATACGCACAATCATTTCTATGACAGAAACCAATGCGAATTCATAGACGAAGAGCTTCTCAGGCAGATTATGGCGGCGAAAAATTAATTTCGGCGTATCAAGTAAAAATATTCGCTTTCGTTGAAGAACAGCGAATCAAAAATGCATAAAAGCAATTTTTTGATCATATGTATATATTGTCTTCATAATTCTTTGAAAGGAGCAAACATGTATGAAAGATAGGATCAAAAAAATTATCGCCTCCGCCGCGATTCCGGCAATGCTGTTTTCCTTCGCGCCCACGGTTAACGCGGAGGAAGCGGCGGAGCCTTATTCCGACGGAATGAGGCAGATCACCACCATGGATTTGGTGAGGGAAATGGGCTTGGGAATCAATCTGGGCAACACGTTCGACACCTGTAACGTAAACTGGATTGAAAATCCCACCGTATCCTCTTTCGAAACCGCCTGGGGCAGCCCGATTATTACCAAGGCTATGATACAGGGCTATGCCAACAGCGGCTTCGGGGTACTGAGGATACCTGTTTCCTGGTCAAATATGATGTGGGGAAATTACACCATTAACCCCGACTATATGGCGAGGGTAAAACAAATCGTGGATTGGACTCTGGAAACGGGAATGTACGCTATCGTGAACATTCACTATGACGGCGGCTGGTGGTCAAGATTCCCCGCCGAAAAAGACGAATGTATGAGAAAGTACACCCGTATATGGCAGCAGATAAGCGAAGCCTTTATGTATTATCCCGACAAGCTGATGTTTGAGTCCCTGAACGAAGAGGGCGGCTGGGAATCCCTCTGGAACAGATGGAGCGGCAGCACCGACGGAAAAGCCGAATCCTACGGCCTTCTTAATGAAATAAACCAGAAGTTTGTGGATACCGTGCGTTCCTCGGGGGGAAACAACTACGGTCGTCATCTTCTGATAGCGGGCTATAACACCGATATTCAGCTGACCTGCGATCCGCTCTTCAAAATGCCCTACGACTATATGTACCGCTGTGCCGTATCGGTTCACTATTACATTCCCTCCAACTTCTGTATAATCGAGCAGGATACGGAATGGGCTACGGCGCGCAGTGACTGGGGAAACCAGAACGACATAAACGAGCTTAACTATTACATGGATCTGCTCAAATCCACCTTTATCGATAAGGGGGTTCCCGTAATTATCGGAGAGTACGGCACAACCACGGGCAACAAAACTCCCGAAACGGTAAGGCTTTTCCTTTCCTCCGTCGCCAAAGCGGCGTACAGCAGATATCTTTGTCCCGTTCTCTGGGATACTCATAACCATTTTTATGACAGAAATCAGTGTAAGTTTAAAGACGACTCTCTTCTCTGGCAGATAATGGCAGCTAAATATTAAGGCAACCCCGATTTTTGATCAATCCGCCGTCAAACGGATTGATTAAAAATCATATCCAAAGCACCGTATGCAAATCATTCCGCATTTTATTTTTTCTGTAGTATGATTTCAAAATAGTATAAGACGGCCGCTGACGCGCAATGCGCTCCGGCCGCTTATTTTTTAAATATTTTTTAGATTTTCGATAAAAGCCGTGAATAATATTCATAAAATATAAACTGCGCTTTAATACCGATTTTATCTTAAAAAGGTTAGAACCTTTTTAAGATAAAATTAGTATAAAAGGAAAAATTTAACCGGTTAATTTATAGAGAGGCGGTTATACTGTATTTTGAAGCTTATAGGGTGTATATGAAGTGAATAAAATTTATCGGTTTCGTCAGATTGTACCAAAACGGGTAAAAATTTTCACAATATTTTTAACTTTTGCGTTTTTACGTAACAAAACCGATAAAAATGGCATCTGTTCCCAGTATGAAAGGATTTGACGGACATTATGGCCGCTTTTGGGGTCTTTGGTTTTTTTTGCCGCCCACATTGACAAATCGGCGGTTATGTGATAAAATGTAGTCAAATATTAAATGCAAGTTAAGATTATTAAAAATTCAAAAAAATTCGGCTTGTTTAATTTATCGGTTTAAAAAAATCATTATTGGGTTGATTTAGTTAAAATTTAAAGCGCTAAAAGGCCGTGATTTAATGAAATTTTTAATTTATTTAATTCATTTGGTATTGAATTAAGCACCTTTTGCACATATAAGCATTTTAGCTAAGCATTTTAGCCGAGACGCGGCCGGGGCATAAAGAAAGGCCGCGGCGGTTAAGATATATTTTACAGGAGGCAAATAAAGAAAATGAAGAAGTTAATTGCAGTTATACTGACTATTGCAATGGTTGCAAGCTTCGCGGGCTGCTCTCAGGAATCGGGCAACGATAACGACAGCACAACCACCGGCAACAACGACGTGACCACCACTTCCGGTCAGGAGTCCACCGACGGGGAGGAGACCACGGAGGGTACTCCCGCGGCTCCCGGCGAAATGGTTGACCCTTACGCGGGAATGAGCCATGACGAGATTTCCGCCGATCTTTACCAGAAGAATCTGGGCGAGTTCAACACCCTTCTCGCGGAGGCCAAGGAGGCGACCAACGTTTCCGAGAGAATCGCCAAGATGGCTATCGCAGAGGCCAAGCTTCTCGAATCGGGCGTAATGATCCCTCTCCTGTCCAACGGCGGCAGATACGCCATCAGCAGAGTGGCTCCCGGCACCGTTTCTCCCATTCTCTGGGGCACTGACAACGACAGATTCCATCAGTATATCGTGGCCACCGAGTTCATCAAGGGAAGCGACAGAACCGTGATGAAGGAAAAGTACAACGAGATTAAGGGAACCGGAGAGTATGAGGCTTGGGCCAAGCAGTATCTTACCGAGAACGGCTATGAGCTGAAGGATACTTATGATATGGCTTACCCCAGCGATCCTCAGACCTGGGACTATATCAATACCTACAGATCCGCCGACAGCGAGGCTCTCGTAAACATTTACGACGGTCTTATGGAGTATGATATGGAGGGCGAGCAGAAGCCCGCTCTGGCCGAAAGCTATACCGTTTCCGAGGACGGACTCACCTATACCTTCAAGATTCGTCAGGGCGTTAAATGGGTAGACTCTCAGGGCAGAGAGATTGCCGATCTTACCGCCGACGACTTTGTTGCGGGTATGCAGCACGCTATGGACTGCGGCGCGGTTTCTTACCTCTACGACGGCGTTATCAAAAACGCGGCGGGCTATAACAGCGGCGATATTCTGGATATGGCGGAAGTAGGCATTAAGGCCGTTGACGACCATACTCTCGAGTACACTCTCGAAAAGCCCACCTCCTTCTTTATGTCCATGCTCAGCTATCACACCTTCGCTCCTCTTTGCAGAAGCTATTACGAATCCAAGGGCGGCAAGTTCGGCGCCGAATTCGACCCCTCCGCCGAGGATTATACCTACGGCGTTGATCCGGACTCCGTTGCGTACTGCGGTCCTTATACCGTAACCAACTTTACCGCCAAGAACACCATCGTGTTCAAGGCCAATCCCCTTTACTGGAACAAGGACAATATCAATATCAAGACCCTCACATGGCATTACTCCGACGGCAGCGATCCCACTAAGACTTATGAGGACGCAAAGAGCGGCGCTCTTGACGGAACCGGTCTTTCCGAGACCACCGTGCCTATCGCTCAGGCTGACGGCTTGTTCGACGAGTATCACTATGTTTCCTCTACCGACGCCACTACCTTCACTCTTTGGTTCAACCTTTACCGCAACGGCTACGGTAACTACAACGACGATACCAAGGTAACTTCCAATCTCACCGACGAGCAGAAGACAAGAGCAAACCTCGCCATGCAGAACCAGCACTTCCGTCTCGCCATAGCCTACGGCTTTGACAGAAGCACCTACAACGCGCAAGTTGCGGGCGAAGACTGCAAGCTTTTCTCGCTGAGAAACTCTTACACTCCCGGTAACTTCGTTTATATTACCGAAGACGTTACGGTTGATATAAACGGAACGCCTACCGATTTTGCCGCGGGCACCAACTACGGTGTGATTCTTCAGGCTCAGATCACCGCGGACGGTTATCCCATTAAGGTTTACGATCCCGCTATGGACGACGGAGCCGGCTCCAGCGACGGATTTGACGGCTGGTACAACATGGACGAGGCGAAGGCAGAGTTTAACAAGGCTCTTGAAGAGCTTAAGGCTCAGGGCGTTGAAATTTCCGCCGAGAATCCTCTCCACTTCGAGTTCCCCTTCCCCGAGGACGTTGACGTATACGCCAACCGCGCACAGGCTTACAAGCAGTCCATTGAGTCCAACTTCGACAATATGATCGTTATCGACCTTGTTGCCTGCTCCAACGGTTATACCGAATGGTACGACGCGACTTATTACTTTGAGTCCGCCGAGGACGCCAACTACAACTCCTGCGACAACGGCGGCTGGGGTCCCGACTACGGCGATCCTCAGACTTACCTCAACACAATGCTCCCCGATTACACCGGCGATATGACCAAGATGATCGGCGTATATTGATAACATTGAGGTATAAAAACTAAAATTTTTATTGCGGCGGGATGATTGCCCCGTTCGGCCTCAATAAACCATATATAAGCTTGGGCAGCACCGGCGGGCTAATTGCCTGCCGAGGGTTGCCCTGCTTATTTTTATATTCGGCTTTGCGTTAACCCTGTAAAATTTTCTTAATAATATAAAAAATAATATATGCCGTAAGGCGGCGGGGAAGCTCGATACCTATCCATTTTTATACGTTGGTTTAATACTAATCCCTTTTAAAACTGTGGGATTAGTTTTTTGGGTGCAACCCTTTTTAAACTATGGATTTTATCCATAGTTTAAAAAGGGATTGGTATAAAAAGGAATCGGTATGACCTCGCCGAAAGTAAAGGATTATTATGCTGAAATACTTGTTTAAACGCTTGCTGCACGGTTTGTTTTCAATTATTATGGTTGTGGTGATCGTTATGATCCTTATTTATTCCCTGATGAACCGTCAGCTTATTTTTGCCAGCGACCCTCTTTACGCAAAGAGGCTCAATAACGCCAAATACACTTACCGCTACTCCAAGTGGGAGGAGTACGGATATCTGGATTACGTCACCTACGCCGACTACCTTATCGATCTCACCGTGAAGGGAGAGCTTGACGAGGAGACGAGAAAGTCAGCGGTTTCCTTCGGGAGAACCGCCGACAAGGACACGGATATCGTAAAGGAATATGTGGCGGAATTTACGGAATATTACGAATCCCGCGGCTATACGGTGGAAAGATTGGACGCGGTAATGATAAATCCGAAAAAGGTCGCCGACGGCGGACAGCAGCAGCTTTACGCCTATAAGGATATTCCGCTGATAAACCGTCTTGTGAAATACTTTACCCGTCTTATAACCGTGGACAACGTAAACAACGTTAAGGACGATATAGAGGACAGAGGTCTCACTTTTACGCTGTTTGACCCGCTTTACGGTGGGAAAACCTTCTCCCCCGCCATAATCGGCAACGGCACCACCCATAAATATCTTCTATATTTCGACAATCAGTTTCCGTTTATACACCAGAATCTCGTTACCATAAACTTAGGTACGTCTTACAGCGTTAATATGGGCGTGGACGTATTCAAGACCATGACCAGCCCGCAGGGTTCCTTTGTCCTGTCGGAGATCACCTTCCCCACGGGCTTTACCGAAATGAGCGCGGACAACCTTCACACCGCCACTTATATTTCGGGGTCGATGACGGGAAATAAGGTAAACGAGGACCGGTTTGACACGGATTATACCAATGTTGATCTTTTCAGAAGCGGATTCTCGAAAATGGGGTATTCGTTTGTTATAGGCATTATTTCCGTCGTGATGTCCTATTTGTTGGGCGTTCCTTTGGGAATACTTATGGCGAGGAAAAAGGGGAAGCTTCTGGACAAGCTGGGTACGGTATATATAATCTTTATAATTGCGGTTCCGTCCCTTGCCTATATCTTTCTGTTTAAGGCGATAGGCGGTTCCTTCGGGCTTCCCACCACCTTCAATATGGATTCCGCAAGCAAGCTTATGTATGTTCTCCCCATCGTTTCTTTGGCGCTCCCCTCCATTGCCAACCTTATGAAATGGCTCAGGCGGTATATGATAGATCAGCAGAATTCGGATTATGTTAAATTCGCCCGTTCCGGCGGTCTTACCGAGGGAGAGATATTTACCAAGCATATACTGAAAAACGCGATTATTCCCATTGTCCACGGCATACCGGCGAGCGTTCTTTCCGCTTTGACGGGCGCGATCATCACCGAACGCGTTTATGTTGTCCCCGGCGCAGGTAACCTGCTCACCGAGGCTATCAACAAATACGATAACGGCGTTATCGTTGGCGTTACACTGTTTTACGCCGTTTTGTCCGTGCTGTCTATAATTTTGGGCGACATTTTTATGGCTATGGTCGACCCTCGGATTTCTTTTACCTCCAAGAGCAGGTAACAGTAGTAAATAGGAAAGGAACGTTATTATGGATTATGATTTCACAGGCTGCGGCTATTCCGAGGAAGAGCTTTTTTCAAGGGTGGATCACAACGATCTGGAATCGGAAAAAATCACCGCGCCCCGTTATTCTTACTGGCATTCGGTGTTCCGTGTATTTTTCAGGAACAAGCTTAATATAGTTATTCTCGCCGTTTTGGGAGTACTGATTGTTTTCGCTTATCTTTATCCGATGTTTATCGAATACGACAGATACGCCAACCTTATGGACGCTGAGTCAAAGCATCTTACCCCCTCGGCGGCTATGGAAAAATTCGGTTATAACATTCACTGGATTTTGGGCTCCGGCGGTTCGGGTCAGTCTACCTTCGACGCTATGTGGAACGGAGCGAAAATCTCCATTTCCCTGGCCTTCATCTGCGCCGCCATAAATATGACGGTGGGAGTTTTGGTGGGAGCGATCTGGGGCTTTTCAAAGAAGGTTGACATTATTATGACCGAGGTTTACAACATCATTGGCAACGTGCCGTATATTTTGTTTATTTCGGTTATGGTAATGCTTTTTACGGCAAGCTTTTGGACTATGGTTATGGCGCTTACCATTACCGGGTGGCTGGGTATCGCCTATTTTATACGAACACAGGTTGTTATTATCCGAGACAGGGAGTATAATCTCGCGTCAAAGTGTCTCGGAACGTCCACGATTAAAATTGCCGTAAAAAATATTCTTCCCTTTATGACCTCAATCATAGTTACGCTTTTGGCGACGGAAATTCCCTCCTATATTTCTTACGAGGTGTTCCTTTCTTATATAGGAATGGGACTTAAGGAGAAATCTCTCGGCCGTCTGATATTCGAATCGGAAAGCGCAATGGTAACGCCCGGCTGGGAATTCGAATTCTGGAGTCCCGTAATAGTCGCGTCGATTATCACCATCGTTTTGTACGTGGTAGGTCAGAATCTCGGCGACGCTTCCGACCCGAGAACACATATGTAATCGGTCTTTGATACAAACGACAGAAAAGGAATGAAGGATACCTATGGATAATAAAGATAACAAAAATATACTCCTGTCGGTCAAAAACCTTGATGTGAAATTCCACGTAAGAGGAAGAGTACTGACCGCCATAAGAAATATTTCTCTCGATATCTACGAAAACGAGTCCATCGCCATAGTTGGCGAGTCGGGCTCGGGAAAATCCGTTTTCACAAAGACTTTCGCGGGAATGCTGGATTCCAACGGCTTTATCGATAACGGAGAAATCGTTTTCAACGACGATCTTCTCGCCGATACCGTGGTTAAGCTGACTTCTTCCGCAAAGGCCGAGGTGGAGAGCGTCGAAAAGAAGCTTAACGAATACGCCAAGCTTCACAACGGGGCGGATTCCTACAATAAAATATTGGAGCTTGAATCCGAAAACAAGGCGAGATACGAGCTTACCGACGAGGAAAGGGAAAAGCTCGAGGCCGAGCTTAAGGCGATTATTCATGACAGGACGGAGCTTTTCAACTCAAGACAGACCCTTTCCACCAAAACCGATAAGGAAAAAATCAAGAAAATTTCCGAAAAAATCGACGCCCTTGACCTAAAAATAAAGGAAAAGGAAAAAGCCGCCAAGGATTATAGGGCCAAGAAAAAGCAGAAGGCGGACGCGGACGGCGAATACCTCAGGCAGTATCACGAAAAGGTGAACAAGCTTAAGGCAAAGCGCGCCGAGGAGATAACCAAGCCCGCCCCCGCCGAGGCGGTAAAAAGAAACAGGATAATCGCCAAGGAGATTTATCTTTCCGTGGGAAGATACGGGCTTATTAAGCGCAAAAAAATGATCTCCGGTCTTTTGAAGGCGTTTAAAAAGGCTTATTCGATGGGTATCGACTTAGATAACGAGGACGAGAGAAACGGCGTTTTCAACAACGTTATTTTCCGCGTAAAATATCTTGACGAGACTCCCGAAAAGCTTCACGGCGTATGTGTGCTGGATCTTGCGCGCATCAAGGACCCCAAGGACTGGACCCAGATAAGAGGAAACAGGATCGCTACCGTTTTCCAAGACCCCATGACCTCGCTGAACCCGATAATCACCATAGGAAAACAGATCACCTCCGTTATTTTGAAGCACCAGAGCTGCAGCGAAGCGGAGGCGAGGCACAGAGCGCTTGATCTAATGCGAAAGGTGGGAATTCCCAATGCGGAAGCCCGCTTCGACGATTATCCCTTCCAGTATTCCGGAGGTATGAGACAGAGGATAGTTATCGCCATCGCTCTGTCCTGTCAGCCGAAAATCCTTATCTGCGACGAGCCCACCACCGCTCTTGACGTTACCATTCAGGCTCAGATTTTGCAGCTTATAAAGGATTTGCAGAAGGAATTCAGTTACACCATCGTGTTTATCACACACGACCTGGGTGTTGTGGCAAATATTGCCGACCGCGTGGCGGTTTTGTACGCGGGGCAGATTGTGGAGCTGGGAACGGTGGAGGACGTGTTCTACGATCCCCGTCACCCGTATACCTGGGCGCTGCTTTCCTCTTTACCCCAGCTTGCCCAGAAAAATACCGTACTTTATTCAATTACGGGAACGCCGCCTTCTCTTTACAACAGCATTACGGGCGACGCCTTTGCTCCCAGAAACCCTTATTGTCTCAGAGTGGACACTCTTTTTGAACCGCCGATGTTTAAGGTGACCGACACTCATTTCGCCAAAACATGGCTTTTAGACCCGCGTTCCCCTAAAATAGAAAAGCCGGAGGGTATTCACAATATCCACGAAAAGCTGATAAAAGCATTTAATATATAGGAGCGTAAAGTACAGTGGCTAATATAAATCAAGAAAAGGAAAAAAAGGGACGTGTAGCGCATTTTCCCGAACACGGCCCCAAGGATAAGGACGGCAGGGAGATACTCCTGTCCCTTAAAAATGTGGACATCACCTTCGGTAAGGGGGACAGCGCGGTAAAGGCGGTAAAGAACGCCTCCTTCGACATCTATAAGGGCGAAACCTTTTCTCTTGTAGGCGAGTCGGGCTCTGGCAAAACCACCGTGGGAAGAGCGGTAATACGCGTAAATCCCCTTGCGGGCGGCGAAATTCAGTATAAGGGCGTACGTATTTCGGGAAAGATACCTCATTCTCTTGACCGCGAGGTTATAAGAAACATTCAGATGGTGTTCCAGGATCCCGCCGCTTCTCTTAACGAGCGCGCCACGGTGGATTATATCATTTCCGAGGGCTTGTACAACTTCCATCTTTTTGAGAACGAAGCGGACAGAGTGCGCAAGGTTGAAAAAATCATCAACGAGGTAGGTCTTCTTCCCGAACATCTCACCCGTTATCCTCACGAATTTTCGGGAGGACAGCGCCAGAGAATAGGACTTGCCCGCGCGATGGTTATGGAGCCGGAGCTGGTGGTGGCCGACGAGCCGATTTCCGCTCTGGACGTTTCCATAAGAGCGCAGGTTCTGAACCTTATGAAGAAGTTTCAGAACGAGAAGCAGCTGACGTATCTGTTTATCGCTCACGACCTTTCCATAGTAAGGTTTATTTCCGACCGTATCGGCGTTATTTACAAGGGCAACATAGTGGAAGTAGCGGAAGCGGAGGAGCTGTTCAATTATCCTTTGCACCCCTATACCCATTCTCTTATTTCCGCCATACCCATACCCGACCCTCAGCTTGAAAAGAATAAGGTATTATATACCTATGATCCCTCGGCGCACGATTATACCACAGATAAGCCCGAATTCGTCAACATAGGGCACGATCACTACGTTTACGGCAACAAAAAGGAAATAGAGGAATACAAAAAGCTTCGCGAAGCGGGAGTTCCCGTTAAGGCGATAACCATAGACGAGGTGAAGAGCCACGAACAGGTGATCCATGACGAGGTTAAGGCGGACGAAAGAGCCGAAGAGGAGATAATGGCGCATCCCGCAGGGGATACGGGCTCCTTCCTTTTGGCTGTGCTGGCGTTCCTTTTGCCCGTTTTGGGGCTTCCCATAGCGTATGTGTGCAAAAAGAAAAATTATATACGCAATTTTAAAATGCTGAAAAAGGGAGCAATCGCGGGATTTGTGGTATTGGGCGCGATTGTGGCGCTGTTCCTGCTGATGCTTCTGTTCGCGGTGATATAGCTTGGGACGCACCGTAAAAGGGAGAGGGAAACGGTATGAGCCGCGCCCCGTACAGCGTATAGAGCTGTCCGAGGAAAACAAAAGTAAAAGAGCGATAGCTTCGGTACTGTTTCTTATTATCGGCGTGGCGCTTCTGGTGTACTGTTTCGTTGTGTTTATTACGCCGGAAAGGGGCTGGACGGTGATTAAGGCCGACAGCACCGAAAACGACAGCTACGACTTTGTTTTTAATTATTATTTGGGGGCAGACGGGGGTGATACCCGGGCGGAAAACAGGTCGGTGACCGCATTGTACAACCGCACCGCGGAAAAGGTGAGCAGACTTTTTGACGAAAACAGGGATTTTGACGGTATTGTGAATATACACACCTTGAACGGCAGCCCCAACGCCGAGTTTGAGGTGGACGAGGTGCTTTATAAGGTGTTTTCCCTTTTTTCGGAGTATAAATCCCGCTATCTTTACGCCGCGCCCATATATTCAAGGTACGAGAATTTGTTTTACTGCGATGACGATTCGCTTCTTTCCGATTTCGACCCCTTAATAAGCGAAGAGGTGAGGGAGGAATATAAAAACACCGCCCGCTACGCCAACGACCCCGCCATGGTGGATTTAAAGCTGTTGGGGGGGAACAGGGTAAGGCTTTTCGTGTCGGAGGAATACCTCTCCTATGCCGAAAAAGAGGGGATAACGGATTTTATAGGCCTTTCATGGCTGAAAAACGCCTTCGAGATCGACTATATAGCTGACGAGATGATACGAAACGGATTCACTCACGGAGCCGTTTCGAGCGTTGACGGCTTTATAAGAAATTTTGATCGGGGAAGCGAGTTTTACGCTCTGAACGTCTTTGACGGCTCGGGGGAGGAAGCCTATCTTGCGGGGTCGATGAATTACAGGGGGGAGCGCGCCATAGTGTGTATGAGAAGCTTTCCCATACGCGGAGGCGAAGAGCGGCGGTATTATGTTTTGGACAGCGGGGAAATCAGGTCGGTGTATCTCGATTCCGAGGACGGGATTCCAAAAAACGCCGTCGGTTCTTTGATCTCTTATTCCCGGGAAAAAAGCTGCGGGGAAGTGCTCCTTGAAATAATGGATATTTATATCGCGGATAGCTTTGACGGGAGCAAATTAACTTGTCTTGCCGATGAAGGGATATTCTCGGTATACTGTGAGAATGACGTTATTGTGTATAATGACGAAGAGCTGACGTTCAGCGGACTGTATAAGGGCGACGATAAGGAATATACGCTGAAAATGGTTGAGTGATATAATCACGTCAATTTGCAAATGGAGGGATTATTGTGAAAAAAACATTGTTCGCAATTGCCGCGTCGATTTTGTTAGCGTCTTTATCCGCTTGCGGCGCTGAACCCGAATCGGGTGTTGAAAATAATTTAACGGACACGGCCGAAAACAGATTTTTGAGTTATGATTTCGGTACTGTTTCGTCTCCCGTTAAACTTAACGAAGCCGCCGCTCCTGTAAGGTCAGAGATGCCGGAGGCCTACCGCTTTGCGGATTATATCGAACCGAAGAGCGTAAGGGATATTATGAGAAATGTTACCCAAGTGGGGGTAATAACGGTAACGGGCGCGGAACCGTTTCGGAATTTAACGGGGGATTCCGAGCTTGACGGTATGATTGCCGAAAAAGCGGGGACGGAAGATATTGTTAAGGGAACGGTTTTTGAAGCGCGGGTGCTTTATTCGCTGGCGGGAGAGATTGAGGAGGGAGAATCCGTAAAAATCTACTGCCCCGCCGGTGATTGGGGGGTGGAATTGGCGGAGGGGAAGGATTATTTGGTTACCCTTTCGGAATGGGGGGATTCTTATAAATTAACCCGCGATATGAACAGCGTTTTTGATATTGACGGGGATTTTGTAATTACTTCTCAGTCGAGTATGGAGTTTCCCGCGAAATTTAACGGGCTGTCGCTGGCTGACGCTGCTTATTTGCTTTGTAACGAGTTTGATGAAGATTATGAATTATAATATCAGAACAATATCGGAGGTTGAATATAGCTTACTTCAAGATTTTTTGTATGAAGCTGTTTTTGTTCCGGAGGGATTGCCCGCACTCTCTAATACCGATTGAAAATCATACCCAAAGCACTATTTGAAAATCATTCCATATTTTATTTTGTCTATAGTATGATTTTCAAATAGTATAAATCGATTATCAATCGGCTTGAATTACAGATTTATATTGCTCCCCCAATTAAATCTTTAAGATTTAATTGGGGGAGCAATATATCCGGCTTTGGAAAAGGCAAAGATGATATATGTTTAGTTGCGGAGGCTAATGAAAAGGTTGTCGGGCTGTTTGGGCGCGTATTATGAAAGATTACGGACATATAGACGACGATATACGCCGCTCTAGCGATAGCCTTCTATAGGATTACCTTGTCATATCAGTTTCACAATAGGGGATAGCGGGGCTGATTACAAGAAATACGGAAATATAAAATTACTGACAATGGAGGATATAAAAGAGCAATTATCGAAGCACGGTAACAATTTTGATACTTTTATGGAAGCAATAGGCAGGCATTATGTAGAAGCACAGCTTTGGACAGACAAATATATTACAGAGGAATATTTGATAAAATAAAAGCCGCATATATCGCGGGGAGAATATATGATAAATTCAAACGTTTTTTCCTGTTAGGTTGTTCCTGTTCGGGCAGGACAACAGACGGTAAAAACCCGCCAAATCCGTTTCAAAACGAGATTTGGCGGGTTTAATACTTTTTTCAAATTAAAAAGATTGCAAAATTTATTGGATAATGTGAAAATAGTGCTTTGGGCGTAATTTCATCTTAAAAAGGTTAGAACATTTTTAAGATGAAATTAGTATTATTACGTAAGTTTGTTTTTTAGCCGAAGCCCCGCTTCGCGTCTTTTTTATTTTTTTGCTTCTTTTTTGGTATGATTTGCTTTGTTATAATGATATTTCCACAGATACGCACTTTGTGCCGGTGAGTTTTTCGCTTAGTGGGTCGGGCTGGTGTGTTCCCGCATAAAGAGTAAAGGTTTTTCCGAACAGGGCGCGTTTTCCTTCACTGTCCACGGCGGTAAAAGCTTTTTCGGGGACGGGGATTTCCAATTGCTTTTCTTCTCCCGCTTTCAGGAAAATTCTTTTAAAGCCAGAGAGGCTGTGATTTGGCACCGCGTTTTCGCAGTGATCCTTGATATAAAGCTGAACCACTTCTTCTGTGGCGCGGGATCCGAGATTTTTCGCCGTGATTTTGGCTGTGCCGTCGGAATAGGAAAGGTTTTCGCAGACTACCTTTGAATATGTGAGGCCGCAGCCGAAGGGGTAAAGGACGTTGTTTTCGGCGTAGCGGTAGGTTCTGTTTTTCAAGGAATAGTCGGTAAAGGGAGGGAGTTTTTCGGCGGTTTCATAGAAGGTCACGGGGAGCTTTCCGCTTGGCGATACGTCGCCGAAAAGTATGCGCGCCAGCGCTTTGCCCCCTTCGGAGCCGGGGTACCAAGCGTGGATAAGGGCGTTTGGCTCAGCTTCGATATTTACGGAGCTTCCCGCCGCGCAGACTACTATTACGGGCTTCCCGGTTTTCATTACCTCTTTGAGCAGTATCCGCTGACTTTCGGGAAGTCTGAGATCCCGCTTGTCACCGGAGGAGAATTCGTTGCCCGTGTCCCCCTCTTCGCCTTCGAGGGTGGAGTCAAGGCCGAGGCAAAGTATGGATACGTCGGAGTTTTCGGCGGCGATGACTGCTTCCGAAAGGCGGTCGTTGGCCTGCGCCAATCCCGACAGCCTGTCCTTGTACAAATGACAGCCCTCGGCGTAGATAACGCGGCCGTTAAATCTGTCCTGAATTCCCTCAAGGAAGGTGACGTATCTGTCGGCGGTGCCGTTGTAATTGCCCTCAAGGCAGATACGGCTGTCGCTGTTGGGGCCGATGACGGCAACGGTTTTTATTTTGTTTTCGTTCAACGGTAAAATGCCGTTGTTTTTCAGGAGAACCATGGATCGTTCCGCACATTCCAGGGAGACTTTTTTGTGTTCGTCACAGGATACGACGGAGTAGGGGATATTATCAAACTCGGTGTGTCGGTCGAACATTCCCAGGCGTATTCTGGTGCGCATGGCGGCGATACAGGATTTGCGTATGTCCTCTTTGTCGATCAGGCCTTGTTCCAGCGCCAGAAGGAGGTTGGTGTAGGTGCAGCCGCAGTTGACGTTGCAGCCGTTTTTGATGGCTAAGGCGGCGGACTCGGGAGGGGATTTCGTGATCTTGTGATGCTCGTGAAAATCCTTTACAGCCCAGCAATCGGAAACGAAATAACCGTCGAAGCCCCAGCCGCGAAGCTTGCCCATAAGAAAAGGGGAGGCGCAGGATGGTTCACCGTTCACGGCGTTATAGGCGCCCATAACGCCCTCGGCTCCCGCTTTTACAAGCTCCTCAAAGGCGGGAAGGTAAGTTTCTTCCATATCCTTGGCGCTTGCCTCCGAATTAAAGCCGTGGCGGATATCCTCGGGGCCGCTATGGACGGCAAAATGTTTCGCGCAGGCGGCGGTTCTCAGGGTTTTTCCGCTGCCCTGAAGCCCGCGGACGAAGGCTTTTCCCAGTTCGGCGGTAAGAAACGGATCCTCGCCGTAGGTCTCGTGCCCCCTTCCCCAGCGGGGATCTCTGAAAATATTTATATTGGGCGACCAGATTGTCAGACCCTTGTAAATATCCCGGTCGCCGTGGGCGGAGTATTGGTTGTATTTCGCGCGGGCTTCCACCGAGATTATTTCGCCGACCCGGTACATCAGGTCGGGGTCGAACGTGGCCGCCAGGCCGATCGCTTGAGGGAACATCGTGGCGGTTCCCGCTCGGGCAAGACCGTGAAGCCCCTCGTTCCACCAGTTATAGGCGGGGATTCCCAAGCGTTCTATGGCGGGAGAGTCGTATCTGAGGCAGCTCGCCTGTTCCTCCACCGTCATGGCGTCGGTGAGGGCTTCCGCTCTTTCTTGGGGGGATAAGTTTTCGTTCAGATATTTTTCCATGGTGACGTTCCTTTCGATTGCAGCAATGATTATTTTTATAATACTAAAAGTATATCATTTGAGTGATATCAAGTCAATAAAGAAAAGTTTTTTTCATAAATTTTTTCGGAGCAGTAAAAAAGCCGCGTTCCGAGGCTTTTTTCGTCCCGATAATCGGGTGTTCCCAAAGGCTTCGGCGCGGCTTTTTTAAAAAATAAAAGAGAAAAGAAGAAAAAGATTTTTTTAGCTTGTGTTTAAATAAAATACGCCATTAAAAATATGCTTTTAGCTTTCCAACGCTCCGTTGGCCTTATCCACCTCGCTCTGTACCGAGCCGAAGATGGCTTCCTTGGTCTGAGTCCAAGAGGCGCCGTTGTGGTAGGCGTCCTTGGAGGGGTTGTCAAGATTGTCGAAGGTGGCTAAGGATACGCCCTTGAAGAAGTCGAATACGGGGTGTTCGTCAAGAAGATCGTACATTGTCTGGCGCATCTCCCACATTTCGTCTGTCCAGCCGTATTCGGTAAAGTACTGTTCCTTGGTTATGTCTTCCGCTTCCTGGCTGTCGGCCGCCGCCGCTTCGCAGTACATCATGCAGGCGAAGCCTTCGGGGTTGGGAGCGCCGGAGCAGAGCATATAGCCGTTGACTCTCGCGGGAATGTAAAGGGCGTCGGCGGAAGGACATTTGGGGATCGGAACGAAGCCTACGTCGCCGGGGTTGCCGTACTTGGCAAGACCGTATTCGGAGTTAAGCTCGGTAAGCGCCCAGTAGCCCGTGGGGAAGAAGAGGGTTTTTCCCACGCCCACATTGGCGGGATTGGCTACCCAACCGTAATCCCATACGGGATAAGCCATATCTTCCTTATGAATGGTGTAGAGGAATTCCTGAGCTTCTCCGATAAGAGCGTCTCTTACGTTGTTGACGATCTTGCCGTCCTGCATTCCTATAAAGGGAACGCCTGTGGAGTTGCAGAAGCCGCTGCTGATCCACCAGCCGTCGGTGGCGTAGTTTTCTTCTGATTTGTCGCAGAACTTTCTCATCATGTCCATGCAGGCGGTCCAGTCCCACTTTCCTTCCTTAAGCAGCTGATAGGGGTCGGGCAGACCGTTTTCTGCAACTACTGCCTTATTGTATATCATAAGTACTTCCACTTCGGGGCTGATGGCGGCGACATAATGCTTATCTTTGAAAACAAACTTGTCGTTAACCGCTTTTCTTTCGCTCCACCATTGGTCGGTATAATCAATGTAATTGTCAACGGGCTGGAACATATTGTTTACGGCGCCCATGGGGAAAGCGTCGCTGTCCGCCGCGGAGAAGAAGTCGGGAGAAGAACCGGTGGATACAAGAGAAGCAAGCTTGTCGAATCTTTCGCTGTTGCCTACCACCATATCCTCAATTTCTCCGCCGAATCTGGTCTGGAACAGTTCGATGGCCACGTCCTTGTTCTTTCCGTTGGCGGGGTTTCTCGCCCAGGAGGCAAGGAAGGTTATTTTCTTGTTTTCAAGCTCGAATTCCTTTACGGATATTTCCTCAGCCTGACTTTGCTGCTCTTCCTGCATGGTGGAAGGGGGAGCGGTGGTTCCGGGGGCGGCGGTAGTGGTGGCGTTTCCGCCGTCGCTGTTTTGGGTACAGGCGGAGATACTGAGCAATATTGCCGCCGCAGCCGACAAGGAAATAATTTTCTTCATCTTCATAATGATAATCCTTTCTATTTTTTTGATAATCACCAAAAAGCCGTGATACGAAACAAGGTGTTTTTACGGGCTTTTATCGGAATCCTTTAATTGGGTGATTTGTGCTTCCTGTGATTATATGATAACACAGAAAAAGAAAGGTTGCAATTGATTATTCTGCGAGATAACTTACCTATTGCGTTTTTATACGAATTACACGAATCAGTTTCACTTTTTTTGTCTTTTGGCGCTGTAGGATCTGTTCTGCTTCTGCATTTCCGCTCTGTATGCGGAAGGGGTGACCGAAAGTCTGGATTTAAACTGCCGCATAAAATGTATGTCGCTTTTGTATCCGCATATTTCCGCTATAAGGTTTATGGGTATGTCGGTGGTGGACAGCATGAATTTGGCGTGTTCGAGGCGGCTGTTTATCACCTCGTTCATGGGGCTGACGCCGAATATTTTTTTATAGGTGTGTTCAAAATGGGAACGGCTCATGGTCAGTTCATGAGCCAAGCCGTCAATGCTCCAGTCGTTTTGGGGCATACTGTATATTTTTGCTCTGAGAACAGACATTTTGTCGTAGCAGCTTGATATTTTTGTTTCCTCCTCCGAATGAAGCTTTTCGCTCAGTTTTATGAAAAACAGCTTTAAATAAAGCTCTATGGAATCGGTTTTATAAAGATTTGAGGAATAATTTTCAAAGCTCATATTTTTTATCAGAAGGGAGAGTATTCCCAGATCGCCTATCTCAACCACTTTGTCAAAGGGTATTTCCAAAGCCTCGAACAGACTTTTTTCTTCCTCGGAATATGAAAAATGAAACCAATCGTTGGCAAATTCGCCGCCGTCGGAACGGTAATTCTGAGGCGTTC
This sequence comes from uncultured Ruminiclostridium sp., assembly GCA_949878745.1. Taxonomy (GTDB): domain Bacteria; phylum Bacillota; class Clostridia; order Oscillospirales; family Ruminococcaceae; genus Ruminiclostridium_E. The sequence continues at coordinate 37,221 of CATLBH010000001.1, read as the reverse complement.
CCTCGCCGAACAGTATGAAGGAATTTTTTTCGGTGTGCTGTTCCTTTCCGTCAATAACGAAAACCGCTGGGGTTTTTAAAAGCAGAAGCAGGTTATCTCCCGACCCTTCGGGGCGGAGCACGAAAAAATCCGCGTCGTGCTTATGATTATAGCCGATGTTGTTTATTTTCATTTCGGTTGCTTCCTTTGTTTTTTATTTCATATGTCATTCCATAGAAGCGTTGTATAAAAAATTATACCAAATATTCCGTATCTTTTTCAATAACAGATTATGCTATATAACTTACATATTGTGCATGGAAAAGAAAATTTGTGTTTTGCGGAATATGTTAGTTAATTAGCAGTAAATTTCATTGTGAAAAAAAGCGGCTCAATGTATAATATTATAATAAGAACCAATACGTGGAAAGGAACGATTAAAAATGAACTGTACAATAAAATTAAGTATAGGCGACGAGATAGGCAAAATCGACAGAAGGCTTTTCGGCTCTTTTATAGAGCATCTTGGGAGGGCGGTTTACGGCGGGATATACGAGCCGGATCACCCTTCGGCGGATAAAAACGGTTTTCGCGGGGACGTGCTGGAGGTTGTAAAGGAGCTGAAGGTGCCCGTAATACGTTATCCGGGAGGAAATTTCGTGTCGGGCTATAACTGGGAGGACGGCACGGGGGACAAGGCCTTGCGCCCCCGTAAAATGGAGCTAGCCTGGCAGGCGGTGGAAACCAATCAGGTGGGAATAGACGAATTTCAGGAATGGGCAAGGCTCGCGGACAGCGAGGTAATGATGGCGGTCAACCTGGGGACCAGAGGCGCCGACGAGGCGAGACAATTGGTTGAGTACTGCAACGGCACCGCCGATACTTATTACGCGGATATGCGCCGAAAAAACGGATTTGAAAAGCCCTTTGGGATAAAGCTGTGGTGTCTCGGAAACGAGATGGACGGGGCGTGGCAGATATGCGCCCAGACGCCTTACGAATACGCGCGGAAGGCCTGTGAGGCGGCGAAGGTTATGAAGTGGACCGACGACAGCATAGAGCTGGTAGCCTGCGGCAGCTCCAACAGCGGTTCTCCCACCTTCGGGGTGTGGGAGGAAACGGTGCTCAGGGAGTGTTACGACCATATAGATTATCTTTCCCTTCACAATTACTACGGCAACAGGGACGGGGATTCCGCTTCGTATCTCGGCTCGTCTTTGGATATGGACGGCTTCATTAAGAAAGTAACGGCTATCTGCGACAAAATAAAGGCGGAAAAAAACAGCGAAAAGCAGATAAATCTGTCCTTTGACGAATGGAACGTATGGTATCACTCCAACGAAGGCGACAAGGAGATCCCCAAGTGGACGGTGGCTCCGCCGCAGCTGGAGGATATATACAATCTGGAGGACGCGCTGGTGGTAGGCACCTTGCTTATAACCTTAATAAAAAATTGCGACAGGGTTAAAATCGGCTGTCTTGCTCAGCTGGTTAACGTTATCGCGCCCATTATGACGGAAAACGGGGGAAGGGTTTGGAAACAAACCATATTTTATCCCTACGGCCACGCGCTGAAATATGCCCGTGGGACTGCTCTCAAAATAGAAACGGAGGTAGGAAGCTACACCGCGGGAGGAAAAGAGATACCGTTTATCGAAGCCGCTTCGGTATATAACGAAGAGGAAAAGGAGATTAACGTTTTCGCCGTTAACCGGTCTATGGAGGAGGAATGTCGGCTGGATACCGATTTCGGCGCGGGGACGGAATTGATTCGGCATCTGACGGTTACGGGGGACGACCTTAAGGCGGAAAACTCGGCGGATATATGCCGGGTAACGGAAGAGGAAGTAAAGATAACGGAAAACGTACTTTTGCCCAAGCAGTCATGGAACGTTTTAACTTATAAAATTCGGTAATAAAGGAGATTAAAGCTATGAGAAACGGAGCGGCCGTTTTGGCGGCGGGAGCGATACTGTCATTTTTATTATGCGCATGTTCGGGAGAAAATAACGAGTATGGCGAAATGCGCGGGCTAACCGCCGCGGAGTTGGTGGCGGAAATGAAAACGGGCTGGAATCTCGGGAACTCGCTGGATTCCGTGGGGGAGGACGAGACGGCCTGGGGGAATCCGCCCACTACGCCGGAAATGATAACCGCGGTGAAGGAACAGGGGTTTGACATTTTAAGAGTGCCCGTCACCTGGGGTCAGCATATGAGCGAGGACTATACTGTGGAGCCGGAATTTATGGCGAGGGTGAAGGAAGTGGTGAATTACGGTATGGACAACGGAATGTTTGTCATATTGGACACTCACCATGAGCCCGACACCTGGCTGTTGCCCCAAAGCGAAAGCATGGACAAGGTAGAGCCGCAGTTTACCGCGTTATGGCGGCAGATAGCTGAGGAATTCGCGGATTACGGCGATCACCTGGTTTTCGAGGGAATAAACGAGGCGAGGATAAAAGGCTCTCCCACCGAGTGGTCGGGCGGCACTCCCGACGAAAGGGAGTGCGTTAACCGTCTTAACCGGATTTTTTCGGACACGGTGAGGGGAACGGGGGGCAAAAACGCGAAAAGGCTTCTTCTGGTGTCCACCTATGCTCATTCCGTTACGGACAGCGCTTTTGACGGGTTTGTTTTTGATTTTGACGAATACACCGCCGTGGCGCTTCACGCCTATACGCCTTACAGCTTTACTTATCACAGCGGGGAAAGCTGGGAATCATACGAATGGACGGGCTGGGAAAAGGGAAGCATTGACGGGGTGTTCAAGCTTATCGATCAACAGTTGACAAGCAAGGGGATTCCGGTTATAATAACAGAGTACGGCGCGGTAAGAAAAAGACTCGGCGACTTTTTGTACAATACCGACGAGGTGATAGCCTGGCTGGGGGACTATCTGGGGGCGGCCAAGGAATACGGCATACCCTGCGTATGGTGGGACAACAATTATTACACCAGCGGAAACGAGCTTTTCGGCATTTTTGACAGAAGCAGCTGCGAATGGTATTCCCAAGAGATTGCCGACGCGATAGTCGGAATGTATTCGGAGTAAAACCGACGATAAATCTCGGAGGGAAAAAGGGGTGTGGGGGAAAATCGTCAAGGTTTTTCCCCCGCACGGAGCGAAGCGGATCAAATCCGCCCGCAGAGCGGCGGAATGTATTCTCAGTGACATTATTATGCAAAATTATGCAAAGGAGCGGCAGAGATATGGCATTTAAAGAAAATTTCCTTTGGGGAGCGGCAACGTCCTCTTATCAGCTGGAAGGCGGCTGTTTTGAGGAGGGCAGAGGGCTGAGCGTTTGGGACGTTTTTTCTCATACGCCCGGCAAGATTTACGACAATCACAACGGCGACGTTTCCTGCGACCATTATCACAGGTTGGAGGAGGATCTGGAGCTGATGAAGGGGCTGGGGCTTAAAAGCTACCGTTTTTCCGTAAGCTGGCCGAGGATTATACCCTACGGAATCGGAAAAGTAAACGAAAAGGGGCTGGATTTTTACAACCGCCTTATAGACGGGCTTCTGGAACGGGGGATAAAGCCTTGTCTTACGCTTTATCACTGGGATTTGCCTTACGCGCTTCATCTTAAGGGCGGCTGGCTGAACGGCGAGTCTCCGGAATGGTTCGAGTATTACACCAAGGTTATATGTGAAAATTTCGGAGACAGGGTAAAGGATTTCATCACCTTTAACGAACCTCAGGTGTTCGGCGGCTGCGGCTATTTTGAGGGGACTCACGCTCCCGGATACAAGCTGGGAAAAGGGGAGCTGTTAAGGATAGGGCACAACATACTTAAGTCCCACGGCAGGTCGGCGGCGGTACTGAGAAGCGTTTCGGGGGCGAGAATAGGGTTCACGGCGGCTTCCTGCCCCTGTATACCCGTTTCGGAGGAGGAAAAGGACGTTGAAGCGGCAAGAGGAAGCTATTTTGCCAGCGATTACGACGCGTTTCTTTTCTCGGACGCCTATTGGCTGGATGCGGTTATATTCGGAAAGTATCCCGAATGGGTATACGAATATAAGGGATTGGACGCGCCCTTAATTACCGATGAGGATATGAAGCTTATAAATCAGCCGATTGATTTTCTGGGAATGAATATTTATAACGGAAAATATGTCAGCGCGGAAAGAGGTATTTTAAAGAACGAGGACGGAATTTCCCGCACCTCTATAGGCTGGCCGATTACGCCGGAAGCGCTTTATTGGGGGCCGAAGTTTTATTTCGAGAGATACGGGAAGCCGATAATGATTACGGAAAACGGAATGGCTTGTCATGACGCGGTTTCGCTGGACGGAAAGGTGCATGATCCCAATAGGACGGATTATCTTAACAGATATCTTTCGGAGCTTAAGAGAGCGGCCGAAAGCGGGGTTGAGGTTGACGGGTATTATGTGTGGTCGCTTATGGATAATTTTGAGTGGGCGCAGGGGTATAAGGAAAGGTTCGGGGTGATTTATTGCGATTATAAGACGGGGGAGAGGATTGTGAAGGATTCGGGTGAGTGGTATAGGAGGGTGATTGAGAGTAACGGGGAAGTGTTGTAACGGGGAAAATGGGATTGCAATCCGGCTCGGAAGGGTTGGGTTGCTTTTTCTGTATTTTTAGGAAAATTTATCGGAAGGGGGAAATTGGCGGCGGCGCAGCCGCGAACGGAGCCGAAGGCGGAGTGAGCCGACGCGGAGCGTCAGCGAAGCGGCGACAAATTTTCCGTTAGGAAAATTTGGGCTGCGGCCCCTGTTGTTGGGTAGTTTTTGGGTAGGAGCGGTTTTTGCTGATGGGGCTGGTTGCGGAGGGTGATAGGTCAGAGGGAAAGGAAGTGTTTTATGGGTGCGCAATTATTGGCAATAACCGATGGGAAATCAAGATGATTTGGTGAAAAAGATTTTATTAAAGATTTTATTGGAGATGTTATATAAAGGAAACAGCCTGAGAGCAAAACAAAACATACAATAACAGCAATCGTCGGAACAGCATTTTATTCGAGTGAAAGGTATATTGAGAATAAAACACCCAGAGGGGGGGAAGGAAGGGTTTCACCTTAAGCCCCCCGCGGGAGCGACCCCGCATAACTCGTCCATTAAATAAAGCATTGTAAAAAGGAATCAACTATCGATAAAAACCTTCATCCCCTAACGGTAAAGACTTTTTTACAGCCATTTTTGAAATATTATTTTTTTGCAATTTGTTATAAATTCTCTTGACTCTCCCCCCAACTGTCATGATATACTAAAGTCATAAGAAAAAGACAGGCGCCGTCCGATTCTTATGATGATTTTTTAAAATAATCTTTTAATTCGCAATAGTCGGAAAAGGAAGTGATTTTGTGTACAAAATAGGCGAGCTTTCAAGGCTTTGTAAAATGTCCGTGAAAACTTTAAGATACTATGACGGTATCGGTTTGCTTATTCCGGATAGGGTGGACTGTTTTACGGGATACCGTTATTATTCCTCGGCGAAATTAGCGGACTGTTACCGTATTGCGGCGCTGAAGGAGCTGGGATTTTCTTTGGAGGAGATAGGAAGGCATATGTCGGCGGACTCCGACAGGGAGGTAATGTCGCTTTTGGAGGAGAAGGAAGGCGAGCTGAAAAGCCTTGTGGCAGAAACGAATAAAAAGATTAAGAGGCTGGAATCCATTAAACAAATTTTGACAAAGGGAGAAAAGAAAATGTTTGACGTAATAGTAAGAAATTCCGAATCGGTTAGGATTGTTTTTCAGCGAAAGATTTTTAACAGCAGGGAGGAAGCGTACGAGATAGCGGAGGAGATGAAAAAAAGTCTTCCGAAAAGCTTCGGAGCGGGGAGATTGATAATCGTCAATTACGAAACCGAGCATAGGGAGGAAAGCTTTGACCTTGCCGCATGCGTGGAGCTGGAATCGGGCGGAAAGTCGGCTTTAAAAGAAGGATACGAATATAAGGAGCTGAGTTTTTCCGACGAAACGGCGTCGCTTATTTGCTCAAAAGAAGAACTTGACGCGGCGTATGTTTCCATGTATGAACAGCTTAACGAGAAAAAGGCTCAGATAACGGGCGCTTTTTACGAATTTTATCATGAAGGGGGAACCGTGGAGTTAAAGGTACCGATATGCTTGCTTTCGGAAGAGGAGAACAGGGGGGACGAGGGCGATCCGGCGGTTGCCTTTGAGAACGACGAGGAGATGATAGGAAAATGGGAATACCTTGACCGCGTTCCGTCTTATGAGCAATTCAATATAAACAGACCGAAGAACAGCAGAAGGGCGGAGGTGTGGCTTAAAGAGATATATTTTCTTCCGAAGGGAGAAGGGTACTGGATTATGGACAGCTGGACAAAGGGGAGCTTTGTTACGGTTTTTAATTATCCTTTACACAAATACCGTCACAGATGTTTTATACGCGAGGTCAACGGGACGACACTGCTTTTCGTGGAAATGAAAGACGATTATAACGTTATATCGCATGGGGGGAAGCCCGAAATATGTGTTTATCGGAAGGTTTCGGACAGGGCTTATTCAAAGGAGGAGATCGGAATAAAGGATAATCTGGAGCTTCCTTTTATTGAGGACAAAAGGGTACTCGGACGCTGGCGGGCAGTGGATTTTGTGCACGACAGGGAAAGGTTTGACCCGTTTAAGCCGTTTCGGGATAAAAGCTGGCTGCACGCAGAGAGGCTTGAGTTTTCGGAGGGCGGAAAGCTGGTTTGCGGTTATTCCGGTGGAGCGGAAAGGCGGTTGGAGTATACCGAAGGGAAGATTTTGAATAGGGACAGAGGGGTGTGTGAGGAATATGAGATTCGAGAGGTTGAGGGAAGGGAGTATTTGTTTTGTCAGTGGAAATCGGGGGATTATGTTTATGGGGGGAGGATTGCGGGGGATTATGTGTTTGTTAGGCAATAATACTATTTTCAAATTAATAGGATTTAATAATTTAGTGAATAATTTGAAAATAGTGATTCGGGTGTAATTTCATCTTAAAAAGGTTAGAACCTTTTTAAGATGAAATTAGTATAAGAGGATTTTTTGGGGTGAGTGGTTTTTTTCTTATTTTGCTTTTTAAAAACGCTTATTAATAGTTTTTTTATAGTGAACGTCAAATTTTTTTGATGTTCACTATAGTTTATTTATGAGCTAATACTATTTTTAAATTAAAAAGATTGGATAATTTGAAAATAGTATTAGAAACTGATTATGTGTAAAAAATCTTGACAAATCCCTTTTTTTATAGTAAAATATAGAAAGCATACGTCAATTTAGCGATTTAAAGTCACGCTATTTTAAATAATCAAAGAGAGGATTTGTCAAGATGCTGATCTACATAATTTTAGCGGTATACGTCGCCTTCGCCATAGGCATAGGCGTGTACTTTCACCAAAAAAGCAAGACCGTCACCGACTTCGTACTGGGGGGAAGGGCGGTAGGGCCTTGGATCACCGCTTTTGCCTATGGTACAAGCTATTTTTCCGCCGTTGTTTTCGTGGGGTATGCGGGACAGTTCGGGTGGAATTTCGGACTCGCCTCCACATGGATAGGTCTTGGGAACGCGATGATAGGCTCCCTCCTCGCATGGGTTCTTATGGGAAGGCGCACAAGGGTAATGAGCAAGCATCTGGAAAGCGCGACTCTTCCCGAATTTTTTGAAAAAAGATATATGAGCAAAAAGCTTAAGATAGCCTCCGCCGTTATCGTATTCGTTTTTCTTATACCTTATACCGCTTCGGTTTATAACGGCTTGTCCAGGCTGTTTTCAATGGCGTTTAATGTGGATTATTCCGTCTGCGTTATAGGTATGGCGCTGATAACCGCCGTATATGTTATTTTGGGGGGATATAAGGCTACGGCCTACAACGATTTTATTCAGGGGATAATAATGCTTCTGGGAATAACCGCGGTGATTTTTGTCACTTTGGCGGGAAAGGGCGGATTTTACTCGGCGGTCACCGAGCTGTCGCAAATAGAGGCGGCTTCGGGGCCTATGAGCGGAATGAGCGGGGCTTATACCTCGTTTTTCGGCCCCGACCCCATAAACCTGGTGGGGGTTGTTATCTTAACCTCTTTGGGTACATGGGGACTTCCGCAGATGGTACATAAATTTTACACCATAAAGGACGAAAAGTCCATAAAAACGGGGACGATAGTGTCCACGGTATTCGCGGTGGTTATCGCGGGGGGCTGTTATTTTCTGGGGGGCTTCGGGCGCATTTTTGTTTCCCCCGCCGAAAACGGGATACCCGCCGAGGGCTATGACAGTATTATTCCCGCAATGGTGGGTACATTGCCCGAAATTCTCATAGGGGTAGTGGTGGTATTGGTGCTTTCGGCTTCTATGTCCACGCTGTCTTCGCTGGTGCTTACCTCAAGCTCCACTTTAACCCTTGACCTTATTATTCCAATGCAGAAAAAGGGGAACGAAAAAAAGACGCTTATCATAATGCGGGCTTTGATAGCGGTTTTCCTTTTGGTTTCCGTCGTAATTGCCCTTAATAAAAACAATCTTATAAGCGATCTTATGGGTTATTCCTGGGGGGCATTGGCGGGCGCGTTTCTGGCGCCTATGCTTCTCGGTCTTTTTTGGAAGGGCGTTACGCAGGCGGGCGTATGGGCGAGCCTTGTGTGGGGTATCGGAGCCACCGCCGCGCACTTCCTTCTGAAATCGGCGGGAGCGCTTTCGGGAACTTTTTTGGGATTCAACGTGGCCAGCCCCGTAAATCTGGGGGCGTTTACCATGGTTATGGGGCTTATAATAGTCCCTGTGGTAAGCTTAATTACTCCTAAGCTAAAAAAAGCCGAGACCGAGAGGATTTTTTCCTGTTACAACAAGAAGGTGGAGGTATCACATGTTGTGGCGCTTACGGAAAACGAGGGTCAGGTGACTTTGCCTATTGACAACACGGTGAAAAAGTAATACAATAAGACATAAACAACTCAAAATTGCTCCCAAAGCAAATAAAAGTTATTTCGAAAAGGAAAAGAGAAAATGTTTTATGACAAAGAAGCGGAGACCATGCCCCGCAAAGAGCTGGAAAAGCTTCAGCTGGAACGGCTTAAGCATATAGCGGTATATTGCTACGAAAAAGTAAAAATGTATCGTGACAAGTTTGATTCGGCGGGGTTTGACCCTTATAAAATACGCGAGCTTTCGGACATACAATACATACCCTTTACCACAAAGGCGGATTTCAGGGACAATTATCCCTTCGGAATGCTGGCGGTTCCGAAGCGCGACATAGTGCGAATTCACGCTTCGTCCGGCACCACGGGAAAGCCCACGGTGGTGGGCTATACCAAAAACGATTTGGAAATGTGGAGCGACTGTATGGCGAGACTTGTTACCGCCGCGGGGGCTACCGCCGACGATACCATACAGATCGCCTTTGGGTACGGACTGTTCACGGGGGCGCTGGGGCTTCACTACGGCCTCGAAAAGATAGGCGCCGCCGTTGTGCCCACATCTTCGGGGAATACCGAAAAACAGGTTATGCTTATGAAGGATTTCGAGACGACGGGGCTTGTTTCCACTCCCTCTTACGCTCTGCATATATCCGAGGTTATACGGGATATGGGCTACAGCATAGGCGAGGATATCAAGCTTAGGCTGGGTCTTTTCGGAAGCGAGGGCTGCACCGTGGAGATGAGAGATCAGATTGAAGCGGGGCTTGGGGTTTTCGCCACCGACAATTACGGAATGAGCGAGCTTATAGGGCCGGGAGTGTCGGGGGAATGTACGGAGAGAAACGGGCTTCATTTCAACGAGGATCATTTCTTCCCCGAGATTATCGATCCGATTACCGAGGAAGTGCTCTCGGAAGGGGAAAGCGGCGAATTGGTTATAACAACCCTGACGAAAGAGGCGCTCCCGGTGCTGCGCTATCGCACAAGGGATATAACCAAGCTCAATTATCAGCCCTGCGCCTGCGGAAGAACGCACTGCCGAATGGAAAAGACCGCGGGAAGAAGCGACGATATGCTTAAGATTCGCGGCGTGAACGTATTCCCCAGTCAGATCGAAAGCGTTATTATGACCATACCTCAGATTGCGCCCTATTATGAGCTGGTTGTGGAAAGGGAAGGCACCGCCGATACGCTCGAGGTAAGGGTAGAGCTTGCCGACGCGGGACTTCTGGACAGCTATAAGAATCTTGAGGATTTAAGGGGGAATGTAAAGCACCGTCTTAAAACCGTTTTGGGTATCGAAACAAAGGTTTCCCTTGTGGAGCCTAAGTCTATGGCGAGATCGGCGGGTAAGGCTAAGAGGATAATAGATAACAGAAGAAAATAAAATAAGCGTTGTTATGATTTTTTCATAGCGGAATTTCTTATTGAGGTGACCTATAATGATTGATCTTAAGGATAAGCAAAACCGCCCCGATTTGGAGAAAATAGGGGATTATGTTCAAAATCCCGTTTTTATGCGTTTTTGCAACGAGGTAAAAGAGCTGTATAAATGCGTCGAACAGATAGAATACAGCTCGTGCAGTCTTGAAAAGGGCTGGAACGTAAAATTTAAAAGCGCGGGCAGGGCTTTGTGCACCGTATATCCTCGGGAGCTTTATTTTACGGTAATGGTCGTGGCGGGAAAAAAAGAAAAAGAGTCGGCGGAGGCAATGCTCCCCGAATGTACTCCCGAATTTCGGGATATATACAATAATACGAGGGAATTCAACGGGCAAAGGTGGCTTTTGATCGATTTGGAAGACGAAAACGGAGTTTATCGGGATGTTTTCCGTTTTCTGGAAATTCGCAAAAAGCCTTGTGTCAATCGTTAGTTAAGTCTATATGGTTTTGGCTTTATTTTATCGGACGCTTGCCGTTATCGGCAGACGTCCGATTATTTGTTTTTTTTAGCAATAACTGTAACCTTTTTCGAAAAAAGTGTTTTGATAGACAAAAGCCGGCTTTTATTCAATATATAATCCATTAAGAAAGGAGTATCCGTCAATGACAGAGGAGGAGATGGTACTCTCGCTGAAAAGCGATAATACCGAAGCGCTCGGAGAGCTGATAGACAGATATACCCCGTACATATCGGCGATTATCGGAAAAATAATCGGGGGAAACCCCGAGGACTGCCGCGAGCTTACCGCCGACGTGTTTTTTGCCGCTTGGGAAAATCGGGAAAAGCTAAGAAGCGGCAAGGTGAAAAGCTATCTGGGAGAAATCGCGCGGAACAGGGCTTTTAACTTTCTCCGCGCCGGAAAAAGCTTTCTGCCTTTGGAAGAGGGTATTGTCTTTGGAAGTGACGACCCTCAGGACAGCGCCGAAAACAGAGAGCTTTCCCTGAAGCTGAAAAACGCGCTGGGGCGGCTTGACAAAAACAAAAAGGAGCTTTTTCTGCGTTATTATTTCTACGGACAGAAGGTAAGAGAAGCCGCCGAGGATATGGGTATAAAGCTGTCCACCGCTAAGGTATGGCTCAAAAGAGGAAGAGACGAGCTGCAAAAAATACTTATAAAAGAAGGGATAGAGTTTTGAGCTTTGAATCGTTTGCAAAACATAGGGAAAGGACGGAACGTTATGAAGGATAAAGATATCAGACGGCTTATCGACGCCTGCACCGCTCCATCGGAAAAGGGAGACAGCGCTGTAAGCAAAGTAAGCGCCGAAGAGGTCAGGAAAATTGTAATGGCTAAGGTGAAAGGGGAGAAAAAGGAGGGTTTTTCGGAGGCGGAAAACATAGAGTACGCCCAGCCGCTTTATGTCTCCGTAAACAAAAAGGAAAAAAGGCGGTTCGGTATCAGAATCGCCGCAGGGTCGGCGGCGGCCTGTGTGGGGATAGTGGGAATATGGGCTTATTTCGCCCGCGCGGGTATCGGTTCGGAGCGGCTTTCGCCGGAGGACGGGGAGGAAAACCCGATAACGGATACTGCGGAAGCGAATGAGCCCGACGCGTATACCGTCACGCTGTTGGACGGTACTCGGTATACGTATGATATCGATACGCAAACCGAAACGCTTGTAAGCAGCGGTTTCACCGAGGTTCTGAAGCTTGAAGGGGAAAAGCTGTATTTTACGGGAAACGGTGAATTCATCGACGTGGCGGAAGCCTCCGGGGACAAGGCGTATTATGTTTACGGGTATTACAACGAAGCGACGGGCGGGGAGCACCGAGTGTTCGTAAACAACACCAACGAGCCCTTTTACTGCGCCTATTTCGAGCTGTACCAAATGGAGGGCTTTAAATGGAGAGCGAGAGGGAGAAACTGTTACGAACAAAACGGCGGCGCCAAACAGTGGGTTACCGAAGCGCTTGGCGATATAGGGCTTACTTTATGTGAGAGCCTTAACGACGGCGGCAATACGGTTGATTTGAGCGGTGACGTGCTTATGGATTCCACGACTGTGCCTATTTTCCTTAACGAATTTGATCCTTTGGACTCGATTTCCTCAAAGGACGAGGAATTCACGTTAATGGACGGAACACTTGTGGGTATTGACGCGGACGGTGAGATCAGCGCGGATCGCATTATGTACAATACGTTGTTCGCTATGGAGGGCGACCGAGTTTTCTTTATCGGAAACGGTGAACATATGGATATTACCGACAGGATATCGGTGGACAGCGTGTTTATTTACCCCTATACTCATCAAAAAAGACAAAAGACCCACTATATCGCGGCGACGGGCGATCCCACGAGCTTCGGCTACACCGAGGTTTACCCGATCTTTGACGATCCCGACAGCGCGGCGGCAAAATGGGCGGCTTCAGCGGTAGGATTGGGCAGCGCGGACTCCGACCGTCTTATGAATAAAGTGGTGAATAGGCTTAGGGAGGAATACGGTATCAATTTGCTCCGGCGTGAATTTTGTGAAGGCGAACCTATGGATCTGACCGATTTTTCCGGAAAGGGAGGAAGAGCTTACAGCGTCGATCTGATAGACGTATCGACCGTAAAGTATCCGGGCGACGGAATGGAAGTGATTACCCGTGAACCCATAGAGATACTTGAGATACAGGACGGCTGTCTCTGGATAAAAAACAAGGGCTGGGACGATGTAAACGTTACGGAAGAGGCCCAAGGCAAAGAGTATTATATCGCCGAGCTCGGAATCAATGGCAAACCGCACATTTTTATTGTGAATAATACGATTGATCCCGACGAATGCGGATATATAGATATTTTCTCGGTTAACGGCGAGGATACCGGAAAATTCGGCGTGGGAAGAAATATAGAAAATCCCGGCTTCTATATGGCTTCACAGGCGAAAAGATATATGAATTGGCTCTATGAAGCTTTTGAAGAACTGGGCTTTACTATGGTTGAATCCTCGGAGGACGCCTGCAATCCTACGGAGGTGTATATTCAAAGCCATGATCTGCCTTATCGGGTTCCCGTATCAGATTCATAAGAGAGTTATATTTTATAGGGATGCAGCGATGAATATTACACTTCCATATGGGATGAAGCAAACTCTCCCCTTCCCGAAAGCCTTATTCTGGACGAAAAGTTTAAGCTTCTTGACGGCAGTATTGTAAAAACCGCCCATAAAGAAGATAACGAGCACGAACACTCTCTGATTCGTCATAAAAGATACGGAGCTGTTTATCAACGAAAACGGCAGGATATATTTTATGGGCAACGGCGAGCGTGAGGACATAACCGACGATATCGGGACGGACAGGGCTTATGTTCATACCTATACCAATCCCGAAAAGGGGGGAGCTAATTATTTGATAGTCGGCGGGGACAAGGACAGCTTCGGTTACGCGGAGTTTTTCGACGCGGGCGATAACCGCTGGTGCAGCCACGGGGTTAACAGTAGGCTTTATTACGCGGATATTGACGAGGAGGATACGATAGAGGAGAACGTTATGAAGCAGTTTAAGCCTTGGCTTGTTTCCGCGCTGAAGGGGCTCGGTATTCTTCCTTGCGGCGCAGGAGGGGATGGGCAGAGAAAGGATTATTCTTATCTTTTTAAAGGCTGATTATTGCAAATATAAACAACAAAGGGTTTCCCGAAGCGGGAAACCTTTGTTGTTTATATAAAATTATTCTTTTGCAAAGCTGTCCTTGCCCAATCCGCAAACGGGGCATACCCAATCGTCGGGGATATCCTCAAACTTGGTGCCGGCGGGGATTCCCTCGTCGGGAGCGCCTTCCGCTTCGTCATAAATATAGCCGCAGGGGCATACGTATTTTGCCATGATGTTCTCCTTTCGATAATGTAAGTGTCGATAATTGTTATTCAGCGCGGGGAGGGGCGGGTTTCCGCAGGACGCGGAGTTCGCCGCCCGAAGCGGCGGCTTCGCCCGCTTCTTTGTTGGTTGAAATTATTAACTTCGTGGGGCGTTGCCCCACACCCTACTTCCTTTTTGCAGTGCAAAAAGGAAGCGAAAAAGACATTGCGGCTTCGCCGATTTTTTCTTTTTTATTTTCTTCTTTTTTTTGTTAATTATTCAATTTCAACCGCAATTTTCTGGTTATACCTTACCGCGCCCGCGCGCATAACGGTACGAATGGCTCTGGCAATCCTTCCCTGTTTGCCGATAACTCTTCCCATATCATCGGGAGCGACATGGAGATGATACACGGTCACACCCTCTTCGTTGGTTTCGTCCACCGTTACCTCAACGGCGTTTTTATCGTTCACAAGCTCCGTTACCATTGCTATAAGCAATTCTTTCATAGACTTCCTCCAATCGATTCTCGTCCTTTTCCTGCGGTAAACTTACTTAAGAAGTCTCTTTACGGTATCGGTGGGCTGAGCGCCTTTCTTTATCCATTCCGCCGCCTTGTCCTTGTCGATGTTGATAACCGCGGGATCGGATTTGGGATCGTAGTAGCCGATTTCCTCGATAAAGCGTCCGTCGCGGGGGGAACGGCTGTCCGCCACTACCACACGGTAAAAGGGATTGTTTCTCGCGCCCATTCTTCTGAGTCTGATTTTTACTGCCATTTTTTCTTCCTCCATGGTTGTTTTTGTTTTTAATTATTTGATTTATTTCACACTGAGTTGTATTTCCTCAATTGTGTAAACTGATTTTCGCGGTTACATCGGCATTCCCGGCATACCGCCGCCTGTCATCGGGAATCTGGGGAAGCGTTTTTTCTTTCCGTTCTTTCCCGTGACCTGCTTCATCATCTTCTGCATCATATCGAACTGTTTAAGCAAGGCGTTTACGTCCTCCACCTTCGTGCCGCTTCCCGCCGCTATCCTGCGCTTTCTCTTTGCGTCGATAATGGAGGGCTTTTCGCGCTCTTTTTTGGTCATTGAGTAAATAATCGCCTTGGTTCTCGGCATACGGCTTTCGTCTATATCCTCGTCCTTTATCTTTCCCGCCACGCCGGGGAGCATTTTAATAATGGAGCTTATGCTGCCCATTTTTTCTATCTGCTGAAACTGCGCCAGAAGGTCGTTCATATCGAATTTGTTGTCCTGCATTTTTCTGGCGAGACGAAGCTGTTCCTGTTCGTCCACGGTGGCTTTCGCTTTTTCTATCAGGGAAAGCATATCGCCCATTCCCAATATTCTGTCCACCATTCGGTCGGGGTGGAAGGGTTCCAGATCGTCTATTTTTTCCCCAACGCCCGCGAATTTCACAGGTTTTCCCGTTATGGCAAGCACCGACAGCGCCGCGCCGCCCCTTGTGTCACCGTCCAGCTTAGTCAGCACCACGCCGGTGATTTCCAAGGCTTCGTTGAAGGTCTTCGCCACGTTAACCGCGTCCTGTCCGATCATGGAATCCACCGTCAGCAAAATCTCGTGAGGCTGTACCTTCTCAACAATGTTTTTCAGCTCGTCCATAAGCTGTTCGTCGATATGGAGGCGGCCGGCGGTATCCAGAATTACAACGTCGTAGCCGTTATCCTTGGCGTATTTTACGCTTTCCTCGGCGATCTTCACGGGGTTGGTCTGTCCCATCTCGAAGACCTTTACTCCCGCTTTTTCCCCCACTATCTTAAGCTGGTCGATAGCGGCGGGACGGTAGATGTCGCAGGCGGCTATAATAGGGCGGCGGTTAATTCCTTTAAGGTATTTTCCCAGCTTTGCGGCGTGAGTGGTTTTACCCGCGCCTTGTAAGCCGCACATCATAATGACGCAGGGGGGCTTTGAAGGGAAGTTTATTTTCTGGGTGGTATTGCCCATAAGCTTTTTCAGCTCTTCGTGCACTATATCGATGACCTGCTGAGCGGGGGTAAGGCTGTTCATTACCTCGGAGCCCACCGCTCTTTCGGTAACGGCGGAGACGAAATCCTTTACCACCTTATAGCTTACGTCCGCTTCCAAAAGAGCCATACGCACCTCGCGCATAGCGTCCTTTACGTCTTTTTCGCTTAATTTGCCGTGATTTCTGAGATTTTTAAACACTCTCGACAGCTTGTCGGACAGTCCTTCAAACGCCATATTTACGACCGTTCCTTCCTCTTGTACGATTAAAGCGCAGCTTAAACAAGCTGACAGCGGTTATTTAGATTTTTATTTAATCGAAAATATTCTTTTATTTGTTGTTAAATCAGTTTATCCAGATCGCCGATTAGGTTTTGGGATTCTTTTGTATCGTTTATGTTTATCGACGAGCGGAGTTTTTTCAATATTTCTTTTATTTCATTCCGCTTTTTAAGTAGCTCCAAGGCTTTTTCCAGTTCCTCGAGCCTTTCCTCGCTTTTTTTGATGCAGTTGAAAGCGGCTTGTCTCGTTATGCCCGTTTCTTCCGATATCTCGCCCAAGGACAGGTCGGAAAAGTAGTACATTTCCATTATCGCGCACTGCTTTTCCGTGAGCAGGGGCTTATAGATATCGTAACAGTCGGCTTTATTCAGGTCTTTTGCCATTTTTCGGCCTCGTAAAGGTTTTTTGGCTGTCAATCTTTTGAGGTTGTCAGCGTACTGTAGCATTATAACAGAATTTAGGCGAAATGTCAAGGGGAAAATAAAAAAATATGTCAGTATTTTATTGTTAAATTTGTAACTTGCGATTTATCCAGTTTTTCGCCGCACATCGTACAGTAATTATATCCCGCGCTATTTTCGTATCCGCATTTCGGACAAGTCTTTCGCCCGTAAAAATATCCTCCCCTGTTAACGGGAGCGTTAACGGAAAGGCGATCACGCATTTTCTTTGCCCCGGAATACCTTCTGAAGGAATTTACCCCCAGAATAACCACCGCAGCGTTCTTTCCGGCGCCTAAAATCAGCGGAACGGCTTCGCTTATAACCGATCCGATATCCTTGTACGCAAATACGTTCGCAAGGGAAATAAGTGAAAATATCAACTCCGTTGCAAAAATAAAAACGCTTACACAGCCGAATATAAACAACACCAGCGCGGCGATATGAAACCGCTTTACCGTTTTAAAGTCATATCTCCCTCCGAGGGCAATATACCTTTTCGATTTACTCAGCGATATTGCCGAAAACACGATAGACAATACGGAAAGCAGTTCAAACGCAATAATTATCACAGCCGCGGTCAATATCATTATTAAAGCCGTCACTACCACATAAAAGCCCGCCATATTTTTCCCCTCCGTAATCTTTTTTCCAAAGGAATAAATTATTATTTGAAAATTGTTTGAACTTTGTTCAACACGTTAAAATGCGTTAATTGCCGAGTTCTCCGCCGCAAAAGGAACATTCCTCGCTGTCGGGCGCGTTGGGTGTGCCGCAGAATTGACATATCCGAGCCCCTTCCTCCGTCGCCGAAGGGGCGGAAACCGAGGCGGAGGAAAGGTTTTGTTTTGTCTCTCCCTGCGCGCCTATTCCGGTGAGGGTTCTTTTCACAAATTCCTCTTCCACCGAGTTTTCGCTTATAAATTTTTCCTGTTCCATATAGGGCGTTTCATATATTGTTTTGGGGGCACCGAGGGGTGCTTTCTCGGCGTTTTTTTCGTATTCCTCCCAACTGAGGTATTTGTCGGAGGTTTCTCTTTTGGGGCCTTTTCGGAAATTTTCACATTCTAAGGCGGAAAACAGCTTATTTGCCTCAAAATATCGGAAATAGACCTTTAAGCCGAACGCAAGAGTAAAAAGCCCCATCAGGCTTTCCCAGAACGGGAAGGATGTAAGTAACCGCGCGGGGCTTCGGAATATGCTTCCTATATAATGGGGGTTAAAAATATCGAAAAGCGTCGATACAAAAAATAAAAACACGGTGAGATAAATAATCTCGCTGACATTTTTCATTTTCTTTATTGAAAGGAACATATCCCTGTCGGGAGCCTTATCGTATTCTTCGCATTTTTTCCGAATAAGGGCGAATATAAGGATCGTACCCGCGAAAAGGAGCACCGTAGCCGCGTAATACATATTCACCAACCCTCCGTAGGCGCCTTTCAATTTATAAGCCGTCTTGAAAATACACGAAAGAAAGCATATTGTGCCCACCGCGACCACATAGATCATTTCTCTGAACGAAAGCATTTTTCCTCTTTCCTTTATCAGTTATACGAACAGCGTACATTCTCCGCTGTCGCGGTAATATTTTATTCTCGCTTCTATCTCGCTTTTATCGCACTTGAAAAATTCCGCAAGACAGTCTATGCACAAAAATTCCGTCGCCCCCCTGTTGACAAGCTTTCTGTAAATAGCCAGCTCGTCGCCGCCGAGGTTTTCTTTTCCGCATTTTTTACAGTTCAATCCGATTCCTCCAACCTGTCATAACACTAATCTTTGGTCAACATTTTTTTGTCTATAATCTGACCAAAGATTAGTATAAGGTATACGCAATACCGCACAGGCATAATGCGCTGTGCGGTCGCGTGTCATCTGTGATATTGTTTTTGTACGGTATCAGTTAGTCTTTACAAGCTTGCAGCGGTAAACGCGGCAGTCGTGGGGCTCGAGCCTTATGGCGCGGCGCTCTGTAAATACTCCCTCGTCCTCCCCGCTGTGGCAGTTGTGGAAGGAAAGGCCGAAGCCGCTTGCGTAAGGAAGTCCGATATCAAAGAACTGGAGCGACATTTCGGAGGCGTTGTCGCTTAAATTAAACATTCCTATGGCGTATTCGCCGCCGAAGAGGGGCTTTATAAGAGAAAATACGCGGTCGGGATTGTTCCACTGCTTGATACAGTAGGGGCCTCTGCCCTCCAAATCCTGATTTATGGCTATTACGTCCTTGTTTTTAAGTATGACGAGAGCCTCGTCGCTGATTTTTCTGATATCGCAGCCTATCATTAAGGGGCTGTTCATCATTGCCCAAAGGGCGAAGTGGGTTTTATACTGAACGTCGGAGCAGCCCGCGAGTTTTCCTTCGCCGCCCAGAACCTCCGCGTTGTCGCCCTTTCCTTTCATACCAACGACCAGCATATCCATATCGTTCCAGCAGTATGTTCCGCCGTAGCACTCCTTGTCAAGCTGGCCGGAGGCGATGTTCTTTATGGATTCCCAGTTGTCCTGAATATCGCCGGTGGAGCGGTAAAGCTGAGCGCCGCTTTCCCTTATCCAATGACAAACGTTGTCGTTCCCCCAGTTGCAGGCGGAGAAAACTATATCTCTTCCGCAGTTGCGAAGGGCCATGGCCATGCGCTTGTAAAGATTCTCGCCCACCGAGTGAATGGGGCGGTAGCAATAGTCGTATTTCAGATAGTCGACTCCCCACTCCGCAAAGGTGGCGGCGTCAACGAACTCATGCTCGAAGCTTCCGGGATATCCGGCGCAGGTGTGGGTTCCGGCGCAGGAGTAAATACCAAATTTCAAGCCCTTCGAGTGAACGTAATCCGCCACGGGCTTAATGCCGTTGGGGAATTTGTTTTTGTCGGGAACAAGGCGGCCTTGGCCGTCTCTTTCCTTTTCGCTCCAACAGTCGTCGATAACCACGTATTCGTAGCCCGCGTCCTTTAAGCCCAATTCCACAAATTTGTCGGCTATGCCCTTTATAAGCTCCTCGTTGATGTTCCAGCCGAAGGTGTTCCAGCTGTTCCAGCCCATGGGAGGAGTTATCGCCAGAGGTAAATTGTTGTTGCTCATTTTTGTTTTCTCCTTTGAAAGTGTTGTTATTTATTTTTCAGGCAGCAGCCTTAAAAATTTTTATCCTTAACGGTCTTTAAGTATCTCGTCGACCTTTGCCTTTTCTTCCTCCGTAAATAAAGGAGCGTTTGCCGCGAGCGCGTTTTCCTTAATCTGTTCGGGTCTCGAAGCGCCTATAAGCACGGTGGTTACCGCTTTATTGCTTAACACCCAGGTAAGCGCCGCTTGTGAAAGCTTCTGTCCTCTGTTTTTGGCAAATTCGTTGAGTTCGTTAAGCTTTTTCAGCATTTTTTCGTCAAGCTCGTCCTTTATCCATGTATTGCCTTTTCCTATACGGCTGTCCGAAGGGATTCCGTTTAAATAACGGTCGGTAAGCAATCCTTGGTACAAGGGCGAAAATACCGCCAGACCGAAGCCTTCTTCAAGGGCGAGAGTATCGAGTCCGCCTTGTTCCACGCGTCTGTTTAGCATGGAATAGGAAGGCTGATTGACGATAAAGGGAGTTTTCAGCTCGCGGAAAATTTTCAGTATTTCCGAGGTTTGTTCCCTACTGTAATTGGATATCCCCACATACAGCGTTTTACCTTGCTTTACCGCGTTATCCAGAGCCAACGCGGTTTCCTCCACGGGGGTTTCGGGGTCGTTTATATGATGATAGAAAATATCAACATAGTCTAAATTCATTCTTTTTAAGCTTTGGTCAAGACTTGCGGTAAGGTATTTTCGTGAGCCGTTTCTGTCACCGTAGGGTCCCTCCCACATTTCATAGCCCGCCTTGGTGGAAATCACCATTTCATCGCGGTACGCTTTAAGCCCGTTATCCAAAATACGGCCGAAGTTTTCTTCCGCCGAGCCGTTATAGGGGTGACCGTAGTTATTGGCGAGATCAAAATGAGTGATACCTAAATCAAAGGCGGTTCTCACCATTTTTTCCGCGTTGGCGAAGTCCGAGCCGTATCCGAAGTTCTGCCATAATCCCAAGCTCACTTTGGGAAGCTTAAGCCCGCTTTTTCCGCAGCGGTTGTACCGCATATTTTCGTAGCGGGAGGGCGACGGGGTGTATTGGCTGTACATAGGTTCTCCTTTCACAGGTGGGAGTTTTCATATAGGTTTATTTTAACATATAAGAAAGATAAAGTCAATGAAATCCGGAGAAAATCATTTGCGGTTTTCCGCTTCTCTTTTGCTGAATACGCAGCCGCAGTAGTTCTGTCGGTAAAGACCGTAAATTTTCGACAGCTCGATGGATCTTTTATACCCGTTTCTTTTCTTAAAATCACCGTATAAATACTTTATCCCGTATTTTTCCCCCAGCTCTTCGCCTATAAGATTAAGCTTTTCGGCGTTTTTATGAGGGCTTATGGAAAGGGTCGTACCGAAAAAGTCAAAGTCTTTTTCCGCTCCGATCCTTGCCGCTTCCTCAAGGCGCAGCCTGTAGCATTTGAAACATCTTTCTCCCCCTTCGGGCGAATTTTCGAGTCCCTTTGCCAGGTCAAAAAATTCCTTTGGCTCATATCTGCCCGCCATAAGGGAGACGGGGGATTTAAGGGGCATTTCTCCGATAAGCCTTTCCACCTCGCCGAGCCTTTTTTTGTATTCCTCTTCGGGGGAAATATTCGGGTTGAAATAAAGAAGGGTGATATCGAAAAATTCCGACAAATATTCCAGAACATAGCTGCCGCAGGGGGCGCAGCAGGCGTGAAGCAACAGGCTTTTTCCGTTTTTTTGGGAGCAAATTGCGCTCAGCTGTTCCTCAAGCTTTTTCTGATAATTTAACATTTTTGATCAGTAACATCTCCCTCAGCTCTTTTTCGGTTCCTCTGACAATATTTTTATACTCCAGAATAAGCACCGCGCCTTCTCCCGTGGCGAGATACGCCGCTTTTCCCTTGTCGTACAGGTCGATGGAGATTATTTTTTCCCAGTCCAATTCCCCGTAGGGGGCTTCGTTTTTGCACACCGTTATCCCGTTTTCGGTCAGAATCACGCTTTCCCGATCCGAAGAGGGTGAAATGTCCTTAAGGGACGCTTTTATGTTTTTATTTATTTTCAACACGAAAAAGAGAACGGCGCCTGCGGCAAGCACCGCCACTGCTCCCGCCAAAATAAGAAAAACGGCGCTTTCGGTCATGGCGAACATGGCGGCGCAGGAAGCGGCTATCGCGGCGAAGCAAACGCCGAACACCGCGGCGGAAACCATGGTAAATTTATTGGAGAAAAAGAACTTATACATTATGTATTTTTTCAGATTTTCCTCCGTCCATTCGGTTTTTATTTCGATCATTTGTTAAGCCCTTTCATTGTGAGAGATATTCTGTTCTTTTTTACGTCCACGGAAAGCACCTTTACGTTGACTATATCTCCCACCTTCACCACGTCCAGCGGGTGTTTCACATAGCTGTCGGAAAGCTGTGAAATATGCACGAGTCCGTCCTGGTGCACTCCTATATCCACGAACACGCCGAAATCTATTACGTTTCGCACCGTTCCTTTAAGCTCCATACCTTCTTTAAGACTGTTGATATCCATAACGTCGCTTCTGAGAAGAGGGGGAGGAAGCTCGTCGCGGGGGTCGCGTCCGGGCTTTTCAAGCTCGCTCACTATATCCGCCAAGGTCATTTCGCCCACCCCCAGCTCTTCAGAAAGGGCTTTTATTCCTCTTGTCTTTACCGTTTCCGCGATTTTGCCTTTATCCGCGCTTTTCAGGTCGGCAAGCTTAAAGCCGCAAAGGTCGATAAGCTTTTCCGCGTATTCGTAGCTTTCGGGGTGAACGGCGGTGTTGTCGAGAGGATTTTTTCCGTCGTGTACTCTTAAAAAGCCCGCGCACTGTTCAAAGGCTTTTTTGCCCAGCTTTGCCACCTTCATAAGCTCTTTTCTGTCCTTAAAAGCGCCGTTTTCCTCTCTGTAAGCCACTATGTTTTTCGCCACGGTTCCGTTTATTCCCGCCACGTAGCCGAGAAGGGAACAGGAGGCGGTGTTTACGTCCACCCCCACGCTGTTTACGCAGTTTTCCAATACTCCCCCCAAAGCCTCGGAAAGCTGATTTTTGGGCATATCGTGCTGATACTGTCCTACGCCTATCGCTTTGGGGTCGATTTTAACCAGCTCCGCCAGAGGATCCTGGAGCCTTCTGGCTATGGATACCGCGCTTCTGAGAGAAACATCGAACTGGGGGAATTCCTCGGCGGCAAGCTTACTGGCGGAATAAACGCTGGCTCCCGCTTCGGAAACCACCATATAGCTGACAGGCGTATCCACTTCTTTTATAAGGTCGGCGATAAAACACTCGCTTTCGTGGCTGGCGGTGCCGTTTCCTATGGCTATCGCGGTAACGTTGTGTTTTCCGATAAGCTGTTTTAGCTTCGCTTTTGCTTCATTTACCTTATTCTGGGGCGGGGTGGGGTACACCACCGTGGTATCCAGAACCTTTCCCGTTCCGTCCACCACGGCGGTTTTGCAGCCCGTCCTGTAAGCGGGGTCGAAGCCAATGGTTACGGTGTTTTTTACCGGCGGCTGCATCAAAAGCTGATAAAGATTGTCCTGAAATACCTTTATGGCGGATTTGCAGCTTTTTTCGGTAAGCTCGGTTCTCACCCGTCTTTCCAGAGAGGGGTGGATAAGCCTTGTGTACGCGTCCTCAGCGGCGGCTTTTACTATGTTGCCGCAGTCGTTTCTCGCTTTAACGTACTGTTTGAAAATAATTTTAAGTACGTCCTCCTGGATAACCTCCACCGAGATTTTGAGTATTTCCTCCCTTTCACCTCTGTCCAGCGCCAGAACGCGGTGAGAGGGGATTTTTGAAGCGGCTTCGCTGTAATCGTAATAATTTGTGTATACCGAGTCTTTTTCGGGGTCGGCGGCCTTTGATACGATAAGCCCTCTGTCGGCGTAAAACTCCGAAAGAGTTTTTCTTAAATTGGGATCGTCGGAAACGGTCTCCGCTATAATGTCGGAAGCGCCTTGGATCGCTTCTTCGGCGGTGGCAACTCCCTTTTCCTCGTCAACGTAATTTTCCGCTTCCTTATAAGGACTGGCAAGGGTTTGTTCCATAATGAAATCCGCTAAGGGCTGTAAGCCTTTTTCCTTGGCCACGCTTGCCCTGGTTTTTCTTTTGGGCTTAAAGGGGCGGTAAATGTCCTCCACCTCCGCTAAGGTGAGGGCATTCAGAAGGGATTGTTCTATCTCTTCGGTAAGGTTTCCGCCGCTTTCTATGCTTTCCTTTACTTCCGTCTTGCGCTGTTCGAGATTTCTCAGATACGAAAGTCTTTCGTCAAGCTCACGAAGAAGCTGGTCGTCCAGAGCGCCGGTTACCTCCTTTCTGTATCTGGCGATAAAAGGTATGGTGTTGCCGTCGTCTATAAGCTTTACGGTATTGTCCACCTGTTCCTTTCTGATTTTGAACTCTTCCGCAAG
This sequence comes from uncultured Ruminiclostridium sp., assembly GCA_949878745.1. Taxonomy (GTDB): domain Bacteria; phylum Bacillota; class Clostridia; order Oscillospirales; family Ruminococcaceae; genus Ruminiclostridium_E. The sequence continues at coordinate 12,941 of CATLBH010000001.1, read as the reverse complement.
CTGCTGATTGATGTCCATTTGTTTTGTTTCCTTTCTTTTTATATTTTTATATATTTATACAATTATACAATATACTGGGAGGATTGAACTTTCCACATTTCCGCGTATTTGCCCCCGTAACGGAGCAGCTCCTGATGGCTGCCTTCCTCTGTTATCCTGCCGTTTTCAAGCATATAAATGCGGTCGGCTATCCGCGTTGTCGAGAGGCGGTGGGAAATGAACACAACCGACTTGTTTTCGGCCGCCGTAAGCATTGAATGGTTAAGGTGGTATTCCGCGATGGGGTCAAGCGCCGACGAGGGCTCGTCGAGGATAATAAGCCCCGCGTCCTTGTAAAACACTCTCGCTATCGCCAGCTTCTGCCCCTCGCCGCCCGAAAGGTTAACGCCGTTTTCCTCAAATTCGGCGGTGAGATTGGTATCCAATCCGTCGGAAAGAGTGAGGAGTCTTTCCTCAAAGCCGCTTTTACTTATGGCGTTTAAGATTTTTTCTTGGTTGCTTCCGTCGGTAAAATCAAGAAGCACGTTTTCCTTTACCGTCGCCGCGAAAATTCTGAAATCCTGAAATACCGTTCCGATTTTTTGGCGGTATTCCTCCACGTTATACTCCTTAATATTGACCCCGTCAAGAAGTATTTCTCCTTCGTCGGGATCATAAAGGCGCATTATAAGCTTAATAAGGGTGGTTTTTCCCGCTCCGTTATAGCCCACTATGGCTATTTTTTCGCGGGGATTTATTTTCATATTGATATTTTTTAGAGTATAGCCGTCTTTTTTACCGTATCCGAAGGAAACATCGCGAAGCTCTATTTCCGCCGCGCCTTCGGGCACCGATTTGTTTTTCACGCTGATAATTTTCGGCTTTATATCGAGAAATTTTTTCATCTTCTCGGCGTAAAGGCCGATTTCCTGAATTTTTGGGTAAACATCGGAAAACAGTCTCATTCGGTTTTTCATACGGTTGGCGGTTCCTCTCATTACCGCCACGTTGCTGTAAGAGATTCTGTGAAGCACAGCGGCGGAATATACGAGGTAAATCATATAGAGCACGTCTATGACAAAGCTGCCGCTTATGTAATTCTTCACAAGCATCAGCCCGAATCTTTTTTTCGCGTTCTTTCTGTCGATATCCCTCACTTTTTCGTTGGTTTCCTCAAAGTCCTTCAAAAGCTCTTCCGCCGCTTCGGTATTCAGGCGGATCTCCTTCGCGTAGTCGTTAAGGCAGAACACCCGATTGACATAGCCGAGTTTTCTTTCAAAGGGGTTCCTTTCGTTTCTTATCCTGAAATTAAGCTTGTTCAAGGCCTTGCCCGACCATAGGGAGGCGATAAAGGACATTGCTATAAAAATAAAGGAAACGGGGTCGCTGTCGATAAAAAACGCTCCCGAAAGAATTATAGAAGTAAGTCCGGTGCAAAAGGAGCTTATAAGGGAGAAAATCCTCTCGGTTTGTTTTTCCGCTTCCGAAACGGACAGCACATAGTCGTTGTAAAATTCCGGGTTGTCGTAGCACTCCAGGTCGATTTCCCTTGCTTTAAGGAACATCATCTCTTTTATCGATCGGTTTATTTCGGGCATTGCCTTTTGCTGAAGCTTCTGGAACACGTAAGCGTTGAAAAGCAGCCCCAGCATTACGAAAGCGAGCAGACTCAAAAGAAATACCGCCGCCGTTTTGAACGGCCTTCCGTATTCCGCACATTCCAGCACGAAATTAAGCCCGAAGGTAAATTCGAGGAACACCACGATTTCGTTGCGCACCGCTTCGGAGATATACAGGATAACATAAAGCGGCGAAGCCTTAAAACACAGCTTAAGGAGCCATATGCTGCCGGAAAGCGTTTTTTTCATTACACCTTCACCTCCTCGTAGGTCTCGTCCGCCAGGTAATTTTGAGCCTGTTTGGTAAACATTTCCCGATACCTGCCCTTAATCTCCATAAGCTCTTTATGGGAGCCGCGCTGGATAAGAGCGCCGTTTTCAAGCATAAATACCTCGTCGGCGTCCTTGACGGAGGAAAGGCGGTGGGAGACAAACAGGGTAATGTGCCCTTCGCTTTCCCTCATTATACCCTTATACAATTCATATTCCGCTATGGGATCGAGAGCGGAGGAAGGCTCGTCAAATACCCTTACCGAAGCGTTTCTCGCAAAAGCGCGGGCGACGGCAAGCTTCTGCTGTTCTCCTCCCGAAAATACTTGACCCTCGCCGTCGAATTCCTTGGTCATTACTGTATCAAGCCCTTTCGGAAGCTCATTGACCTTGTCCCATATTCCCGCGCGCTTTAAGGCGCTCTCGGCGATTTCGTCGGGATTATCGAATTTTTCACCCATAAGCACGTTGTCTCTTACCGACATCGCCATAACGCGATAGTCCTGAAAAGCCGCCGAAAATTGTTTTCGGTAGGCTTTAAGATTGTATTCTTTAATATTTATACCGTTTGCCAGTATTTCACCCTCCGTGGGATCGTAAAGGCGGAACAGAAGTTTTATTACGGTGGACTTTCCCGCTCCGTTGTGCCCCGCCAGAGCGCAGACCTTGTTTCCCTCTATCTTAAAGCTGAGGTTATTTATAACGGGTTCGTTTTTTATGTATTCAAAGCTTACGTTCTTAAACTCTATTGAACGTATTGTTTCGGGTATAATTCCCTCCTGATCCTCGGGAATTTTTTCCTTATATTCCATAAAGGTGCGGAAGTATTCAAGAAACTGTCCGTTTTTTATGGATTCCGTAAGGTTGTTGAAAACGCCGATAAGTATCCATGAGGAAGCGGACATTGCGGTGAACATAATGGCCAGCTCCGCCAGCCCCATAGTCTTTGACACTATGGTGCGGTAGGCCGCGTATATCATTATCCCCTCGAAAACAAGGGCGAAGGTGGTCACGTTTTGCGCCCAGGTAAAGGCTATGGCTTTTTTCGCGTATTTGTCCGCCACCCTGCGGTTTCCCTCCACCGCGTCGCCGTAGCGCTTCATCAGTAAACCGTGGATGTTGGAATATCTGATCTCCTTGGCGTATTCCGCAAGGTGAAGCACGCGGTTCACATATCCGGCGATACGGTTGTTTTTTACGGAATCCGTATAGCGCCCTCCCCAAATTTTGTTCATTAGGCCGCCGAATATGAAATTTCCCACAATCGGCGATATAACGAAAAGCACCGAGTAGGGATCGATGGAAAACATAGACCAGAACGCCGCCGCTGCCGCAATCACGCCGAAAACCACCTGAAAGAAAAAGTTGACCGAATTCGTCATTTTTTGTGACGAGCCGTCGAGAGCCATTGTATACTTATTGTAAAAATCCGCGTCCTCATAACAGCGAAGCTCCACATTCCGCGCTTTTGCGTACAGCTTGGAGTATAATTTGCAGTATATTTTACTGTCGGTATACGGATATATTACCGACTGTAAATAACATTCGTATACGGAGAGTATAAAAAATACGGCAAAGCATATTCCTATAAAAAACAGAATATCGAGAAACGGAGCTTCGTTCTCTATGGCGTTTATAACATATCTTAAAAAGAAAACGCTCATAAATATCCATTCCCCGAAGCCGCTTAAGGAAGAGAGGGCGGTATGAATTACGCGGCTTTTGCTGATGTACCACACTGTTTTCACCGCGTATAGATTGTTTAAAAAAATCCTTGTTTTTCCTTTTTTCATCAAAGGAAGTCTCCTTTTTTATTTTAATACGGAGGGTTAATACTATTTTCAAATTAAAAAGATTGCAAAATTTAGTGGATAATTTGAAAATAGTGTTTTGGCTGTAATTTCATCTTAAAAAGGTTAGAACCTTTTTAAGATGAAATTAGTATAATTAAAAAATCTTCCCGATTATCTCAAACACCGGCCCCTTTTGCCACAAAAAAGTTGAAAGATTTATCGCGTATCCTTCCCCCTGATTCAGGGCAAAATCCGCGGGGCGCCCCTTGGGGAGCCCGTAGCCGGAAAGCAGGTTCATAATAACCCCCCCGTGGGTTATTATTGCCGCCCGTGAAATATGCTCCTTCATCATATCCTTAAACACTTCCTCCAGGCCGTCTATACATCTCAGGGTAAAATCACCGAAGCTTTCCCCTCCGGGAGCGCAGGCCTCATAGCCGCCCTTCAGCCATTCGGTGTATTCGGGCAGATCCTGCAATTCCTCCGGAGTCTTACCCTCAAACTCGCCGAAATCGCATTCGCAAAGGTTTTCGATTTCTTTTATATATCGGTTGGGGTAAATTATTTCCGCCGTTTCGAGACAGCGCTTTAAAGGGCTTGAATACACCTTTTGAACGTCGGGGTAAATATCGTCCTGTTTCATGCGGCTTATGGCGGAATAGCCCTCGTCGCAAAGGGAGAGATCGGTGAAGCCGATATATTTTCCCTCTAAATTGCCCTCGGTGATACCGTGGCGGATCAAAAAAATCGTGTAATTCTGCATTTTTGTTAAATCCCTTCATTATGAAAAATTCTCACCAATAAAATTTATTTTTTTTGTATTCTTTGCCGATTTACATTCAGGTATATATGTCCTATAATATACTCTGCGGCTATAAGCGACAAATTTTATTTTTTTTTAACATTTTTCCGTTCTTAAGCGGAATCGAAGCTTATATCCGAAAACAAATTTATATAAAAAGGTTGTCAGAAAAAATTATGTCAAACGATTTCCCCAGAATTCTAACATTGCTGCGCAAGGAGAAGGGCTTAAGCCAGAAACAGGCCGCCGAGGATCTTGGAGTGGCTCAGGCGCTTTTGTCCCATTACGAAAAGGGCAAGAGAGAGTGCGGACTGGAATTTCTCGTAAGGGCCGCAAATTATTACAATGTTTCCACGGACTATCTTCTCGGCCGCTCGCCCGTAGCCAACGGGGCGGTAATAACCCACGACACGATAGAGGACGCGGAGGCTCCCGAAAAGGCGAGGAATCTTTCCGCCGACGAGCTTTCCGCCGTTTTCGCGAAAAAGCTGGTAAACAACAGCGTTGACGTGATATACTCCCTTTTGGGAAAAACGAAGAACCCACAGCTGACCGACAGGATATACGATATTTTCTCCTGCGCCGTTTACCGCGCTTTCAGGCTTATATATAAAAGCAATCCCGCCAATGATATGAATATGTTCAAGACGCCCGAGGAGGGGGTGGGTCAGCTTGTCACCGCCGCCGAATCGGTGGCGGCGGCGAAGGCGGAGCTGTCCGTCGCCGCTCACGAAGCGGAATCCCCCGTTATAAAGAGGTCGGAGCTGGAGGGACAGTACGGCAAAAGCGCTTCGGTGCTGTTAAATATGGTTATGCACTGTGAAAAACAGATGGAAAAGCTTTGATTTTTATAAATAAAAGTTAAAAAAGGTTAAGAAACCGAAAATGACTGCTTTGGGCGGTCATTTATTTTTTCTTTCCGATTATCTGTTTGATGATTTTAACGCAGGCCCTAAAATTCAGCAGCAGCATAAGCAGGAACACCACTGTCAGAACCGAATAAAAGACGACGTCGTTCTTTACGAAAATTATCACCATTCCCATTGTGATAAGACAAACCGTATTGGTGCAGAGCTTTCTCAGTCTGAGATTCATATACACCGTCTGTCTTGTGTCAAAGGCGCGGATAATAAACACCGCGATGAAGCTCGCGAAGGTGGCCAAAGCCGCCCCGTGATTGCCCAAAACGGGGATAAAGGAAGCGTTGAGCAGAATATTGACGGCCGCTCCCACCGAGGTGGTCAAGAGAGAGCGCTTGGACTGTTTTGAAGCCACGTAAATGCTCCCCATAAAAGTGGCGAAGCAGCTGTAAACCACCGCCAGAACAAGAAAAGGCGTATAGATATAAGCCGTGCGAAACTCTTTGGCGCAGAAAACCGAGACAAAGGGGCGTATAACCAACAGCATACCCGACCCCACCACAAAGACAATCGATTGAAAGGCGCTGAAAACGTCGGAATAAAATTTCGCGATGGTGCGGGAATTTTTTTCGCTTATGGCGGACATATTCCACGCCTGTGAAAATATCCCCGAAAGAAGGGCTATCATATTGGGGAGCCGATAAGCCGCCTTATAAAGCCCGCTTTGGGCGAAGCCCAGCATTTCCGAGACGAAAAAGGTGTCGGAAACGTTGATTATCCACCACATAACGGTGGTGGGTATCATAGGAATGGCGAAGCTTATCATGGCTTTCAGCACTCTTCGGTCGGTACCTATAAGAGCGAAATATTTTTTGAGCCTTCCCATATATGTAAGAAAAAAAACGGAACAGACGTCGGCGCAGACGACCGACAGCAGATAGCCCATATTCCCCCATCTGAACGCCAGAAGAAACAGCAGATTAAAGAGAATATTCATAATCGTGGTGAAAATCCCATCCACCGCGTAAAGCCTGACATTGCCGTTGGAGCGGACGAAGAGGGCGCAGCTGCTTTTAACGCCGCCGGTGAACACATATACAGCGGTGATCCAGGAATAGCGGTTTAGCAGATCCAGAACCTTATTATCGGGCATAAGCCCCGCCGCGAGATCCAGGGCGGGAACTATAAGGAAGCCGATTGCGGTTCCGATGAGGGTCACTTTCAGTCCGATGGAAAAAACCTGAGAATTGTTATACGCCTTGTCAAGGCCGAAGCGTATTATGGATTCGCCTATGGAAAGCGTGGCGAAGGCCATTAAAAGGGTCGCGGTGTCGATAATGGTTCCTATCTCGCCGTAACCCTCTTCGCCGAGCATATTTTGATAAAAGCGCATCAAAAGCACTACCAGCAGCTTTGAGCCGAACTGTCCCAAAGCCAGCACCACAGTATTTGACGCAAGCTTTTTATATCTGTTCAATTTTTTACATCACCGCCTTTCATAACCTAAGAACACGTTCTAATTTTGCATGGCGATTTGTTCTTCGGAGACGGGAGCGTATCTTATAATCTCCGTACCGTCTAAATTTTCCCTTTGCATATCCACCGCCGTGATTCGGTGATTGTTATATGTGGTATAGTAATAAATACCCTTGTCCGCGTTGCAGCAGCAGGTGTAAATCGTGATCTCGTATTTTCCCTCTTCGGGGATACAGCAGCCTCTTTGTTGTTCCACCGAGCCTAAGATATGGAAAAACTGGCTTACGTTTTCTTTTTCGCTTGTTCCCGAAACGGAATTCATTTTCACAAACGCCGCCCTGACAAACCTTGACTGTGAGGACAGGTCGCCCGGAAGCCCTATGGAACCCATACCTCGGCTGTATCTGTCCAATTTCATTCCGCGGGCAAATGTGTTTTCGGGCTCTTTCGCGGAAAGCCCCATATAATTGTTAAGATTAAAAAGCTGTTTGTCAAAGGAAGGATTGTTGGTAAGAACCCCTACTGGATTATCGTATACTTTCAGACCTTCCGAAGCGGATTCCACGGTCAGCGCGCCGCTTTTGTCGGCGATTATCCAGTGGAGCCGCGCCGCCGGAAGCCTGTCGCAGAAGCGCGCGTCGGTTATATTTATTTTTTGGAGCATTGCCTTGGCTTCCTCCAAATTGGAGCATTGGCACAGGAGCCACGGTATAAACTCGAAATGAGCGATATTGTCCTTTCCCTCTGCGCTTTTAAAATAAACCGCGTTTCCCACAAAATTAAGCCCCGCCATACAAAGCCCCTTTTCGTTCACCGCTTCATAGTACAGCGGACAGCCGTCCTCCACATGAGCCATACCGATCATGGCGAAATGTGAGTTTATCGTACCCTTTTCGGTAAAGTTAAGGGGAAAATTCCGCGGAGTAATTACTATCTCGTCTCCGTAGGAAAAATCGTTGTCCAAGGTTCTTCCGAAATAAAAATCCTTTGTTTTATAGGCCGCTGCCGTACACATACTTGTCACTCCTATTTTAAACGGTATATTGAAACTATTTCGTCTCCGCAGGTTTCGCCGTTTTCCGTGAATCCGAATTCGGAATACACTTCCCGCGCCCTCGCGTTTTCTTTTTCATATGAAAGCCATATGTAATCGGCCCTGCCCGCCGGAAAGGTTTCGATATATTCCTTCGCTTTTTTCAATATGGGCTCGGCATAGCCTTTGCCCTGAAATTTCTTGTCTATCATAAGCCGCCATATAAGATAGTTCCCCTTCGCGATTTCGGGCTCGTTCGGCTCGTCCAAAGTATCGTATCCGAACATAATAAAGCCTATTAAAGTGTCTTCGTCATATACGCCGAAGGGCATGGCGAATATATTTTCGTTTCTTGAGGCAAAGGCCTCCGCTAAACTTAAGACATTGGGGGCCACAAAGCTTTTCTGGTGCTCAAAAACTTCCAGAGCGCAGACGGCGGCCAGATTGGCGTTGGTTATTTTCCTGAATATAATATTCATCTTTTACTTACTCCTCAAATATTATCTTTTCCGAAAAACAAAGAATTATTTTCGCTTATTCTTAAAAAATTCCGTAAGTATTTCTCCGCACTCTTTTTCAAGTATACGGCTTCTCACAAAGGGCTTGTGGTTGAAGGGCAGCTCGAAAAGGTTGATCAAGGAAGCGCAGGCTCCTCCCTTTTCGTCGAAAGCGCCGTAAACCACCCGTTTCAGTCGTGAATTTATAATCGCCCCCGCGCACATGGGGCAGGGCTCCAAGGTGACATAAAGGGTACAATCCGAAAGCCGCCAGCTTTTCAGCGTTCTTGCGGCTTCCTCGATAGCGATAATTTCCGCGTGAGCGGTTGGGGAATTGTCGGTCTCGCGGCGGTTATAGCCTTGTCCGATTATTTCTCCCTCTTTGTTTACGACAATTGCCCCCACGGGACATTCACCGATTGTATAAGCCTTTTTGGCCAATTCCAAGGCTTTAAGCATCATTTCTTCATCAAATAACATATTGCTCCCCCAATTAAATTCCACCTAACCTATTGATTATACTATATAAAGGAAAAAAATTCAAGGGTTTATATGAAGTATTTCGGCGAATGGGCGAAGCTGTAATTTAAAAAAGGATAAAAATTTAATTTCGGGAGCAGTAACCGATGTTTTATCAATCAAGGATTGAATTTTATACAACAAATTTGCCATTTACTTTTCGGCAAAGCAGTGCTATACTTTATTTACACCGGTGAATAATATTTTATACGTATAGAGAAAGGCAGAACAATGACACTTCAGCTTGGTGAAAAAATAAAATTTTTGCGCCAAAAGGCGGGAAATACTCAATTAGATTTGGCGAACGCCATAGGAGTAACGGGACAGGCGGTTTCACGTTGGGAATTAAACGCCGCCTATCCCGATATGGAGCTTATACCTTCAATCGCCAACTATTTCGGAGTTACAATAGACGAGCTGTTCGGTTACGAGAGCGAGCACGGCAAAAAAGCGGACGAAATTATCGGAAAAGCGGCCGAATTTAACATTTACGCCAGAAGCGACGACGAGTGGGTTGACGAATGCTTGTCACTGCTTCGGCGGGGCGCTGCGGAATTTCCGCGGAACGAAAAGCTTTTGATTACGCTTGCCGAAGCTCTTTCCGAGGCGGGATGGCGAAGGTGCGGCGAATATTGGTACTATGACTCCGAGGGATATCAAAGGCATAATTACGATAAGCACGCGGAAAACGCTTATTGGTCCGAAGCGGTAAGGATATGCGAAAAGCTTGTCAAGACGGCGGGCGACGGTGAGATTTATATAAGAGCGGCGCGGCTTCTCGTTTTGCTGTACGGCAATCTTGGGGAACGGGACAAGGCGCTGTATTTTGCGGGAAATATGCCCGATATTTCAAATTCCCGCGAAATACTCTTATCCGTATCCGCGGACGGAAAGCCGAGAGCCGAATATACAGGAAAAGCCCTTCTGAAGCTGGCTTCGGAATTTTCAAGGCTGCTTATTCAAGGGCTGATAACGGATATTCATGTTTATGAGAGCGGAATGACCGCCGAAAAAATTCAAGGGCTTATTTCGCTGTTTTATCTTGTTTGCGAGGACGGAAACTTCGGAGAATATCACGGCGAAATTATTAAGCTTTATCTCTTTTTATCAAGGGTACAGTGGGAAAAGGGGGATTGTGACGAAGCGTTTTTATCTCTGGACGAGGCGCTCGAACACGCGAAAAAGCTTGAAAACTTTCTTGACGGAAACGAGCATATGTTTACGGGCGTTCTGGTTTCGCTTGTGAAAGTCAAGAGGGGGGAATATGTTGATATTTCCTCCTCCCTGCCCGAGGATTGGCCATTCTGGCGCGCTCCGGATTATTCGGAGGCGGAGAGGACTATTAAAGAGGATCCGAGGTGGAAAGAGTGGGTTAAACGGTGTATAGGGGGAACAATATTTTCAAATTAAAAAGATTGGATAATTTGAAAATAGTGCTTCGAGTGTAATTTCTTGACTTGCATATTATGCAAGCTGCAAGACTGCGAAATGCTGCCTTGTCCTCATGTCACGAAATACAGTTTGTAAGTACATTTGTCGGTTTGACGTTCTTGCCTGAAATTTGACGTTCCTGCCAAAATACTTGATTTGTTTTTTGAACTGACGTAACATAAAAGAAGTTATTAAAATTTGCACGATTTCAAAGAAGATGAGGTATGCAGAATATGAAAACAACAGGCAGGATATTGGCGGCGATATGCGCCGCCGCGTTTTTGAGCAGTTCGACAGGGTTCGCGGAGCACGCGAAAGATACGGAAAACGTTATAAACCGTAAAAGCGTTCTTAGCGGTAACAGCGCTGCGGACGGCGGCAACGGAATAATCACAACTTCCGTAACCTACGACAACAAAATCGGAGAAAACATAACCTATACGCTTAATGATGAGGGGACTCTCACTATAAGCGGAACAGGAGAAATGTATAATTACAAATCCGACGGTTGGGCAGACGATGTTGACTCTCCTTTTCATTGCAGCGAGGAAATCAAAAGCGTTATTATTGAAAACGGAGTAACAAATATCGGAAACAGCGTTTTTCACACCTGCAAAAATCTGGAGAGGGTGGAGATACCGGAAAGCGTAACGGCTATAAATTATCGGGCGTTTGCGAATTGCGAAAAATTAAATTCAATAACGCTTCCGGACAATTTGACCTATATTGGAGGATGGGCGTTTGAAAAATGCGGCGGTTTAACGGATATTATTATTCCCGACAGCGTTGTTACAATAGATAAGTACGCTTTTACGGAATGCAACGGTTTGACAAAAATGATCGTTCCCGCCGGTGTAAAATTGCAGTATGAAGCTCCAAACCTTCACGGTTCTATATTTTATAAATGCAAGGGTTTAAAAGAAGTAACATTATATAACGATAGAATAACTCCCAGTATGTTTTACTATTGCGATGCATTGGAAACAGTCAATATAGAGGGAGAAGTCGGCATTATAAACAGTTATGCATTTAACTACTGCAACCGGCTGAAAAAAATCAATTTGCCCGAAAGTATTTACAAAATAGACACCGGAGCGTTTTACGGTTGTTCGTCTTTAGAAGAAATAATCATTCCGGACAACGTGACCGTAATAAAGCAATGGTGTTTTCGTCAATGCTCAAGTCTTGCGTCGATAGTTATACCTCAAAATGTTACTTCCGTCGAAATGGATCCGTTTGGAGGCTGTAATTCTCTCGAAACCGTTTTCTATCCCAATAATTTGGATATTACCAACGCAAGCATCCCGGATACCGCAACGCTGCTTCCATATAAAATAGAAAACGGTGAAATGACGATTACGGACATCACTCTCGGCAGCGGAAAAAACGATGTTGAGATACACGATACGGTAAACGGAAAAATTCCCGTTGTTTTTGTTGAAGAAAGCGTCAGGGATAAGGTATCGGAAAGCGGGCACACTCACAAAAGGGACAGTCTGGGTGAATGCGTTATTTGCGGTCAAAAGAGTGATTTTGAATATAAAAATCTTGAAAACGGCGGAATACAGATAACAAAATGTTATATTAACGACAGGAGCGAGGTTGTAATTCCCAAAACGATAGAGGGTGAAGATGTCATATCAATTTACGGCTTTACAGACAACGGCACAATCGAAAAAGTTACAATACCGAATACCGTTAAAGAGATTTACGGTGTGTTTGAAGATATGGCGGGACTTAAGGAAGTATGCTTTGACGGCTTCAGCGACGGTCGTGTTGTTCTGTCGCGGGGAACCTTTCCTTCAAATCTGGAAAAAATCGTTTTTCCCGAAGGGCTGACCGATCAAGACGTTAAGGATAAAATGGGGCTGGAATTTTTTCCGGCCGGTACAAAGCTGTATTCCGGTACGGAACTTTTGCCGCACAATTATGATTATGCTTCTGAACCGGACGGTTTGCAGCATTATTTGAAATGCACCGCATGTGACGATATCAGAAGCGACAGCTATGAGGATCATTCAGCCGAGGGTGATTTTATTACCGATAATCCCGACTATAACTATCAAGAATATCATTATCAAAAATGCAAATGCGGATTGGTCATGGGAATTCTTCATACTTCCGATAACGGAACCGAAACGCTTGCTCCGGATTATAACTCGGAAGGAAAAAAGGAATATCGCTGTACCCTCTGCGGATATCTGTTAAGAGAAGAAACACTTGCTCCTCTTGTGCATAATATTGAAGATGAATGGCAGAGCGAAGCTTCGGGACACTGGCATAACTGCGAGTGCGGCGAGAGGCATAATTTCGGCGAGCATAATTCCGACGGCGGAAAGGTAACGCTTGCTCCCGATTATGATTCGGAGGGCAAAAAGGAATACCGCTGTACCGTCTGCGGATATCTTATAAGCGAGGAAACGCTTGCACCTTTCGGGCATAATGTTGAGGAAGAATGGCAAAGCGACATATCGGGACACTGGCATAACTGCGGGTGCGGCGAAAAACATAATATCGGCGAGCATATTTCCGACAGCGGAAAGGTAACGCTTGAACCGGATTATGACTCGGAGGGCAAAAAGGAATACCGCTGTACCGTCTGCGGATATCTGATAAGCGAGGAAACGCTTGCACCTCTCGGGCATAATGTTGAGGAAGAATG